>CAYSUU010000052.1:0-3961 GCA_964434375.1 uncultured Gammaproteobacteria bacterium | reverse complement strand
CGTCTATCTTTATCCTAAAACCTTACTTTACTTGTGGTGTGAAAGTGAGCCTTCCTATTAGCCCATCTTAGCAGTGCGCACTTCCATTCTCAATTTTTGTACTAAGTGACTGAATTTGTTAACTTCTTTTATTTTCAAGGAATGGAAACGAGCATTTAATGTTTGTGAAAGTGACCATTTTTTTGATAATTCCGTGATATACTGTATAAATATACAGCTATCTTGAGAATGTATTTAGATCTTAAGTTTCAAGTTTAAGGAGATTGATTCATGAGCTTTGATTTTTGGTCCACATAGCTGATTAGCATCCTAAATTAGTAATGCTATGCAAACTTAGGCCTTACTGCAGCAACCGTTACATTTTCTTGTTGCTTGGGCTGATATGCTCAAGAACTTCGTTTGTCTGAAAGTAACGAAGTTTCTTCTTACCTACGTTTGCCGAGGCGCGATTATGAATATTTTTAGAACAGCTTTGACCGCGGCTTTTGTACTACTGACCAAGCCTGCCATGGTTGCTGTGCTTAGTTTTATCCTGATTTCGTCTCATGCTCGTAGTGAGAGTTCGCAAGTCGAGTTGGCGGACCTTGATGATGACAATTCATTTGTGTTGATTAATGCACGAGTGGTCATTGCTAATGGGGTCATAGCGTCAGCTGCTGTGCGTGTTGAAAATGGCATTATTACTGACGTTGGTCAGAAGGTAACACAAGAACCCGCTCTGCGAGTGATAGATATCAATGGCCAAACGGTGACCCCAGGCTTTGTTGATGCGCATACCCATACATTTTTTGATTCGCAATTATTTGATTCACTTCGCTTTGGTGTAACCGCTCAGTTAGATATGTCCACCGGCGTTAATTTTATGAACGCACACCGTGATGAACGCGACGAACTAGAGGAAACAGAAGCCGCTGATTTGTATTCTGCTGGCATGATCGTTACTTCAACTGGCGGACACGGTACGCAAAACGGCGCTCAAATCCCAACCATAGATTCGCCTGCTAAAGCAAAAGAACATATTCGTGCGCGGCTTGATGAAGGATCAGACTGGATCAAAATTGCCTATGAGGCTGACAATAAATTTTTAACCTCTGTGGATAAACCAACCTTGACCGCCTTGATAGCGGCTGCGCATGAGCAGGGTAGTTTAGCGGTGGTGCATGTTTCCAAGTTAGAGGCCGCGCGCGATGCAGTGGAAGCAGGTGCGGATGGTCTTGTACACATCTTTGCCGATAAAGTTGTCGACGATAAACTGTTGGAATTGATGCAAGCTAAAGGTACTTTTGTCATTCCTACATTGAGCGTGATCGCGTCGATAGTCGGTAACAATAATGCGCAACATTGGGCTAGCAAAGAAACGGGCGATTTGCGCTTGAGTCGATCACAAAAGCATACTCTTTTAGCGGATTTTCAAACTTATCCGGGGCAAGAAAAATTCTTTAAACTTGATGTGGCTTACGAGAATGTGCGCAGAATGAAAGCACAAGGTATTCCATTACTAGTTGGCACCGATGCTCCCAATGCCGGAACCGCACACGGTGTATCAATCCATGACGAGTTTGTTCATTTTATTAACTCAGGCTTCACGCCTGCTGAAGCGCTGCAAGCAGCAACAAGTATTCCCAGTAAGATGTTTAACTTAGAAGATAGAGGCACTATTGAGGTAGGTAAGCGCGCAGACCTTGTGGTTTTCGATGGCAAGCCTGATGAGAATATTTTAGATGCTAGGAAGATTTCACGTATCTATAAAAATGGATACGAATTAGAGTAGTTTAATGTTTTGCCACGTTGTTTGTTCTAAGTAAATTAATCTTGCTCTCCTTTTGTATGGCGTTGATGCACTTGAGCGCTGATTAAGCCTTGGCCGTTTCTTTAATCACTTCAGCGAAGCGCTTTTTGTCGTCTTTTCTCTCTATCTCAGCGGCTTCTTGTTGCATAACGCTAAATAGGCTTGATAACAGTGCTCGGCGTCGAACTTCACGTTCTTCCAAGCAGGCTTGATCTGGTTCAAAGGAGCTTATTTCCGATCGATCGAGCAGGCCTTTATTGGCGACCAAGTGTTCTAGTGTGTCGAGGCGGTCGCGTGTTACTGATAATTCTTGCGAGAGCACCATGACCATGTGCATTAAGTAGTCTACGCCTTCTGTTTCATAGAAAGACGGACGTTTGCCTTTGATGGTTTTGTTTGACATAAGTGTGTTTGAAATCTGCTTATCTAATAGAGTTTATTTGCGCGCAACCAATACTTCCCAACCACCGCCAGGGGCGTACTCGCCAGCAACGAATTCACGGTCACTAAGTTCTTCGGCTTTTTCAGCTTGGTAGGAATCGTCGGCGGCAGCGAACTCCATGATCGCCATGGGCGCAGTATCAAAGGAAACCTTTTCTTTGTTAAAACCGGCATCGGCGGCCATTTGAATTTGGTCGATATTGCGCATAGCGGTCCAAAATGGTTCGTTGTTGTACCATGTTTCATTATCAAGAATCAGCTGTGTATAGGCATCCATATCGTCGAACGGCGGTAGATCAGCGTGAATCATAATGCCGCCTGGTTTTAATAGTCTGTAGCATTCCTCGAAGATTTTTGGCATGGCCTTTTGCGAGGTTTCGTGCAGCAGAATGTGCGATACAACTAGATCAAAGCTCTCGTCTTCATAGTCTGTGCGCTCGGCATTGGCTTGCTTGAAATGCACGGTTTGACCCATGCTTTCTGCGCGATGATGGCCATAGGACAAGCACGATGCTGATACATCTATGGCATGTACCTGCGCATCTTCAAATAGCTCGGCATAGGGCACGGTAGAGTGGCCAATGGTGCAGCCCATATCGAGAATTTTATTGGGCTTAAATTCTGGGTGTTTGCGTTTTAGGTAGTTGCATACCGAGCGGCCCATATCATCGTTGTAAGGACCCATATAACCCATGGCGTATAGATAAACGCCGCGGTCATACAGTGCACCTGCGTGCAGTGTATTGGCTCCTTCAGGCCCGACATAACCACCTGGCATGCAATGAATGTCTAATGACGATACGTATTTAGGCACTTCAAATTTTGGGTCTATGCTTAGACTGCCACCAGCCGGCTTAATGTTTTTGGTATTTTCCTCTAAGGTCTCAAGATCATTTTCAATCGCATCTATTACTGAAAACCACTGCAACTCTTGGCTACTGCGGTTAATACTTAAATAGGCTTTAAACAGAGGGTCTTCGGCAAATGCTTTGCGCGCGGCTTTATAGTCTTGTGGTGCGTCCCCATGTTCAGCGGCATAACTTGGTAATGCACGTTGAAAATAAGCGTTGGTAATCACCGGCAACATTTCCTCCTGAATTGCGCCTTTGAGACTTTTTACAAATTCTTGTCTAGCAATATCGTCGCAATCGCCAGTGACTAGTACTGCATGGGGGGCTTGTTGAAAGGTATTTAGGGTGTCTGCGCTCATTGAGTTCTCGTCGATAAATTGCCCTTGCCGGGGTCCATTAAGCATTATTGATATAGCTTTATATCAATAATGCCGATGCGTGTCTAGAATAGCTAATGATGGTGGGCCGCAGTTAAGCGATTTTTTGTCGTTTTACCCAGTCGAAAAAGCGCTGCAAGTCTGGGTCTTTTTTAAGTTTTTCCAAGCTATTGAGTTCCTTAGCGAGTTGCATTTCTGTGCAACGTTTATGAATGCCACTATGGCATGTGCGGCAAAGTAAAATGCCTTGGTTTAAAGTTTGCTTGTCGTAGTGTTTTTTGAAGTGCGCGCGCCTATGAACTTTCTTTGGAATGAGGTGGTGCAAGGTCAAAGCTGTATCGCGTTCACAGGTGGCGCATTGTCCTACCTTATTGCTGGCCATTTGTTTCTGTTTGGCCAGCAAGTGATAACGGCGTAAGGTCGCCACTTGTTAGCCAGCCTAAACTAGCTGCTTGTTCGCTAATCTCGGTCCATCTGTCTGCTGAATAAGGGTGGCTGCGAAA
>CAYSUU010000051.1:0-4606 GCA_964434375.1 uncultured Gammaproteobacteria bacterium | reverse complement strand
TCTCGTTACTCACGAGAGGAGTAATAACTACCACCACTTTAACAACTACTTTTTTTAATAGACTGAAAGCAATCTTTCAGTCCTCCGATGAAGGTTCTTTATAGGGCTTTAAATAGAGAACAAGAAGTTGATATGGAATCGCGTGAGGCATTAACATGTATAGGAGGTGCAGACCAGTTTTCTTGTGACAATAGCGAGCGTGACCTACCTGATCCCTTCTCGAACTCACAAGTGAAGCCGCTTAGCGCAGATGCTAACGCTGCTAACTCTAGTAGCTGCACACTTTGCGGAGTCATTGCATCCGCTAACTCTAATAGCAATGTTTCAGGTTCATCTTAGGCAGCGGGAGTAGGCGACGACACCATTAAATTTTCAAAAACGCTAGTTAACCATATAATTAGTTTATCCTTGTGTGCGCTAGCCGAATTAACGTCGAATATCACAATTAATGGCCTCGCTCGGAATCAAACAAAAACAGTATAGACAATGAAGCAAGATTCAACCTTTAGCGCTTATTTGTACCTATATTTAATAAGCCTGTTTGTTCTATTTAGTAGTAGCTCGGCCGCTAAGTCTCAAGAACAGGTTGCAGATTGTGTTGCGGTTACAGACCAAACCGACAGCGTCAATGTTTTGCGTTTTATGCATCACTATTGGGACGCCAGCGATAGCGTTGAACCTCCTTCCGCTCGAGACCTAAGCCTTAATAAGGCGAGCGCTCTTAAAGGGCTCTCTCTTGATTTAAGCGGCCGCAATTTTTCTCCCGTCCCAGAAGATCTAGGCAACGAACTAGTATTGGGTGAAGGGGGTAGCAATCATTGGATTAAGTTTTGCGTATCCAATCTGGCAGATAGTTCGCAATATCTTGTGCTAGACCTTGCGCCTGCGATTACCGCTGAGGTCGATTTCTATCCTCTTAAAGTTGGAATGAAATCATTTAAGACCGGCAATGCTCATCCAATGTCGACTCGCGATATTCATGACCCTAGTTTTGATTTCAATATCTTATTAGAAGCTGGAGAAACTCAAGAATTTTATATACGTATAAATGCGCGAACCATCGCCTATATAAGCGCATCACTTTATTCACAAGCGGCTTATATGGTAAGTAAAGACAAGCGTGAGGCCATTGATGGCATATTCATTGGTGTCTTTTTTGGTTTAATACTCTATACGGCTTTATTGTATGTTTCGGTGCGTCAGTCATCGTCTTTGCTCTATATCTTCTGGTGCCTGAGTGTACTGACATTGTTCGCCTCGGTCGATGGGCGAGTCTTGCAATATTTGCTTCCAAATTCTCCTGATCTAGCTCACCTAGCCGTGGTTGTGTTTTATCCACTGTGTGTGCTTTTGTCCGCCTTGTTCGCACGAGAGTTTGTTCAATTAAAAAAGTATCCGCGCTTAAATTATGTGGGCTATGCAATTATCGCGACCTTTGCATGTGCATTGCCCATAGCGTTTCAGTTTGGGTATGGTACCTATTTTAGGACAAGCGCTTTATTTGCAATCGCGGTTATCGCTCATTTTGGCTTATTAGTGCCAATCTATGGCATGGTGTTTAAGCAATCTCAATTTTGTCGCTTTTTGCTTGTCGCGCAATTGTCTCTAATTATTTGTGTCATTGATCGTGCTCTTTTTACCATCGGTATTTCATCACAATACTTTATACCTTATACCCCTAAAGCAGGGTTAGTGATCGAAGTTGTCTTGATGGCTTACTTTCTCGGTTTAAAAACGCATAGTGAAAAAAATGAAGCACAGACTCATGCGTTAACACAGAAGCTTAAGTCCGATCAACTTGCGCAAATCAATGAGATGAAATCGAATCTTTTTGCCAATATAAGTCATGAAATTCGTACACCACTTACCCTGATTCAAGCACCTTTAGTTGACATATTGCAAGACACGAAAGGCAAGAATAAAGAAGTGATTCAAGGAGTAGTTAGCCAGTCTAAAAGTTTAGGGCAACTTGTTGATCAGTTGTTAACCATGAGTAAATTTGACTCCGGTTCCTTAGTCTTACGAACCGAGAAGTTAAACGTTAGTGAGCTTGTGCGCTCAATGGTGTATCAATTTCGTAGCCTGGCAAAATCGAAAGAGCTTATTCTCGACTTTAGAACAAACTCAGGAAAATTGTGCGCGTATGTTGATATAGAGAAACTTCAAATAATATTGAACAATCTACTAAGTAATGCGATTAAATTCACGCCCGCGGGTGGAGTAATCGCGGTACAGGTGTATGGGCCAGAGGACGATTCGGGGAACGACTGGGAACTAACAACCGATGAATATCTTAAGATACAAGTTTCTGATACCGGACCTGGAATACCAAAAGAAGAGCACGACTATATCTTCGACCGTTATTTTCAATCAAAGTCATCTGTACTTGCCGGTTCGGGTGTGGGGACCGGAATTGGCTTAGCTCTGGTTAAACAATTGTCGGAACTCCATGGTGGCCGAGTTTGTGTGCGTGACCGCACAGTCTGCGATTCACAATTTAATGACTTTAATGTAAAACACATAAGCGGAACGGCGTTTGAGGTTGAACTCCCTTTAGGTAGCGCACATCTCGGCGTATCCGAAATGATCGATGACAATAGTCGGGCGCAAATCGAGGTTGTAAGTGAGCCTTTAAACGCTCAGCAACAACAAGCTCAACCGGAAACACTTCAAGCTATAGATTTGTCGCCATCGAACAAAACTATTTTGATTGTTGATGATAACGATGACATACGAAATTACATCAAACAATTGTTGATAAACGAATACCGTGTCCTAGAGGCACGAGACGGCGTAGAAGCCGAAAAAATGGTTAAGCAGTCAAAACCTGAGTTGATTATCACAGACGTAATGATGCCCGAACGAGATGGGCTAGAATTTGTTGGTCGATTGAAGCAAAGTAGAGAGTATGCTGGGATTCCGATTATTATGTTAACGGCAAAGGCTGGGTTAGATGATCGGCTTGACGGCTTGTTAGCCGCGGTAGATGACTACATTACTAAGCCTTTTAGCTCGCGCGAGCTGACCATAAGGGTCAGTAATTTATTAAAAAAGTATGCCCAGTTCCAGGCATTTTATGGGTCAACAAGTAGTTATTACCTCGAATCAGATTTTTCGAAAAACATCACAGCCGATTCGGATATTTCAGCGCCCAAAACTAGAGATCAGGAGTTTATAAGCAAAGCCTACGCCTTGGTGGATGCTCATATTGCTTCGACGAATTTTGGTGTTAATGAGCTGGCTGAGCGTTTGCACGTCAGTCGTGCAACATTGGCGCGGCGTCTAGCGAGGATAACGCAGTTCACGCCTTCTGAGTTTATTCGTCATTGTCGCTTAGAAAAAGCGCGCCAACTCGCTGCACAAGGGCAAGTTGGTTCACTAAAAGAGCTTGCCGCCGCAGTAGGGTTTAACCAAGCGGGTTACTTCTCACGTTTGTATCAAAAAACGTTTAATGCGGCGCCCCCCTTCAAAAATGTATAGATCAACGAAATTATAAGCCCACCTATAAAGAAGAAAGTACTTACTGTTTGTGAACAATGTCACTGGTGTTTCAAAATATGTCACTAGTGCATCAACCTTACACCTACAGCTTGTCGAAGCTAAGCATAAGTAAGACAATTATTTTCAACAAGCAATTCAAGGCAAAGCTAAGGTCATTTAGATGGCTTGGCAGAGTAATTAGTTCAAGGATGAACGTTTTTGAATTAGTAAATACAAATTGACTTAATTCAAATGCAATAGCCATTTACTGTAATTGCTTAAGGAAAAAATTAAAAGCGGGGTGACTAACCACAATGTCATCGATAGCGAGACGGGGCGCGGCCACAATAAGTGTTGATACTTATTGTGGCCGTAATGCGAAACCAGTTCTCAGTTAGCAGACAAGCACAACTTTTTGAATTTTTTGCCTAAACACTCATCCTTAGTTACGAGGTGTGGATCTGTGTTTATATACAGCCACTATCTTTTGATTACAATGACCGTTGAATATTATAAATATTTGGCCATAAAATACTCCATAATTGCTAAGCCAAATAAGGCTATTAAGCAAATCTATATGCCAAAAGTATCGAAGGCGAAAGCGAATATAAAAAATGAGCATTGAAAAGTGTATTGGTTGTGGTGTAGAAACCGATCGGTTAGACGGGCCTGTTCACCAATACCTATTATCATCGCCAGGGTGTTGGAAAAAGTTTGGTGAAATCCTCGCCAGAGAATATGAAAACCCTGAATACATGTTGGTGCATTCATTAACGGTTGATGCCTATGCATTGCAGCACCCAGGTATAGAAAACTCAAAAACAATTAGTTCTGCTTATGTCCACCTAGTGAGCCTGTATAGTTATTTTGAACTTGGAATACCAATAATTGAGTTGCCAAACGTTAAAAAGGCACTGTCCCCTTTCAAGGGTCGGCTTACTTGGCTTGAACCTCCATTGGTTTTAAATCAGGTCACTGTTGTCGATGTTTTAAATGCCGACAGTGTTTCACAACATCACGATTCAATTTTGAAGTGGTCGCGGTATGTCTATGACAGCTGGGAAATTCATCATTCGAAAATCGCATCATTGTTGTCCAATGATACTCGACAGTAAAGCCAAGCTAA
>CAYSUU010000050.1:2709-5328 GCA_964434375.1 uncultured Gammaproteobacteria bacterium | reverse complement strand
CCAATCGTTAACCGGAGGCTGACTAAGCTCGCCCGCTATAATATCTTTAAACGCATAGTAAGAAGGCATCTTACGTAGAGAGCCACTTCGATGGTCGACCAAACCATAACCCGGATTTATAAGCTGCCACCAGTAAACCTGCTCGACCCAACCGGTTTGCCAAGCTATTTGATAATACTGTTTCAGATACTTAGCTTGGGTGTCTTCATCAACCGTACGAGTAGGCTTGCCTGAGTTTGGGGTATATGGCTTGGTGTCGAGCAATGGCCAATTGGTTTCAGTAATCCAGAGCTTGTCATCACATCGATTCGAAAGCCGAGTCATTGCCTTTATGAGGCGCAACTTATTTTCTAAATCAAAAATTTTGTACTGCCTACCATAAGGAGAATGACGGCGGTTTACATACAACAAAGCGGCATTGCCTTGTAAGTGGTAATTTCGGAAATTCCAAAGCGTGCGCCAACTTAGTAAGGGCTCAAAGTCGATAATCGACGAGCCTAAAAACTTTGCGTGCGGATAGTCAGCTCGCAACTCTTCTACCCGTTCTTGCAGCTCGATAGCTTGACCAGAATGAACGCAACCCCACTTAGTACGATTAATTGCATTGCCTATCCAATAGGTATCGCTAATGTCCTTTGTCGCTTCAATAATGTCAGCCACTTGGCGTTGCCACTTAGCTTGGTCAACGACACTATCGCGGCTTTGCAAGACATTAATAAGCCATTCGTTATTAGGGAATGCGTGAAGCAAACTCAGATAATCATCTAAGGCTGCGCAATCCCAAGAAGGGATTCGTAAGCTCAATTTCTTAACGCCAAGCTCAGCCACCATATCTTGAATCGCGACTTGATTTTGTTTATCTGGCTCAACGCTTAAGCCAACAAACTCTTGCGGCGTTTTATCGCTCGCCTGCTTATTCAAACTTAGATATTGATAACAAATAGCCGGTAAGCCAACAAGGCTCGAGCCAGCCACCTTGGCATATTCATAGAGGTTCGAAAAACCAGAGCGCGACTTATCCTCATCACGCATTTTATAGGGTTGGCAGGAATATGGATCCCACCAGTCTGGCTGATTTCGCATTCTATTAACTCGTGCCTGTTAGCATGCGCTAATGTACCATGAGCAAGACATTTTATGCCCCTATTGCGGCGAAAGCATTACCGCATTTATCGACCTTAGCCAAGGCGACCATCGCACCGTCGAAGACTGTTGGGTATGCTGCCGGCCGATTGAATACGTGGTCGAGTCAGATCGACAAAGACTTCTACGACTTGATGTATTCACTGATGATGAGTCGGCCTTTTAGTATTCGCTAAGCTACAAACAAATAACTGCGACATTGCTGTTTTGAGCAACGATAGGAAAACAAAAATCTCCGCCTTCACTCACCACCAACGGCCCCTCGGCTGGGCAACTACCAAAACCGAATAAATCAGTAGTAACTGGGCTGAAGCCAGCTAAAACAAGATCGTTACCGGGGAAGTTTGGCACCGGACTATAGTCGAAGGCATCAGCACTACAACTCACTGCCGGACCATTGGCAAGGTTATTAATCGCCCGATGCATATTCAATCGACCATGGCCATGAATATTATTACGCCCAGCCACATATGGAAGGTTACCTATTTCGTCAGCGGTATTTTTGAGACGTGCTTCCACTTGCAAAGCTGAAAAACTTGTATTATCTGCAATTATAGCGGCAGCAACCCCTGCCACAATTGGTGCCGAAGCAGATGTGCCGCCAAAGGTATTAGTATAATTAGGGTCATTTGTACCATTGCCATCAAGGTCTTCATTTAAATTAAAACCAGGGCTAGTCACACCAAATCTATCAGTGGTTGTGATTCCAAGATGTTGGGTGCTCGATGGCGCCAACACGTCAAGCTCAGGACCAAACTGCGAATAAAAAATTCGACTCTCTTGACTTAAATTGCCGCTCGACTGAGACCCTAGGTTGGTCAAATTACCCGAATCACTTGCACCGACCACGATAATTCCAGGAACACTATTAGCGGGATAAGCAACGTCATTGTCGATGAAGTTTGAAAAATCACCAAAACTAACACGTTCCTGGCCATCAACTAAAAATTCAAAACGGTCTCCTTGGCCAGAGTCAGCTTGTTGGTCGGAATCAACCCACACGAAAAAAGAAACATTTCCTGCTGGTCCATCTTGTATGCTATGTAAATAGCTGTATGCGCAAGAGCCATCGCTTTCAAAATCATTAATATCAAAGTTTGAGCCAGGGCTTGTATCTGCAAAATCAATCTGAATCGACTGGCTGCCATTTCGCACAAATTGAGGGTCAGTATTTACTTGCCAAACGGGGCAAAAATTTACTGGCTCATTATTGGTACAACCATTAATGCAATCGTTGGCTGAAGCCGTACAGGCAGTGGTAAATTCACTAGGAAGACCTTGTTGCTCAAAGCCCTCAACTGACTGCCCAGGGAAAATAAGGTCATCTACATAGGCGCTATTAGTCACACTATCGAGCCGCGTAGTCGGATCAGAGATTCCTCGTAGAAACCGCCACTCATAAGCATGTTCTCCAGCACTGACCTGCGCCGTGACTTTCACCCATCCTGCGGCACTATTGCCGGAAGAAAAAATCAC
>CAYSUU010000050.1:0-2609 GCA_964434375.1 uncultured Gammaproteobacteria bacterium | reverse complement strand
CAAAAATCAACACCATTATCAAAGTCTGAAATTAAGCGGATGGGTAAAATTTGCGCCAAAAATGCTGTGCCTATTGTTCCAAAACCGTTCGCTCCAGCCGCCGCTAATCCAGCAACTGCGGTACCGTGGTCATCTTGAGCGAGATCATCGCCTTCGACAAATATGCAATCTGCGAAATCGTTGCCGTCGGGAATATTATCTTGGCCAGGCCGATTAGTAGGGTCTGAACTAGAATCTCCATCACTCGCCTCTTGACAAGCTTGACCAGAAGATGGGTCTAATAAATCTGTCGTACTATCGTCGACAAAGTCCCAACCCTGAAAATCATCGATAAAACCATTGAGGTCGTTATCTATACCGTCTGATGGATTGCCTGCCTCACCTGGATTTCGCCAATATCGACCAGCAAACTCTGGATGATTAAGCTGAATACCATCATCAATAATGGCAATCACCATCCCGTCACCTGCATTTTCACCAACTCCACTTGGGCCAATGGCCGGAGTGCCCCAAGCTTCAGCGACATCACAATCAGCGTCGCATAAAGACCCACGGAAACCGGCATTATTCAAATGCCATTGTTGACTAAAGAGGGCGTCATTAGCGGGATTGAACTGGGTCTGGGTCTTATAAGGCCTTGAAGAGAACTGCGGCTGTGCCCATGCTACTAATGGACTATTTGCTACACGCCGTACTAAAGAAAAACGTTGGCTGACATTTTTTTTAGCTCTACTTTCTACAGAATAAACTTGTCCTGACACATTAACTTTACGCATTACAGCTAAACCAAAACGATCAGTTAAACGCTCTAAAGAATCCTCAACATCCACGCTATCAGCCAACTTAATGAGCAGCTTATTAGTAACGAGTATATCGCCATTGCCTCGCGCATTGGCTAACACGGGCTCAGCTTCAGCAAAACCGGCATTACCGGCAACAAGCGCATCACCATCGATACTAATGTTTGATCTTTGGGGCGCATTCGGATCTTTGCGCACTGCATTATTAGTGCGAACTATCGTCATACCGCCGAGGCGATGATTGCTTATTTGACTTACAGCGTCACCGAACGTGGCCTTAATCTGCGCCATGCCGTCTTTCACCTTTGACCGCTTTCTAGAATCGCGCGGAGTTAAAGCGTAAACATCCTTTTTACGGTAAAACTTAACTTTTGAGCCATTGGGATGCAGATAATAGTCTCCCTCATCGACAAGCTCAGCCGGGATACCTCGCTTAGGAGCCTCCACACGCACCTCAGTCGCAGACTGGGTCGAGGCTGCAAATGCACCACTAGACAACGCTAGGCTAAAAGCTAAAGCCAGCGATATAAAACTTAATAACTTATTTAATCTAATACTCATAGCAAACCAAGAGCGAGAGCTCGTTAAACCAACTCTGTCCAAGCGGTAACTTGATAAATTTTAATCGAATAAAGAGTTCATTTTAGAACTCCCCCATAATTCACTTCTTTACTATCGCAAACATAGCATAAGAGATACGTCCACCCACATCATTAAAAGTGATTATTTTCAAGTATTTACATTATGTCTTAGTGACAAAGAATTAACTTTTTAGAGCGGTCATACTCAACTTCAAGGTTGGGAATACTATATTCTTTCGCGTGAAAATAACGACAAAGAAATGTGTAAATATAGTTAACAATATAGAAATAAAAAAGCCGCGCTGCTTAGCAACACGGCTTTTAAATTACTGGAACTTTGATGCAAGCCAACTTTTAATTGCTTACCTATATTCCTGCTCTTAAGGTTCTAACCTGAGATTATAGAACTTAGCGTTATAACAAGAGGATCAGGATCAACTGTCTCTTCACCGTCTATTGCACAAGTCGCTGAAATAGTGAAGGTAATATCATCAACCGGCACAATATTTGCAAGATCTGTACAGTCACCAGGCGCCGAACCTACAATCGGCCCGATCCAAGTAACACGAGGCCCGTTTGTCATGGTTGCTTCACCGAGGCCATCGTTTGTTACCTCAACATCAGTGCCTAAGGCGCTGGTCTCGATTCCGGTAATTTCCAAAGGTACATTAGGATCACTGCTAAAAATTCCAAAAGTAACACCGCATGATGTATTACCTGCTGCACCAGACAAAGCCTGAGAGGTTACATCATCGAGCACGATAGTCGGACATTCTGTCGGCGGCGTCGGCGGCGCCGGCGGCGGCGGTGTCTCTTCTGGCGGACTGGTCTCTGCATGTGCAGGCACAACCACCGCATTAATAAGCGGCTTATGCCACGCAGCCATAGCGCTAGTTGCACCTATGCCCAATAAAAGTTTCCTTCGTTCATTCATTTTATTCTTACCCACTAATTTTCTTATATTACATCCAACCGTTCACGATTATGACTAAAATAGACCTTCAATTAAAGGGCTTTATTCAGTTTTAAATGTAAATTGTTGTGTTATTTAGACATTTTTGTGTTTACGCACCCATTTTCAGATGAATCGAGGCTTAGACTAAACCTTGATAACTTCATCGCACACTAAAACATGATTATCGTTCGGGGTGATAATCACCCCTTCAGATATCAAACTTAGTCGGCAAAAGACGTGTTTAAAACGCCTTAATCTAGTTAACGAACAGCC
>CAYSUU010000049.1:1805-5380 GCA_964434375.1 uncultured Gammaproteobacteria bacterium | reverse complement strand
TTCAGAACCATTTGCCAACTCTAAGCTAATCTTGGATTTTGGCAATATGTTTTGATATCTGAGTTAAAAACTCTGTTGGGTCCTCAACGCTCAAATTGACTTTGTTTACTTTTTCATTGAGCATGCCCATCATCGCATAGTAAGTTTGTGGCACTTTTAACTTTAGACTAATGTTTGCTTGTCCGCGGCCTAAGCACATCATTTCCTTATCGATATCGATATCAATTTTCTCGCAAGCGGCGATATTCTCTAATTCTATACACATCAAACCTAACCAAGAGTTGTTGATCACTAGGTACGAGTCTTTGACGTAGATTGAATAATGTTTACTACATCGATAATTAGCTACACACATATAGCAGCTAGCGAAGATAAAGGTCGAGGCGATAATCGCAGCAAGATAACTCCACTCTACCAAGGCTAGATAAGACACGACCGACAAAATGGGCAATATAACTAAGAAAAAGATCAAAAGCTCTAGCCTTGAACTGAGTAGGTTCAGTTGCGCCAATTTTCTAGGATGATCACGGCTGAACTTAGGCACAGCGTAGTACCAAGATGCCGTTTCATAGGCAAGCAATAGGCCAAATTCAAGCTCTTTACTACCTTCTTGGTATTTGGTGAGAACATTGACGCGTGGGTCACCAGATAGCAATCGAGCTTTCCATAGCGATTTAACCACGGCTATCCCTAAATACAATTCAAACGCTATTAATATAGCGATAAATGGATAGCGCACCCATGCAAAGAATTCGAAATATTTTGCCAGCTCTGGAGGGTATTGATAACGAGCAATTAAACAGCTCAAAGAAAATACAATTAGTATTTTCCAAGCCGACTGAGAATTAGCCTTTATTACAAAAAACCAGTGTGCAACCGGGATGACAACAAACAAGATCAAACTTGCCGTGACTAAGCCTACTACACCGAGATTAAACGAACGTAATTGGCTTAGTAAAAGAGAAATAGATTCTATGCCATCTAGTGTTTCAGGCATTATCACATTTGAAACCCAATAACCGAAAACGGCAATCGCTAAAAATAGGAACTTTAGTTTAGTCGGGGTTCTCAAATGTCTGCCTACATCAGTTGTTAATGACAGCCTAAGACATCTAGGTTCTCAATATATGTTGGGTCAAGTGACTCGATTTCAACTTAGAAATTCAATACTGAAACAGAAAAGAGGATGTGACAAATAAGTTAAACAACGATAAGAAGAAAGCGCACCCAAACCGAATTAAGTGCGCTCTCGTTTTACTCATCCATGTTATGTGTCACGATTAACTGCCTTTTAAAACGTGCGTTTCAATCTAACGAAAAACCCCATTCGAGCCACCACATACAGGTGTGTATGTTAGCGTACTCTGCCTTGTCTGCCCGGAAGAATCCCTCACTTCCACAGTGTGACGAGCGTGCGCATAAAGGTAGCGACTCGAGCGTGTCGCGTTGGCATTTGTTTGTACTACTCGACTGCCTGACTTCCATTTAAAGGTATACGGTAGTTTTCCACCGCTAGCACTGGCCGTGAATCGCCCGCCTTCTCTGCAGCCACTGCTTGGCCGAGAGATGTTGATCGCCAAGGGGCCAACTGGATCGTAGTTGACGTTATCTGGAAACAAGCTAATCCAGCGGCCATCGAAACCTCCGTTTCGCGATAATTGCCATCCGCTCGGAAGCCAATACCCTTGTTCGGTTTCCTTGCTTGAGTCTTGCACACCATTGTGCAGAAAGTAATCATGTTGATGCCAATATGAACCTGCTGAGGCAGGGTCTCCATTTGCTTGCGAGCGAGTTCGGCCATTCAAGTCACGGTGCGTGCTATTAAACGAATTGTCATTAAATTGTTTCGATTTAGATGTGCAAGTTGAGCCTGAAAGAAGGCTCGAAACACTTGGGTTGCATGCATCGCGCAAGTCGTAGGTGCCATATAGCCACGACTTGGATAGGTAGCCCTTGCGCCCATCTTCGTGATCGATATCATAACTTTGTGTAAAGAAATCTTGTAAGCCATTAATTAAATGCCCATTGCTATTTCTGAAAGGGGTAGTAACTTTAACGCGTACCGTTGTTTCTGGCGTCCAATGAAGCTCGTAAGGTCCATTAGACCAATGGGTTGGGACAATGTCGGCGATATCTTGCAATTCGTATTGAATCCTTTTAGCTTGCGACCAACGTTCGGTATCACCGTTGTCCGCATAACTGGTAAGTTGTGGTGCCGTTTCGTAGCTTAATACCTTCGCATTAAAAGCACTAACCGCAGATGCTGAACCTCCTGGTATAAAAGCGTAATGAACATTTTTATCGTTCGAGTTCGCAATAATATCAACCTCGGCATCTTTGTTTCTTCTTATGTCGTCCAAGATTTCGCTGGCGGGTGTCTGAACGTATCTAAGCTCTTGGCCGTGAGGACCCGATAATTTGCCCGACCATTCAGCTTGCCAAATTAACAAATGCTTGCCCGTGTTGGAGGTGTGGAAGTTCAGGTCTCGGCTACCATAGCGACGAACTACGCTGCGTTTATGTTGGGTGAGTACTGCAAAGGCGAAGCGTTCGCCTCTGTTCGGCGTGTTACTCACATTTTTGACATGCATTTCCACTCGCTCCCAGTCGTGCAACTGGTTCTTTCCCTCTGCATTCTCATCTGAGCCATGATAGACATGATAGATCATGACAAGGTTCTTACTGCTTCCTTCGCTATATTCCAATAAAGCAGTATATAAAGTAGGCCTAATTCTCCAACGTTGATAAAAACTATTTGGCCCCGCGTTTGCGGCATCGATATAGCGGCCTATGTTTTTCCAATTCCGTTTATTGTCGCTAAATTGATTATTGCGATCAAAGTCAAAATTAGTAATCCAATCTCGACCATGATCTCCCTTATTACTATTGCCGCGCTTTAGAATTATAGGTGCGTAAAACTCTAAAAACGCACGTCGTTGGGCATTGCTTAATGGGGTGCCTGAACTTGCTGTTGCGGTGTTTGTTGCGGTGGGCGGTGGTGTGGAGGGAATATCGAAATAAGGTTCGAAAGCGTCAGTGTTAGTACAAAAAAGACATAACGTTAAAATAAAACCTATGGATGCTAACTTCATAAAAAACCTCTTTTTTTATTGTTTTCAATTAAATATGGGGAAGATATTTGTCATATGACTATTTAAAATATCAAGGCCAACATATCACATATTTTTCACATATGTGAAATTTTTGTGATCAAAGTCGACGATTACCATTTTTTTGATTGAAATAAAGAGTTAAAAAGAAAGATAGCCGCTCGTTCGTGGCGGTCTAAAAATATCGCAAACAGAATATGGCTTAGATCAATTTTTCAGCGTCGAAAAGCAGGAGGTAGAGTAATGCAGGAGCAGTAATTGAGAATCGACCAGTGCATTTACCTACTTTGTTCGCAGCTCGAGCGATTGCTCCTGATCACATACGCGCAACGTTTAATTGCAAACGCGGCATTGGTTTTATGCCGTTGATACCCCGAGGGTAGCTACTTTTCGAGCCATTGTCGGCGGCGCTCATAGTCTGTGAAGGAGTACGAATCGTAACTATAAAAACAATAAAAGGGGTCA
>CAYSUU010000049.1:0-1705 GCA_964434375.1 uncultured Gammaproteobacteria bacterium | reverse complement strand
AACAATAAAAGGGGTCAGAGCGCTTTTATCTATGGGAATCGTTTTTACTGGATTACTCAATGCTGCTTGACACACTGGTGGTTACGGCGTTGATCAATGAGGGGCTACTAGAGGTTAATCCCGGAATAGGCACCTTTGTAACCAATGACGTACGCGACCTTAAGCGAAAGCAACAAGAGTTACTCAATAGTCAAATCGAGAAACTCGTTATAGACGCAAAACAGCTTGCCATCCCATTGCAAGAAGTCGTTGTTGCTTTGTCGAGCTCTTGGCAAGAACTCGAGCCTAAAAAGAAAGATTGAAATACAAACTCAAATAAAGGAATAAATAATGAACTACAGTCTGGAAACCGAAAATTTAACTCAGCTCTTTTGGAGAAAGCCTGCGCTATCCGACATTAATATGCGTGTAAGTGAAGGGACTATTCTTGCTTTGCTTGGCCCAAACGGTGCCGGCAAGACAACGCTACTAATGTTGTTATTAAACCTACATCAGCCGTCATCAGGCCGCGCATTAATATTCAATAAAGATAGCCGATATTTACCTGCAGACACATTTAATCATGTTGCATTTGTGAGTGAACAGCAGTCTCTGCCTGAGCGTCTTAGA
Organism: uncultured Gammaproteobacteria bacterium; assembly: GCA_964434375.1. Taxonomy (GTDB): domain Bacteria; phylum Pseudomonadota; class Gammaproteobacteria; order Arenicellales; family Arenicellaceae; genus Arenicella. Next base: position 1,096 of record CAYSUU010000049.1, on the reverse strand, counting down.
GTTTGCCACCTAATTGAATTTCACCAAGGAATTTATGATAAATGGGATCAACAATATGCAAATTCATTATTAAGCAGGTTTGAATTGGACTCTCGCCAACGTATCAAAAGCATGTCTCGTGGTAATAAAGCTCGACTGCGCATGTTACTCGCCATGTCACACCACCCGAAGATATTACTCATGGATGAGATGTTTAGCGGACTCGACCCCATTTCGCGAGACGATATGACCGATGCGCTTATTTCTATCGCTACTCAGCAGGGTTGTACGGTTATTTTTGCGAGCCACGAAATGAATGAAGTAGAACGCCTAATAAAGTCCATTTAGTTTGTTCAGAATGTCATGCTAGATGGAGATTTTCAAGGTTTAATTGTGGGTGTCCTCGATGTCTGTTTCAAGGTCTAATTATGGGTGTCCAGATTTGCAGCACATCACTATTCTTCAAGTGCCCGATTGTTCGTTGAGTATGCCATATCCACCCTCTAATTATTTGTGCGGTTGCTTTTCGTTTTTTTTGTTTCGTTTTTATAATACGTTTATTTCTTTTGGTGATCTGCGTTGTCTGATTTTGCGAGGTTTTCAGCTAAATACATAACATGTATTCCACTTAGCAAAGGTAACCACAAGTAAAATAGAGTCGAAAAGAAAAAGCTCATTAGAGTAAACTCCTCTAGATTTTTATCTGTAGTTAAAAAGTAAGAAACATAGGGAAAAATAGTAGGTTGGATTAAAGCCGACAAGCCTAGTAAAAAACCTATACGAATTCGTGGTAATAGATGAGGATTTAAATAATTTCTCCGAAGTGAACGAACAACGTAGATCAGAGTGACTAAACCCACTAAACCCAAAACGGTGGAAGATAAGGGTAACCAATAACCTAGTAGTGACCCATCCAAGGTGCCAGTTAAAATACCGCCAATCTGCTTAAGATAATATGGCACCAGAACTGGCGCCGTTATTAACCCAAAGACCAAGATTAATATCACTGGACCAAAACATATGAACACCTCCCATAAAAGTAGTCTATACCTCGACGCTTTCATTTGAGTATAGGAAATATAAACGCCATGTTTTAATTATCATCTAAGCAATTTAC
>CAYSUU010000048.1:0-6013 GCA_964434375.1 uncultured Gammaproteobacteria bacterium | reverse complement strand
TAAAGAGCCACTACTCGTAGTTGCTGCGATAGAGGCTGGCGCCGAGGGTGAGCCAATTTGCCCTAGCAAAAACACGGATATAACCACCACTATTGAAAAGATCAGCCAGCTTCCTATCCCCGCCATGCGGCTTAGTACCTCATCTTTATCAAAAAAGTGATGCTTTAAGGCTGCTACGATGTGAATAATGGCTAACACAAGTAAGGCTTTGCCTAAGTAATAATGCACAGCGACGAGTTGATCGGCTAAGGCTTTGTCTGGAGCAACAAGGTCAGGAATGACAAAAACACTAAACCAGCTCACTGAGTAAGCCGTGGCGGAAGACATTAACCAACCTGAAATCGGTAGCGCAAATAACAGTGTATAAAGTAAGAAGTGCGAGGTATGGGAGGCCGTTTTCTGCCATTTTGGCATGCTGTCTGGTAACCGCGGCGTGGAAAATCGAAAACGATACACTAAACGGACAATGGCGATGAGCAATATCGTTATGCCTACCGATTTATGATTCGCTAACAGACCAAGCTGCTTTAATAGCTGTTCATCTATGCGTGCGTTTTTTGCCAGTTGCGCGAGAATATACTGACACACGATCAGCCCAGCGACCAACCAATGCATGAGCTTGGCTGTATTTGAATATGGCGAACTCATTTTTTTGCTCTTGGGTGGGCATCATCGTAGATTTGCGCTAAATGCTGGAAATCTAAATGCGTATAAATTTGAGTGGTAGAAATGTTTGCATGGCCTAGTAGTTCTTGCACGGCGCGTAAATCTCCACTTGATTCGAGTAAGTGGCTAGCGAAAGAGTGACGGAGCATATGAGGACTCACACCGATATCGATGCCTTGCACCCGGGCCCAGTGTTTTACTCTGGTTTGAATTGCGCGAACACTAATGCGCGAACCAAGTCGGCTAAGAAATACCGCTTCATGATCTTTGATCGGCAGTTTCGCACGCTGTAATAGCCAAGCTTTTAGTGCTGTATTGGCTTGCCGACCAATGGGAAGCTCTCGAACCTTATTGCCTTTGCCGGTGACTCTTAAAACGCTCGAGCCTATGTCCATTTCTTGTAAGTTTAATGAGCATAGTTCGGCTAAGCGTAAGCCCGATGAATAGAATAACTCTAGGATGGCTTTGTCGCGATAACTCAAAGGATCTTGAGGGTTGATTTCAACGAGTGAGGTAATTTGATCAACGCTTAATGTTTTTGGCAAACGTTTTGCTGCCTTAGGCGCTCGCACATCATCGAACGGATTAGCATCGAGTTTGTTGTTGCTGATTAGATACCGGCATAAGCCGCGAGCAGCCGACAATATACGTTTGATACTTTTTGGATTTAAGCCTCGCGCGTTAAGTTTAGCTGCGAATAGTCTCGCTTGATGATGGTTCAAACCTTGCCATAGTAGAAGGTTATATTGATCGCTGTACTCCGTAAGCTTTTTTAGATCGCGCCGATAAGCTTTGAGAGTGTGCGATGACAATTGGCGCTCAACTTCCAGTTTTTCAATATAGTCTAGAATATCTTGCTGTATGCTTGAGGTAGCTTGGATGTCTGACATTGCTAATTTAATATGACTAAGCCGTTAGAGGTTGAAGTCTAGCAAAGCAGATGCCAGCCATTTTGCCAAGTCGATCAAGGTGTGCCGTGCCCAATTCATGGGTGTAGCGATTTTCGTCCTCAGAGCCGAGAGCCAGCACTCCAATTAGCGTTTTGACATTGGGTGAACTCATCGGTATTAATGCCGCGGACTTTATCTTTTCGGAAAAGAATAAGTTCATAATCGAGCTTGGAAGACGGTTGTCGCATATCGATATATTGTGTTGCAGGCGACGAAGAGCATTATCATACGCCCTTTTGTCGTCTTCATTACGTTGCGCCGATAGAGTGGTTTTGAAAGATACTTCGTCGATGGAAAAGCTATTTCGGAGCGCATTAGGGAATTCGGCCGCGAATTGCGATAAGTTTGTGAAGCCTATTAGTTGATATATCAGTTCGGAGAAGCTATCACTAATTTCTTGGTTCTCTCGTGCGGCTTGCATAAACTGATTTTGTTGTTTTTTTTGGTCTTGAAGGCGTTGTTTTAGAACACCGATTTGGCGCTCTAATAATGACGCAGCGCCTCGATCGTCGGCGAGGACGACCAGTTCTAAAAGTTGCGGGTGGCGTTGAAAGACATCTGGTTGGCCTTCTAAAAATATTGATAGTTCTTCAATTGTCATCGATGATTTTTTGTCGGCTTGATTCATGGACATATTCTTATAGTGTAATTTGACCTCGATAGACGCTTTTGGCAGGGCCCGTCATGTGTACTGCTTTGCCCTCGCCCGCCCAAGATATTTCTAGTTCGCCACCAGTCATTTCAACCGTGACATTTGATTGTAATAAGCCTTGTTGTATTCCGGCCACTACCGCTGCGCAGGCGCCTGAGCCGCATGCCAAGGTTTCGCCAACGCCACGTTCGAAAACCCTTAGGGCTATTCGTGATGGGTTATTGATTTGCATAAAGCCGATATTGGCTCGCGCAGGAAATAGAGCATGGCTTTCAAGAATCTGGCCTAATTCTAAGACTTGTGCTGTCTCGATGTTTTCAACAGTTAACACCGCATGCGGATTGCCCATATTTATAGCTGCGAATTCATAGTGATCATCGCCTATTTGAGCATGATATAAAGTTCTCCGAGTTTCGACTTTGAGTGGGACTTGGTTTGGTTCAAAACGAGGAATACCCATATTAACTTCGACTAACTCAGAGTTATTTATGGCTTTGAGTTCTAAGATTCCTTCAGCCGTTTCGACTATTAATGGATTTTTATCGCTTAAGCCTTTGTCATGCACATAGCGCACAAAACAGCGCGCACCATTTCCACATTGGCTTACTTCGCTGCCGTCGGCATTGAGAATTCGGTAACGAAAATCGGCGGACTTGCTAAGCGCCTTTTCTACGATCAAGATTTGATCGCAACCCACGCCGAATTTTCGATCCGCGAGGTGTGCAGCTTGAGCTTTGCTCAATGTTTTAGGCTCTTGAGTAAAGTCCAATACAACGAAGTCATTGCCGAGCCCATGCATTTTGGTAAAAGTGAGTTCCATTGGCGTATTTAACCACAGATTAAGGTGGGTTTAGTTATAATCTATTGTATGGATTTTGATTGGTTGAATATTGATACCGTCTTGCTTGATATGGACGGCACGCTTCTAGATTTGCACTTTGATAGTCATTTTTGGTTGGAGTATATGCCTAGCGTTTGGGCGCGCGCGAATAGTGTCAGTTTGGAACAAGGTAAGGCCCGTTTCCAACCTATATTTGAGCGGCATGCGGGAACTTTGAATTGGTACTGTGTCGATTTTTGGAGCGCTGAACTAGGTATGGACGTTATGCGGTATAAAAAGGAGCTGTCTTATAAAATAAGTTATCGGCCAACTGCTCAGACGTTTTTAAAACATTGTGGTCGCCATAGTAAGGATGTTCGTCTTGTCACAAATGCACATCGTAAAGTACTCGATCTTAAGAACGAGATTACCAATATAAATGATTACTTTAACGATACTGTATGCTCACATGAATTGGATTTTCCAAAAGAAAACCCGAAATTTTGGCACGCTTTAAATAGGCATAATGCATTTGACCCTAGTAGGACTTTGTTTATAGATGATAATGAATCAGTGTTAGTATCGGCTGAGGCACATGGAATTAAACACTTGTATAGTATTGCCGAGCCTGATTCTGGTCGACGACGTACAGTGCCAAGTCGCTTTCCTATGCTCGAGAAGTTAGACTAGGTCTTTTTTGAAACGGGTTTAGCTACTGCGTTTTTATGTAAGGGACAAATTAGCGTAAGCCAATACCAGCCATTTACTGCCTAGGTCATTAAAGTTGACTTGTATGCGAGCGTATTGTCCTTGGCCTTCAATATTTAAAACCGTACCTCCACCAAACTTAGGGTGTGCCACATTCATGCCTACACTGATACCGCTTTCGTGGGTGCTTTGATCGTCTACCCAGTTTGAATCGCGTGTTGGTGCGATATAATTGGTTTTTAGTTTTGGACGTACGGTTTGTACTAATTGATCCGGGATCTCACTCAGAAATCTAGATGGGCTGGTGTATTTTTCTGAGCCGTAAAGGCGACGCGATTCAGCATAACTTAGCCATAATTGTTTCATCGCACGAGTCATGCCGACATAACATAATCGACGTTCTTCTTCTAAACGCCCAGAACCTTCTTCCAAAGAACGCTGATGTGGAAACAAGCCTTCTTCTAAGCCGGTTAAAAATACCAAAGGAAACTCCAAGCCTTTGGCGGTGTGTAGGCTCATCAATTGCACGCAGTCTTCCCATTCCTCAGCTTGACCTTCGCCAGCCTCAAGCGAAGCATGCGCTAAAAAAGAGGTAAGGGGCGGCAGGTCGTGGTCGGTTTCTTCAACTTCGTAGCCGCGTGCTGCGGTCACTAGTTCTTGCAAGTTCTCTACTCTCGCTTGGCCTTTTTCGCCCTTCTCTTTTTTAAAGTGTTCAATCAACTTGCTTAAATCAAGCATGATTTCTATTTGCTCAAATAAAACCTGATCTGTAATCTGGGATTTTATTTCTTTGATGAGATTCACAAATACTGCCAGTGCGGTAGCAGCACGATTACTTAACTGCGAGCTGTTGAGCAATTGCTCGGCGGCATTCCACATGGACAATTGGTTTTGCCGAGCATATTCGCGCACTTGTTCGATTGTTTTATTGCCGATGCCGCGAGTTGGGGTGTTAACCACACGTTCAAATGACGGATCGTTGTCGGGCGCTTCACAAAGGCGTAAATAAGCCAGTGCGTCTTTGATTTCGGCGCGCTCGAAAAAGCGTAGACCGCCGTAAACACGGTAGGGCATGCCGGCGTTTAGCAGGCGTTCTTCAAAGGTGCGCGACTGAGCATTAGAGCGGTATAAAATAGCGGTTTCGCTGCGTAAACCACCCTCATCGACCCATGCCTGAATTTGTGAGATTACAAATTTAGCCTCGTCTTGCTCATTGTAAGCCGGGTAGAGCTTGACTGGGTCGCCCTCTTCACCGGCGGTCCATAAATTTTTGCCTAGCCGTGTTTCGTTATTTTCTATAACGGCATTTGCGGCATTGAGAATACTGGTTGTGGAACGATAGTTTTGCTCAAGGCGCACTGTTTTGGTATCTATGAAGTCCTTCTCAAACTGTAAGATGTTTTCGACTTTAGCACCACGCCACCCATAAATGCTTTGATCGTCGTCACCCACAGCAAATAGATTCTTAGAGCGTTGAGCTAACAACTTTAGCCAAGCGTATTGGATCGAATTAGTATCTTGAAATTCGTCTACTAATATATGTTGAAATCGATCTTGATAGCGCGCTCGCAGTACTTCATTGTTTTTGATTAACTCGTATGCGCGCAGTAATAGTTCAGAAAAATCGATAAGACCGAAACGTTGGCACAAGGTCTCATAATGACTATATACGGCGAGTAAGGTCTGTTGTTGTTGGTCGTTGCTTGGTGGTACTTGCGCGGGCCTTCTACCTTCTTCTTTGTGGCCGTTGATATACCACTGCAGTTGTTTTGGTGGCCAATAGGTTTCATCCAATGCTAATTCTTTGAGGCTGCGTTTGATCATGCGTAATTGATCATCGCTGTCTAATATTTGAAACCCAGCTGGCAGACCTGCGTCTTCATGGTGTTGTCGCAAAAGTCGATGCGCTAGGCCGTGAAAGGTACCGATCCACATGCCGCCCATTGGTAAGCCCAGCAGCTCTTCTATGCGACCGCGCATTTCTCGACTGGCTTTATTAGTGAAGGTTACCGCCATAATCGACAGCGGCGAGACTTGATGCGCTTCAACTAAATAAGCTATTCGCGATGTAAGCACGCGAGTTTTGCCACTGCCTGCCCCAGCTAAAATTAAAAGCGGTCCTGGTGGAGCAGCAACGGCTTCACGCTGAGCATCATTTAGCTCATCGAAAATATGGGAAATATCCACTTATTCGACTGTCACAGATTTAGCGAGATT
>CAYSUU010000047.1:0-6237 GCA_964434375.1 uncultured Gammaproteobacteria bacterium | reverse complement strand
AAAAAATATGAATGCTTGTATCAAATGTCGCAACACAAAAATGTCGCTTTTACGATAAACCAAGTAATGATTGCAGCTGTAATCGTACCAACCCAAAACAAAATATATCGATACTTTTTCCAAATTGTCACGCAAAATTATTGACGTGATTGGTCTATTTCCTCATCCACCATAACTACTCGACCAGGATTAAGTATGTTTTTTGGATCGAACAATTGCTTTAGATTCTTCATCCAACACAGTTCTTCATTAGTACGCGACAACTGGAGATATTTACGCTTAGCCCGACCTATGCCGTGTTCGGCGGACACCGAACCATGTAGACCTTGTAGGTTGCGATAGACAATGTTCGATAGTTGAGATTTTAATTTTGAATCGTCTGACCCCACGGTCCAGCACATATGCAGATTGCCATCACCGACGTGACCAAATGCCGTTCCTCTGGCATTAGGTAATTGCTTGGCAATATCAGCGCGAACATTTTTCACATAGTCGCCCATATCGCCAATCGGCATGCTGATGTCGAAATTAATTGCCGGATCCAACGCCCGGAGAAAAGCATCGACATCTTCTCTTATTGCCCACACGGCCTCTCTTTGTGCGCTTGAGGTGCACAACACAGCATCTAGAACGTTCACTTGTTCCATGGCTTGCCCGAGCACCTCTTCAAAACGAGCCATATCGGCCTGAGGCGAGCTTCCGGTCGATTCGATAATTACGTAGTAAGGTAAGCCTTGGGGCAACACCCAAGCATGACCACCTTCGTTAACCACTAACTCATAATGATCTTGCCACATTACTTCAAAAGCACTTAATGAGCCTGACAAGCCGCTGTCGACCACTGAAAGTAGCTTTATCAGCTGATCAAAGTTGTCTACGGCTAGTAAAGCCGTTTGCGCATCTTTAGGGGCCGTGTGTAATTTGAGCACGGCGCGAGTAACAATACCAAGCGTGCCTTCACTGCCGATAAAAAGCTGTTTGAGATCGTAGCCTGTATTATTTTTTAAGAGGCGATTCATCGACGATAGAATCGTGCCATCCGCCAAAACGACTTCAAGGCCAAGGACTTGATCGCGCATCATGCCATAGCGCAATACACTGTTGCCACCGGCGTTAGTAGAAATACCGCCGCCCACCATTGCCGAACCTCGAGCCCCCCAATCCACGGCAAACAGCAAACCCACTTGCGCGGCCTTATCTTGCAGCGTTTGTATCGGGGTGCCCGCCGCTACCGTTGCCGTCTTGCTGTGAGCATCGATGGCTTCAACCCCTTTCATTCTTTCAAGAGAAATCGCTAACTCATCATCATTTGCGGTAGCACCATCCACTAAGCCTGTAAGCCCCCCTTGAACCGCAACCGGCTGTGATTGGGCGTTGCAAAGAGCCATTACGGCTGACAACTCCTGGGTGTTTTTAGGTCTTACCAAGGCTATCGCTTTGTGAGGCGTTGCATCGGTCGAGGAGGATGCTCGAGCACTAAGCTCTTCGCCCATTAGCAGGCCTTTAGGGCCAACCGCTGCGAGAATGCCTTTGAGTAAATCATTCATGTTTAGATAAGGCTTTATCGCTGGATCAACTAGCTAAGAAGGTAGACGGCTGAAAGGCCGACTAAAAAAAGCACGCATGAAATACTCCATGCACTCATTATCGCACTGGGCCGTAAGTGCGGCGGAATGTTCTTGCCATGCATAACAAGGTGGTTAAGCGTGGCGATAACAGGCCCAGTAATAAACGCGGTAATTGTTACAAAATCTATGAACGACTTAAAATTAGTCATAAAGAGCTGCAACACAGCAATCGCTAACACCCCAATTATTACCATCAATGGTAGCTGCAGCGTATAAGATTTTGACTCATCAATTGACGTATCACTTTCGGCAAAGAATTGATTTAGTGCGTCGTTGTGCAAGCGTGAAAAGCCGTCATAAATACTTAGTAATGTAGATATCATCACGGCAAACACAGATATACCCACGACAACCCCCGCCCACGCTCCTAGGGCGGTGCTGTATACAGATATGACCTGCCCAGCAAAGACACCGCCGTTGCTCGATAGCTCAACTTGATTTCCATACAAAGTGCCTGCGCCCATAATCAAAAAGCACAGTGCCAATATAGTCGAGCCTATGTAGCCAATATTTAGGTCTACCATGGCTTCGGCTTTAGTAGCCACGTGACCAGTGACTTTGGCTTTCTCGACGGCCCAGATCGAATGCATAATCGAAAGGGTGGCTCCGGCGGGCATAAAACCTATAAGCGCAATGATGAATGTCAGTGTTTTGACATCAATCTCAGGCAAAGCAAAATTGCCTAGACTCCAATCAACCGAGGGAATGGTTAACGCCGTTGCTAGCAAAGTACAAACCGTTAACGTGCCCACAAATAGCTTGGTGCTGCGGTCAAGAAACTTATAGCCACCAAAACTGATCATACAAAGCGCAAGCACAATAATTATGGAACCAAGATGAACAGCACTTATTTCAAGACCAAAAACAGATATGGCGATACTTGCTGTAACAAGCGCTGTTGCAGCAACAATGATTACGTTAACCGGTAATTCTGTAACGATCAATAAGACCAGTGCCCAACGACCAATAGAACGATACCCTTGTAATATCGATTTACCGGTGGCAACCGTATACATGGGGCCAAAGCGATAAAAGGGATACTTAATTAAATTGGCAAAGACAATCACTAGGAAAAGACCCAAGCCAAAGGTGGCGCCAGCACGGGTTGATTGCACAAGGTGAGACGTGCCGATTGCAGCACCGGCAAATAATATGCCTGGGCCCAATGTCTTTAATAAGTTGCTGCGAGGAAAATCACTATTCATTATTATTCTCTTTCAAAAAATCGATATTTACTTTTCGCTTACTAAAGAAACACTGTTTTCCATCAAAGCTAAAAGTGTCTTCATACGATACAACCGCTAGGAAGCTTTGTGAATTCAAACCGTGAGGCCTGTTTGAGGATTCATCTTCGGCTTGAAAAATCATGGCATAACTAATGCCAGTCGCAGTTGATTCATCTACTTTAAAAACATTGATACTGCCGGTAACGTGTCTGGTGGTGTTCTTTGATGTTCGAGTTAAAAAGTTTTCAATAATTTTTTCTCGGCCTTTGGTTACCACGCCTCGTAAAATAAACTCGCCATCGTCGGTAAATAGTTTACCGTAAGCTGGCCCGTCAAAAGTGTCACGGGGTACTGGGTAATACGCAACTAATCGTTCACAAGCGGTGACCAAGTCAATTTGATTTGTCGCCTGGGTTTGAGGTGTTGAGGATTGCGACGTTGGGGATTGAGAGTTACAGCCTAAGAGACCAAACAGAAAACATACGGTTAAAACTCCTGATACATAACGACTCATATTTTAACTCTTTTTACGGTTGGCGAATTAGTTGTGGCGTTGGCTAAAAAAATTAGTTTACGCTGCATTATCCAAAAAAAACGGGAGCATAAACACTCCCGTTTTTTATACCACATTGCTTTCTATTGATTAGAACTCATAATCAACGCGTAGGAAGGCATTGCGTGAGCGTGCAAATACGCCCAACTCATAACCAATTGCGCCATTAAAGTCAGCCGCCACCAGATACTCTTCATCAGTCAGGTTATCAATTCCAAGCGTCACATTTAACGGTATGCTTGGGTGGTCGTATCTCAAATTGAAATCGAAAGCATTAAAACCATTTTCTGTTGTTAAGTCGGTGTTTGTAGCTTCAAACGCAGTATCTGAGTTATACAACCAGCTAATGCTAGGTGTTAACAACCCTGACGATCCCAAATCAATTTCATACGACGCTTGCAATGACCACGTAACATCTGGCGTGCGAATCAAATCGTCGTCTTCTGTCACCGTGTTTTGGACCTCTGGATCGATATTAGTATATTCAGCATCGATCAAACCTAATGCGCCGCGAAACAAGAGCGCGTCCGTTGGAGCCCAGTCGAATTCAAATTCTAAACCGTTAATGTCGGCATCACCAGCGTTAAACTGAATTGTTGCGAATGCACCAGGAGGGGCACCGTCAAGCTGAATATCAGTGTAGTCAGAGAAAAATGCAGAGATACCAAACCGTAAACCCGCCTCTGGATATTCGCCTTTTAGTCCAACTTCTACCAGATCGACAAATTCAGGTTCAAACGTCAAATCATCGACACTACTACCTGCACCAGTGACACGTTGGAATACCCCACCCGATTTAAAACCGGTTGAAGCAGTGACATAACCATTAAGGTTTTCATTAAAGCCATATATGGCTGATGCTCTCCAAGTAAATTCTTCGAAACCTTGCTCAATAATACCAGCAGCTGGGCCGGCAAGGTTATCTACGGGTAAGGCCAAAGAAATAGACGTCAAGTCAGTTTCTTTGGTTTCATCGGTATATCGAATACCACCTAAGAGACGTAGGCGTTCAGTAACATCCCATGTTGCTTCGCCAAATACAGCAATATTGTCGTTATCTGTATCAGCACCAATAAACAATGGGGTCACTGGCGGAAGAAAGGTCACTGTGTCAAAACCTGATGCTTCTTCTTCAAAATAGAAAAGCCCTGCTACCCAGTTAAAAGTATCTCCGGTTCCAATCAACTGATACTCCACACTTAATTGTTCTTGTTCATAGGTGGTTTGCGTTTCAAAGATATCAAAAGGTGTGCCGTCGGAAGCGCGTGCAAATTCGGCATCGATATCACGGATACCGGTGATATTCTTTAAGGTTATATTGTCCGTTATATCCCATTCAGTGGTTAGTGATGCACCAAATACCTGACTTCGGTTAAAGGATGCACCCGTTTCTGCACTTGAAAAAGCCCCTTGTACTGATTGATCATTAGCACAATTTGGGTTATTCACATTGGTCGGATTAGTCGCACAGCTTGCATCCGTTGATCCATTGCCAAAGGTATTGCCATTAAAAAAATTTAAAAACAGTGCTCCGTCAACGGAATCGAGTAGTGATTCAGCGGCCGATTCTTCGTCTTCGTCTGAGAACTCAACTGCGAGCGTACTGCGAAACGTCTCACTCAAATCCCAATGCGCTTTAATTCGACCACCGGTGATATTGTCATCACCTAGCTCAGTGCCGTCATTACGTACCACAGTACCATCACGGTCTCGATTAAAGATGCTCGCTCTAATACCAAAGTTTTCAGTGATTGGGACATTCAAGGTAAAGTTCTGTTCAAAACGCCCTTGATCACCAGCGACGACACGCACACGACCTTCAAATTCATCGCTTACCGGTGCAGTGGTAACGTTGATAGCACCGCCAACCGAGTTACGGCCAAATACTGTGCCTTGCGGGCCGCGCAACACTTCGACTTGCTCTAAGTCGAATATATCTAATGCCGAGCCAACTGTACGACCTAGAAAAACACCGTCTACATAGATACCCACACCTGGGTCAGACACAACGGTAAAATCGTTTTGGCCGACACCGCGAATAAACACAACCGCTGCTGAATCACTACCAGAGCTGGTGCCACCAAACGAAAAGTTAACGTTTGGTGCCGTTTCAGTAATACCAGTGATACGTGAAATATCATTGTTGATTAACTCTTCACCCGTGGTGACGGTTACCGCAATAGGAGTGTCTTGCAAAGACTCTTCCACGCGCCGTGCGGTGACGACAACTTCTTCAAGTCGATTACTAGCTTCTTCTTGCTCCTGGCTTATCGCCGGGCTAGCACCAACAGCTGACGCCGCGATGGCTCCAGCAATACTGGTTTTACGTAATTGTTTTAGGTTCATGTCCTCTTCCTCATTATTTTTTGCTTATTTTTCGATGGAACGTTAGCAGCAACTGAGATGCTAATAACTTGTTCATTTGAGAGGCCACCAGTCAAACCGGTGTTTTCAAGCATAAGGGACAGACCTTGCTGTAAAGTAAACCGACCAATCACCCGATTGGATACTTTATCTACAACAAGATCGAACGGAAAAAGTGAAATTACACCTGTCTGCTCATGTAACTCACTGAGTGCTTCAGCTAGGTTTTGTGCCGAGATATTTAATCTGTATTTTTTCTACAGATTATGCTATGCCACTGTATGTTAGACATACAAAAAGAATCAGCAACAAACAATATCTTGCGTTACTTTTAGTCGGTTTCTCAGCCAGTCTTCGCGGATTTTTCCACCCTATCATCGGTAACATCTCAAATTAACGACGGTGGTCATTTCGTGACCATACCTATAGGACTAATCAAAGCCGATAACCCGTAACATTTTTTCAG
>CAYSUU010000046.1:0-6714 GCA_964434375.1 uncultured Gammaproteobacteria bacterium | reverse complement strand
CATTTGTGTTGAATCACTCTTTAAAGGTTAAAGGTCGATTCAACACAATTCCTATGCGTATTTAATTAGTTCCAGGACTCTTCTCGCAAAGGCTTACGGCCGATTTCATTGTAGGCAAAGTCATCGACATGAACGAACTCCATGCGTGCTGCATCGAGTGTACGAAGTTTATCGGCTTCCTCTTTTGTTAATACTCCAGTTTCTTCCGCTTCGTTGATTTGCTCAAAGCCAATAATGTCAGAAATCTTACCTTCTTTAACCGCGGCTCTTAGTTTTTTGCCAATATCATTTACGTCGAAAACCATTTGCATGACATTGCCCATTTTTCCCGCCGGATTATCGTCAGTAGCGTAGATGCCTCGCACTGCGCGTTCGCGGGCTTCGCCCGGTTTGCTGATGGAGCGCGCAGCCGCTTTAATCGTTTTATCCGAAGGAGGGCGACGGTGAGTACCGACTGGGAAAGCCACGAATTTCAATAATGTTCCGACAACTGGTATGCCTAAGTTGTTAGCAAAACGTTTATATTGCTCTTCAAACTCAAACATTAAGTGGTCCATCGCGTACTTTACAAAAGCTTGATCAGCTTCTTGCGAGCCCTGATTTTCATAGTGCTTTAACACCATCGAGCCTAAGTATAAAGAGCTAAGCAGGTCACCCAGTCTGGCTGAGGTCATTTCTTTAAACTTAAGACTCCCACCCATGGTAAGCATCGCCATATCTGCGGCTACACCGAAACAGGCGCTGTATCTGTCTAACTGTGAATAGTATTCCTTGGTAAAAGAATCGCCGCTGCTTGGTAATAATTTGCCGATGATAGCGTGCGTTTTAGCACGTACGATATTACTGATGGCAAAACCTATATGACCAAACAAAGCCGAATCAAAACGATTGAGGTCATCACTTCCAGCCGCTTCCATTTCTTCAAGTACATAAGGGTGACAGCGAATCGCGCCTTGGCCAAATATTATTAAGCTACGAGTTAGTATGTTTGCGCCTTCAACTGTAATTGCCACTGGGAAACTTTGATACAAATTGGCAATGTAGTTTTTCGGTCCTTGGATCACCGCTTTACCAGCGTTGATGTCCATACCATCATTAAGAATTGTGCGGGCCATTTCCGTGCAGTGATATTTTAAGATGGCAGACGGTACGGAAGGTTTTTCCCCCGCGTCTATTGAGGTGGCGGTGACACTAACGGCCGATTCAATAATGTAACTATAACCCGCGATACGTGCCAAAGACTCTTGAATACCTTCAAAATTCGAGATCGCCGAGTTGAATTGGCGACGGATAGCGGTGTAAGCGCCGGTGGTGGCCATTACGTTTTTACCGATTGAATTTGAGATCGACGGCAAAGTAATGCAGCGGCCAACCGATAAACACTCAACCAGCATACGCCAACCTTGACCAACCATTTCTTGGCCACCAATGATGTAATCAATAGGTATAAAGACATCGGTGCCATGGATAGGCCCATTATGAAATGGCGTGCCGACTGGAAAGTGTCTACGACCAATGTCCACGCCTTCAAGATGACGAGGTATCAACGCACAAGTAATACCGCGATCTTCTTCATCACCAATAAGGCTGTCGGGATCGAACAAACGAAACGCCAAACCAATAACCGTGGCGACCGGTGCTAAGGTGATATAACGTTTATCAAAATTAAGTTTAATGCCTAAGACTTTTTTACCCTCGAATTCGCCTTCACACACAACGCCGGTATCTGGGATAGCGCCAGCATCAGAGCCAGCCCGAGGTGAGGTGAGTCCAAAGCATGGCAAATCACGCCCGTCGGCTAAGCGCGGTAAGTAATGTTTGCGTTGTTCATCAGTGCCGTATTTCATAAGCAGCTCGCCTGGGCCAAGCGAGTTAGGTACTGCAATGTAGAACGCAGCCATACCATTGACCGCACTCAACTTGGTTAAAATACGTGTTTGTGCGTAGGCGGAAAAGTGCAGACCACCATATTCTTCAGGAATAATCAGGCCAAGAAACTTATGTTTGTGGATAAAGTCGAGAACGTTTTGTGGTAAATCACCATACTCTTGGCAAAACTTCCAATCATCTAACATACCGCACAGTTCTTCTACTGGGCCATCGATAAATGCTTGTTCTTTCTCAGATAGACTTGGTTTAGAGTAATTGGCTAATTTATTCCAGTCAGGTTTACCAGAGAACAGCTCGCCTTCCCACCAAGTTGTACCGGCCTCGAGAGCTTCTTTTTCAGTGGTCGACATAGAAGGTAGAACTTTTTTAAACACGCCAAAAGCCGGTGTGCTTAGCAGTGATTTACGTACCGTAACCAGATTCAACAACACTCCAACTGCCGCGAGCAAAAACATTATAAATCCTAGTAATGCCGAGCCGCCGCCGAGCAACAAATAAGCCCCAAAAATCACCACATTGATGATGGCAAAGCTCTCTAGGCTCTTGCGGTTGAAGGATAGATAAATGTTACTGACAAGTAAGACAAGTAAAAAAAGAAAAGTAAACATATTTTTTCCTCAAAGCGTTTATGTGTCTATTATCAGCATACAGTGTATGTCTGTTGCAAGTGTTGTTTATTTTTTGTCTGCAACAGCAGTATGTTCGGACAGGAACAGTCGTCTATCGAAGATAGTCGCTACTAATTATAATATTCTCGGTGATCTGATAGTGTGAACGCAGTAACATTATTGCTTTGTCTGCGTCTCGATCTAAAATTGCATCGCATATTGCTTGGTGATCTTTTTCTTCATGATCACCTCGACATTTTTGATCGATTGCCAAATTACAATATCTCTGAGTTTGTTCGTAAAGAGATAAGCAATATTTGATTAACAATTTTGAGTCACAACCTGACAAAATGGCTTGGTGAAACTTTAGGTGCAGGTCTTGCTTATCGGAAATGTAGTGAGTGGTATTGGGTTTTCGCGTAATTCTAGATATGCGATATGCGATTAATACAATTTTCTCGTAATAAGCTTCGTGGTTATTCTGGATAGATTGACGAAGTGCAATTTCTTCCAATAAGCAACGCGTCCTCACAATATCCTTTAGTTCGTCTAAACTCGCGCTCGAAACTCTAAATCCTCTATTTTCTTGCTGCGAGACCAAGCCATTTGCGCTTAGGCGATTTAATGCTTCACGTAAGGGGCTATTGCCAACTTTATATTGTTGCTTTAGCGCTTGTAGGCGAAGCTTGCTACCGGCCTTTAGTCTGCCCGTAATAATGTCCTTTTTTAAGACATCATAAACCGAAGATGCAATAGTCCCTGTCCCAGCCCCAGTCAGTTTCTTTTTGCTTATCGTGTTTGTACCGACGCGGTTTAAATGCGCGCTCATTGATTACTCCTCTTGGGCTTAAAACCCGGTACCTGCGCTATTGAATCATTGCAGGGTTCACAGTTTGCTAACTTACACATATGGTGCGCGAAATATTCCACACCACCAAAAGAGCATTGGATAATGAAGTTCACTCAGGCTTTGATGGAAGCGCCTTACACACAAATACATACGCGACCAGTAATGGCGGGCGGTCAGCAGTGTTTTAGATATTTGAATGTCCTGTTGATCATTTTCATGCGGTTATTATATGTTATAACATAACAAAATGTAATAATTAAACCATTGTCGTTTTGTATAAGCTTTAAACCGGCTTACAAGGCGTTTGTGGTTTGTCAGCTAGCTGACCGACTTTGCTTGTTTGTAAGCTTGCAGTGCTGGTAGTGATGCAACTAAAACTGTTGCTAAAACAATCGATCCAATGAGGCTTAAACTGTTAAAGGTAAGAGGATTAGTCCCTAGATGTAGGCCCAGATTTGTTGAAATGACGTGCTGTGCAAAAACCAATGACAGGTATAGCAGAACCACACCTGCGAAAATACTAATCGCACTAATTAATAGCACTTCAATTTGAAATAATATGAATAGAAAACTCGGGCGTGCGCCGAGAATTCTTAGTAAATGAGTTTCGTTTTTTCGTTCTCGTAATGACGAAGCCATTACGGCCGCAAGTCCGAGTAATGCAGCGACAAACACCATCGATGAAATTAATCGTAGGGTACCTTCTAGAGTCGACATCATTTGCCATAGTTCAGACAAAGCTACCCCAGGTAGAATGGCCATGAGTGGCTCGCGCCGCATTTCATTAATTTGTCGTTGCAAATTAAAAGTGTCGATGCGTGACTTGAGGCCGATAATAAAGGCGGTGATTGTTGTAGGCCGAAGTTTGCTAAGGTCTGCACCCGATTCTTGGTGGATGGCTTCAATGCCTTCTAATTTGACATGCACAGTTTGATCAACAGGAGTGCCGGTTGACGCTAGGATTCCCGAAATAGTGAATGGATATTGGTCATGTGCTTCAAAGCTGGTGTCACTAATTCCATGCGATAACACAATCGGGTCACCTAAGCTATAGCCTAAGCTAAGCGCTACCTCAGAGCCTAAAACCACGTCATATACGCCAGAAAATTCACTGCCTTTAGTAAGGTTTAAATGTTGTTTTTTACCATACTTGAAATGTTTGAAGTAGTCGTTGGTTGTTCCAAGAACTCGAAAACCTTTGTGAGAATCTCCCAAGGCAATTGGAATAGTCCAATCAATGGCAGGCTCTGAGTCAATTGTTTGGTACGAATCCCAGCTGATATCGTTTACTGGAGAGCCTATGCGGAATACGGAATATAACAATAGATTAAGTCGGCCACTTCTAGCTCCAACAATGAGGTCAGCGCCTGATATGGTGCTGGAAAAGCTCTCTTTAGATTCTTTTCGTACGTGCTCTACACCTAGTAATACAAAAATGCTGATCGTCATGGCGACGCAGCTTAATATCACTGAGGTTTTTCTATTGAGTAAGCTTTTTGTAGCAAGTCTTATTAACATTGGCTTATTGCTCTGCCTTGTTGATGTCCGACATCGAATCAACACGATCAAAATATGTTTTTAAAGAAAGGTCGTGACTGACAAAAACGAGTGTCATATTGTGCGTCGATGCGGTTGTCATCAAGGTCGACATGAATTGATCGCGATTAGCTTGATCTAAAGCCGAGGTAGGTTCATCGGCAATAAGGAGTTTGGGTTTGTTAACAATGGCTCGTGCAATTGCAACTCTTTGTTGTTGACCAATACTGAGTAGGTTTACCGGTTTATGCCAATGCGTCTTTTGAATGTTTAGCTCCAATAATAGTGACTCAACATCTAACTTTTTAGTCTCTGAGTTTGAGCTTTGTGCGAAGTAATTGGTTAAATGAATATTATCGAGTGTCGATAAATATGGGATTAAATTAAAGCTTTGCGCAACATAACCAATTTGGGTGGCTCGAAAGTGATCTCTCTGGTGGTTAGTGAGGGTTTCTAAGGCATGACCAACAACCGATATTTGCCCGCTATCGGCGGCAAGAATACCGTTTAAGAGGTTTAATAAGGTCGACTTTCCACTGCCTGAGCTGCCAATAAGTAAGACACGTTCGCCTTTTTCAACTTTCCATGTTGGAATGTTCAGAATTTGCAGATCAGATTCCCCAGGATATTGAAATTCAACTTTGTTGAGATTGATCAATGGCTGATCACTAATAGGGCACATAGCGGTTCGATCTAGTATTATTTTTTCTCGTGTTATAGTATAACATCTGAAGGTGGTAAATTGTTACCTTCTAATTATAGCTACGCCGACGTTTAATAGGTGAAATGAACATGAACCAGCTAACTTCTCTTATCCTCTTATTGGTAATTTTAATGCTCGGTGCTTGCGGCACCTCGGATGACTCTAAGTATCGAGAATTAGGTTGGGAAGATCTAAAGCCAGCTGTCGAAAGTTTAGGGGACGGGGCGGCGGCAGGAATAGATGATTATTATGATGATGGCTCTGCGTTGGGTGGTCTGCAAAGCGGTATTTTTTCTAATTCGCCGTTACAATCGTATTCCAGTGCGGTTGTTGCAGAGGTCGATGGTACCGATATCCGGGTGCCAGGTTTTGTTGTGCCAGTAGAGTTTGATGGCGATCAGTTAATTACTGAATTTTTTCTAGTGCCTTTTTTTGGAGCCTGCTACCACAAGCCACCACCACCACCTAACCAAACGATTTATGTCACTAGTGCAAAACCTATAAAATACGAAAGTATCTATGACCCTGTATGGATTACTGGAGTCATA
Organism: uncultured Gammaproteobacteria bacterium; assembly: GCA_964434375.1. Taxonomy (GTDB): domain Bacteria; phylum Pseudomonadota; class Gammaproteobacteria; order Arenicellales; family Arenicellaceae; genus Arenicella. Next base: position 579 of record CAYSUU010000046.1, on the reverse strand, counting down.
AAAACGCAGCAAATAGGTAATGATATTGCTACCGCCGCTTACAGCATGGATTTGCATGGCTTGACACCCTATGAGGAGTAACTCACTGCTTAGCAACTTGATTCATCGATAAGTATATCGACACTTTACTTGTATGAAAAATATTAAACTATGTTACCGAGGCGAACGCACTAAACCAAGCTTAAGCCAACGCCAATCATTAGTAATGCATAGTAGCGCGTTAAGTATTGTTAGTTTCTTAAGTCTACTTAGCATTAACCAAGTAGCGATGGGGCGCGAAGTTCAACAAGCACATACTCACGGTGTGGCCGACCTTTCCTTGGTTGCTGAAGATGGTGTGTTAGAGATGCAGTTTGTATCTCCAGCAATTAGTTTATTGGGTTTTGAACATGAACCTAATACCGAAGAACAAGTAGAAATCATAGAAAAAACCAAAATTAAGTTAAGCGCGGCGAACGAATTAATATCGATCAATGGTGCAAGTTGTTCCTTAGATAATGCGGATGTTGATATTCATGGCCCAGCAGGGCAGTCGCATGATTCAGACGAAGACCATGATTCGGATGAAGACCATGATTC
>CAYSUU010000045.1:0-8839 GCA_964434375.1 uncultured Gammaproteobacteria bacterium | reverse complement strand
CTTCTTTTATTTTCAAGGAATGGAAACGAGCATTTAATGTTTGTGAAAGTGACCACTTTTACCTCTTTTCTTTGATACAACTGTATATACATACAGTTTAGGGGTGTAAAGTAGGCATTGAAAGAAAGAAAATCTGTAGAGTTTTGTATCGGCTATAAATGTCTGAAATGAGCTGTGTAACGGTCATCTAAGATTGATAGTTATCTGTTTGAAGAATACTTGTAATCACTGATTTTTGAATTTCTGAGGCTAAACTCAACATCATTATTTTGCCAAGCAGCATCGCATAATTCACACTTTCTTTTTCGCTAGTTGTTTGGCGTTTTGATCTTTATTTCTTTTCAATTTTTCTTCGGTTTCAACACTATTCAGCTCAAGGTCGAGTGCACACCAAGAACCTTGTCGAGATCGACATCCAAACTATTATGTTAATGCACTTGGAATACAACGCCATCATTTACAATCGCATTACGTATCGGCTGCTGATTTGATACAACCGAGTTTGACATCACAATTGTATTTTCTAAAAGTGCGTTGTGCTCAATAAAGACATCGTGGTTTAAAATTACCGATTCGAGCGTCGCTTTGCGACCGATCTGGCAGCGCCGCTCAATCATCAAGTCTTGTTCAATTAAGTTTGAAGACTTATGTACTCTCGAGGCCCAATGCTGTCGACGCCCAAAACGAGTGTTGTGTTGAACGCTTGGCTCTAAACCCGCATACAAACCAGACACAACAGCAAAATTTGCTTGATGAAAATCTCTGACAGTAGCAAGCGAAGTCATTCGTAGTTGCTCTAATTCAATAGGCATAGCATTAATAATAAAGTCTGCCGATGTGTTCTTTAGCAAAGTTATTCCCGATCTGTTGCCAGATGATACTCCTTCAACGAGCGAATATTCACAGACGCTAGCTTTATCTAAAAAGTCTTGTACGCAATGATTACGCAAGCGATCCATTTCAAAAACTAACAAACCATGTGGCTCACTCATAGACTTATATTCACGCAACACCTGCTCTTTACTAATCGACAGTTCCATAACCGTAATGGTCATACCCCACCGTTTAGTTTTACCTAACTTTTCTTGCAAGTACTGAGCGCTTTCTTTTGCGAGAATAATGCATTGCTTAAAGTTCAGGTCACGTAACTCCATAAGCAAGTGATCAATCACTGAATGACCGGCAATGATTAACGACGATTTTTCGGTTTCGCCAAAAATTGCTTTCAAGCCTTCATCCAACGGTTGGTCAGCTAGAATAATGGCGGTGGGTGTTTCGTATTCTTTATTATTAGTAGTCATGATTTGTACCTCGTTAGCTGTTTTTAGCTGACTAATATGCTCCGCGCGCTTTCAAAACAGCGGGTATCGTTTTAAGTAAAACCAACAAGTCCAAGCCAATCGACTGTCGCTCAATATATCTGACATCTAATTTAACCTGTTTATCAAACGGGATCTCAGACCGACCCGCCACTTGCCACAAGCAAGTTATGCCCGGCAATGCCAACAGTCTTGCTCGGTCTGACCGTGAATATTTTGCCACTTCAGAAGGCAGCGGCGGTCGCGGCCCAACTAATGACATATCACCGCGTATTACATTAAGTAATTGCGGGAGTTCGTCGATAGAAGTCTTTCGAATAATCCGGCCAACATAAGTAACTCTAGGGTCACTTTTCATCTTGAAAATCACCCCGGAAGCACTTTCGTTTAGTGTCTCTAAAACATCTCTATTAGCCTCTGCATCACAGCGCATTGATCTAAATTTAAAAATCGTGAATGGCTCACCATACAAACCTATTCGTTCCTGCTTAAACAAAGCTGGCCCTTTACTTTCTAATTTGATTAATATTGCAACAGCCAAAAGTAATGGGCTTAATAGAATTAGAGCGATTATCGACACCAATATATCCATTAACCTTTTTTCGGTCGGAAAAACAGCAAAGCGAATTTTGCAAACCACGTTTTCAAAACGTGTTACTAGTGATGTTTTTATTTTGTACTTTGTCATTGTTATGCTCCTACCGTTTTGGTCTGTTGATTTTGTGTGAGTTTTTGCGTCGCCACCCTTATTAAGAACAATGGATTGCCATATAGATAGCGTTTGCCTTTATCGAGCGGCTGCACAGCTAACCTCCACACCCACTCCAGCGAAAGCTCACGTAACCATTCAGGCGCTCTCGAGACCGAGCCCGAGTAAAAATCAAATAGCCCGCCCACACCAATTACGGCCTTAACCTTTAACGAGTCGATATTATCGTGAATCCATTGCTCCTGGCGTGGCGCCCCCATTGCAACGACTAATAGGTCCGCGCCACTTGCATTGATTTTTTGACACAGCGCATTAGGCTTATTTCTAAACGAAAAGCCATCGTCATATCCTGCAATAACGATGTCTGGGTACTCAGCAGAGAGTTTAGATGCGACTTTTTTTACCACGGACTTTGATGCCCCAAATAGATACACTCGCTTTCTTTTGTCATTCAGCTGATCGCAAAGCAAAGGCCACATGTCGGTGCCATTAACGTTATCGCGTAGTGCAATACCTTTCCAACGAGCCGCTATTTTCAGTCCAATGCCGTCGGCAAATACTCCATCGAAGCCGTTCAATGTATTTCGATATTCTTCATTGCGATAATATTTGTTTGCGCAATCTGCATTTACAAAAGCAAAAGCTGACGCCCTATGCTGCCGCTGTTCTGCTTGAGTACTTACAAGGTCAAGACGGCTAATAATTTTATTAACGGCCTGCGCCATACTTGTGTTCACAATGGTGACGCCAAATAATGAAAACTGACCCCGCGCAATTAAATCGCTCTTATTTGGGCCAACTAGTTTTTGTACCCACCAAACAACAATTAAACCAAATCGCCTGATTACTGAATCGTTAACAACGAAGTCAACTGCGTGTTTTGTTTCACTTTGATAGGCAATGCCAGCCGCTTTTTTTACCGCGTAAGGCGAAACAATGCCTGGTGCCACCTCAAAGCGTTTTCTATCTCCCTTGTTGAACTGATGAAGCGACTTAAGATCAACTGGCTTAGGGCCAACTAAATCAAGGTCACCTTTGAGATAAAGAATCCATTGATCAAAATCAACAATCGGTCGATTAGCAATCAACACTCGACTCAATACAAAAGTACGCATGTCTTTACCGATTAACTGTCGGTTGAACCTAGTAATAGGTTTTTGGTGAAACCAAGCGCGCATACATTGAACACCAACGCTAGGCAATATAAACAGCAACACTACAACCCCGATTAAAATCCTCATATCCACCCTCAAAATAATATTAGTGATAAACAAAATTCATGATTATCATTATTATCATAAAAAAGGCTATGTCAAGAATAAAAAGATCATATTTATCATTTATATGATCGAAAAAATGTCATTAAATTTACTATATCAAGCTGATACCCCCATATAAATGATCAATAAATGGCTTAAAATATAGCAATCGTAAGGAAAAATGGATTTTGATAATAATGATATACCTCTACTTGACATTAATGATAAATATGATAATAATGCTTTTCATACGTTAAAGAAGCATGGTTAATAGTGGTCACATCCATTTAAAGAGGAGGCAACGTGAACGCAACAAGCAATCAACAATCATTTATAAAGGTTCTGGCAAGCCTGTGCATTGCGTGCCTATTAAATGGCTGTGCGGTAACACCACATGAGCTAGATAGTCTTGGCCAAGACCCTCAACAGCGCTTTAGTCGGCAAGTTGAGCTACCACAAAATTACCAAGCAGCGGTTAACCGCTTTACCAACGCTTCAGCAAACCACAGCTCACACATAAAGGCTCTGTCATCAACCACCTTTAGTCGAGGCGATATGTTGAGACTTCGGTTTGCTGGCATGCCTAGCCTCGATGGTTTGTATCAAATAAACACCGACGGGCAGATAGAGTTACCGTTTGCAAAATCACTAGTCGCAACTGGACAAAACCGCCAATCACTACAAACGCTGATTGAAACTGAAATGGTGCAATCAAAATGGTTTTACATCGATAACGCCAAAGTTGATATCAGTTTGGTGCGCTTGGCAGCTGTGGATGTCGCCGTTTTTGGCGCCGTATTCAATCCAGGTCGCGTATCCGTTAATAACCAACCCACACAAAAACAAGAAGATGCAATCCAGCAAACTGCAGGTGCATTTACTTCTGGTCGTAATCTAGTAGCAGCACTTATGGCTAGCGGTGGTATACGACCAGACGCTGACCTTTTTGAGGTGTATTTAAAACGTGCCAATACCACTTATAAAATTCCGTTGAACGCCCTGCTCTCCGGTGATGAGTTTACCAAGACGCCGGCACTCATTAACGGTGATGTGATTTTTGTTAAATCGATTGGCGTTGAAAACCAAAAATTAATTCGCCCCAGCCAGATCACACCGCCTGGCATGCGTGTTTTTATGTCTAACGCTACCGCACCAGTGTTTAGCAACGCACAAGCTGCAGTTGGTGCTGATTCTACTCGTTTACCGTATGGCTCCTCTCTACTAGACGCTGCAATATCGGCAAACTGTGTTGGCGGTACGCATATGGCAAATGCCTCGCGAAGCTTGATTTTGGTCACACGTAATTACGGCTCACAACAACAGTTAGTAATAAAACGTTCAATTAATCAATTGCTCGCACAAAGCTCAAATAGCTCAGTTAACCCACACCTTATGCCAGACGATGGCATCGCTTGTTATGACTCGAGATTCAGTAACTTTCGAGACGTTGCCCGCGGTATTAGCGAAGTTGTTAGCCCGATCTTTTTAGGAGGTTTGTTATGAACTGGGGGCTATTTTTAAGGCATTTTATTTTCTCTTTAATGAAAATTAAATTCCGCCTAATGTTCTTGGCCGTTACTATTATTGTTGCAGTTGGCTTGTTTCTAACATTAGAAAAACCTAACTTCAAAACTTCATGGGTATTGCTATTACCAGGCACTGAACGCAACTCAACCATTAGCCTCGACAACCTAGGTGAAGCACAAAGTAATGGCAGAAATGCCTACGGTAGCGTATCGATTAGCCCGAAAAACACCTATAAGGAAATTGCCTTAAGTGATGCCGTAATTGAACTTGCTGCTGCTCAATATGGCGTTGATGCGGTGGCTTTTAGTAAACCTAAAATCACCTTAATCGACCAAACTCCAGCGATGAAGTTCACCTTAATAGGTGAAGTAAAAGAAGAGCTTGCCTATAGAGCAAAGCTCTACAACGATACCTTCCACAACATCCTCGACAAATTGCGTAAAAATGAAATTGAGCGCAACTACCAAGGCATCGAAAATAACTTAGCTGACGCCAAAGAGCGGCTTGCTAAAGCCAGACAAGATATTGTTGCTCATCAAGTCAGTAGCAACTTTATTTCTGAACAACAACTGCAACGCTGGATGAACGATGCCGAAGCCTTAAGAACCGAACAAGGCAAGTCTGAAATTCAGGCCGCACAACTAGAAGCGACATTGGTGACATCTTTGTACCAACTAGGCATCTCTTCTGAGCAGGCAGAAAAGCTATTGCTTATTTTGTCTAACCCATCAATGAAAACAAATTTAGCGCAATTGAGCGAGCAACTAACTGAACAGGTTAGTTTAAAATCTCAATTTGCTAATGAAAACCCTCTGGTTAAGAAAATTGAACGCGAAGTTACATCGCTTACTTTAGAAGTCCGAGCCATGTTGAGCGAAGTACCGGAGATAGAAACAATAACCAACACCCAACTGTTTGCATTGCTGTCAGCTAATGCCGCACAGAGCATTCAAAGCATCAGTACATCACTCGCGACATTCGATGGTTTGAAAGCACAAAATGAGGCGATTAAGGGCCAACAACAACAGTATGCCCAACGAATCAAACAACACGCCCAAGATGCGGCCACTCTGGCCGACTTACAACGAGACCACCAAATAGCCGAAGCTATTTTCAGCTCGGCATTAGCCAAGCTTGATACCAGCCGATTGGATGTTTATGCCACATACCCACTAACACAATTATTAACGCAGCCTGGTGCAACAATTAAACGTGATCGTTTAAAAAGCAAACTTATGATTGTCGCAGGGCTACTCATTTTTGGCATGCTGTCGTTAGCTATGACTATGGCTCACATGCGTAAAACATTGATGACTGGCAATCAACAACAGAACGCAGAGTCTGAACCTGACACGAATAAAACAGCACAAGAAAGAAAAAGCCAAAAAGGCAGTCTGCCGGTAATGCCTAAGGCAACTGAACTGCAAGCTGCATTAGTGTAAGTCAGGAGTTAAACATGACATCACTAACTAATTTATTTAACTATCAAGCCCGCTGGAACCAATTTGCTTCTCTTAGCCAAGGCGAAATCTGGATAGTGCGCAGCATCACGTTTACTTTTGTATTTTACTTGCTGGGGGCTTTGTATTTGGTCGCACCAATAATTGGCTGGACGCTTCTCGCACTCACCATTTTGCAATGGGTCAGCAAAACAGAATACGAAAAACAAAACACTCGATGGTTGGTTCTTGTCTGGATAGCCAGTGCCGCCGTGCTCGAACTTGCATTGATCATAGGCCATTTGGATTTTAATCTCGGCTTTGGAAAAATCATTAAGTCCACTATTGGTTGGGCCAAAGGCTGGGCATTGCTTTGCGTATTTATTGTTCTTGGTTTCACCTTAAAAATACGTTATCAATTAATTTGTCGCGCCGCCTGCATTGTTGGCTTGCTGGCTCTATTAATTTCTCCGTTTATTATTTTCGCTTATGTGGCCAACCTACCAAGCCATTTATATGTATCGCCACTTAAAATTTTAGGCGGCGCTGGTGACGAATTTTTCACCGTCATTTTATATGAGATTGACCCATTTAATGGCGCGCCACGGTGGCGCTTTTTCGCACCGTGGGCACCGGCTGTTGGTCTAGTCGCTAATATTTATTTTATGTGTGCCTGGTTCGAGAAAGATAACAAGTGGCGCACCATCGGCTTGCTGGGCAATGCCTTAATGATCGTCATGGCTGCCTCAAGAATGGGCTTGATCGTGCTACTACTCGCACCTATTGCTGTGTGGGGGCTATCTCGCTTAACACGGCCTTGGATTATGGTCAGCGCCGCACTGGCTATTTTGTTGGTGGTGCTCTTTTTTGAACCATTAAGTAATAGCCTATTCAATCTCCTTAATGACATCAAAAGCGCGCGCGCTGACTCAACTCGTGTGCGCGCCGCGCTTGGTAATATCGCACTGTATCGTTGGCAGTCAGAGGCCTATTGGTTTGGTCATGGTGTGGTTGAGTCTGGCACTCATTTAGTCGAGTTTATGCCTATCGGCTCTCACCACAATTGGTATGGCTTATTATTTGTTAAGGGCTTGGTCGGCATGTTGGCGTTCGCAATTCCATTCGGGCTAACCATTGTCACATTATTGGTCAAAGCTCAATACCAAGTAAGTTCACGTTTAGCGTTAGGCATGTGTCTTATCGTTGGGTTCTTCTCAATGAGCGAGAATGTCGAAGCCTTGGCTTATATGACCTGGCCGGCTTGGTTGCTAATTGGCATTGGTTTGCGCAGCACATTGTCTGATATCGACACAAATCAATTTAACCTTATGTCGCAATTTAGATTGATGTCTGAAGAACCTAAAGAGCCTAAACACTCCATTTTATCGGCATAAACCACGGAGGCAACTATGCAATTCTCAACCGTTATTCCACTTTACAATAAACAACAAAGCATACGCCGCGCGATATATTCGGTGTTAAATCAACAAAGCACAAGCCAAGAAAATCATGAGCTGATCATCATCGACGACGGCTCAAGCGACCACTCTGTTGACATTGTAAAACGCATTCAACAAGAGCAACCCTTGCGCAAAATCATCTTGCATCAACAAAGCAACCAAGGTGTCTCCGCAGCGCGTAATCAAGGCATTAAGTTAGCGAGCAACGAGCACATCACATTTTTAGATGCCGACGACAGCTACGAGATCAATTTTTATCAAGAGATCCAAACGCTGGCCGAAATACACCCCACAGCGCAAGCCTTTGCAACGGCCTATCGGTTTATAAACACCAATACAGGCAATCACCGCGCAGCCAATTTAGTTGGCTTAAAAAACAAACAACATCAACTACTAACAGACTACTTCGATAGCGCAGCCCATGGCGACTTACCGATCACCTCATCTTCAGTCTGCATTACCAAATCTGCGCTCAATTATATCGGCGGCTTCCCTATTGGCGACAACATGGGTGAAGACCAAGCCGTGTGGTCACAACTAGCACTGAGCTTCGACATCGCGATTAGTAAGGTGGTTTGCGCGAATTACTTCGAAGCTTTTTCAGACTCACTCATGACAACCGTTGCACCCGAAGGTGAAAGACCATTTAGCCAACAACTACGACATCAGCTTGAGACCCATTGCATACCAACGCGCTTTAGATCATCAATTCAACACTACATTTCAGGCCACCTACTCGACCTAGTACGCCGCAACTTAGCAGCCGGTGAACCAATGCGCGCTATTAAACTACTGCTAGACCCTTACGCAAAGCATCAATCAAAACGCTGGTGCTATTGGTTAGTTCGATCAACGTTTAGTTGCTTAAAGAACTTCCTGTCATTTAAGTCACTGGGTCAAAAACATTCTGTTTATTAGCGACTACTATTACGTTTTAACAAATAATAGTAACAAGGACGCAGTTAAAAATGTGGCTCTGGGTGGAATAGCCACATAAACGTCGTAAGTCATTTTTCTCATATAGTTAGGATAGCTTCAAAATTAAATGCATACGACCGTTGTAATAGACTTTCTATGGGATATTGAGTCGCTACACTATAATAAATTTTATGTATGCTAATATGAA
>CAYSUU010000044.1:0-10319 GCA_964434375.1 uncultured Gammaproteobacteria bacterium | reverse complement strand
TCAGTGGCAATTTTCAATGCAGGTGCCAGAAGGTGAGCATATGATCATTGATGGTAAAGTGCGTAAAGGTGTAGCCAATTGGGTCGATGGCAATGACGGTATGAACGTTTATGTTGGTCCTCAAATGCCGATAGAAACTCAAAATGTTATCGCGGTCATTGATGCTGGTTTGCCAGAAAAAATTAAGCTTTCTTTGGATTCTGATATTCCAAAATTGATGGATTATTTTGAGAGTAGGTTAGGGAAAATTGAAGGAGTGAAACCAATGTTGTTCGCTTCATACGCCAATATTGATGGACAATCATCTCAAGGCGGAACGCTGCCGAATCAGGTATTTATGCATTGGGATTTCAATAACCTCAATGAAAAAGTGAACCAGGATAGGTTCCTTAATAACACTATTTGGTTTTTCGCGCATGAAGTTGCTCACTTGTATCAAAGAAGCAGCACAGTCGATATCTTTGGAGAAAGTAACGAATCGTGGTTGCATGAAGGGCATGCAGAATGGTTGGCGGCATTGGCATTGCTAGAGCTCTATCCTGAAACAAGTGAATATGTAATAGATAAAATAGACCGATTTAGAACCGACTGCGCAAAAGGTCTAGCTGATTTCCCGCTTGTTGAGGCAGCTAATAAAGGGCGCTTTGACTTGTATTATAGTTGTGGATTACTTATTCATCAGGCCATTGACTTAGCACTGCAAAAGAACCGCGATAAGGACATTTATTCTTTGTGGGTAGAGTTTCGTAGGCTGGTTGAAAAAAGCGATGAAAAGAAAAGTGAGGTATTTTTATCGCATACTCAAAAGTCTACTTCGGTAGACCTTGTGCGTAGGATCAAAGACGTAATCGAGAATGGACTCACGCACTCTGAAGAAACATTGAATCTTCATTTCAACTTTAATTCGCTATAATAAATTCGCTCAGTTCTCTTGCACAACTCGCACTAACAATCGTCCTCATTTCACCAATGTTTGTATCTCCTTGAGGGTCAACGTTAGATGTCTTTGTTATCGTTTTTTCTTGTATTTCATTTAGATAATTACGCATTTTCTCGAATCTAAAGAAAGAAAAAATAAGATGTAAAATGTAAAAAAAACGTTTAGAACATGCCCATTCTAACCGTCGAAGTCGGCCTTGGGACCCTTGCAGCAACACTAGAATATCCGAACACATCCAGAACCGAGACCCGCCTCCCAAACGTACCAAGCTCTTAAACCGGCATTCACAGTAACCGAGTAAAAGGAAGTTGTTTTTCTTATATTCGAAGCTTGACATGTATATCTATTAGATATATCTTTTAGATATGAAAAATAAATCACGAACACAATTTGCCTGCCTATCGGTGCTACGAGTAGCTCCGATGTCGGGTTACCAGATTACCGAAAGCTGCAAAGCTTGGTTTTCCCATTTCTGGAAAGAGAGCTATGGTCAGATTTATCCAGCATTGAAGAAGCTGTATCAGGCCGGAGATATTGAAAAACTGCCGCCTGAGAAGGGCCAGCGTGGTGACGTCTATAAAATCACAGCCAGCGGAGAGAAGACTCTGGAGCACTGGCTGCATATGCCTGCCGTGCCCGCTTCTTTGCGCGATGAATACTATCTAAAATTCTTCAGCGCGAGCGCCGTAACAAGCGCCACTCAACTCGAGCACTTGGTGCGCAAGCGGCAACACGTTGAGGACATGCTCGCCGACGCAAGTGAGTCGCTCAAGCATTTGAAGCATATTCCCCATCCAGATGCTGATTATTGGCAATTGATGGTGCGTTACGGGATGGTTTCATACGAGGCCGAGCTAACCTGGCTCGATGAGGCTGAGAAATTTCTAAAGAAAAAGAAAAAGCGAGACAAGTCGTGAAAGAAAATAGCGTATCAAATCTTGAAGCACCGAAGGCGAGAAAGTCACCGCTTTGGCGGGTATTGTTCATGCTTATTCTGCCGCCAATCCTGATCACTGTGGTGATCACAGTTTTTGCGTTGGGGTACTCCGTGTTCGGAAATACAGGCGAAGTGGATATCGATGCGGCGATTGCCGAGAACATCGCTTATCTCTTTGTCTTCAACCATATTTTGGTTTTCTGCGTGCTCCTTTGGTTCCTCAGAATAGACGGCTTAAAGCTTGCGGATATTGGTTTTCGTCTGCCGGACGATGGCGCCAAGGGTATCATGATAGATGTGGGGCTTGCGGTGATTTCTACCGCAATCGTTATTGCTCTTCTAACAAACATATTGCCACTGTTTGAGGATGCCAACAATGCAGCCCCTAGACTTGCGGATCAAGAACATCCGTTGGGGAATGTGCTCCTCTTTGCGCTGTTTTCAGGTGTAATTGTCGCAAGCTTCGTGGAGGAGAGCGTCTATCGCGGATACGGTATTACCCGACTGAACGTGCGCTGGGGTATTGTCGCTGCTGTCCTTGTGACGAGCGTTTTGTTTGGGCCGCTGCACTATGGATTTGGAGTTGTGGGCATCTTTCGATCCATGTTTCAGGGGTTCGTAATGGCCCTGTTATTTGTTCGGTCCCGCTCGCTTCTGGGACCGATGACGGCGCACAGCCTCACCAATCTTTATTCCGAGCTTTCAGCTTTCGAGATCATTTAAACAACAGAGCCATGACAATAGTGGTTCCGTGCATAAACGAGAGACTTCCATGCGTATTTTGAAAATCAGTGGCTTGATTGTTGGCGTTCTTATCGCCTTGTTCGTCGCAACCTTCGGGGCAGTGTGGATATTCAATCCCTTTGGGCAAAGTATTGTAGTTAGCGATCCCACCCCTCATGGGCAGCGGATTACCGAGGATGCTCTGATCGCAAACTTTTACCCAGTTGCAGGGCCGGGCAAGCATCCAGCAATCTTGCTGTTTGGTGGCTCTGAGGGCGGTATTGGCTCTGGTATCACAAACCTTGCGATTGCGCTTCATGAGCAAAACTATGCGGTTATGACCGTGTCCTACTTTGGTGGACCTGAGCAACCGAAAAAACTGGAGCTTATTCCACTCGAACAATTTGATCGGGCCCTGAGTTGGTTGAAGTCTCAGCCCGGTGTTGAAGCGCAGGCCCTAGCCGTGATTGGAGTTTCGAAGGGAGCAGAGGCTGCGCTGCTCATTGCAACACGCCACCCCGAACTGCGCGGTGTCATCGCTGCTATGCCATCGAGCGTTGCCTGGCAGGGGGTCGACCCCAATATTCTTAAGCAGATTCTAACGCCGCCAGACGGATCATGGGCACTTGGCGGAGAGCCAATACCCTTTGTTCCTTATGTAGAAGAGTTTCCCGGAGGAGTGCTGGACCTTTATGTTGATAGCCTTGCGGCGGCCTCCAGCCAATCTGAGGCGTTCATTCCGATTGAAACGCTCGATATACCCGTGCTTTTGATTTGTGGCGAGCTAGACACGTTGTGGCCCTCGTGCGATATGGCTCGGCAGATAGAGAGTCGCGCAATCGAGCGACAGGGCCCGGAAGTTACCGTGCTGGCCTATAATGAAGCCGGACACGCAGGCTTTGGCCTCGCCCTTGATACCGACCATCCAAGTTTTGACCGTCTCGCGAGCCTCGGGGGAACAGCCGAGAGCAACAATGCAGCGCGTCTCGACAGTTGGCTGAAATCTCTGGACTATCTACAAGCCGCGTTCGACAAGCGGTAGAAGACTGAGAGCAACTAAAGGGCTCTGATCCCTTTGATATTTGAATCGGCTTTCTTTGCAATGACGGTGAAGCCACCGCCATTGAAATTGAACTTTTTTAGGACTCTATTAATCTAGAAATCGTAAGACACTTCTATACCAAAACTATCGCCAGCGGCTTCAGCATTGAAGCTACCACCAAATTCCGGCGTAGGGATTACCTCTTCTAGATATTGTTCATCCGTGACATTGCGCCCCCAAGCAGTAATCGCCCAATTTTCACTTCGGATACCTACACGTAGATTTAAAGTGTCGTAGGAATCGCGTGTCGAGTTAGTGAAATCTTGTAGTAGGCCAGGACCAAAAAATGCCTGAAAAATAGTTGGCGTTTGTTCCCCTTGCAAGGTATGAAAAAAGGTCTCACCAACAAATTGCCAATCCGCTCTGGCAAAGAAAACTTTGTCACCAAATATGCCAGTTTCGAATGCAGCGCCTAAGTTAAATGTTTCGCTAGGTGCTTGTGGAACATCATTGCCAACCGACAGCGGTCTATTCTGGTTTTCAATAATTTCAGAATCCAGTAAGCCAATGCCACCAAAGATGCTAACGGTATCGCTAGCAGCAAAGTTAAAGTCTGCTTCGAAACCTTGAATTTCAATTTCTTCAATAGTGGTTACTACGCGTAGCAGTCCAAATGGGCCAGTGTAGAACTCAAAAAATTGATTATTTTCAACTTCAGTGCTAAATATCGAAGCATTCAAGGTAAGTCTATTATTCAGCAGCTTAGTTTTAATACCCACTTCAAAATTCGTAGTATCTTCTTGGTCGTATTCATCATTGACCTGTAGATTTGCATCAACAGCTTCACCCAAGCCACCAAAGCCTGCGTTAAAAAATGAATTAATCAAGTCGCTACTGCCAAGCGAGTTAAAGCCACCACTGCGGAAACCAACACCCCAACTTGTGTATAAATTAACTTGCTCACTGGCTGCCCAATTTACCGTTATTTTCGGCTGGAGTTGATCAAACGTCGCGCTACGACTTGGGATACCATTCGGGTTGTTAACAAATCCCGGATTAATCGGCCCTGGTTGAAAATTAGCATCCAAGGTATTAATGTTGAGGCCGGATGCTGAAACATTGGGTACCAAATTATCGACCTCGCGGTCTTCACGGTCGTAACGTAATGCCAGCGACAACTCTACAGTGTCACTAACGTCATACTGAAGTTGTCCGAACACGGCAAAAACATCGGTATTGAATTCATCATTAAACAGCAAGTCGGTAGGATTAGGGCCTGTAGCTGGAACAAACGGTTGCAGCAAAAATCCTTGTCCTTGATCGGCGCCATAAGCAACCACAACCTGACGCTCGATGCTGGTAGCGTAGGCACCGGCTATCCATCGTAATGGGCCATCGCCATTTGATGTAAAACGAATTTCCGCACTAATGTCTTCTTGGTTGCGTTCCTGATATTGAAAACCATCGCACGACGTTGGTGTAAACGGACCAAATACACTTACAAAATCATTGCCAGGGCCTGGCGGCAATACTCCAAATGGTTGAAATAATTCACCGAACAAATCCGGTGATGTAAAACTGTTTAATTCGGCTCTATCGGCTTGGCATTGTGGTGTCAATTCATAGGCAAAAAAGGATGCGCTTGTGCCGTCGGCCAATAAGAACTCTTCCAGATTATTGTAGGTGATATTAGCTGAGACATCAGCGAACGAGGCCGCGTAGTCGAGCTTGACAGAAAAATCAGTCGTCTCTTGCTCATTGATATTTTCTACATTATTGGCATAAATAAACTCGAGATCATTGACATCGGAGTTAAACGCTTCACTACCAAACACATCCACAAATGCTGGGATTGCAAACGCCGCATTAAAATTAATTGCCCCTGCAGTAACCTCCGAGTAACCAGCTTTGAAATCCAAAGATAATTCATCACTAGGCTCCCAAATTAAACGTACACGTGTAGTGTCATCCTCAAAAAAATCAACTGATGAATCAGAGCCAGTGAAGCTATTTTCAAAATGACCATCTTGTTCACGATGGCTGTAAGTGAACGAAGCTTTAACGTTATCACTGAGCGCGCCCGATGCACTGCCAGAAAACTTAGCTAAACCTTCGGTACCAGCACTCGCTTTTATTCTTGCGGCGAATTCATCATCAGGCTTTTTAGTAGTGACGAGAATCGCACCCGCTACCGCGTTACGTCCGTATAAAGCCCCTTGAGGACCTTTGAGAACTTCAATTTGTTGAATATCAACCAACTCCTCGTTAAAACTATTGGGGTTGGTATTGAGCACTCCATCAATGACATATGCAAACGTTGACTCCGCATCACGCGTAGACACAATGCCTCGAATACTAACCTGCGTATCACCAACATTCGCCGTATCAACAATTGTGACATTAGGAATTAAGGTTATAAAATCATTCGGCCGTTCTACGCCTGCTTGCTCGATCACGCGCTCTGAGAAGGCAGTAATTGCAATCGGCACATCTTGCAGATTTTCAGAACGCTTTCGAGCCGTAACCAGCACTTCTTCAATTTCCGCGGCGTGTCCATCAATTACACCTACGCCATCAATACCGTTTAAACAAATTACAGTACCTAACGCTATACCTATTTTTTTCATGCTTTGCCTCCCGTCGTGCTTTGTTTTTAAATCCTCGTAATTATGCTTATGATTTTTACTTTGACCTTGTTTCAGTTAACTGGATTTGAATCTCATTGAACAAGGTTTTTTCTAAATCACGAATTCGCCAGCCGTCAACACCCTCACGTTCTGGTGTGGTAAAACCAATATCAGATTCAGACTCAATACGGCGTATTTCATGATCTAGATCATCACAGCCTAAGGACAATAAAAAAAAGCCTTCGCCGTGCTTTTTTAAATGCTCAGCAGGCAAGCCAGCATCGCTGTTTGGCTGAACTAAAACTAGCCAAGTTTCTCCAAGTTTGATACGGGCAATACTAACGTTACGAGTAGGTAACTGATCAAATATAAAAGAGCTCCTATTAACACCTAGCAAGGCTTTATATCTTGCCACCGCCTCTTCTAAATCTTGCACTAAAAAATTAATGTGATGAACATGTGTGAGCATAATCAGCTTTTGCCAATGATAATTAACAACCACATGAAAGTGCAGATATTACTATTCAAATACACAGCCCGAATTCAAGAACGCGTCAAAGCTATTTAGTTATATTTTCATATCATTAATTCAAATTCCAATATGCGCCAAGAACGTCACTCAGTCAAGCACTTGAGTAGCTCACTATGTTTTGCTCTCATTTTTGATAATTGGGGAAACAAGATAGAGAGTAGAAAGGCTTAAGGGGTCAATTAAAGGAGGCAGAACCTTTTAATTAGTAAGTGGTCTAAATCGATTATCATGCCGACCATCATCCATAACCAAGCCCGTTGCCAGCGTGAGCGATAAAAACCGATGGCAATTAGATATGCTGCTTTTTTAGAACAAGGTATTTTAGGGAGGAACTATTTCAGAAAAATGTGTTTAGAAAAATATTTCAATAGCCCCCAAAGCGATCATTGCCATAAACGTCGTGGTTAATATTAGAGCGATCAATGGTTCACGGCCAACCGAAGCAACATCTTTTAAATTTGTTTTCAAGCCTATGGCTACCAGCGATACAATTAGGAAAAACCGCGAGCAGTCTATACCAAATTCGGCAACATAGTTCGCTAAGAAATCCGTGTTATTAACGCAAGCAATGATTATATAGGCGATCAGAAAAGGCGGGAAATAACCCCATACGCTTCTTAGTATAGCGCTCGATTCGTTGCTTGTAACACTTGATTCTTTAGCTTGAGTTTTATGTGTACGCACGCCATAAATAAGCCCAATAAAAAGTACTACGGGTAAAAGACCAGAGACACGTATTAACTTTATAAAGGTTGCGGTATCGCCAGCATCTTCAGAAACCGAGTATCCAGCACCAACCACCTGAGCAACATCATGAATTGATGCACCAATAAAAATACCGGCTTGCACATCTGTATGACTTAGTAGCTCAGAGATAATAGGGTAGAGAACCATCGCCAGTGTACTCATGGCGGTTACTCCGGCAATGGTTAGAGCTAACTCTCGTTCCGTGGTCTTGCTTTTGGGAAGTGAAGAAGATATTGCGACCGCTGCCGACACCCCGCAAATGGCCACTGATCCACCTATCAATACACCAAATTGTGAGGATAATCCCAGCCAGCGAGCCAATAGAGACCCCGCTAATATTGTTAGTATCAAGCAAGATAATACAATAGTAGGCACCATCCACCCTATATCTGAGATCATACCTAAATCTACTCTAAACCCTAATAAGGCGACGCCTGTAAGCAGCAAGGGGCGAGCACACCAATTAACCCCAGACTGTATTGCTTCAGAGTCATACAAGGGCCGTAATGCAAGCCCAATTAACACCGCAAATAACATCACGGGTGCAGAATATCGCAACGAAATAGCCATGGCAGCAACGCCCAATAATATGCTTAGAAAAATGCCAGAATAATGTGTCCTGAACCAGTCACGCATGGTTATTAGAAGAGCGTTCAATTTGCAGATCTATATTAGTTGAAGTAAATAATTAAAGGAGTCAGAGCCTTTTAATTACTCTTGTTTAAAAAGACTTTTCTAGCGACATTAAAATAACACGGCTTTGACGCCTTTTATTTATTGATCATCATTTTTTGATCTGTTGATACGATAAAAGTGCGCGTTCGCGGGCTTCTTTATGCTCCACAATTGGCAGCGGATAAGTTTCGCCAAGTACCACACCTGCTTGCTGTAAGGTAAGCCCATCCGCTTGCCATGGCTTATTGATAAAGCGTGCGGGCATATCGCTCAACTCTGGAACCCATTTCTTAATATAAACGCCTTCTTTATCAAATTTCTCGCCTTGTAGTATAGGGTTAAAAATCCGAAAGTACGGAGCGGCATCTGCCCCACAACCTGCCGCCCATTGCCAACTTGCCGTATTGTTGCCAATGTCAGCATCAACCAGAGTATCCCAAAACCAAGCCATGCCGTGCTGCCAGTGACTAATACAGTGCTTAGTTAGAAAGGACGCCACCACCATGCGTACACGATTATGCATGTAGCCGGTGTGCCATAACTCTCGCATACCCGCATCCACAATTGGGTAGCCTGTTTGACCTTGCTGCCAGGCCTCGATAAGTGCTGGATCATCTTGCCAGGGAAAATCTGTAAAACGCGAATTAAATGGTTCATTAAGTAAGTGTGGGAAATGGACTAATAAATAGCGAGCGAATTCACGCCAGCCAATCTCCGATAAAAACTTATTACCATGTTCTGAGCTAATCCAGCCTGCGGCCATGCCTTCGTGCACGGCGAACCAAATTTGTCGAGGTCCGATCTCTCCAAATACCAAGTGAGGCGACAGCATAGAAGTATTTTCCAAGGCTGGAAAATCGCGACCACCGTTATAACGATTTACTCTTTCTTGTAAAAACAAGGCTAGGCTTTCGTGAGCAGTCTGTTCACCTGGCTGCCAGCGTTGTTGTAATCCTGAAGACCAGTCAGGTCGCGTCGGCAGTAGCTGCCAATTATCTAACTCTTCACTGCTGACCTTATTGGAAACAGCCCGCATATCGGCTACTGCCACACAAGCTTCGGGAGTAAGATGTTGCAGACAATGTCGCCAGAACGGTGTGAATACCTTATAGGGCTTGCCTTGTTTATTAAACACCTTGCTAGGCTCAATGAGTAGTTGCGCATTAAACGATAGGTGTTCAACTTGCGCGCGCTCAAGCGCCGCTTTTACTCGTTTTCCATCGGCCATTCCGGCGGGTGAATAAACGCGGTTCCATACTACCGCGTCGGCTTCAATTTCAGATACAAGCTGTGGCAATATCTGTTCAGGATTGCCCCGACGAAGTATTAGCTCAACATTATGCGCAGAAAACGCGCGTTGTAGACTCTTTAAACTATGATGCAGCCACCACTTGCTGGCAGCACCGAGTTCAATAGATATAGCATTTTTGCTGCCAACGGTTTTGCTCGAACCGCTTTTGAGCTGTGAGTCGCAACAAAAGTCAGGGTAGATAAAGATCGGTAAAATTTGGCCATTTCTTGCCGCAAAGTGCAGCGCGAAATTATCTTCTAAGCGCAAGTCTTCGCGCATCCAAACAATTGTTTTCATTAGTTGATTCTAGTTACAAGCTAGTGATTTGATTGTGAATCAAATACGACCTATACGTTTTAATCTTAAATATTCATTAGTCAGTTGAATGTGTAGATTTTTATTGTGAGCATCAACAATCGACACCCCTTTTGCTTTTAACAAGGCCAGCAAGCGAGCACGGCCATGCTCAAAGTGTTTAACGCCGCCGTAGAGCAATAAATCATCTTGCTTATCAGCACCAATCGATTGGGAGCTTTGCAGCAACTGTTCGCGCAAGCCCACCACCATCACTAAATGATTACGGCTTAAAATTTCAACGGCTTGTAGTAAGTCCGTTTTATCTTCATCACGCAGATTACTGAGTAAAACCACTAACGAGCGCTTGCGGTGCCGAACCATCAACTCTTCAGCGGCAGCGACATAGTCGCTGCTTTGAGTCGAGGTATGTAAATCATAAAGATGATTAAGCTGTTCAGAACCATTTGCCAACTCTAAGCTAATCTTGGATTTTGGCAATATGTTTTGA
>CAYSUU010000043.1:0-13145 GCA_964434375.1 uncultured Gammaproteobacteria bacterium | reverse complement strand
ATCTTCAAGTACTTCATCTTCAAGTACTTCATCTTCAAGTACTTCATCTTCAAGCTTAGGCGCATCGAAAGGTGCACCTTTTGTCTCATCTTGGCGACTAAGCTGATTTACCTCTTCAGTTTTCTCACCCCATGAAGCAATATCTATTAAATGCTGTTTCGCGTAACGATTCGACAATTGCGATTCAAATTCTTCGAGTGCACTACCAGCAAAATCAAGCATCTCCGGCGTTAGTGGTTTTTCAGTATCCAGCACATAGTTAAAAAGTGACTCACTAAACCAAGCCACCTCACCAACGCTCGCCAGACCGACCATTCGAGAGCTACCTTTTAAAGTATGAAAAGCGCGTCTTAATTCGCGTACAGCATTGCGATCGCTAAAATCACTTCTACAGGCCGCAAGCTGAATTTTTGATTCATCTAGAACTTCTCGACTCTCTTCAAGGAACACTTCAAGGATTGCTTCATCAACAATCGGCGCATCCCGATTATCTTCGGCATGTTGTTTACCTATCTCAGTGGCATTAAGCGGCTCGTCTTCCTCTTTTTGTATATTACGAGCTAACTCTTCATCTAGCTCATCCACATCCATTTCATCATGAAAACGCGTTGCGTCTTGATCATCAGAATCGTCAATTTTAGATTTTTTATAGGCCAACTCTTGATCTACAGCTATTTCTTCTAAAGTCTCATCTGTTCCATAAAGAGTAATGATCTGCAGTGCGATACTTGCCATATTATTTTGCAAGTTTGCGGTAATATTATCAGTCAAGAACGCTGGTTCTTGAGATATTACATCGACTAAACGATCTTGTTCATTCACTAAATGAGAGACATCCTTTAAATTCGTTTTCTTAGCAAGAATGGTTAGATCGCGTAAACTAGATTTCAACTCTGTAAACAATTCAAAATCAGATTGATTCGACAACCAAGAAAACAATGAATCAGATGCACTATCGAGCAAATCTTCGACATCAGCGCGCGACACTGTTTTACCAATCGCGACTTCTAAATCAGTAATACTCCTATCCAGCAAATCATCCATACCAGATCTACCAGACTGAAGCCCCTGAACGTAGGCTTCCATAGTACCCACCGAAATAGCCAACGCTTCAATTAGATCGGGCTTAGCTTCAGATTCACCATTTGCCAAAGCAACGAATTGATCCTCTGCCATTTTTAGCAACAAACCAACTTTTTGCTCTCCTAGTACCTGTAATGCTCCGCGGATTTGGCGAATCTTGGCGTCAATCCCCTCAAGCAATTCGGTTGCTTTAGGGTCCTTAGAAAAACTTTCTAGCTTTCCTTCTATATCTTTTAAATTTTCTTCCACTTCGTTGCCGACAACATCAAGAAGTGCTTTTCGTTCGCCACCTGTGAGATGCGTTCCATCCATCTCGGTAGTAAGATCTTGTTGATTAACAAGTGCCTCAAGGGCGTGAAGTTTTAGTTGGCCATTCTGATACCAATGATGATCAATTTCATCGTAGTTGGTAATGCTATTTTCCACAAACATCAGAGCAGACGCCAAATGGAATCCTGTATCGTCATCACTCGACACCGTTCCTCTGCGCATACTCTTAATCAAACTAGTCGCTTGTGTCACAACATCACTTACAATACCTACATCTGCTTGAGCTAGACCTTTTTCAGTGGCGGTCAATTGATCTTCAATTTCTCGCAGCATATCAGTCGATTTTTCTTCACTCTCAAAATAAGAGGTAACCAATCGACGCACTAATGTTAAAGGTAATTCAGAATCCGCATTAACTTTCTCAAGGTTTTCCTCTAGCAGATTTATATTGATCGACTCTTGAAGTTGTAATGAAGGAAAATATTCTTGCAATTTAAACGCATCAACCAGCTCATCCATTCGTTCGGTGCGCTTTTCGCCAACCCCTACGTAAAACAGCATTAAACGAATAAGTTCTTCGCCTGGGTCGCGCACTAATCCCGATTCACCTTTGGTTTCTAAGTCGCGAAAACGATCATCCAACTGACGCAAAACACGGCCATGAACTACAGTATTTTTAACATCATTGTGCTTTATATAATCAAGATAAGCGGATGCGACCCACCACAAACGTGCGACAGAACCAAAGGTACTCATCTGCAACATTTTGTCGATTACTAAGGCTAGTTTATCGAGCGCAGTATCATCTTCATCTCGCAGCCACTGAAGCAAAAAGCTCTCAAAATAAATACGTAAAGCATGCGCACGTTTGATGTAGATTTTATCTTTAAGAGCCTTGCTAGAGTTAACCTCGGGAAAAACATCAATCATCGGAGAGAACAAGCTCGAGATATCGATATCCTCTAAGCCTCGCTCAGCGCGCATCTTATTAATCAATTCAACCACATCAACCGGATTTTCTGGCAAACCTGATTCGATGCGATCAAAGGTTGTTCTTAAAGCAGTAAAACTTCTGTCAATTAAATCTGAAAATGTTTGTTCGCTGACGGAATGCTCTTGATCGCTTTTATCTGCAACAAAGTCTTCAACTAAACGCTCACTCTCCAAAACCAAAGACGATAAAGATTTAAGCTCTAGCATTTGCAAAGAGCCTAGAACCTGATGCAGATGATTCCCGAGGCGATACAACTTACTCTTATCACGAGTGCGCTCAAACTCTTCAAGTTCCGAGTTTGCACCCTCAAGGGTGTGCTCAACTTCTTTTCGCACCCATTGAAAGGTCTCTAAATCAATGTTTGAGTAAATAGACATAAATACGTTTCGACGTTTTTTAGTTGACGATTGTTGTTAACTCAAAACCAAAGCATGTTTCACTTAAGAACAACGTTTAGCTAGCCGGTAATTTAAATCGAGACACTGACGTCTCCAAGTCTTTGGCTAACTCTAGTAATTTCGCAATTGAGTTTGCGGAATCTTGTGCTTTACGAGAGGTATCAGTAGATGAATCACTTACGTCAACAACCTGTTCTGATACTCGGCTTACTGTCTCAGCTTGCTCATTCGAGCCCTTAGAAATTGTCTGTACTAATTCAGACAAACCTTTAGACGCATTCTCAATATCCGCCAATGCTCTTCCAGCCGAGTCGGCAACGCGAGTACCGCTGACCACTTGCTCGGTCGCTTTTTCCATCGACAGTACCGCATCATTGGTATCATTTTGAATCGTATTAACAAGCTCACCAATTTTCTTAGTTGCTTCAGTAGACCGTTCGGCGAGACTTTGTACCTCATCCGAAACCACCGCAAAACCGCGACCAGCTTCACCAGCCATCGATGCTTGGATGGCTGCATTAAGAGACAAAATGTTTGTTTGCTCAGCAATGTCATCAATCAGTGCAACGATATCTCCAATACGCTGAGATGATTCACCAAGACGCTTAATGCGCTTAGATGTATCTTGAATTTGCTCACGCATATTTTCCATACCGTTGATCGTATCACGCACCGCTTGCGCGCCGGATTCTGCCGCTTGCAATGACTCGGTCGCCATATCGGCAGAGCTACTCGCTTGCTGTGACATCTCGCGCATATCTTGCGAAACTTGCTGCATCATTGTTGCCGCTTTAGATATCTCATCAGCCTGACTCATATTTGATTGCGATACGGCTTGCGCGTTCGACACCGCCAACTCCGATTCGTTGGCCACCTCAATCGACGCTCGGTTAATCTGTAAAACCAGTTCACGCATCTCGATCACAGCGAAGTTAACTGAGTCGGCAATCGCACCCGTAATTTGGTCAGTCACCTCTGCTTCAACGGTAAGATCACCATCCGCCAGTGCACTCATCTCATCGAGAAGTTTTAAAATCGCTTCCTGTTGATCAGCCAGAGTCTCTTCTAGACCTGAGTCATCTTGAGCTGCGCCAACTACGCGATATTTCGAATAGCGCCAAAAACACAATACAGCCAACAGCGCAAAGATAAGCGGCACCCAAGTCGACAATTGATTCATTAATGTCAATATAGGCGAGCCATTCACAGCGTTTTGAATACCGTCCGCTAAAAGAACACCGCGTTCATTCATTTGTCGCAAAGCAGCTTGCGCTTCAGTAACTGAGGCAGCGCGATCACCTAGCTCGGACAAGCGCGCTTCCAATTCTGAATACCGAGAACGGAGCGGGTCTGCCGCCGTACCAACAACTTCAGCAGAATTACTAATAATGCGATTCAGTGTTTCTTGCAAGCGCACAATCAAACCATTTTGCGAATCGGCCAATTGAGGAAGATTTGCATTGGGTGCGAAATAGCCATTTACTAAACCACCTAAACGACTCAAAACACCGTTCAAGTTCGCAGCTTCAGAGGTTAAGAACAAATATTTATCTTTAGAGTTACCGGTATTTTTATTCCTACCTTCCCTCGCAACCGCTTCCACAAAAACGACAGAGTCACCGACCGTTTGGGCAAGTACCTCGGTTACGTTTTTAACACGTGCTTTAGCATCTTCGACCGCTTCTCGATTAGATAGAAGCCGTTGTGAAGAAGCTTTATAGGCGGTCCATAACTCTTGAATATCAGAATTTTGAGCGTCATTCGCGAATAAGGCGTTTGCTAGCTTACGGTTCAAACCATCCGAACGACTTAACCTATTAATCGCTTGCTCAGCATCTTCAATAGACCTAAGCATAGGGTCAAACCGACCGTCTTCAGTTATCGCTTGAGCGGCAGTAAAGTTGGCGAGTACCACCTGAGAACGAGCTTCAACCGCAGCATCGGCGCGCTGGTTTTGCGTGTCGACAGATCTACTAAGTAATAAAGCTGAAAGCAGCGATATTACGAACGACAAAATCATTAACACCAACCAAACTCGACCAGTGCCCGTTTTTTTCGCGGGTTCTTGAATCCCGCCTAAATTGCTTGCGTAGGCCTCAGTATCTATATCAACCAAATCGTCATCGTCGAGCTGACTAAGATCATCCAGCAAACCATCATCTAAATCTAGAAGTTCGTCATCATTCATTTTTTTAGAATCATTCATTTTTTAACCTATTTCTCCCACTCTTTTCAGATATCACCGCGTCATATAAACGCTATAGCGTCTCACCATTAAAAGTTTTAATGAAAAACCTGAAGCCGCATAACAACAGCTATTGAACCTCGCCAAACTGCTCAGACTCCAGCAAACTTACTATATCTATTCGGTACCAAGGCTGATCTTCAGATACGAAACCTTCGTTCACGTATGAAGCCAGACCGTCTAAAATCTCTGATTTACTTTCAAAGTCACTAATGCTTTCTGCGCCGTCAAAGTAGCGAAAGCCAATAACCCGATTAACCAACAAAGCACTTTGCTTTGCTTGCGCTTGTAATAACAGCAGGTGCCCTTTTTGGGTTGGAATCGGCCGCCCATAACCTGCAAATAGGCTTAAATCACTCACAGAGTACAAAACACCCTTGGAATTCACTAAACCTCTCATCCACGCTTTAGTTTGAGGGACAACCACCAAACCTTCACAAACCGCAACTTCTTTAACGTCTAGAGAGTCACAATAAAAGTTCACTCCATTTACCACGAAAGCAATATATTTTACGCCAGCGGATTGAGTCGAATACACTAAATCCTGAGCTACCAAATCAACTGCTTGTTGACGAATTGTGTTTAATAAATCAAACGCTGAACTATTAGCCATAACTATTTAAGCACCTAAAAGTTTACGCAGCTTAGTTAATAACAACTTTGGATCAGCTGGCTTTACTAAATAATCGACCGCACCTTGGCGTTCAGCCCAAACTCTGTCGGTTTGCTGAGACTTTGAACTCAGCATAAGCACTGGGATTTCAGCTGTTTCTGCTTTACGCGAAATAGCTCTAGTGGCTTGGAAGCCATTCATCTCTGGCATGACTACATCCATTAAAATACAGTCAGGTTTAAGCTTTTTAGCCGCTTCAACACCATCCTTTCCAGACGAAGAATAAGCGACCTTATAACCACCATGATCTAAAATATTTTTTACATACAAAAAATCTAGTTTTGAATCGTCAACAACGAGTATGGTTTTGCTAGACATATGTTAATTTTTCTAGTGTTTTTAATTTAAGTTGAACTAATTGTTCGCTTAGTTATCTAATTTTGTATTGTTATACGTATCGATGTATTGCTTCGAGCAGTTCACCCTTAGTGAACGGCTTGTTTATATGCTGCTCTGAACCGGCCACTCGACCTCGAGCTCGATCAAACAAGCTATCTTTGCTCGACAGCATAATGACCGGAGTTTTACGAAAATAGCTATTATTCTTGATTAACTTACAAGTTTGATAGCCATCAAGACGAGGCATCATAATATCGACAAAGATAATATCCGGCCTCGTATCGGCAATAATCGACATCGCTTCAAAGCCATTGGTCGCAGTAAAAACCTCATACCCTTCTTTTTTAAGAATGGTTTCTGCAGTCAACCGAATAGTGTTGCTATCGTCTATGACCATGACTTTAGTCGTCATTCTATTTTCATCATTTAAAGTTTCGCCCATTAGTACTCATCGCCCAGTCATTACTTTCTCGCTCACCAACCCATCGCAAGTCACTTTTAAAACATCTCTCGATTACGAAGTTACGCCATCACACACAATTAATAGTTTAAAATGACCATCAAATGAGCCTAAAAGGCTATGCTGGATATCAACCGACCCCGTTAATTGCTAACTTTTAAGCAAGTTTGCCAAGTAATGATCTTAAATTGTTGTTATTAATATTATTTAGACTACTAAACATACATCATCAATGGTTTTTTGTTAAATAAAAATTTGGTTTTTATTTAACACTTTGGTGGTTTTCACGGTCCTTAGCTAAGTAATTTTGTTAAGCGATGTAATTTATTACGAATAATGCGCCTGCGGAGCACTCAAAACTAAAAAATGGACTGGCATATATATATCGTCAAATGCTCAGATGGCAGCCTTTACACTGGCGTCGCAAAAGATATCGCTAGGCGTGTAAATGAACACAATTATGATGATAAAAAAGCCGCAAAATACACGCGTGCTCGGCGACCAGTGTCGCTTGTATACTCTGAAGGCCACAAAACTCAAAGCGCCGCACTTAAACGTGAATGGCAAGTTAAAGCACTATCGCGCGACAAAAAACTAGAGCTGATCAGTGGATTTAAACAATAATGAATAGTCGCAAGCTCAGCAAACGTCAAAAGTCGCAAGCCTTAAAAAATCAAGCAAAGCGGCTTAAAAATGCCTCGCAAAATGCACGTGATCTCGCGCGCCAAACACAATCTGGTGATCTAAGCAGCCCACAGAAAGGTCTCATTATCTGTCGCTATAGTAAAGAATTTGAAGTAGAAGCACTGGAAGGAGAAAACCAAGGACAACTGCACAGATGTGTAAGCCGCACCAACATTGGAAGCATCGTCACTGGAGACAAAGTTACGTGGAGAGCCGGTGCCAAACTAAGCGGAGTTATTGAAAGCAGAATAGCTCGAGAAAGTGTGTTAGAACGCCCAGATAATTTTGGCAAATTAAAAGAGGTCGCCGCCAATCTCAACCAAATGGTGATCGTGATTGCATGTCAACCAAGCCCTCAAACAAACTTGATTGACCGCTACTTAGTTGCCGCCGAGCTGATGCAAATTAAGGCGGTACTAGTTCTCAATAAAGCGGATCTTTTAGACCACAAAAATCAAGAAGAATTTGATACGCTTTTAAAACGCTACCAAACACTCGGCTATAACACCGCTAAAATTGTAAGTTCTCGCCACCAAACTCAGCAGTTAAGCGAGCTCACAGAGCTTATAAATAGCAAAACCAGTATTGTGGTTGGCCAGTCCGGCGTCGGAAAGTCGTCTTTAATTAACGCGCTACTGCCAGATGCAAACCTGCAAGTTGGCGAACTATCTCACAGCAGCGGCGAAGGCACCCACACAACAACTCAAGCCAAACTATTCCATCTACCACAAGGTGGCCAGCTAATCGACTCACCCGGCATTAGAGACTTCAGTTTATGGCACATTGATATTTCGGAACTGGTACTCGGCTATAGAGAAATCCACGAATTCGCCCAACTATGCAAATTTCGCAATTGCCAGCACAAAAATGAACCCGCCTGCGCTGTACTAAATGGAATAGAAACCGGAAAAATTGAACAAACAAGGTTCGACAGTTTCACCGCCACCCGTGACGCCATTGAACAACAACAAGATCGATTTAATCCCAACTCGTAGTAGAAATTTTGAATCAAAGACTCAAGTAAGAAATTCCGGCCACTCTAATAGGCAGCTCTAGACGACGAAGGAATCGTGTGATTTAACATACAACTCAACAAACATTACATGCGCAATAACATTTGCACGATTTAAAAAATTCAACAAAATCTAATAGTTATGACGATAAATCAGCATCGCAACCATCCATGTTAAAACGGTATTTAATTCCAATTCTTCTTTTGTTGATATCAGGGGAGTTTAGCCTAGCCGGAAGCCCTTGTTATAACCTGCAGATTACTGAGTTGTCTTCTCGGCAAGCTCTGTTGTTTGGAGTGGAGGTTGAACTTGAACGTCTATCTGAGGTTATAGAAGAAACTTCCGAGAATGATGGTGCGATATTTTATTACCGTAAAAATGAGTTGGATGGACAATCTGAATTGTTAAATAAAATAATAGATCTAGCGTTTGATAATGAGGTCCCAATTAAACTGTCCAAAGAAGCTGATTTCTCGGATGTACTTTACCCAGATGGCAATGCTCGATAAAAACAAGGCAAAAACTAATTAAGCCTTCGAGCATCTATTTCAAAGAAAATACATAGCTCCCACTAGTAAGCACCAAATCATCTCCATTAGCTAATTCAAGCGCCTCCTCTACCCACTGGAAATACACGCTGCGGTTCAACCGCGCCCATAAGTCATAACGTATACGAACATAGGGAAGCTCTTGCTCTTTATACGTCTTTAAACATACCGGATGCTCATCACCTACGATGACTTGCTCATGAGTATTTGTGGTTACCAACCAGGCACCATCAACCTTCTCTGCTTGATTAACAAGATAGGGTACGTCCTCAACCTGTATACGCAATTTCTCGGCCGGAGTGACTAAAAAATAGTCATCATCTTCGGCCCATAGTATTGAGGCAAACAAGCGCACTAGCTTGTCTCGAACAATTCGATCACCTTCGTGATACCAAAAGCCATTGCTATCGATACGAATATCAATCTCGCCCTTGTGTTGTGGTTTCCATAAGTGCACCGGCGGCTGAGATTGAGCAGCTATCTGTTCAGCTATTTTGTCGAGTCGATTCATATGAGTAGAGTCGAGTGCTTAACTACGAAACTCATCAAGAGTAGCAAGAAATGGCTGACCAAATTTTTCCATTTTGACTAGGCCAATACCATTTATATCCAGCATTTCATTTTGATTGCTGGGCATGGCGCTGACCATTTCAGCTAACGTGGCGTCGTGGAAAATATGAAAAGGCGGTACGCCGTGCTCATCAGCAATGGCTTTGCGCGTCTTTTTTAAAGCCTCCCAGAGGTCCTGGTCGGCATCGGCAACAAACACTTTTGATCGAGCCTTAGAGACTACCCTAGTTACAGATTTTTCAGTTTTACGCAGAAACAAACCTATATCTCCACGTAACAGCCCGCGGGATTGCTCGGTCAGTTGCAGTGCATTGTATTGCTGTTCATTAACACAAATAAAACCTTGCACCATGAGCTGACGAACAATTGAACGCCACTCTTTGTCATCTAACTCTGCACCGATGCCATAAGTGGACAAATCTTGATGCCCAAACTGGCGTATCTTTGCCGTGTCTTTGCCACGTAGAACATCAATCACGTGACCAGCACCAAAACGCTGACCGGTACGGTAAATGTTAGATAATAGTTTTTGCGCAGGCTCCGTGGCATTCCAAGTTTTTGGCGGATTTAAACAAACATCGCAATTACCGCAAACATCTTCTCTGGCTTCACCAAAATAACGCAGCAAACTGCGACGCCGGCAGGTATTCGCCTCACACCACGCAAGCAAGGCGTCAAGCTTAGTGCGTTCTATGCGCTTGAAATGCTGTGGCGCTTGCGACTCTTGCACACGATTAGACAAACGAACCACATCTTGTAAACCGTATATCATCCATGCCACACTCGGATTACCATCACGACCAGCACGACCCGTTTCTTGATAGTAGGCTTCGATACTTTTAGGCAAGTCTAAATGACAGACAAACCTCACATCCGGCTTATCGATGCCCATGCCAAACGCAATGGTTGCAACCATCACTATACCTTCTTCTCGCAGAAACCGAGCTTGGTTTTGTTCGCGCACAGTCGAATCTAAACCGGCATGATAAGCCAGAGCATTAAAGCCACGTTCATTTAACCACGCGGCAATCCCGTCAACACGGTTACGGGTCATGCAGTACACAATGCCCGCTTGTTGCTTATAGTCTTGTAGAAACTGCAACAACTGAGCTTTCGCATCGCCTTTTTCTTGCACAACGTATCGAATATTTGGACGATCAAAGCTACTTATAAAAACTTTTGGCCGATAAAGAGCCAGTCGCTCTACGATTTCCGCCTGCGTACGTGCATCAGCCGTCGCGGTAAGCGCAACCCTCGGCACATTCGGAAACGCTTGTTGTAAAACATGTAAACCCAAATAATCAGAACGAAAATCATGCCCCCATTGAGACACACAATGCGCCTCATCAATCGCTATCAAAGAAATTTCGAGCGCACGTAAGCGTTCAAGCGTGTTGTCTTGCAGTAGCCGTTCTGGTGCAATGTATAAAAGTTCAATCTCACCGTCCACAATATTCCTGACCACATGAGAGTGCTGCTCACGGCTCAAACTCGAATTCAAATACGCAGCACGCACCCCGAGTTGCTGAAGCGCATTAACCTGATCTTGCATTAGAGCTATCAAAGGTGAGACCACGATGGCCATGCCGCCACGCACAATGCCAGGAATTTGATAGCACAGAGACTTACCGCCACCGGTCGGCATGAGTACAAGCGCATCCTGCCCCTGCACTAGGCAGTCAACGACTTCAGCTTGGTCACCACGAAATTTGCTGTAACCAAATGTTTGGTGCAAAATTTGTTTAGCTCGGTTCATTACAAGTCCTTTTAATGATTCAAGCGGCGGCATTCATAAGGAGATTATGACGGCAACTGTTATTGTGATCAAGCGTTCTATTAAAGCAAAAATTATCATGAGTCTTGGCGCCCACTACAAGATAAATCCAGCCCTATCATTACTCCACAAGGCTATGCAAACCTTGAACGCGAACTCGATGAGCTATGGCGCAAGCGACGTATCGTTAACGGCGCTCTTGCAGCCGCCGCGGCCGAAAGAGACCGTGGCGAGAATGCAGAATTAATGACACTACTATTTCTGGTAATACCACTAGGGGCAATGGAGGCGGTATACATAACACTGAAGGCACTCTCACGGTGAGCAACTCTACCATATCTAATAATTCCGCTGGCCTCAACGGAGGAGGTGTTGCTCACTCTAATGGTGCTAGTGCGAGCACCACTTTAACTAATACAACGATCTCCGGCAATAGCGCTAGTAGTGGAGGTGGAATTTTTAGCACTGGAAGCTCAATATTCATTATAAATAACGCCACTATATCCGAAAATACTTCAACTACCGGTGGCGGTATCTTTCTTTCTTCAACTAATAATGATACTACGATCGATAATTCAATTATTGCGGGTAATACTAGTAGCTCTCTCGGCAATGAAATTAGGGCTGTTTCGTCTAGTACTACTTCAAACGTAATGGTTACTAACAGTATCCTCGGCGATAATAGTCAGACACCCTCAGAAGCATTTAGTGTTTTTTCACCAGATGCTACTAGTAACTTTATTGCTACATTATCTGGTAATAATCCAACGGGTCTCAGAAATATAATCGCGCCGTTATCAGATAATGGCGGTGACACGCTAACTCATAATTTAGTTAACAATAGCCCTGCGATTGATGCTGGCGATTCTATTAATTGTCCAGCGACAGATCAACGTGGTGAGAATCGTGACGATAATTGCGACATTGGTGCTGTTGAGTTTGACTCAAATGCTGACATAACATTTTTTGTTGTCCCTCTCCCAAATGGAAATACCGTGATTTTTGGCTTGTAAGAAAAACAAACGTTAGTGATAAGATCAACCTTAGATAAGTTTTATGGTTTGTATTTTCTAAGCAAAAAATTAGAGCCCAAACCGGTAAAAACAATTAATGGGGGCCGTTTGTTGGATTTTAAAAATCTATTCAAAGCTTAGCGTTATATTGAATAGATTTAATTTTCCACTCTTTAGTGGTTTCAGCGGTTTTTACGACCAACGCCTCACCAACACCTTTCCCCAAACACGCTTGTGCAATGGGCGCGTTTACAGAAGCATAGTCTTTCCTTTCATATATTTCGTCTGGGCCAACTATTCTAAACACTAACGTTTCATCATTTTCATCAATTAGTGTAACCCACGCGCCGAAAAAGGCTTTACCTTCTTGAACAGGGTTGTATTCAATTACTCTAAGAGCTTCTAGGCGTTTTCTTAGAAACCGGACACGCCTATCAATTTCACGAAGTTTTTTTTTATTATACTGATAATCTGGATTGTCCGAGCGATCACCAAGACCAGCAGCCCATGTAACAATTTTGGTGATTTTGGGCCGTTCGTCCCGCCACAGGAAATTAAGTTCCTTTCTAAGTTCTTCATAGCCTTCAGGCGTTATAACATTAGTGTTCATACCCGCCTACAAGTAAGTTAATGCTTTGTTAAGCGCATCGATTGTTCCGGAACGAAGAACGACTTTACCAGAGCCGTCTATAATTTCACCATATTCCGAGACAGTGAAGCCCCATTTATTTAAAAACTTGTCTGAAATAGTAAATTCTAAAGCTCGACGTTCAAGATTGCTCAATTTGCTTCCTTCTTAACCTTCTATATTTTGCTGATCAAAAATTTCTATTCTAGTGCCGGGTGGCACAAACTCAAGTAACTTTTTATTGGCAGCGGCTAATTCTGAAGCCTGAATACGAGCTAACAATTTGTGTTTTGGCTTGTTAATTTCTTCAATCTAGTCGCCTTCATTTTTTAATTTTCTAGGCAAGTCACTATTTTTATATTTCCCTTCAAAAGCACCTATTAATGCACGATAGCTCTCACCAAATTTATTGCGCAAACTTTGTGCCTTAGGCACACCTCTTTGGTGCCCTAA
>CAYSUU010000042.1:0-13282 GCA_964434375.1 uncultured Gammaproteobacteria bacterium | reverse complement strand
CGGCGATGTACGCCGTGATCAAATCATTTTTTTCGATGGAAATGTAGTTGGGTCAGAATTAGTTAATCCAGACTTATTTACTTGATTTAGTAGCTTGAGAACCGCCCAACAACGGCAAAAGTATTGCAATCAACTCAGTGCTCGAGTGAACGTCTACTTTAGAATAAATATTTTGCATATGCGTCCTTAATGTCGGCATGCTAATTTTAAGCTGCTTAACTAGGATCTTATTACTTGCTCCAGTCAATGCCAGCTCAACGACATCCAATTCTCGCGCGGTAAAGCCGAATTCTTCAGAAAGACTCTCACGATCATAAATTCGTTTCGGCAAATATACTTTCTTCAAACAATATTCAACAAATGGTTGGATTTTTTTTAATAGGCTGACTTCTTGATCAGTAAACATTTTCGCTGGGTCTTTCCTTAGTAAGGTAAGCACTGCGATGATTACCCCGTTCTGGCGAAAAAAAACATCTGCATTATGGAAATAACTATGTGGTTTAAAAAACTCCTTATACAGGCGTGTTTTTTGCCATGCAAAGTCAGTCATGAGCATTGAGTTAGTAATAACAATGGTGTCTTTTCCTTCAAACAATGACGGGTGCATTGGATCGCACTCCCAATACTCACTTTTATAGCCTTCATTCATGCTATCAATTTCGCCATCAGAGCCAATATGATAATCCAGATTAGTTTTAGGCAAATAAATATCAAAACGCATCCCGTCAAGCGACAGAAGGCTTGAACACAACTTTAATAGTTTTTCTTGAAACTCCTCATGTGATTCAGCCTGGTGCATCAATAAAAAAATCTCTAGCTAACAATAATTATTTAACATTCATAACTCCCACTTATACACCCCTTATTACTGTAGCTAAATTTCGCAAAATGTCACTTTAATCTAACAGTCTAATTATTTACTAATCTTTAAAGTCTGAATAGAGGTATATTCTTTTAAACCATGTAAGCCAAATTCCACACCAAAACCAGATTGTTTTACACCGCCAAATGGCGCATTTGGCTGCACTGCCCCATGTTCGTTGATCCACACTGAGCCGCATTCTAACTGCAAGGCAACGCCAGCAGCGGTTTCTATATCGCTAGACCAAACTGAACCACCAAGACCATTTTCATTGGCATTAGCCCGCAGAATCACTTCCTCTATATTAGAGTATTTAATCACAGGTAGAGCTGGACCAAATTGTTCTTCATCGACAATACGGTCGCCATCAGTTTGGTTGGCAATAATTGTCGGTTCGTAGAAGTAACCAGCACCATCACTCTCACTACCACCAGCAAGAATTTTGCCTCCACTTTCACGTGCGCTATCCACTAGCGATTTGACAATTTGTAACTGCCTTGCGTTCTGCAACGGCCCAAGCTCCACGCCTTCTTCTAAACCATTACCCACTTTCACCGTTTTCGCTAATTCAGCTAGTGCATTACACATCTCATCGTATTGAGATTCATGCACATACAAACGCTTAAGGGCAGCACAAGTCTGGCCATTATTATGGAAGCTAGCACCAAATATTTTAGGTGCCAATTCATCCACGTCACTACCAGGCAAAACAATCCCAGCATCATTTCCACCAAGTTCGAGCGTCAGCCTTTTTAAATTAACTGACGACGCCTGCATGATTTTCTTACCTGTTGGTGTGGAACCAGTAAATATTAATTTATTCACACCTTCGTGGGTACTTAACAAAGAACCAACTTCAGTGTCACCATGCACCAAGTTCAAAACCCCTTTTGGTAGAATACGATTTGCCAGTTCAACAAACTTAGTAGTTGCTACCGGGGTATATGGTGACGGTTTAATCACAACTGTGTTACCTGAATGTAAAGCTGGAATGATATGCCAAATGGCTATCATTAACGGCCAATTCCAAGGTGTAATTGAAGCCACAACACCCAACGGTTTGCGATGCACCTCAATTCGAGCTTCTTCATTATCTTGAAGAACTTCAACCGGTAATTCGAAACTCGCTGTCGCTTGAGTCCAAGCAATTGACCCGCCGACTTCCATACCAGAACCAACACCATTTAAGCCGCCCAGCGGTTTACCACTTTCTTTTGTGACCAGCTCCATCAGCTCAGGCATGTTTTGCTCTAAGGATGTCGCCAATTCCATTAACTTAGACTTTCGCTCATCATGGCTTAAGGAACTCCATAATGGAAAAGCATTTCGTGCGGCACTAACGGCTTCGTTAACATCATCTTTATTTGAAAGGTGACATTTAGCAAAGACTTCTTCGGTCGCCGGATTAATGACATCTACTGTCATATCCGAGGTTTTCGAGACTCCATTTATTAAGAACTTAGCTTGTTGCATTTGGGTATTCCATTTTATTGTTCGCGTTATTATCGATAGCTTAACAAACCAGTAAATGATTCAACTATCATCTAATTAGCTGATAAAAATGCCTAACTTATTTTTATACTCTAACTTGCTTTCTCTATTAACTCCAACATTACTCATCTGTTAGAACTCAACTACACACATTGCGACATTCGTGCCCGAATACACACCAAGAGAATAAAAACCATGCCACACCTTGCCCCATTAGAATACAGCGACATCAACGACGATGAGATACGCTCTACAATTCAACAGTATAAAAAATTAAGAGGCTTTGTTCCTAATAGCATCCGCACAATGGCGCGCAGACCATCTTTGGTAAAGGCATTTATGCAGTTAAATCAAGCCGTACTTTATGATGGCACCGTGCCAGAAGCGACGAAAATGCTAGTGAGCTTAGCGGTTAGCTTAAGTAGCGGTTGCCGCTATTGTCAGTCACACATGACTAACCTTTCAGCTATTTACAATGTCCCAGATAAAAAGATTTCAGCCTTACTGGATTATGAAGAAAGCGACCGATTTTCCTTAGCTGAGAAGGCGGCGATTAATCTCGCATTCAAATCAGCACAAACTCCAAGTGAAGCCGACGACTCTGATTTTGATCGACTCAAGGAATATTATGATGAAGGCGAGATTGTCGAACTCGTTGCTACCGCTTCTTTGTTTGGCTACCTAAATCGTTGGAACGACACCATGGCCACACAAGTCGAACTAGTGCCTGGCGATGTAAGCAAACGGGTCTTTGATGGATGGGACGAAGGAAAACATGCTTAGTTTCGATTTATCGATCATAAACAGTACTCACTCATTTTAATTAAGAAATTCTAAGTTTTAAAACACCCAAGCAGGCAAGCACAACTGGCATTGCAAATATCGCAAAATTCATCTCAATAGAGATGCCACTCGCGATTAAATAACCGGCTACGGCTGGGCCGAAAACCGCACCTAATCGGCCCAAGCCTATCGCCCAACCAACCCCAGTACTGCGAATATCGCTGGCATACAATTTTGCTGGCAAGGCATAGAGGCCTACAAACCCGCCCTGCATTAACAAGCCAATACCGGTAACTAGAACAAGGATGCCGACTTTTTCTGTACTGAATAAGCTAAACGAAAACATCAATAAGGCTGCGCTTAAAAAGAACAAGCTCACAACTCGAGAAAGCTTCCAGCGTGCAGCTAAGGCGCCGAGTAAGAATATTCCAACTACTCCGCCTAAATTGAAAAGAGTAAATGCTTGGCGACCAAACTCTGCATCGAAGCCTTCGTTGATCAGGCTCTTAGGCAACCAACTTAAGAAATAGTAAAGGGTAAACACCGCAAACATGAAGCTCACCCAAAGCGTAATCGTCTTAACTCGGTAGACCGGATCTAGCAGCGAGAGAATGTTTGCTATCACACCTTTGGAAACATGTTCATCATTCGCAGGCAAACTACTTATTGACTCAACAGAGAAACGTTTGAGAATTGCATTTATTTTTTGCAGAGCATTGTTAGGCTTCTTATTCAATAAAAACTGTAAAGACTCCGGCAGCAATAGGCAGGCGATCAACCATAAAAATAGGGTTACCACACCGCCAGCAAGAAACATGCTGCGCCAACCAAACTCTGGAACCAAATAGCCGCCTACCACTCCGGTAAACATTGCTCCTAATGGATATCCGGCTGTCACCACTGCAACCGAAAGAGCTCGAAACCGCTCAGAACTATATTCGGATGCTAAGGTCGCTTGACTGGCAAGCATCGCTCCAGCACCTAGACCGCTGATAAAACGAAGTACAATTAACAAGGCGATACTGTTTACATAGGCGGTTGCGACTACAGACAAGCCAACAATCAATAAAGCATAAAGAATAACTTTTCGCCGCCCAAACACGTCAGATAAAGAAGCCAGAAACATCGCTCCGAGCATCATTCCTGCTAATGAGAAACTAAATACCAAACCCAACTGATGATCAGGTATGTTCATTTCAATACTGACGTCATTAGCGACTACCGCCATAGCGGTAATATCAAAACCGTCCAACATATTGACTAGCAAACATAGAGCAATAACAATAAATTGCTGCAAGCCAAATTTCTGCTGGTCAAAAAATTGAATGGGATTTAATTGTGCAGGCTGCTTAGTTGATGAACTCACGTAACTATTCTCATATCGATGCGCGTAACACTGAATGTATAAAAGCCACCTGAACACTCGGTTAAAAACCGATACGCGCTAATTATTATTTTAGTAACCACATATACCAGACTTTACTTATTATGTAATCGATCCGCTAAATTCGACAACAATGCTCATCGATGAATCATTTGGAATGCTAAGCAATTCATCAAATTCATTAATCGCTGACATGCAAACCGAAATAGGCCTTGCCTTGTAAAGCGTCATTCGTGCAACATGACTTAAAGAAGAAGGAAAGTTAGCTCCTGAAACAATATCTATGATCAAGCGTAACTCTTGTGGTAAATCGCTTGATATCGCTCGCGCAGCACGTGACATGCTCGGTGGTAACGGCATATCGGATGAGTTTCCAATCATGCGTCACATGGTTAAATTAGAAAGGAATCTATCCTAGCAATTACTCCTTAGGCACTAGCGCCAATACTCGCGTTGGACTACCTGAACCATTTTCAATTTTAAGTGGAGCAGCAAGGATTACGGCTCCGGTCGGTGGTAGCTGATCTAAGTTGCAAAGACTCGCTAGACCGCATTTATTCGCACCATGCATCATCGCATGACAAGGAAACATTGGATCCTGCCCTGATGCAAGCCCGGCATCCGTGCCCACTGTTTCTGTACCCACGCCTAAAACATTTCGCTCTTCAGCTAAAAACCGAACCGCATCTGGGTCCCAACCCGGCGTATTAGAACCGTCATACTTAATGTTTAAATAATCTTCATTCACTTTCTTAGACCAGTCCGTTCGATATAAAAACCAAGAACCTTCAGCGATCTGAGCGTGTTTGGCTTCCCACGCTTTAATAAAATCGACCGTGATCAGAAAGTTAGCATCAGCTCGCGCCTGCGCAACTGCATCAATGACATACGCTGGAGCGAAAAATGATTCAACCGGCAGTGTATCGGTTGCATTATTAGCATGATCTTTACCGGTAACCCAATGAATCGGAGCGTCAAAATGGGTGCCGGTGTGTTCACCACACTTAATATTATTCCAATACCATGCTGGGCCTTTATCATCATACTTAGAGATCAGCTCCTTACTAAAACTCCACGACTCACCCCACTTATAACGGGCAGGCAATGGCAGAATCGGCGTATCCTCATTCAAAGTTTGGGTGAGATCAACGACTTTTACGTTTTGGCTAGAAATCGCCGACATTAAGTTTTCCAGAATCGTCATAATGAAATTGCCTGATTAAATATAAATAAGGATTGAGCCAAGCGCAGCGTCACAATTAATTAGGTCCACGCGCTTGGTTTTTATGAGCCATTGCCCCTTGTCTTGCACTAATTGGTGCGTGTACTTACCGGCGAACAACTGTTGTTTTTCGTTGGAGTAAATGACGCATTGAAAATTCGAAGTTACTGTAACAATTCCATCGACTTGTTCGTCTTGCATGCGGATATTGCCAATAATATGTGAACAACGAATTGGCAGATCTTTAGATGAGGCACGCGGATGATTCAAGTTTCTACGCCGCACTTCCATGATGGTACGATCATCATAGAAAAGAGAAATATGGTTGATCGGGTCTTCTTGTTCCGGTGTGACGGGCATCCAATAGGTACCGTCTTGCGTATACAGTTCAATCCACCCGTCCAGATCAGCAGCATCTAAGAAATCCGCTTCACGGTATAGGAGCTCGGTGATAGGCGCAATCAGTTCTGCATTACTCATGCCGATTCTCCTGCAAGTGGCGCATCAACCATATAGTGTTTCCATGCTCTAAATTGTGTTCGCACATCTAGATCACTGGTACCTAAATTGGTCACTCTATTGCCTTCTCGTTTGTCGGTACCAAAATTTCGATGAAACTCTAACCAATCACTGGCACCCGATTGCAGACCTTTTTGTACACGCATATATACCTCAAGATCATCAGCTCCTACCATTGAACCATTTGAGTTAATTAATCGTGAATACAACAAGGTGCGCTGCAACATACTTTCGGGAGCACCCTTGAGGCGAAAAGAGTAAGTTTCAATGATGGTTTTGTTGGCAGAAATTGGCCGCACTACACGAATATTTTGAATAGCAGACTTAAATGTTACCGAAGGATAGTAAAGCGTGTTATGCGAGTTATAACTCAATATTTGATCGGTGCGTTGCTCACCGTAAGCCTTAAGCATGGCTTCTTTGTATTCGGGAATAACGGAGTAATTAGAATGAATACTGATTTTGCCGCCATCATAGTGGTGGCCATAATCAAAACCTGTAATACCGCTCTCTTCAAATATTTCATAGGATGAGCCAAATGGCGGAATGATTTCTGCTTCTTGCCTATTGGGTGAATCTTCAGGCAAGGTGGCAATGTACTTATTCGCCGAATCGACAACCGATTTATGCACCACCATTGGGTGCATGGTGTCATTCAGGTTTTCGTTGAATAATTTCCAATTGCAATCATGATCGAATTTGAGCACACCGCCAGCAACTTCTACTTCACCCTCGGGCGCGCGGTCGCATAGATTATCGATAGTAATCGCAGACTCACCAAGCCACTCACTGAGACTGACCATATTGGGGTCGAGTGTGGCAAATACAAAACCACGGTAGGACTCTGAACGAAACGGTTGCATACTGTATTGCGGATCAGATTTATCAAAGCCGGTAGATTCATAACCAACTTGATGTGGCACACCCACCAGCTTGCCATCTAATTTATAAGTCCAACCATGATACGGGCAGGTAAAACGCCCACTTTTGCCACAAGGTTTCGCCACCAACTTAGAGCCTTTGTGGCCACAACGATTATGCAAGACATGCACCGCATTTTCTTTATCACGCACCATGACTGCTGGCATACCAGCAAAATCAAGGGTAAAGAACTCACCAGGGCTTGCTACTTGGCTTTCATGACCGATAAATATCCAAGACCGTCCCCAAATACGCTGCATTTCCAATTCAAACACTTGTTGATCGGTATATACATTTTTATGTGCTTTGGTATCACGCACCCAATCAGTTAATTGTTGATTACTAATACTCATTTTCAGCCTCAGTAGTACTCATAAAAGTTGTTAAAGAGATACGCTCCCCAAACTAGTGCCACCACAAACCATTAAGGTTTGGCCGGTAATAAAATCACTCTCAGGTTTAATAAAGAAACTCACTGCATTGGCCACATCAGCTGGTAAACCAATACGTTTTACTGGAATGCTGGCAGCGAGCGCTTTTTTCTTTTCACTACCATCTTCAATCACTGCATCAAACATTTCCGTTGCTTCAATCGGTCCTGGTGCAACAGTGTTGACGGTAACAGCATGCTCGCCTAACTCTAAGGCCCAAGTTCGAGCCATGCCCATCATTCCTGATTTAGTGGCACTGTAGGCGGTACGAGTTTGCAAACCAAGCGCTGCGCGTGAAGTAATCAACACAATTCTGCCTTGGCCAGAAGCTTTCATGGTTGGCAAAAATGCTTGCGTTAGAGTAATAGCAGAGCCTATGTGGACCTGAGTCAGGTACTCCAAATCCTTTACTTCAACTTGTTCAATCAAATTCGCTCGAATCAATCCCGCATTGTGCACAAAGCCAACTACGTTATAGCCCGCACTTACTGATTCAGCGCATTGTGCTACGGCGTCTTTATCACTTAAATCAACCGCATAATTATGTAGTTCAGGGTGTTCAAAAGAAGCCGAACGTCGCGCTAAATTTACTACCGTATAACCGCTATCTACCAGGCCTTGGCAAATCTTCAAACCAATGCCAGTACTGCCGCCGGTTACCACAATCGTTTTATTTTTATGCATTTGATCTCATCCTAAAGTTTCACCTTAACTCAAGCTGCTACGCGCAGTCCTAATTCATCAACAATGGCTATACGCTGGGCAACGGTATCTATCTCTGTGCTTTCAGAAACCGCAATCAACACTGAGTTAAACGTAGAGTCTGAGGCGGTAAACACTTTTATAGGTAAGCCCGCGGGTAGCGCCTCTGCTAATGGTTTTTTTGAGTCAATATCGCTAAACGTGTGTTGTGCCAGATGTGCAAAAAGCACTTGCTCCGCAAGCAGTACAGTGGCGATAGGCCACGGCGCTTTTTCGATCTTACGTTTAAAGAACTCCCACTGACTATGATGCAACTCAGACACACTCAAGATTTCTCCCTGAGGTGGCGTGTCTTTCCACAGAAGGTCGTCGCTCAAACAATTTCTGCATAGTTCTCGCGGGGGATAATTAACAGCGTCGCAAATCGAGCAGTGCTGTAATTTGAGCACACCTTGATAATTAGAAGTGCTGAAGGCGACACCGAGCAAGGTACGATTTTTCGGGGGCTTCGGATTGGCACGTATCCACGGCTTATCATAGGTTAAAAGCCTACGCTTAATATGCTTACTACCCATTGTTAGCGCCTCCTTCGATATCGCTTGAGGCCATAATAACCGCGCCCGAACACAGACCGCGATCGTAATTCACCATGCCATAGCCGCTAGCCATAGCATAACGAGCATTTTCTACTTGATTACCATCTGTTTCTTGCGTGAGCTGGCGAATATTTTCCACCACGCCCATATAGCCCGCAGCGGCGCCTGCTTGACCAACCGATAGTTGTCCGCCACAAGTATTATGCGGCAACTTGTTTTTTGCTTGGCCAGAACTATCAAAGCGCATATCAGTATTTCGCACAAATTCTGGGCCTTCGCCCTTTTCACAAAAACCCAAATCTTCAAACTGCATCATGCTAATAACTGGGTAGTCATCATAGGTTTGCACTAAATCTATGTCTTTGCTACTGATGCCGGCATCGACGTACATTTGTTCGATAAACTCAGTCCAACCACCTCTAAATTGAACGGGGTCTTGTGGGTGAGCATTGTGTAATTCTCCAGCCGATAGCGCCACACAATAAGGCAAGCCAAGTTGCTCGGCTCGCTCAATACTCATAACTAAAAAACCTTCACCACCGGTGCACGGCATAACACAGTCAAACAAATGCAACTGCCCTGCTACCGAGCGCGAATTGGTATATTGCTCCATACTCAATGTTTTATGACCAAACAAAGCAGGAGGGTAATGATTGGCGTTGTAACGTTGATCTACAGCAATACGGCCAAAGTCTTCTCGCGTAGCGCCAAACTTGTCCATGTAGTGTTGAGTAATTAGCGAGAACGCAGCGTTAGGTCCACCCGCGCCATATGGAAATGAGGCATTCTGAGTAAAGGTACTGAATACACTGGTCATTACTTCAAACGAACGATGCCCAGCAGCGTCTCCACCAATACAAGCGACCACATTTGCGTCACCTGCCTGTACCGCGCGAGCAGCACGGCGTAATGCGATGACACCAGAACAGCCACCATAGGGCAACTGTTCAATCCAACGTGGCGAGATATCATAATGCTGGGTGAGCGCAGTAACACTATCCACCCCTAGAGAAAAACTAGAGATCGCGAAACCATCTACTTCGGCTTTATCTATACCAGCTTTGTTAATAAGTTCACGTAAGACACTACCTAAATACCACGGCGCACTATGTGAATCATCTGCTTTTTGATAGGCGAAGGTGACTGGGCAAACCAATGCCACACCCTCATAAGATTGAATTTTTTTATTTCGCATTTGCACTTATTTCTTCTTCATGCTGCGTAAATCGAAACAAATTTCATTAGCGTCGAGTTGATTGGAATCAAATCCCGCAACCGTTTCTCGTGCCATTTTTTTAAGTTCTGCACGTTGTGGTTTATTTGATGCTGTTAGTGGCAACTCGCTAACAAAGGAGATATAACCAGGCACTTTAAAATAGGCGAGGGTCTTTTTTGCAGTATTAAAAATCGCTTCAGCTGTCGCTTTGGTTGGGCGCGAATCTTCGTTGACAACAATACACGCCATTACTTCATCGCCGCGAATCTCATCAGGCACCGCAGCAACGCCCACCTGGCCAACCTCTTTACACAAACTTAAAGTCGCTTCGACTTCCAATGCGGAGATGTTTTCTCCGCTGCGACGAATCACATTTTTCAAACGATCAACAAAATAAAATGAACCATCTTCGCCCTGACGAACGATATCACCAGTGTGCAACCAACCACCCTCCCAGGCTTCGTCTGTGGCGGCTTCATTTTTGTAATATCCTGAGAAAAACCCCTTTGTTGGATCATCACCCTTCGCTCGAACTAGTAATTCGCCGGGCTCGCCGGTAACTACCTCAATTCCGGCTTCATCAATCAACTTCACTTCAACCGCATCAGGCCGTTTACCAATACAAGACTTCCCAACATGACGCGGCTCTTCAAATGCGCCAATACAATTCGCGTTGCCAGTTTCAGTCATTCCCCAGCTCTCTATCAATG
Source organism: uncultured Gammaproteobacteria bacterium (assembly GCA_964434375.1). Classification (GTDB taxonomy): domain Bacteria; phylum Pseudomonadota; class Gammaproteobacteria; order Arenicellales; family Arenicellaceae; genus Arenicella. The sequence goes on along the minus strand of CAYSUU010000042.1, from coordinate 2,445 downwards.
GAAAACCAAAACGTTCTTCAAATACAGCGTGGTGCGCTGGGTTAACACCAGCACCGTAGCCAAACTTGACCTGCTTCGAAAAATCATCTTGTGCTGAAGCCGGTAGTTGCAACAATATCGCGGGCATCACCCCTAAGTAATGAATCACCGTAGCGCCTGAATCGCGTACCGTTTGCCACCAACTTCGCGAGTGAAATCTATCCAGTTGAATCAAACATCCACCGCTCATCATCATGCCCATAGAGGAACAAGCCATGGCATTCATATGCACCAACGGTAAAGGTGTAATAAGACGCTCTTGGCCGGTCTCCAATTTACAATAGCCACCAGCATCGCGATATTTGGCACCGCTCAACAAAAAGTAGTCGTTACTAAGAAGACAACCCTTGGGTTTACCAGTACTTCCTGAGGTGTAGAGAATGGCACATTCTGTTTGCAAGCTTATCTGCTGCTCGGAATCACCGAGCCTTTGCAACTCGAGACTTTCAATATCAGTGTCAGCAACCACAGGTATATTTAAACCGGCGTGACTGACTGCTGTTTCAAGATAGTCGAGTGCGTGCTCAAAGCCGACTACACAACGAGCATCGCTGTTATTAATCAAATAGCTAGCCTCTTCAACCATCAACTCTCCATTTACTGGCACAACGCAAACGCCTAGGGCATTGAGTGCAAACCAATGAAAAAAGAACTGCGGCTTATTCTCTAACAAAATAGCAACTCGATCACCTACTTGCAGCCCACTGTCTACGTACTTGGCTTTCAACTCGTCGCTACTTGCTAACACTTGTTGATAGCTTGCATCATAATCTTGCTGAGTATTTAACGCACTGGCAGGAAAGTGTAAAAACGGATTACTCGTAAAGAGCTCAGTAGACCACTTAAGCTGTTGATATACGCTGACTAAAAACATTAGATGAAATTTTGACTGCTTATGTTATTATATGAATATTCATATTAATTGAAAAAATCGTTAAATGCCAGAATTTGCAGAAAACTATTTAGGCTATTTACTCGCGCGCTGCAGCTATGAAATAAGCGCGCCGTTTCACGCTAAATTAAAGGACAAAGGAGTTTCAGTATTGGCTTGGCGGGTACTATCATCAGTTCGGTACCATCCAGAAACTGTTAACAACTTAGCAAGCAAAGTACTGGTTAATCAATCTACATTGAGTAAAGCCCTAGATCGAATGGAGCGCGACAAATTAATCCAGCGAGAGCGTGACCCTGACTACCGCAGTAGAATTAAAGTCAGCATCACAGATGAAGGAATCCAACTAATAGATCAGCTTATCGATATGGCTAATACCTTTGAAGAACACTCGATAGATCACATGAACCAACAAGAACTCAAGCAGCTGCGGTCATTGTTACAAAAGCTAATTACTAAATAGCTTGACTAAACTAACCTAGAAATACGGATAATTTAAGAGTAAACTAATTATTTTAAACTTAAAGTAATTTGCTATGTAACGACAATGTGGCGCCCTCAACAGAGAATTAAGTATCAAGCTGAAGCTGGTAATTGGCCAAGTCGAGATCAGGCTGCCAACTCCTTACTGTTCAGCCCACTCTCTGTTGGTCGTTTGCAACTAGATCAACGCACTTGGGTGCCTGCAATGGTGCCTTGGCGAGCCAGCGAAGAAGGTAATTTGACCCAAGACGTGCTTGATTGGTATGAGCGTTTTGCTGAAGGGCAACCCGGCGCGATCGTGGTCGAAGCAACTGGCATTCGAGATATTGCCAGTGGCCCATTACTTAGGATTAGTAATGACAGTCACATAGACGGCCTACGCCAACTTGTCGAAACAGTACGCAAAGCGAGTGATGGGAAAACCAAGGTCTTCATCCAAATTATTGATTTTTTATCGATTCGAAAGCGTCCTGATCGAGATAAATATTTACAAAAGTATTTATCGCTTACAGACCGCCATCGAGAACTTCTCAAAGATGATGATGAGGCTAAAATTAGGGCCACATTAATTGCTAAAACCGATGAAGAGCTAAGCAAGATACTCGACAGCCGCGAACTCGAAGCTCTCAACCACGGATACCGAGAACGCGTCACCGACACTCAATTACCTTGGATTGCAGATTTACCCGAGAAGCTACCAGACTTATTCGCGCGCGCAGCACAACGCGCTGAAGCCGCTGGCTTTGATGGCGTTGAACTGCATTACGCGCACGCTTATACAATGGCGTCGTTTTTATCGCGCACCAATACTCGCGAGGACGGCTATGGAGGCGACAAAGAAAACCGGGTTAAGCTGCCATTAGAAGTGTTTCATCAAGTTCGACGCTCGGTAAGTGATAATTTTCTTGTTGGCTGTCGCTACCTAAGCGATGAGATCATCGAAGCTGGCTCAGATGTAGCTGATGCTATTTACTTCGCTAATGAATTTGCACAAGCGGGCATGGACTTCATTTCTGTTTCTCGCGGTGGCA
>CAYSUU010000041.1:0-13290 GCA_964434375.1 uncultured Gammaproteobacteria bacterium | reverse complement strand
CCTCTTGCTATTGTGCAAGCAAGTAAATAAGGACACCCATATTACCGATAGCTCGTGTCCCTATAGCTCGATACACAATGGTGCTGCGTATTATGATTGTTTCGGTTTGAAACTCGATTCAACGACTTGACCATCTAGTTTATAAATTACGCCGTCTTTCATCACCATATCGACATTTTGCATGAGTGCTACGTGCTTTAGCGCATCGCCCTTAATCGCAATTATGTCTGCTAAGCGACCAGGAACAATCGTGCCCCACTGCTCTTCAACACCCATAAACTTTGACGGCCAGTAGGTGGCAGCTTGAATGGTTTCCATCATCGGCACGCCCATCACATTAACCCAAACTTCCATTTCGTTCCAAGTTGACTGACAATGAAACTTTAGCGGAATGCCAGAGTCAGTACCAATCATCATCACCACTCCAGCCTCGCGCAATTGATGAAATTTACGTTTCAAAGTGGGCTTTCGCTTTGGTGTCAGTTGAAAGTAAAGAAGCCGATCAGGGTGAGTGATCGATTGCTCTATATCGGCAATGGTGTCTTCTTTTAAACCACGTTTCCAACAAGGATTGTCGGTAGCTTCTGGGTTTTGGCGCAATTGATCAAAGTTCCACAGGCCTTCTACCGTTGGTGTCCAGTACAAGGGGCCACCACGAATGCGCCCTGTCGCAGTTCGCTCTTTCAATGCTTGCATTACACTTGGCGGGTATTCTGGTGAGGTAGCAAGGCCGGTATGTTCAAAGTTATCAATACCAATTTCCAGCCCTAGTCTTATCTCATCGGGCCGGTGAGAATGCCCAACCACCTTCATGCCAAGTTTGTGTGCTTCATCGACTACGGCCTTAGCCTCCTTTAGTGACATTTCGTCCTGATCAATCAACTTCACCACGTCCATGCCGGCGACGTGGAGTTTACGAACCTTCGCTCGAGCATCAGCTTCACCGTTGATTCCCCAACGAAAATTTTCGGTACCTGGGTAGGCTTTATGCTGAATAAAAGGTCCAGACACAAATAATCTTGGGCCGTGCAGTTGCCCATTATTGATTCGGTTTTTTATCGATGCTGACTCTTCCAAGGGTGCGCCTAAATCTCGCGCCGTGGTGACACCGGCAAGCAAAAGTTGTTCAGCTGCCGCCGGCATTATTTCGTCTTCGAGTCGATCTGGGTATTTCTTATCCCAGTGCGCATAATCTGAATGCCCCGCCAACATTAAATGCGCATGCATTTCCCATAAACCAGGCATAACCGTTTTGCCTTCGGTTGACACGACTTGATAACCACTTGGAACATCAAGTTCAGCCTGTGTGCCAGTTGCGATAATTTTATTACCTTCAATTAAAATTACGCTATTGTAGATTGGTGTTGAGCCTAAGCCATCGATTAAGGTGCCGCCGACCAACGCGGTTTTATCCTGTTCTGCGTAGGTGGTTGACCATGCGCTTAGGCAAACTAATAGAGTTAAGATAACGCAAGTCAGGTTTTTAGTTTTTATAGTGAATCGTCGCATAACGCCTCCAGATGTTAGAGTACTAGCCTACCATAGTTAGTCGAGCCTAAAGAATCACCTTAATGGGCGAAAATTTGATGTAAGTCACACTTACTATTTCTATTGATAAGGAGTAATGCGACGAATAACCGCGAAAGCCCTCACTAATTTCCCTATTGGCACAATGGGCAAAGTCGCGCTGTAGCAGGACACTTAGAATGAAAGTAGAGAGCCAGTTGGCTTGCAAAGTTGGGCAATCTCGTCGAGGTCGGTAGAATCTTAAACCCAAACTAGTTAAAGGGCTCTGACCCCGTAAATTCTCAACCACTTCTTCTCTTATTCCAGCAGATTAAAAAATACGACTATTTGACCTAATTTAGCTTATTCCTTAACTTTTTTCATGTAAGATTATCAGAGGGTAAGGGTTATAAATGCTAATTTAGATAATCAATACTATGCCTACTAAAAGAGCCTTAATAGTCGACGACTCACGAACCGCACAGTTTAAGCTCACTAAAATATTAGAACTGTATGACCTCGGGATTGATACGGTTTCATCAGCGGAAGAAGCACTAAGTTATTTGTCGTATCAAAAACCTGATGTGATTTTCATGGACCATTCTCTGAAAGGCATGAATGGTCTCGAAGCGGTTAGAATCATTAAATCCAATGTCGCCATCGCCACTATTCCTATGGTGATGTACACCGCGCAATCAGGCGACGTATATCTCAGTCAAGCACGCGCTATTGGCGCCATCGATGTGTTATCCAAAGATGTGATGACCGACTCTGACATTAAAAGAGTCATGTCAGTACTTAAAATATCAGCCTTAGATAATGATCGTAAAGACCAACAGGAAACGATTCCAGCACCTACAGAATCTCCTGCCGACTCAGATAGAGAGTTGCATCAAATTCGCGATCAAGTTGCTAGCTCTTTGGCCATCCAACAAGGTCAGTTCCATAGAGAATTACAAGACAATACTCGACTTTTGCTTAGTCGGTTCATGCATGAAATGCGTAATTTACGCCAACAAACCGAACGACAGAAAGTCCTCGATAGAGATCTCATACTTAACAGGTTGGAAGATCAAAGCTCAGGAAAGTCCTCCGGCATTTCAACCATATGGGGTTTTGTTCTCGGTGCGCTTTGCATTTCTTTAATCTCAACCTTATGGCTAATTAATAATGAACGAGATATAAACCAATCTCTGGCGAAAGCCAATCAGTCATTATCTGAACAAATAGAGATTCAAAGTCAAGATCTTCAAGAAAGTAAACGTTTGTTAGAACTAAACGAGACTCAATCGAATACGCCTAATATTACAAACTTATTAAACACCTTAGTTTGGGCAGTGAATCAAACCGGCAAGTTCAATTTTAACGAATTAGCCTTAGGCAGTTCGCGCTCTGAAGTTATATCAGGTTTAGTGGCGCAACTGAGTGAGATTGATTTTCAAGGCACTCTTACACTGAACATCCATAATGGAGATTTCTGCGTTGTTACCAACGAAAACGGTAGCCTTAGCCTACCCGATCAACCCATACCCATATTAAATTGTGATTTTTTAAGCAATAGCTCCTACAGCTTTGATCAAGCCTCACAAATATCAATTGAATTCATTAACCTATTACAAAGCTATCCAATCGTAGAACGTGGAGATTTAATAATAGACGTTCAAGCCCATGGCCTTTCCAGACCAATTACACAGTATCCAGACATCGAACAAGTGTTTACCTCAGACCAGTGGAACAATATTGCTCAGGCTAACAATTATCTGCAGGTGTCCTTAAGTAATTGAGGGTCTGATTAAGTACTCAAAGTATGTTAGCAAATAAGGTTGCACGCTAACTATTGCACCTTAACTAAAGAACTTTAGATTCAGTCAGACAACGATCATCACAATGCTCTAGCTAAGCATGACCGTCTGTTGATTATGCTTGGAGGTCATTGAACCCGCCAAATAAATCAATGCTCACTAACGCCTTGCTAAGAGGTAAATAACAGCTGGCTATAATGTGCGCGGCACGAGCACAGCCAACTGTCAATTATCCTTTTGAGCAGCTTGTTAGACATTTTTTAGCATACAGCTAATTTTATTAATAGTATTTAAATTTCTGCCGGTTGCACTTTGACTTAAACAGGATTCTATATTTGCTACAAGTTTCGAACGGCCGATGCCTTCAGGGGCGTGTAAATAAAAAACATTCCCTTTCACAGTGTACTCTTCAGAACTTGTTATATATCTATTTAATTTATCCAAATTCAAATTGATATCATTATCGCAAAAGTAAAAATGTACAAACTTACCTTCAAACTCTTTGTATGGATTATTTAAAGCTGATATCGAGAATGCAGGCTCATCTAAAGCGAAAAGCTCAGGAGAAAAACCAAAGTTTTTAGACACAATATTTTGAACTTGATTTACTGGATTGTTAGGACTTTTTAAAACGACATTTCCACTTTGAATATATGAGGAAACACTTTCATATCCACTTTGTTTTAAAAGAGGAACAAGTTCTTTCATTGGCAATAAATTATTACCACCAACATTGATCCCTCTAAATAACAAGATGAATTTATGCACCAAATCTCCTTAAATGCCTAACGCTTTTAAAACGGGGGCGCGTTTTTTGCGCGTCCGAGCAAACGCAAGGTGTGTAAGTTTTGGTTCTTGTTAACTCTCTTCACTTAGTCACTCTCTAATCGTTTACCTAAGCCTATTACACTATCATCTGCATAGCCGATAGCCGTGTAAAAATCTAATACTGCTTTATTTGTATCTCTAACTTGAAGATTTATTTTAGGACATCCTTTTTGCTTAATTAGTTTTTCAACCTCTTGCATTAATGTGCGAGCATAACCTTTTCTTTGATGCGAAGGGCTAACTGCAAGATAATTTATCCAGCCTCTATGACCTTCATACCCACCCATTACAGAGCCAATAATCTGATCCTCTAGTTCACCAATCAAAAATAAATCAGGGTCTACAAGTAACTTTCGATCAATATCTTTTTCGGGATTATTCTGTTCTACAACTAAACCTGTATCTTCCCATAATTTAATGACACTAGCTAAATCTCTATTTTGGTATGTGCGAACTATCATTGTAGAGTTAACAGTAGCTTAATAGGCGGGTTACTAGCCAATCTAGATTTTTTAAAAACTTTTTCCTCGTAAGCTATTGTTATTAATAGGTGAATCATAGGTATAAGGTGAGATTTTGCGGTATGAAAGTGAGCACGCCTCCTTTCACTCTTTTCAATCAATAGCTAAGCCTTTGATTTTTTTAGATTAACAGGATTCCCCCAGAAAGAATAGGAAACCTATTACCCAGCTACTAGCTTAAAGGGGTCAGAGTCCTTCCCCCCCCTTCTATAGTTATTTTAATTTCAATAATCAAAAGCTAGCTGGGATTCTCCCTGGTGTCCATGGTGCTTTTAACTGCTCCAGTTCGGTTTCAAGTGCAGTTAGTCCGGCGTCAACCTCCTGCATCATGGCAGCAACTCGTTGGTATTCTGATTCGGCAATTTCAAGCGAGGTAAGATGATTGCCGGACACCTTGAACTGACTATTAACGATACTACTGTAAATGAACGAAGTGCGACCCTGAACGGACCATGGAACAGGTTCTTGGCGAGAGCTAATGGTTCGATCACCATTCAAAAGTAAACTTGCGTCGACTAAGATTTCGCTGAGCGCTCTTACCTTTTGAGCTTGTTTTTCGCTTGAATCGACGGTTTCAACCATTGCTTGCTTTAGATGTTCAACTCGTGAAACGAGCTCGTCATAGGACCTTGATGCACCCTGCACTCTTCGGTATAAATCTCCTGCCTTGGCTTGTGCCGTCAACAATGCTTCGCGGTCTGAGGCAATTTCAGTACTATTGTTGAGCAACCTAAGGGTGAAGGCTCGCGGTTCACTCAGCTCTTCTACCTTGCTCAATTGTCGTTTTTTTAGCGTTGCCGTGTACTGACCTGGTAAGGCTAAGGGGCCTTTTGGTGGGTGACCCCACGGCGGAATGTAACCTTCGGCTTGTGTTAGGCTAATTGGTTGTAGTGGCGGATATCGCATATCCCACGCTATCCGATGAAACCCTTTTTCTACGCTCGCTGGCACGCGCCTAACCACACTGCCCTCGCTGTCTTTTATTTCAACGTATAGGCGTGGTGCTTCTTCGTTGTCTTCGTCGCGTAATGTTTCCCAACTAGGATAAGGTGTGTCTTCATATCGCTCTAATCGTTTTTTCTCTTTTTCTCGGCGTTGTGATTTTAGTGTTTGAAAACCATCCTCTAGATAGTAGGAAAATACCGCACCATAGAGCGGATTCTCTGCTGTAAATAACTCATTACCGTTCGAGCCTTTCTGCTCATTTCCGTATTGATTGCCCTCTAAGTACAACCAAGCATCTTTTACTGGAAATAATGTTGCAGACGTTTTCTGAAGATCTTCCACATTAGTTCTTAGTGGGCTGTAGTCGTCAATAATATAGATGCCTCGACCAAATGTGCCTACGATAAGATCATTCTCACGCCGCTGGATCTCAACATCTCGCACATCGATCGTGGGTAAACCGCCGGTCATTTTTGACCAGCTTTGACCACCGTTTTGAGTAAAAAACAAGCCGTATTCGGTTCCAACAAAAAGCAGATTCGGATCACGATGATCTTCGGCAATGGTATGAGCTGAGCCCCACTCCGGTAAGTTGCTGGTGATACTAGCCCAACTTCTGCCTTTATTTGTGGTTTTATAAACATAAGGCTTGAAGTCGCCTCGTTTATGATTATCAAATACCGCGTATGCGACATTCTCATCGTGTACAGAAGTGATTATGTCTTCCACCAACGACATTTCAGGTACGCCACTCACACGCAACAATTGACGCCAGTTTTCGCCACCGTCTTCAGTTACGCTGATAACACCGTCATCGGAACCCACATAAATGAGGCCTTCTTTAAGCGGGCTTTCGCTTAATGCAATAATGGCTCCCCAAATCGAGGTTGAAACGTTTTTAGCAATGGTGTCGACGCTCCAAACGCGACCCATCACGTCAAGTGTATTGCGGTCGATTTGACGAGTTAGGTCAGGGCTGATGGCCTGCCAGTTTTCGCCTCGATCGTCGGATTGAAACACTTTTTCGGCCGCATAAAATAGTCGCGTGGACTTATGAGGGCTGATTAGCAAGGGTGTGTTCCAATTCCATTTGTACTGATTTTCCCCACTTGCCGGATGTGGCGTAATGGATATGAGTTCTTTGGTTCGTTTGTCGTAGCGGGCTAACCCACCGTATTGATATTGAGCATAAATGGTGTTTTCGTCAGTCGGGTCGATTTGGGGTTTGTAGCCATCGCCGCCGATAACAATCGTCCAATCTGCATTAGTGATACCGTGAATTACTTCGGTTCGAGACGGTGCACAAAGCGAATTATTATCCTGTGTGCCACCACACACATTGTAAAACGGCTCTGCATTGTCTGGTTGGATACGATAAAACTGTGCTAAGGGGAGGTTTTGCGCGTGACGCCAAAGCTTGCCTCTATCCCAACTCTCATAGACGCCGCCATCACCGCCCATAATTAGATGATCGGTGTTGCTTGGGTCAATCCAAAGTGCGTGATCGTCAACGTGTCGAAACTGGTTTGACAGTGGATTGAACGTTTTACCTCCATCTTCGGATACATTCGAAAACGTATCTAACGAGTAGACGCGATCAGGGTTTTTAGGGTCGACCACCAGTTCATTGTAATACTGAGGGCTATTAGTAATATGGCTAGAGCGTTTTTCCCAAGTTTGACCAAAATTTGAAGATCGGTAGACCCCCTGTTCCTCTTCATCCCCTTCAATAATGGCATACAAGGTAGCTGGTTCAGACGGTGCCATGGCTAGGCCAATTCGGCCCATGTCTTCCTGTGGCAAGCCAGCGCTGATTTGCTCCCAGGTTTTACCGCCATCGGTGGTCTTGTGAATATCACTGCCTGGTCCGCCGTTGATGAGTGTCCATACATGACGACGTCGCTGATAACTGCTAGCAACAATATTATTAAAATCCCGTGGGTCGACTATAAACTCATTGATTCCCGTATATTGATCGATCTCGAGAATACGCTCCCAACTTTCGCCACCATCTTCGGATTTATATAAACCTCGGTCTCCACCATCACTCCATAATGGCCCTTGAGATGCAATCAGAACCTGATTGTGGTTCGTTGGATTGATCCATATCTGCGATATGTGTCCCGAATTTTTTAAGCCCATGTGTTGCCAACTAACGCCGCCATCTAAGGATTTGTAAACACCGTCACCCTTGGCGACCGAACGTTGTGCATTGTTTTCTCCCGTTCCAAGCCACAACAAATTTTTATTTCCTTTTGCCATTTCAATGACGCCAATCGCATAAGCTCCTTCATTTTCAAACAATGGCGTCCATGTGGTCATATTGTTTTCAGTTTTCCAAAGATTGCCAGAAGCCGTTGCTACATAAAATTCATGCGGGCGATCAGGGTCTATGGCGAAGTCGGATATGCGGCCCGAGATCATCGCAGGTCCAATGCTTCTCAATGGTATGGAGGCCAGTGGGTTGGCTTGCTCCTCTTGTTGCTGCGCAAGAATTGGTTGCGAGAGGAATATGGCAAAGAATGTGAGTAGAAATAGTGCGTGTTTTATTTTCATATTATTCTTAATTACATCCAAATAAAGTGTTGATCAGAGATCAATGACCTCAAATGCGTGACCATAAAAAGAAAAGCGGGGAATCCTAGTCGCCATAAAATCACGAATAGACGCAGCGTGATAAAGTTTAGCCATAGAAATACAGTTTAATACTCGTACTCGGCCGTTATTCGGGCTCGATCTACTGATTTAGGTAAAGACGATTAATGGTAAGGCCTGGGTTTCCTGGATTCTTTCTTGGTTTATAAACTACTGTTGTTCAATTGCGATCGGAACCACTCAATGTGCTTATACTACGACTTCGCATCGTTGAACATTTTGGATATAGTTAAACACATCTACCCATGCGTCGTCACGGACTTTGTCAATTTTAAGTCCGACCTCCTCTTTTATCGGTACTGACAAGTTAACTTCCTAAAGTGTCATTAGAGTACCCTAGTTTCACTATGCAACTGCGCTGTTCCATTCAATTAAAAGCACTTGTCCTAAGCGAACTATAATGGCTCTCCGTAATCAGATGACGACCGAAGTTAACTTGTCAGTACCGTGTGCCGATGGCACGGCTAACCAAAAAAAGCTAGGCAAGCATAATAATCCGTTCATACCCATTTTAGCCATTTCAAGGTAGACTAAATTTACCTTTTAATGAGATATAGTTTTGGGTGATTCCTCTTGCGCATTCTACTTTTACTTTGTTTTCTGGCGACTGTTTCGAATAAAGTTTTTAGTGAATCAGACACAGCTTGCTTAAACTCTAAATGTGAAACTGATCAATATATGGCAGGGTTTGCAAAAATAGATATCTCGCCAAAGGTTGATATAGATAGAGTTCCAACATTAACCGCAGAACCACAGTTACTCAAAATAATACACGACCCTCTTTATGCTAAAGCGCTGGTACTGTCAGATGGCAAAAAAAGCATCGCGTTTATTGCTCTAGACTTATGCTTTCTAGCTTCGGATTCGTTTGATGAACTGCATCAATACTTAATTAAAAATAGCGACTATGACCACATCACACTTTCTGTAACTCATACACATTCAGGCATATTCGATCATAGTAAGCTCGATCAACTTAAAGTGAAATCGCTTGAAGCTCTAGAAGAGGCACAACGGAGTTTTAAGCCCGTTGAAATTGGTGCATCCAGCATTGTGGTTGATGAAGCCTATAACAGACGAATCCACTTTAACGATTCAGTAAAGATGCTTTGGACAAATCCAGAACGACAAGCTAATCGATCAGTAGACAATGCTCTAGGAGTAATTCACATAAGGGCTTTGTCTGGAGACTCCCTTGCAACCATCGTTAACTATAGTGCACACCCAACCATAACAATGGATTTAGAAAATGTAGTTGTATCAGCTGACTACCCCGGCGCTATCGCGTCTTATATAACAAGCGAATTGGGCGGCAATGTGCTTTTTTTACTAGGAGCCGGCGGTGATGTAAATCCCTACAACTCGGACACAAAACCACTCGAGCTAGCAATTAAAAAATCCAATGACTTAGGTAAAAAATTAAGCACTGGAGCTGTGTCATCCATTAAGGCGATAAAAGATTATACAGCTCGCGGGAGTTTTCTATTTTCGACGCAAGTATTTAATAAACCGAAGGCCGAAATATCAGCCTTAATGCTTACCCCAAATATCGCTATAGCAACGTTTCCCGGTGAATACTTTAATGATTTCGGCGAGCAACTTAAAGCAAAAAGCCCAGTGGTGAATACATTTTTTATTGGCTATAGCAATGGGAATATTTCTTACGTACCAACTGAACAGGCAAGTAAAATCGGTGGGTATGGTGCCGAACTTGATTCAGACGTGGTGTTAGTTTCAAGTACCACAGGTCAGGAGCATACCGACGCGGCAATAGCGCAACTCAGAAAACTCAATGATGAAATGCTAGGAGTAACGATTGAAGCAAATGACAAGCCTTAAGAACTAAGTTAAAGACTAAATTGGACACCTATTATTAGATTCGATATTGATCAGGCGGCTTAGCGTAGATTTTAGCATGTGCGTCCTAGTTAGTTCATTAACCACTGATTCTGTTGTTATTGATTTTGATCAAAAATAGTTGTCCTAACACGCTAGCTCGCTACTCCTTACTACTCTACTAGAATTGGTATTTACTGCGCCCACTAAATTAAATACGGATTTAGCATTAGTATCACGCGGTAAACATGTCAGTTAATTGCCCTAAACGTTCATTTGAATAATCTTACTAACGCCTTTAAAACGGGCGCCGCACTTTTTGCGACGTCCGTGCCAGCAACGCTGGCATATTAGTTTTTAACTTTGTTATGTGGTTACTACCACACATTCTTTGAATCACCGTATCTGATTGACCAGCCTGTAACATATGACGAAATTACTAGGGCGGCAGCAATATACTTGTTACCAATAAATAGTGTTATGAGCCCACATACCAGAAACAAAAACTCTAGGTTTAGCTGGATTTTTCTTGATCGGATACCATAAAAAAGGCTTTTGAACCATAAAGGTTGCGCAAGCCAGTTTTCAGATTTTTTATCTATCATTGTTATTACCTCGGTTAGTTTATCTATATCAACTTCTAACACAGAGGCGAGAGACTTTAGAGTTTCTAAACTAGCGCTTTTACCACTTTCAACACGCTGGATAGTTCTCACGCTAAGAGCACTCATTGTTGCTAGCTGCTCTTGAGACAGTTTTTTCTCTTTTCTTAATTTCTTTATAATCATTAAAAAGTCCTCGTTACTCTGAAGCACAACAATACTCAAGAAACATCAATGTCGGGTACGAAAACTACCCGACAGAAGGACGACAGTGAAAAGTTAATACACATAACGCCCAAAGCAGCTGCATAGTTTACTGTGCCGGCGATATTTGCTTGTTATGCAGCTCAGACTTGTGCGCTTTACTCTTTTTTTGCCTCATCACTTTTTTTCAGTAATTTGTATAGGTTATTGCTTACACAAATCAGTTTCTCTTCAGTGATCAATTGGCAGGTTCCAATGTACAAATCATTATGATGTCCTGAATATTCACAAACGTGAGACTAATTCTTATCATGACATACATCCTCAGCCACTTTGTTTAACGGAAACGAATGAGCAATAGCACCATTGCCAGCGACTATCGATAACACGAACACAGAGAAGCGTATTAATGTCTTTTTCATAAGGCCAAAGCCTACTAGCTTTTGTCACTTACCGTATCATCAGTCCGTGGCGGTGGATTATTACCTGGGCCATGGTGAGGCCTGCCGGCCGGACGAACTGTTTCTCCACGTAAACAGCCAATTATCATGTTCTCACTAGGGCTAGCCGCTCGATAGTGATATCCACGCACAGCATCGGTTGTGCCACGGCATTCATCAAGTGATTCAGCCTCGTTACCGGCAGCATCTTTCATGGCATAGATTGCATATCCATCAGGTGCATAACCTATTTGTGGTGCATATCCATCATCGCTGACAGGCGTATCCGTGCAACCCGTTGTTGAATGGTAGTGGTATCCCTGACGTTCATTAATGTGGCCACCACAATCATCAAATGCAGCAATCGTATAGCTATCTAAAATAGCATTAATGGGAGCTGGGCCTGAAAGTTCAGCACCATCAAGGGCAATACCGGCAGTTCGAACTCGCACAGTTTTTTCGGAATGAATTGGCTTGGTTGGGATCAGGTACGAGCGAGAAAAATCCTCATCAAGGTAAGACATCTCACACTCGATGCAGTTTTGCTTGTACTCTTCTTCAACAATGGGTTTTGCCGCGCCCTGACAAGCTTCTTTAGTCGCAGTATATCGCACCTTGCCTGTCTCTGGATCGTAGAGTTGCCAATTAGGGTCATTATAGTAAGTGGCTAGCTTTACAATAAAGTCGCCTGTTAGATCGACTAAATCCCCTTCACCTGTTTTGTTAAACCAAACACCAGAAACATCAACACCGTCAGAAATATTTCTGGGGCAAAAATGCCCAGGTTCACGTCCAGCTGGGCCGCCTGAGGTTATCAATTTATAACAAGTAGTTTTAGTGCCAGCTGTTGTTTCGCAATCTACTATTTCTGGTTCTTTAATGAAGGCTCCTTCTTTAAACAAAGAAACATCCAACCCTTTTGTGACAACGTTTTTTTCAATATTAGCATTTGAATCAAAGGTGCCTTCTGGTGAGTCATCACATCCAGCTAACGCGAAGGAGCTAACGGTAATTACACATAGGAACCGTTTCGATCTAGAGGTAATAAAATTCATTTAATTGCTCCAAGTATTCCACTGACTTCTTAAAGTCAATATAAGTGGTTGGGTTGACTGCTGTATAACGCCCAAGGTATCGGCGCGCGCTGTTAGCGCGTCCGAGTGAGCGAAGCGAACGTAAGTTTTTGAACTTGTTAGCAAGCAACTTTCGAAACCTCAATTAGGTTCTTAAAGCTAGCTAATGCTTTATCATCAGTCGCACTATTAACTAAAATACAATCAATATTAGCTGCTATTGCCCCACCTAAATCTCTTCTAACAGAGTCTCCGATTACAATACATTCTTTTGGTAATACATTCATTTTTTTCATCACCATTTCGAAAGGCTTAGGTGATGGTTTAACTATTCCATGGTCTGAGGAGAAAGATACGGCAGAAAATAATTTATCAATTCCTAGCTGATTGAATGTTTCTAACCACATATCTTTAGGTGCCCAAATATCGATAACAGCAGCCAACCTATATGTTTTTTGCAGTTTATTTAAAGCCACAATGTATTCTTCTGGGATATGACCGTGTTCATAGAATGAGAAAGTTCTAATTATTTTTCCTATCTCTTCATTAGGAAGCGTTTGAGTGCTAGTTGCATCAATAGCATTTCTCACCGTTGGAAAGTCATGTCGGTATTTCTCTTGAGGGTAGCGCTCTCCAAGGTATTCTAGAATATTGTTTATTTTGTTATTTATAATGCTACCAGGGAGGTTTCCACCAATTTGTTTGTAATATTCGGAGTAGTCTGTACCTCCTTCGAACCTATCTTCACCGAACATGAAAGTACTATTCATATCTAATAGAAGTGTAGTTATACCATTAAACATAGTGATGGCAACTGTATTGCTAACGCCGCGAACACGGGCGCGCGCTGTTTGCGCGTCCGAGCGAACGCAGTGAGT
>CAYSUU010000040.1:0-13314 GCA_964434375.1 uncultured Gammaproteobacteria bacterium | reverse complement strand
ATAGGAATTGTGTTGAATCGACCTTTAACCTTTAAAGAGTGATTCAACACAAATGCTGCGTAGGTAAGACTTAGGTAAATTCATCTCCCTAGCCAAATGCAGGCTTACGCACTAGGAACAAAATACACAAGAGCGCAACCTGCTTGATAGGAACTAGCTACCTTCTGTTGGCGGCGTAGCACACTCATTTTGTGTGCGCCAACCCATGTCTCTAAGTGCCAGCAAAGTGGCGCAGCTATCCGAGGTAGGAGTTGAAAAAGGTTCCATTAATTCGTCTGGACCAACCGCGGTATCCCAGTGTGAAACTGACGAACCTGGATCAAATTCACGAGGTGCATAAACACGCAGTTGGCCATTGCCATTGCGTCCACCGGTGAATACTCCAGCTCCTTGATCAACCGCCGCTCCCCGCCAAACCAAAGAACCATTATTTAAAGAAGATCGGCTTCGCTGTTCATCGTTCATGGAACTCCAGCGTAGCTCTTGAACAACATCAAATAGATTAAGCATAAACGGATCGTTAAACCGTCTACCGGTTGACGTCGTGATTAGACCTCCGTCTTCATCTACAAAAGTAAGGAAACCTAGTCCATGAGCCATCTCGTGCAATACAGTCTCATACAGTGACACTGTCCGAGCCGGAGCCGGTGCATCAATACCCAACCACCAAGTCAGACCTCGCAAACAACTAGCGTCACCATTTAATCTTGAATTGAACACAGAGCTAATATCGTTACCGCCCGGGTCTAAATCTCGGCCCGCTAGACTATTCGCTAAAGCAGATACATACGCAGTGCCTTGATTAGGCGCATTTTCAAAGTTTACGAAAGCGTTTAGGGGACCAGCACCACCTAATTGCCCGCTGTTCTCTTCACACAGTAAGGGATCGAAAGCGGCCTCCATTCTAATTTCAACATCGCTATCAAGTCTTTGTTGATAAAAAGCAGCGGCTGCACGAAATACATTCATGTATTGTTGGCCAAGCGTTGTTGCATCGTTACCAGCCACGGCTGCTACCGCTTGGGTCGAGTTAAAGCCTTCGCCAGGCCCATCGGTAGGCACGATTTGAATATTCGCGGCGTATGTTACTGAGCTTGCGCAAATGACGGCAATAGTTAGTACGGATTTTATTGTTCTTATAATCATTATTCTGACTCCGTATTTTCTAATTCATCATCAGCTTGATTTATGAGCTTGCCATCATCATCAACCGACACTGACTGAGGTCGAAGATAGCGTTTACCTAAACTAAGTTTGAGTGTGCCATCATCCATTTCGGTCATAACAATTTCTTGCTTAACTACATCATCATCCTTTGCTTCTTTATCAGAGTTATTTTTCATGGCCGCTCTGAGCTCTTCAATCTTTGCGAGATCATTCATAACTTCCCCTGTTTCAGGGTCAAGCATCATGGTCGCATTCTTAGTCGTGCTTTGATTCAGTTCTTCGCCTAATTGAGGCTCGGCTTTTTTAGATAAAACTTGTGTTGATAGGCCAACCACGACAGCGACACCAAGTAGGCCTAAAATAATGTGATTTTTCATGGGTACAACCCTCCAATGTTGATTTTGGTGAAACCAATTTGTTTAAAAACAAAACCCCGATCACTGATACTGCCTCAAATTTACTAGCTAAGCAAACTAGTCACCATAAGTAGAGCAAAGCAAACCCACTAAAATAAAAATGCCTAAGCCAGACGCGCACGGTGGAGCGAGCGGATTTTTTATAGAGATTAGACTTGCTATTGTTTTAACCATCGCGGTTAAAGTTTAACTTAGTATTATTTTTTTAGTGCGGCGGCTAACTTTGCTGCCATCGCATTATTCATAGACTTAGTTTGCTTTGCGTTTGTTTGCCTAGCCTGTGCTTTAAGCTTTTTCTTGTGCGAGGCCTGTTTTGGTTGAGCACTTGGTGGTCGGCGGTCTAAGCGGTCTTGTTTTGTTTCTTGGAGTTTCATGGTCAGTGCAATGCGCTTTCGTGACATATCTACTTCAAGCACTTTCACTTTTACAATTTGTCCGGCTTTGACAACCTTATGCGGATCGTCGACATATTTATTGGCCAAACAGGAAATATGTACAAGACCATCTTGATGAACACCGATATCTACAAATGCACCAAAATTAGTTACGTTGGTGACGGTTCCTTCAAGCACCATGTCTTCAACAAGGTCTTTCATGGTTTCTACGCCATCTTTAAGTTTCGCGGTTTTAAACTCTGGTCTTGGATCACGCCCAGGCTTGTCTAACTCACGAATAATGTCGATGACGGTTGGGACACCAAATTGTTCGTTTACATAATCTTGTGGTTCTAAAGAATTTAAAAACGCGCTATCACCAATAATAGAATTAATTTCACGCTGGTTGCGCCTGGCAATAGTTTCAACGATTGAATACGCTTCTGGGTGAACCCCTGACGCATCCAAAACATTTTCATTGTCAGCCACAATACGTAAAAAACCTGCGGCTTGTTCAAAGGTTTTCTCGCCTAAACGCGCAACCGACTTTAAATCATTACGACTCTTAAAAGGCCCATTAGCGTTTCTATGGTTCACGATATTAATGGCGACCGTTTCGTTTAAACCAGAAACACATCTGAGTAATGGCATTGAAGCCATGTTTAAATCAACACCAACATCGTTCACACAATCTTCAATCACCGCATCTAAGGAACGGCTCAGTTGAAACTGATTTACGTCATGTTGGTACTGGCCAACACCAATCGATTTTGGCTCAATTTTAACGAGTTCAGCGAGTGGATCTTGCAAACGGCGCGCAATAGAAACGGCACCGCGAATGGTGACATCCAAATCAGGAAACTCGCGTGCAGCAAACTCAGAAGCCGAATACACCGAAGCTCCAGCTTCATTGACCATTACCTTGGTTAACTTCAGTTCAGGATGACGCGCAATTAGATCACCCGCCAGCTTATCGGTCTCGCGCGAGGCAGTGCCATTGCCAATCGCGATTAACTCAACCTGATGTTTTTTGACGAGTCGTGCGATTTGCTCAATTGACTGATCCCATTGATTTTTAGGCGCATGAGGATAAATGGTACCCTGATCCAAGTACTGACCCGTGCCATCTACCACGGCCATTTTAACACCAGTACGTAAACCAGGGTCTAGCCCCAAGGTCGCCTTAGCACCCGCTGGTGCAGCCAACAAAAGGTCTTTTAAGTTCATCGAAAACACACGTATGGCCTCGATTTCAGCTCGCTCTTTTAAGCCAAACATTAAGTCGCCACTAATATGCAACAAGACTTTAATCTTCCAAGTCCAATCAATCACCTGCGCCAACCATGGGTCAGCTGCTCGACCTTTCATTGCAACATCCCAACGCTGCGCGAGCATTTTGGCACACGGGTGTGCAAGTTCGCCCTGCCAACCATCTTCAGGTGCCTTTAAATCTAAAGTCGATATAAGAACTCCCTCATTACGTCCTCGAAAAATGGCTAAGGCTCGATGCGCAGGAATGGACTTATAGGCTTCTTGATAATCGAAATAGTCTCGGAATTTTGCGCCCTCTTGCTCTTTATCTTTGGCCATAGTTACCGAAACAACCGCTTGCTCTTCCAGCAGAGTACGAATTGAGGCAAGCACAGCTGCGTCTTCAGAGAAACGCTCCATTAGAATCGCGCGTGCACCGTCGAGCGCCGCCTTTGCATCAGCGACCGGCGTTTCCTCTGAACTATTTAAATAACTACTTGCTTCAACCTCAGGGTCTTTAGTTGGGTCATTCAAAAGCGCGTCAGCGAGTGGTTCTAAACCTGCTTCTATTGCGATTTGCCCCTTAGTACGACGTTTTTGTTTGTAAGGTAAATACAAATCTTCGAGCGCGCTTTTATTCTCTGCTGCGGCAATCGCCTTACTTAAATCGTCATTAAGTTTACCCTGCTCTTCAATACTTTTTACAATAGTGGCACGACGATCCTCTAACTCGCGCAAGTACTTTAAGCGCTCTTCCAAGGAGCGCAACTGAGTGTCATCCAGTGCTCCGGTTACTTCCTTACGGTAACGTGAAATAAAAGGTACGGTGGCACCATCATCAAGTAAGGCGATAGCTGCACTCACTTGTTTTGCTTGAACCTCAAGCTCCTTAGCTATTCGATTTTCGATAGACAACATTAAACTAACATGAATGTGTAAAAAAACAGTCGCGGATTATCGGCCTTGCCGACGTAAAACGCCAATATAAAATCAGATTAATGGTGGGCTTTAATGATCTTAACTTTATTTAGTGGCGTCCTTGTTCGATGATCATCTTAGCCCGCTTCAGCCGACTCATTTATGTCTGAGAAAAAATTCTTTGCGACCACTAGATGCCCTCAATAACAGAAACGACAACCCGGATGCCGTACCTCATTAAGTCATTTAAAAAACGGTGATCGTTTTCATGATCACCGCGTTTTTAAATCCGCTTTATTGATGAATCGCTTTGCCCAATACAGACATCGCCGCTTCCTTCAATGCCTCAGCGTGTGTTGGATGGGCATGACAGCTGTAGGCTATATCCTCAGAAGTCGCACCAAATTCCATAGCTTGAGACGCTTGAGCAATCATATTTCCTGCCTGTGAACCGATGATATGAACACCTAACACGGTATCATCTTCGGCGCTTGTAATAACTTTCACAAACCCTTGAGTGTCACGATTAGTTTTGGCACGGCTATTCGCCGCAAATGGGAACATGCCGGTTTTTATGTCACCGTGTTGCCGCGCTTGTGTTTCGTTAAGACCAACAGAGGCTATTTCCGGTTGAGTGTATACAACATTAGGAATAACTTGGTAGTTTACGATTCCGGCTTTACCGGCAATAGTTTCGGCAACCGCAATCCCCTCTTCTTCAGCTCTATGAGCGAGCATTAAACCCGCGGTAACATCTCCAATCGCCTTGACACTTGAACAGTTGGTCGTAAAACGATCGTCAACCTTAATAAAACCATGTTGATCGGTTTGCACACCAATATTCTGCAAACCTAAATTATCAGTATTAGGGCGTCTACCTGTGGCAAGCAGCACATGAGTGGCTGCTATGGTTTCCTGCTTATCTGACTCGCGAGACTTTAAGGTAATAGTTTGTATGTTCGCTTTTTCCCCGCGCTGCTGTTGGCTCGCTTGCTCAATACTGATGACTTCACAACTAAGCTTAATCGCCAGACCTTGCGACTCAAAAACTTTTAAGGCCGTGTCACAAATGTCTTTGTCCATACCAGTCAAAATTGAATCGGCATACTCAATAACGGTGACTTTAGAACCGAGCCGAGCCCATACCGAACCTAATTCAAGGCCGATAACACCAGCGCCAACCACCACTAGGTGGTCGGGGACTTCAGAGAAAGACAAAGCCCCGCTTGAATCAACAACTGTGTCGCTCAGAGTTCCAAAATTAGGCAATACACTGGGTGATGAACCGGTGGCAACGATAATATGCTCTGCACTAATCGTTTGCTCATTCACCTCGACACTATTCGGGCTTAAAAAGCTCGCTTGACCAACAATGTGTTTGACCTTATTTTTTTTAAATAAATACGTCACCCCTTGGCTTAACTCGTCTACCGTTTTTTTCTTCTCAGCCATCATGCCTTGCAAGTCAAGCTTAACGTCTTGGGTATGAATACCAAATTTTTCTAAATCACCATTGGCCACTTGCTGATAATATGCCGAAGCATTTAGTAAGGATTTAGATGGTATGCATCCAACATTCAAGCAAGTGCCGCCCGGCGCACTTCTTTTGTCGATACACGCTGTTTTTAAACCAAGCTGCGCGGCTCGTATTGCAGCCACATAACCACCAGGACCGGCACCAATTACTAGCACATCGAAATCGAATTTTTTACTGCTCACTCGTCGCTCCAATTTTCCAAAGTTGACACAAATTCAGACAACCATGCATTGGTTTGATACCCATCTATAACTCTATGATCAATGGTCAAACTGACATAGGCCATTGGTTTAATCACCATACTGTCTTGACCGTCAATCGAACGAACCACGACTCTTTTTTCGAGTTTACCGACACCTAAAATAGCAGATTGCGGTTGATTGATAATAATCGGTGTTGCTAACAAACTACCGCTGACGCCATGATTGGAAATAGTAAACGTGCCGCCGCGCGTATCCGATGGTTTTAGTTTGTTGTCGCGTGCTTTGCCGGTCATGCTTTGAAGCTCTTTAGCAACCCCGTACAAGCTTAAATCTTGAGCATCACTTAATACCGGAACAATCAAACCTTTGTCCCCTAGTGCCGTTCCAATGCCAATATTTATATTTGAAAAAACTTCCGTAGCATCGTCGTGCCAACGGCTATTAACTTGCGGCACTGCTTTCATTGCTTGCACGCACGCCATCACAATATAAGCCGTATAACTTAAATTAACACCACGCGCTGCATACTCATGTTTGAGCCGCTTACGATGTGCTGAAACCGCCGTGAAATCGGCCTCGAATATCGCAGTCACGTGGGGCGCCGTTGCCACTGAACTTGCCATATGATCGGCTATCGAACGGCGCATCGAAGTGTGCGGCACTAAGGTACTTGTCGACGCCGATCCGCCGGTAACAGGTTCTGTGCGCGTGCCCTCATCAGCCTTAGCCTTATTTGATTTAGCAAGAAATTGTTTGACGTCTTTTAAAGTAAGCCTATTGTTCTTGCCACTGCCTTGGATTGTTGAAACATCTAATTTATGCTCATAAACAAAGCGTTTAACCGCCGGACTTAAAACGCCGTTATTAAGCGCGCCGCTCACTGCCTGAGAGTTTTGTGGCGCTTTTTCTTTAAGCGTTTTGCTGTCTTCGCTCACCTTTTTTTCTTGTGTCGGCGATGTTGTGGTCCGAGTTGTGGCCTGAGTTGTATTCAAGCGCGCGATGATCATCTCTGGCTCTACATCATCACCTTGTTGCACAAGAATTTCTTCTAGCACACCATCTTCAGGCGCTTCAATTTCCAGCGTGACTTTGTCGGTTTCCATTTCAACTAAAGGTTCAAATTTGCTAACGGTATCACCTGGCTGTTTTAACCATGCTTGTACCTTCATAGTGGTTCCTTCATGGCTTTCCGCCGGAATCCGTATCTCTATAATTGCCATACGCTTAAAAGTTAATTAATTCGTTTATTTTAAATTCTATATCCTCAACACTCGGTACCGCTGCATTTAACAACACAGGATTATGAGGGCTTGGTATATCAGGCATAGTAAGACGAGAAAGTGGCGCATCAAGATTGGTAAAACACTGCTCACCGACGATTGATAAAATTTCCGCGCCAAACCCAGCCGTCGAGTTATCTTCATGAACCACCAAACAACGATTAGTTCGATTAACCGATTCTATTACCGCGTCTTTGTCCCAAGGTATAAGCGTTCTTAAGTCAATAACTTCAACACTTAAGCCGCTGGCTTTAGCGGCCAGTTCACAACGCTCGACCATCGCCCCCCATGTCACAATAGTAAGCTCGTCACCCTTGAGCGTTGTTTTGGCCTTTCCGAATTCAAGCACATAATCATCACCTGGATAAGGGCGACGCGCCCAAGCATGATCCAGCATGGCACGATGCTCAAAGAAAAATACCGGATCATTGCCGCGCATTGAAGCGCGTAACAAACCGACCGCATCTTCGGCGTTCGAAGGCACTGCCACGCGCCAACCTACTGCATGCGCAAATTGAACCTCGTTGGTCTGGCTATGCCACGGGTCACCGCACTTAAAAAAGCCGCCCGGTATGCGCACTGTCATCGGAGCAGCAAAGCGATTATTTGTGCGCCAGCGCATGGTGCCGCAATCATTTAATTGCTCCATCGCTGGGTCTGCGTATTTACGAAATTGAATCTCCGGCACTGGCACAAGACCGGCCATAGCCATACCATTAGCTCGCCCAATGATTCCTTCTTCTGACAAACTGGTATCAAATACTCGATCGGCACCATGTTTATCCTGCAAGCCCATCGTAACGGCATGCACACCGCCCTTTGGGCCTACATCTTCGCCAAACACAACGACCTTGTCATTGGTGCTTAATTCGTGATCTAGCGTCATGCGTATGGCGGTCACCATATTGATGCGTTTACCTTGCTCACTTGGGGTAGACGAACTGGCCGCAAACTCATGCCCTGAAGGTGCTAAACCTCCCATGGTTTGCGTAATTAGCTCGCCGCGCTCATCGGTTTCTGAAAATGCGAACCGAGTAATACTTTCGGGGTCGGCAATGGGTCGAGCACGACCGGCTGCCAATGCGTCTTCCATATCCGAGTTTGCTTGGTCTTCAATGTCAGCCCATTCTTGTTCAGACATCTGCGCAGGCACTAAATAGTTTTTTAGTTTTGGTAAAGGGTCGCGCGACCACTCCTCCTTAACTTGCTCTTGCGATTTATAGGCTTGGGTATCTTGCGCCGAATGTCCAGATAAGCGTGGCACACGCAAACGCAACAAAACAGGGCCTTGTCGATCACGCACTTCATTAATTGACCGATGTATAAGTTCGGCCGCTTGGGCAGGCTCGGTGCCATCACCATCATGGATTGTTAAACCGTTGAATGAAGCGAGATTAGCAGCGATATTTGCGCCGGGCGTCTGCATGTCACCGGTGACTGAAATCCCGTAACCATTGTCTTCAATATAAAACAGTATTGGTAACTTTAAGGTGGTCGCCATGGTTAACGAAGCCCAAAAGCCATTGGTTGCGACTGACGCATCTCCGCCTAGCACAAGAGCTATCGATTTATCGTACGCACTGTCTTTAAGAGTTTTCGAATAATATTCTATAGCTTGAGCCCAGCCTGCGCTCGGCGTGTACTGTGCACCAACGCCACCACACATGGGTAAGGCACTGGCACCTTCTAAGTTTGGAAAATTAAACACCACACCAATGTCGCGCCCATCGCTATAACCACCGGATTTTGCCAATGGGCCACTCATTGCGTCATCAAGCGGTACGCCAAGCGTTAACAATAGTGGTCGTGAGCGATAATACCCACAGGCTGCGTCGTGTTGATTGTTAAGCAAACTAGCAAGCATGACTTGGGCGACATCGTGCCCACGCGCAGAGAACTGATACAACACCTCTTTTGATGGAACCAGTTCGGTCTCTTCACGCAAATCCATTGAACGTGAAAGATGAACATAATAAACAATCTTAGCCCAATCAAAGTTTGAGTTAATAGCTTGGTTGTCTTGTTGTGTAATCGCTGGTTTCGCCATTTTATTCATAATTACTCTGTTTTTCGGTTCGAAAACGCTTAAATCAACTTAAGCGCACTACTCTACGTAAATCGTATCTCAAACCAAGAAACAGGTGGCACTAAATACTCTACAATAATACGGCAATTGCTATACATTCGACACCAAATGTGATCTTATAAGACAGATTATTTCATTAAATACAGTTAATACACCATAAGAGTCTCTTCCGTGAAACTTGATAGAACCGATAAACATATCCTAGCGATACTTCAAAATGATGCTCGAATCACGAATGCAGAACTGGCCGAACGCATTAATTTATCCGCCACTGCTTGTCTAAAACGAGTTAAGAAAATAGAAGCCGCTGGCATTATCAAAGGCTATAAAGCCGTGTTAGACCCAGAGAAACTTGGTTATAACATCCATGGCATGGTGTTGCTTAAAATTGGTGACACAAGTCGCGAGGCGGTATTGGCGTTTAGCGAAGCACTAAAGGAAATTGCCGCCGTAACAGAGTGCCATATGTCTACCGGACGCACAGATTACGTGGCGAAATTCTATGCTCGAGACTTCCACCACTACGAGCAGTTGGTTAAAGATAATTTGGCTTGCTTGCCACATATCGTATCAATGGAAACTCTATTCCTATTTAGCAACTTGGCGCCAGACGACAACTTTAGATTCTGAGCTTGAGTTAGCTCAGCCCGCCTCGACAAAACCTCATAATCTAAATGGCTTTGAAGGTGCATAAGTTTGGCAATTTATGATCTTGGCTTGTTTGTTTTAATAATGCGTATATAATCGAAATTTACCAGATTCACTATAATATATCGATTATTTGTGATGCGCTTAATCATAGATAATACGCAGACGAGGAAAAAACATGACTAAAGTAGCCGTTGTCGGATTTGGCGTAATTGGTCAGCGACTAGCTGATGCTGTTGCTGCACAAGGTGATATGGAATTAGTTGGCATAGCCGACCTAGCCCCCTCTATTTCGCTTCGCGCTTTAGTTGAACGCGGCATGCCCTATGACCTGTACTGTGCGGTTGCCGGCAAAGAAGGTGCTCTAATTGAAGCGGGGATTCCCGTCACCGGTACTTTAGAAGAGCTGGTGCAAAAAGTAGATATCATTCTTGATGCCACCAGCCCTGGGGTTGGCGCTAAAAATAAAGAGTTGTACGAAAAGTACAATAAAAAGGCCATCTTCCAAGGCGGTGAGAAGAACGACATCGTTGATGTGTTTTTCCACGGCTACGCAAACTATGAGAACGGTGTCGACGCAGACTTCTTAAAACTCACCTCTTGTAACACCACCGGTTTGATTCGTACCATTCATTGGCTCGATCAAGCAGTTGGCGTTGAAAAAGCCGCCATTACTATTATCCGACGAGTGGCTGACCCCGGTGATACTTTCCGTGGCTTAACAAACAATCTGATGATTGAGGCAGTGCCTAATCACCAAGCGGTTGATCTTATGACAATTATGCCGCACGTTGATTGCACTGGCGTATTAGTACATACGCCGGTAACGCACGGCCACATTATTAGTATTGTCGCCAAAACTAAAAAAGACATCTCTGTTGATGAGGCCATTGCCCTATTCAAAACACACCCGCGCATGAAAGTAGTAAAAATCGCGGATGGCTTTGATTCCAATGGTGCATTCTTTCGCTACGCACGTGACCGCGGCAATATGCGTTCAGATATGTACGAAGTCGGTATATGGGAAGAATGTGTTGCCAAGTCTGGCGATGATTTAATTTTCTCAATTAACATCCCTCAAGAAGCGATTACCATTCCAGAAACCATCGACGGTATTCGCGCCGCCACTGGTATGCAAAAAGACGGTAAAGAAGCCGTTGCGCTAACTAATAAATATCTAGACTTATAAAAGCCACCCGGCGCGAATTGAAATGTTACGCATACCATCATTAGACGATGGCCAGTTTGAAGGTCTACGCGTATTGCTACGCGTAGACATCAACTCTCCTATTGATCACGCGACTGGCAAGATCATCAATGACAATCGCTTGCGTAAAAGCATTCCAACCATCGAGTATTTGCTCGATCAAGGCGCGCGCCTAACGATTATCGCCCATCAGGGAGATACCACCGATTATAAATCGCTTATTGGTTTGGCCGAACACGCCGAGCGGCTCGCCGCCCTGCTTGATCGACCCGTGCAGTTCATTGAAGATATCGCCGGGCCGGCAGCGATTAAAACAATTAAGAAACTTAAAGACGGCGAAGTTCTTCTACTAGATAACATTCGTTACTTAAGCGAAGAAGTATCCACCTTTGAAGACAGCGTCAGTCAAACCGCGCAAGACATGCAGCAGTGTTTTCTTATTCGCCAACTCGCGCCATTATTTAATGCTTATGTGAATGATGCCTTTGCCGCTGCGCACCGCAATTCACCATCAATGGTTGGCTTTCAAGCCATTCTGCCCTACTTTGGAGGCCGACTCTTATTAGATGAACTTAAGGCCCTAGCTGCCATAACAGACAAGCCAGCACAACCGTGTATCTACTTGCTAGGCGGGGCTCGCGCAGGCGACGCCTTTGGCATGATAGAGCAAGTGCTGAATGACGGTTCTGCCGATCAACTATTACTAAGTGGTCTCATCGGGCAGATATTCATGCTAGCTGACGGCATTAACATTGGTAAATCTTCAAGCGGCTTTATTAGTGCTAAAGGTTTTGACACGTACATTGAAGACGCCAAACGCTTTTTAAAAACGCACAGAGATAAAATTGTTTATCCAAGCGATGTGGCAGTAGAAAAAGGCGGTAAACGCTACACCCTAGCGCCGCAAGACACCGCCGATGATATGGATATCTGTGATATTGGTGAGCAAACCATCGCGCAATACAAGTCAATTATCAGCCAAGCCAAAACCATTTTTGTAAATGGGCCATGCGGGGTTTATGAAAACGAGTTGTTCGAGACTGGCACGCGTGAATTATGGAACGCGGTAGCAGATGCCTCAGGCTTTAGTGTTATTGGCGGCGGCGATTCAGTGACCTCATTTAAAAAGTACACCAATATCGAGGATATTGATTATGTGTCCACCGCCGGTGGTGCCTTAATCCGTTATCTATCTGGCGTAAAGCTCCCTTTGTTGGAAGCCATGGGATCAAGCTAGAGACCGAATAGCGGCTTCAATCAAGAGACGGAAAAACGGACGTCTTTTTTATAACCCCATAGGCAAAGCTTGTATTAATCGAGGCTATGCCTCCAATCGGTTGCAGATGTTTACGCACAAAGCTTTCATAGCTGGCTAGGTCTTCCACAACCACTTTTAAAAGATAGTCCGACAGCCCCGTCATCACATGACATTCCAGAACTTTTTCGGTCTTGCGAATATGTTCTTCAAAATTGTTAACAATATCTTCCGTATGTTTTTCCAAACCCACACGCACAAAAACAGTAACGGGAAGCCCGTAAGCTTTTGCGTCGACATCAACATTATAACCTCGGATAACATTTGACTTTTCAAGCGCTCGAAGACGCCGAAGACAAGGAGACGGAGAAAGGTTGACCTGTTTCGCTAATTCCTGGTTTGTGACTCGGCCATTTTCTTGCAAGGCTCTGATAATTTGACGATCTTTATTGTCCATGGGGCATCTATAAGTCTTAATTTTGGCAGATTCTGCCATTTATGAGGCTATTTAGGGCGAAAATAACAGATTATTACCCGCTTTATCAACGTAATATACGGATCGAGTTATACAAAAATATCGGAGCATTTTCCAATGTCGGCAATTTTACATCTAGCTATTCCAGCTGGAGATCTTTCAAACACAGTAAAGTTCTACACTGATGTTCTTGGCTGTACCCTAGGCAATAGTGAAGAAGGCCGTTGGGTTGATGTCAATTTCTGGGGCAATGAGTTGACATTGCACCAAAGCGAAGAGCAGCTTCCAACTGTTCGCCATGATGTTGATATGGGCGCCGTCGCCGTGCCTCATTTTGGTATCCATTTGACACAGGATGATTTTGATAGTGTTAAATCTCGTATCGCCGCGGCCGGCCTAGAGTATATTGATGAGCCTTATCGTCGCTTCATCGGCGATAAATATGAGCAAGAGACCTTCTTCATCGCAGATCCCAATAATAATGTGCTTGAGATAAA
>CAYSUU010000039.1:2942-13602 GCA_964434375.1 uncultured Gammaproteobacteria bacterium | reverse complement strand
TCGTTGCCACTAGCGCCATTGCCGCCAGAACGACCACTGGTGCCATAAACTTCAAATTCAGTTACGTTAGCCCAGCCGTGGCCATCACTTGCAGAAAACACCTTAATGCGTACTTGGCGAGCATTAAAATCTGTCACATTGTATTGCTGTAGGCTTGCGTTGAGACTGCTATTGGCTCTCCTACGAATTACTGTCCAACTGCCACTGGTGCCTGCTCGAGCGCGGACTTCAAAGTTATATGTACGCTCGTTTCCTCTAGTCCATACAACACCAATGTCATCAACTCTTTGAATCGACCCTAAGTCGACAAAAAGGTTTACGTCGCCGCCTCCGTTATTAAAGTTGGCTGCCCATCGAGATGCAAATGCCTTATTACCGTCGACAGAATTAGATGCAGGGAAATTGTTGTGCGCGCCGCCAAAATCTCCGGCGCTTACGATATTAAAGGTTTGTGCGCCCACAATTGGGCTTGTTAACAACGCGAAAATGCTTACTACAGCAGCGAGCATTGATTTGAAATACTGTTTCATTGCTAGATTCCTCATAGGCAGTATATTTAACGTGGGCACTGCTAACTTCTAGAGCATTTTTTGCATCACTAGTTTAGTAATGAAAATGACAAATATCTATGTAGACTCTATTACAGATATATAAGTACATTCCATATTAGTAAACATATTATGTCAAGCCAGTTTGTAATGAATTTAAGGGGGCACAGCCGTTTAATTTTGTGCATCGAAAACATGTCTTTTATTTGTTAAAAACGGATACTAATCGATAGTTTTTGTTATTCTTTTTACTTCACTTTATTGTGCAAATCAGATAACAAAATTCTTAGTGTTTTTTCTTCTTATCACTCAAACTCGCAATTCCCAGAAAGATGATTAAGGGCATCAACTTTGATTGTGATGGCACTTTAGTAGACAGCGAATTGTTATTTAATCGGGCTTTGTCGCTTAAACTCGCTGAGCGCGGTGTAGAAATAAGCGCCAGTCAACTTGTTAGCCGTTTTCGAGGCGCCAAATTAGCAGAAGTATTGACGACCATTGAACAAGAACACGCTATTCATCTAAACGATGGCTTCGTCCAACAATACCGCAATATGGTGGCGCGTTTTTTCGCGGATGAATTACAGCCTTGTGAGGGCGTCAAGGACACTTTAAAGGAAATCAATTTGCCAATGACCGTGGTATCCAATGGCCCTTTAGAAAAAATACAGATGGCTCTTAAAATCACTGGTTTGGATGGTTTTTTCGGCAATTATTTGTTTAGCGCTTACGAAATCGGGGTGTGGAAACCTAACCCCGGCCTATTTCTTTATGCCTCACAAAAAATGGGCTTGAGAGCCGATCAATGCCTAGTAGTTGAAGACAGCATAGTCGGCATAGAAGGTGCCTTAGCCGCAAATATGCACGCCATACTGTATGACCCCAAAGGAGAACATACTAACTACTATCACAATGCAGACGAACGTTTTAAGGAAAAAGTGATTCGAGTACAGCACTTTACTGAAATCTTACAGCTAATCCATTAGTACTGGTTACAGGGTTGCTGAAACGGCTTTAATCACACCTCGTATTTCCGCTAGGCCTTTAAGACGACCAATGCCCGAATAACCCGGATTTACCTTTTTACCAATATCGCTCATCATTTGATGGCCATGATCAGGGCGGATGAAAATCTGATCTTCGCTCGTGGCACGCCTGTTTTCTTCTTCAAGTAAATGTTGAATGACTTTAACCATATCAATATCACTGTCTAAATGATTGGCTTCATAAAAAGAACGTTGTTCATGTGGGTCTCGGCTAACACCTCGTAAATGCGCAAAATGTATGCGGTCTGCAAACTGCTTTGCCATGGCCGGCAAATCATTATCAGGACGACTACCATAAGTTCCCACGCACAAAGTAATACCATTTGCTGGACTAGAATGACGCTCGAACAAGGTCTCAAGGTGATCGGCCGTACAAATGACTCTCGGCAAACCAAATAAATCCCAAGGCGGGTCGTCTGGGTGTATCGCCAACTTAACGCCCAATTGTTCAGCCACCGGCAGTACCTTATCTAGAAAAGAATAAAGGTTGCCACGGAAGGTCTCGCGGTCCATGCCTTGATAATTTGCCAAGGCCTTACGAAAATCATCGATGCTATAGGCGTCTGTCATTTTACCGGGCAGCCCAGCAATAATATTATTGCTCAGCTGCGTTTTGTCTCGCTCACTCATTTGCTCAAAACATTGCTTAGCCTCAAGCACTTCTTGAGAACTATAGTCATGCTTTGCATCCTCTCTTTGCAAAATAAACAAGTCAAATACGGCAAACTGCGTCTGATCGAATCGTAAGGCGTAGGCACCACTTGGAAGCTGATATTTTAAATCAGTTCTTGTCCAGTCGATGACTGGCATAAAGTTATAGCAAATTGTCTTTACACCATTGGCGGCTAAATTCTCTAAAGACTTAATCCAATTATCAATGTATTTTTCAGACCCTATTTTTGCCAATTTAATATCTTCATGAACCGGAATACTCTCTACCACAGTCCATCGCAATGGCGTCATGCCTGTTGGCGTTTTCTCAATTAGGGTTTTGTATTTTTTGATCTCATCAAAACTCCACACTTCCCCAATTGGTATGTGATGTAAGGCGCTGACGATATTAGTGGCACCGGTTTGGCGAATTTCATCCAAACTTACCGGGTCCTTAGGACCAAACCATCTCCAAGACTCACGCATAATTTACTCGTTATTTAACTGAACTAGTTTTATCAACATTCCTTAGCCGCCAATCATACCAATAACACCTCTTATTCCCATAAAACTAGTCACTAGAGAGAATAAAAAGATGGCGATCAAAATTACATTAATCCCTTTCGAGTGCTTGTGCTGACCCATGATGCGCTCATTATTACCCAGCAAAAAAATACACGCCACGGTCACTGGCAACAACACCGAATTAAACGCTTGCGAGATAATCATGACAAACAAAGGACGCGCGTCAAAAATGGGGACCACTAAACCTAATAGTGAGATAAACAAGACCATGATACGGTATCTAGGCAGGGTCATTTCGCGTTCACTATTATTGTAGTCACACAATAGCCAAGGCAACATAATAATATTTGGAAATTGAGAAGAAACGCCTGCGGCGATAATACCAATCGCAAAAATAGACGCTGCAAAGGCTCCAGCGAGAGGCTCAAGTAAAGCGATCATTTGTGAAGCCCGCGATAGTCCAATACCTTGCTCGTACAAAGAGCCAGCTGCGGCGGCCATAATAGAAGCACTAATAATAAACATCAAAGCGGCCGCTACAAAAGCATCTCGACTTTGTTGTTTTGAATCCTTTAATGTCCATGCCGATTCCTTGACCAAGGTAGTGCGCATGATAAATAAACCAGAAAAAAGCGTGGTGCCAACCATAGAGGCTATTAATAGAAAAGGACCACGAGTTTCTCCTTCAGCGACAGTCGGAATATTAGGCACCAGACCTTTCAACATGTCCGACGCGGAAGGCATAAGAATAAAGAAATTCAAAATAAAACAAGCGGCCATGACGGCTACCACGACCGCTAAGGCGCGCTCAAAGAACTGCGTGCGCCCATTCCAAAATATAAAATAAACCAAAGCAATAAAAAACGCGGCGCAATACACTGGGGCAATACCACCATCGATGAAGGTCTTAGACCATTCAAAAGTCATTTCAGCGACAATCCCCATAACGCCCATAACACTGCCACTAACGCCCGCGGTTAAAGCCACAATAAAAAAGAGCCCAACCAATGGATGAAGGTGTTTGCGAAATGCCTGCAATGCAGTTTCACCAGTAACTAAGGTGTAACGCCCATAAATAACAATCATAAAATAGGTCGCCACACAGGAAATCAGCACCGTCCATAGCAAAGACATGCCATAGGTAGCACCCGCTTTAGCCATGGTGGTAACACTGCCGGTACCAATGTTAAAGCCAAGTAAAAATATGCCTGGTAGAAATAGGCTTAGCGCCGCCAAAAAACGATTGTTTGTGGTTTTTTCCGTCATCCTTTTGTTCAATATAGCTTTTTACTAGGTCTATTTGCTAATTTAATTTTTCTGTGTTCAAACGATAAGTTCCTATTATGCAATGTCACATTCAAATCATCAGTGTTAAAGCTAATAGGAAATGGTTTGGAGCTAATCTGGGGTATGCAATAGAGTTAAAGTCGTCGCCACAAAAGATGCTAGCACATGAAACACAGCATGAATACGGCAGCAACTCTCCTCGTTACTCGCTTTGATAAACTTTTATATATAGAAAAATCGGCAGTTAACAGTATCATGACAAAGCACCAAAAAATAATGCGGTATCTAAACAGCAACTTTAATGAAATCTCTAGTAATTCTGAAGTATGTATTTGCCGTCGTCGGCAGTGCGATCATGGCCGG
The DNA here is from genome assembly GCA_964434375.1 of uncultured Gammaproteobacteria bacterium. Classification (GTDB taxonomy): domain Bacteria; phylum Pseudomonadota; class Gammaproteobacteria; order Arenicellales; family Arenicellaceae; genus Arenicella. The sequence goes on along the minus strand of CAYSUU010000039.1, from coordinate 9,182 downwards.
CAGTTTTTTCTGGTACACCGAAACCAAGAGTTTTATCGGTGAAGCACAAACTGCGCCTGGTGTTGTAATCGAATTAGTCAGCTCACGGAACAACGACTCGATTACCTATCAACCCGTTGTTGAGTTCACAACCGAGAAAGGCCAAAAAATAGAATTCACATCCTCAGTTGGCAGCAACCCTCCATCGCATTCAGAGGGTGACCAAATTGAAGTGCTATACCATGAGAACACCCCACAGAAAGCGAAAATCAACTCATTTTTCTCATTGTGGTTTGGCCCCATATTATTACTAATATTTGGCTCGATTTTTTCTATTGTTGGTTTTGGCTTGCTACTTTACCCGAGGCTAAAAAGTAAAAAAATAGAAAAGCTAAAACAGAAAGGTTCAATCGTTCAAGCTCAATACACATCCGTTAACCAAAACACTTACTTCGGCGTAAACAATAGACATCCCTATCAAATAATTGCGCAATGGCAACACCCAGAGACTTCCAAAATTCATATTTTTAAGAGTAAATACCTATGGTTTGACCCAAGTAAATTTATACACACCAAAGAACTCACTGTTTGGGTGGATATGAAAAAACCCAAGAATCACTATATTGATGTTTCGTTTTTACCAGAATTAGCAGAATAAAATACGGATAGCGGCGTTCTATATCGTCGTCTACTTTCGCTTGTTTTTCATTTCATCAAGTCGCATTGGCATGGTGTCTATGAGTGCCAAAATCTGTTTTAGATCTAGCGCATTTTGTCGCAGCTTGACGCCGCCATCCTTGCCGATCAGTATCGCACTATGATTAGTTTTCAAGTATTGGTTCTTAATATTGGCCACGAAATCTTTCGCCAAATCGTGCATGTAGTTGGTTTCTATGTGATCAGAAAACAAATAGAACCATACTAAATCTCGGTCCTCTATTTCATCTTTTAATCGGCTAAATTCAGCTAAAGCATCAGATTTAAATTTACCAGAAGATGAAATTAAGATAATTCTATGCTGCCACCTCAAATCAGAAACCGACTCTAACGAATTTGAGCTTTCAGCATTCAAATTGATGCCGAACATCGATCCAAAAAGCAGACTAACTGTTACCAAAAACAACTTCATAAAAACACCCTTAACAATACGCATTGACCGCTTGTTGCGATTCATTGAAGTCATGAGCCCAGGTAAGCGAAGTGCAAAAAAGTGCTCAATAAAGCCAAAGATAATGTGATCTTGTTGCTAGTTTCTCTATAGAAAATAAACGTTTTAAAAATATAACACCTAAGCAATAAAAACAGCGCAATTACTTTTATTGAAATTTCTAGTCGCTTATCTCGATAGAATCATAGGCACTACCTGCACCCATAAAACCACGAGCAATTAATAATTCAAGTTTTTGTTTAGGAACTGAAGCTATCAGGTCTTCATAACCGTCGCAGCCTCGATCAGTTCCATTTTGCGCATAAACGATAAAATCATCGCTAACCGGGCACACTTCAGACCAGTCTAACTCATTAAGGTGGCGTGAAAGCGCCTGAGCTAAAAGCCTTGAAGCTTCGTTTGCTTGTTCGCAAAGGTTGGCGATTTTTCGTTCTTGAACACTTAAACCCATCATCTCATAGGCTTGTGCAAAATAGGGCTTACATCGGGACTCATCCTTTAAGCCTACAGTGACTTCCATCGACCCTCCTCCGTCCCACAAATTGTAAAGTGCGTTTATGCCATCATCTCTTAAAATACGAACGCGATCATCCTCAGTCACAGCTGATCCACTAAAGTAACATTTTGGGAGCACATGTGTCGTAGTACCAAAACTTAAGTCGTACCAGAGGGCTGGACAGTTTTAGATTCTTTGCGCCCTGTAGAACTTCAGAAACCATAAGAGCTAAGGATTGGTCTATAAGTTTTTGTATATTTTTGTTCATTGACCGTATTTTTAGATGTTATTTGCTCGCAACCTCCTTTGTTACTTAAGGCGTTTCTAGCTTATAAACAACCCCACCTTGCATAACAAACTCAACTCTCTCAGTCACACTGATATCTTCCAAAGGGTTGCCAGACACGGCAATAATATCGGCTAAAAAACCTTCTTTGATTTGCCCGAGATCTTCTTTTTTTAACAAGCTTGCCGAATTGATTGTGGCCGCTTGCAGAGCTTGTGCTTCTGTCATTCCAAACTTGACCATGCGAGAAAATTGACGCGCATTTAAACCATGAGGATAGATTGCCGCGTCTGAACCAAACACCATTTTTACGCCAGCCTTAACCGCCGCCGCAAAACTGTCACGCTGTTTTTGGCCTACGGCACGCTCTTTATTAAGATTTTCTTCAGGCACACCGTTTCTTTCCCCAAACTCTAGTGTGTATTCTGTATTGTAAATGTCCATTGACAGATACGTGCCATTCTTCTTGGCTAAACGGATCGCCTCATCGTCTAAAAAACTAGCATGTTCGACACTATCTACGCCTGCGTTAATCGCGGCTTTAATGCCTTCAAGACCGTGCGCATGAGCCGCCACCACCATATCTCGCCGATGACTTTCATCTACAATAGCCTGCATTTCTTCTAAAGAATATTGAATTGCCCCCACCTTTGTACCACGCGAGAACACACCGCCAGTCGCGCATAATTTAATCGTATTAGCGCCGTATTTTATATTCTCTCTGACTTTAGCTCGCACCTGCCAAGGGCCATCCGCCACACCTTGTGATTTACTGAGTTTTTCTGGAGGAGAGAAATTATCATCGCAATGACCACCAGTAATACTAAGCGAAGGCCCAGACGCCCAAATTCGAGGGCCGCTAAGTTCACCCGCATTGATCGCATCACGCAAGGCAATCACAATATAGTCTGAAGCCCCCAAATTACGCACCGTAGTAAAACCAGCTGACAATGTTTTTTGCGCATTGTTCACTGCATTAATCGATTTTCTAGGCACTGACTGCAAGCGAGACTCTAAAAAGGGCACACTCTCATCCGCAGATGTTAAGTGCACATGCATATCCATAAAGCCGGGCAGCAATGTTTTGCCTTTTAGATCTATCCGTTTAACGCCGTCTAAATTATCAAACGCCCCTTGCCCAAGTCCTTGCACCGTTACTTTGCTAATTCGATTACCAGAAATAAGTATCGCTGGGTTTTCAACCAATTTCCCTTTAGCCGAATCAAAATAATAATCGGCCGTTAGCAAAATATCTTCAGCATTTGCCGGTGAAAAAGAACAACTTAAAAAGAGTAATACAATTAGTTTCTTCATATAAATTTTAATTGTTTTCCCAAGCTAGGAATGGGTCAATTATTCAGCAATAGTTTTAAATTAAACCACGTTTATTTTGCTGCCATACATTCAATTTCGATTTTTGCATTAAGCGCCAATGAGCTTACCGCAAAAGTCGTTCTTGCTGGATATGGAAAAGAAAACGCTTTTTTATAGATTTCGTTAAACTCAGCGAAATTATTTATATCTACTAGGATAACAGTGCACTTCACAACATCGCTCATCTGATAATCATATCGCTCAAGTGTATCTTTGATATTAATAAGTGTTTGCTCCGTCTCAGCAGCAAAACCACCTTTTACTAGTTCCTTTGTTTCACTAGATATGCCAATTTGCCCCGACAGTATGAGCCACCCATTAACCTCAACAGCTTCTGAGAAAGGTAGTTTAGTATTTTCTCCTTGTGGATTAAAAAATGTAACAGCTTGGTTCTCTTGTGCAAAAACAGAGCTAGATAAAAGAAAAGAAATAATGGCAGGAGAGATTAATTTTTTAAAAAACATTTATTTACCTTTGGAATGAAATAAGAATTAGTATCTACAATGATTCTCATCTATGAGTATATCTTCCTCTCCATTAAATTATAAAAAACTTCATCCTCGACAGCTTATATTTTGTTGTTCACATCAGCCCCCTTTTTTTCACTGCTTTTTTACCTCGTGAAATAAATAAAAAGGGAGATATTCATATATAGTCCCTATAATTTAAACCCCGTTAATTAGCTGAAGTAAATGGATAACATTTTTAAACACATTATTGGATTCATCGAAGGCTTTTTCGCTGAAACCGCTATAATTTTACTATTGGTAGGAATAGTCTTTCTGTTAATCGGATTATTCATAGTTATTGCAAGCGTAGTCCAGAGACTTATTTACCCTAGTGTTAATGGCAAGGTCGTTGGTGCTGTTATAGCTGTTAAAAGCAAAGAAAAAACAGTCGACGGAAAACGCGTAAAAAAGAGCAAGGAATGGCTGTATCCGATTTTTGAATACACTGATCAAGATGGCTCACCTAAACGCATAAGAGGTTCTAGTGGGGGCACACATGTATTGAAGTATGCAACAGGGCAAGCGGTTAATTTAATTATAGATGATGAAAAATATAACGTTGCTGGAACAGAGGTTACCGCCACCGATACCGGGGATCGCACAGGATTTTATTTCGGTTTTTTCTTCGCCGCGCTTGGGCTACTTGTTATTTACTTGGCAGCAAGTATTTTAGCTTCTCTAACCATCGGAGCACTAGCCATCATCGGTATTGTTATTTCAATCTTGGTGCGCGGTAAAGGCAAAATAAAGCCGAATAAGGTAAAGAAAAACTATATCTACGATCTCAAGGATATGCGACCAGTGGAGGGTTTCATTAACGAATACCCCAGATAAATTTTGCTATTTTCTTCAATTAATTGAAGTGGTCACAGGCATTGACTGAGAATTTAAAGGCTCTGCCCCCTTAAATTGAGCAATAAAACATTAGCTAAAAGCGACTACAATGCCGAGCAAGATAAAACCGAATAATCTAGAGGCAAGCAATAATGCGTATGAACATATCTAAGTCAGCCAGCCTGAGCGGGGTCTGCTTTTTAGTTTTGAGCTGGGGATCAAGCGCGCTTGCGCAACAGGCGCAAAAAGCCGAATTTGATTACTTTTCAGACAATAGAAGCATGATTCGTAATGGCGTGCAGTCGGTTCTAACATGCAATGGCCTGTTTACCTCAAACAGAACACTAGAACAAGTGTTTGATCAAGAGCTCGCCTACCTCCAGAACCCTGTTGGCAACGCTAAGTCGGGCAACTATTCCGTTGACCTTAATACACGTTCAGTCTCGGTAGGCGGCGAACAAGATGGGGTGCAAATCACTGCCGCGTTTAGAGAAGGCATTGGCTGTGTGGTGATGGCACCAGACCAAAGCTTAAACGACATCGCCCTATTGCCCAAAGTCGCACTTTCTAAACCTAAAAAACCGACTGCCGAAACCGACTGGCCTCAAGGCGACCGAATAGTCGACCAACCGCTAGACTCGACTATCGACGCCCAAGCGCTTAGCGCCGCATCAGAATGGGCATTTAAGCGAGACACTCCAGAACAAGATACCTTAAGTTTATTGGTGGTGCATAAAGGCAAGCTTGTTCACGAGCGTTATGCCCAAGGCATCACCAAGCAGACAAAAACTAGAACATGGTCGACGGCAAAGAGTATTGCCGCCAGCTTTATTGGCATGCTAGTTGAAAAAGGCAAACTAGAATTAGATGAACCCTTAGATATCGAATGGTTGCCCAAACTTGCTGCCGACCGGCAAGACCCTAGAGATGAAATCACTTTGCGCCACCTGCTCAACATGTCCAGCGGGCTTTACCCAGTAGACAGTTTTGGCATGGAGTATGCAACTGGTTCTGGACTGTCCTATTGGGCGGGAGCAAGTTCATCAGTTGGCGCTCGTCGACGTGGCCTAGTAAGACAGCCCGGCGAATTTTGGGACTATGAAAACTACGACACATTGCTGGCCGTTCACGCCATGCGCAAAGTCTTAGGCGATGACTATCATCAATTTGGCTACCGAGAGCTCCTACATAAAATCGGCATGCACAACACTTTAATGAGCATGGACCGTTTTGGAGATTTTATTCTGAGCAGTCAGGTCTACACCAATGCTCGTGACTTAGCGCGGTTCGGGCTTCTGTATCAACAAGGTGGCAAATGGAATGGTGAGCAACTGATTTCACAAGACTGGATCGACTTTAGTATCACGCCAGCACCGGCTTCTGATGTTCGTAATAACGACTATGGTGCACAATGGTGGTTAGTGCCGAATGATAGAAAAGATGTGCCAGAAGATGCTTACTCAACCGCCGGCAATCGAGGCCAGTATGTAATCGTAGTACCGTCTCACGACTTGGTCATTGTGCGCCGCGGCTTAGATTATGGTAAGCAAGGCTTCAATCGCTGGGACCTTACCCGAGAAGTACTAAAAGCGTT
>CAYSUU010000039.1:0-2842 GCA_964434375.1 uncultured Gammaproteobacteria bacterium | reverse complement strand
CTGCCAATGTTTCATTTCAATTCGACCACTTAAACCCGACCAAAATTAATTGGGCTCTGCCCCCTTAAATTGTTAAACGCTTATTAAAATCTTTCGCCCACGGCTCGGCATTCAAACGTGGTCTGTCCTAGTTTTTACTGACTGTTTCAAATCACGGCATTTACGGTATAGTTATATTGCAAAATTAAATATTAGTGGCGCAGCAACAAACTGACCATTCCAACCGGTGAGGACGTATGACGTTTACTGAAAGCGCAATATTAGAAATCGAGCAAATATTTGGTCTACAAGATCAATTTTTATCGGGCAATGCCTGGATGGCCGCAAGCACTACTATGTTGGTGTTCATCTTACTTGCGCTTATTGCACACCTAGCCGCGCGCGGACTAATAAAACTTTTTACCGCCCGATTCCCGTCTCGACTAGGTAACAATCTAGTCAACCTGGTTAGATCACCTATTTTTTGGTCGGCGCTGGTGACTGGTCTTGCACTTTCACTAAGACACTTTGATACATCAAAGATATTCCTACAACGTTTTGACAGCAGCATGCTAACCATCATGTTGTTGCTTTGGTCTATCTGTATTATTCGGTCCTCAAGATTAATTCTGCAAGCCATGAGCGGTGAACGAAAAGGCAAATCCTCCATGATTAGCTCCCAAACCTTACCCCTCATTCAAAATTTTTCATTCATTGTAATTTTTGTCTATGCGACCTACTTGTTGTTTAGCGCTTGGGGCGTCGACCTTACCGCTTGGGTAGCCTCTGCGGGTGTTGTTGGTATCGCCATTGGTTTTGCTGCTAAAGATACCTTGGCCAATCTTATTTCTGGGGTCTTCATCATGACCGATGCGCCTTATAAATTAGGTGACATGGTAGTATTAGAAACATCCGAGCGTGGTGTAATAACGCATATTGGCTTGCGCAGTACTCGTATGTTCACAACCGATCATGCTGAAATTACTATTCCAAACTCGCTAATGGGAAATTCAAAGGTAATCAATGAATCAGGCGGGCTTCACCAAAAAAGCCGTATTCGCATACCAGTAGGCGTTGCCTATGGCAGCGACATAGATCACGTCAAAAAAACTCTTTTAGAAGTGGCTGATAAACACCGAGAAGTCTGTAGCGTACCTGAACACCGTGTCCGTTTTAGAGTGTTTGGCACATCAAGCCTAGATTTTGAGCTTCTATGTTGGATCAACGACCCTCAATCACGTGGTCGTATTATAGACGAACTAAACACTCTAATTTATAAAGCATTTCAAGAAAACAAAGTAGAAATTCCATACGCCAAGCAAGACGTATACATACGTTCGGTACCCGACGATAAAGCATAGTCTTCAGGTACGAAATAAAACAGGGGTCAGAGCCCTTTTTGAGTCTATAAGTTTGTGATGTTGAGATAAGCTAGTTAATGAATTATCGAAAAGAGATAAAAGGACTCTGCCCCCTTTTTTTAGAATCAATCATTAGGTAAGTAAGGATATGAAAAAAATATTATCAGCATTTTTGTTTTTATTGATATGTTTCTCTTTTTTTATTAGCTCAACTAAGGCTAAAGTATCAACAAATGTGTTGGAATTGTATTTTCAAGAAATAGACAGAAAAGATCATTTGTCCGCATCCCAATATATTTATTCTGGTGATCTAACAGAGTTTAGAGAGATGATGGAGTTTTATAAAAACCAATCTAATGACAAGGAAAGAACACCACAATTCATCAAAGATTTTTTTGGTGAAGAGGCAACTGTTGACTCGGTAGAAAAATTGAGTGATGTCGCTTTTTATTCTCGTATGCTTGAAGGTTTAATTCAGTTTGGTTGGCATCCAGTAGCCAACAAAGGTTTTGAAATATTGGGTGAAGTGAAAGAGAACGATGATATGTCCATCCTATGCAAAGTGAGCTCAAAATCTCTTTTATTTTTACTCTGACCCCAATTATTCTTGTTGCTCTCTAACCTCCACAGCCTCCGCAACCACTGCATCCGCTTCCGCCATCACCATCGCTGCCGTTTCCACCCAAGGCAGAGCCACAACCACCACCGCCTTCTTCGTTATTTTTCTTTCTGTGTGACAAGAACTTGTAGAGTAGAAAGAAACCCGACGCACCTAAAAATACCAACAAAGCAATTCCGACCACACCTACATCACTCTTAACACATGCCGCCAAGAATAGTGGCAGCGTCGCTATAGTGCTCAAAGAAACTAGTGGTTTTCTTTTTAACAAAAAATAATCAGCCGAGTTCAAGCGAACAAACTTGTCGGCATCACGAAAACGCTTTTGACAATCTGGCCATATGTCTTGAGGAGGGTTTTCTTTAAATACCTCGGTGTACTTATCCAACGTTAGTCGATACTGAGATTTGTATTTATTCGACTCATTGCTACCACCTTTTGTGGGCCCATGATGCAAAGGCTTTTCTAAAATTGATTGACATAGATCAATCCAATAAGACTGTGTGTAGGTCAAATGTAAATGCCAGACTTGATCAATTTCGTCTGAAGGCGTGACCGGCGTCTCTGAAACTGCAGCAAGGTAAATAAATTTTTTATACTCTTCAAGGCAACGTCTTGCAAAAGGCATACTCCATTTATTTTCCCGACATAAGCGATCGGTGAACGTTAATGCATCATTATCCGAACCAATCTCGAAACCAGTAATGTCATTTAATAATTTACTATTTACATCTTGCATATTTCATCCCCATTTTAAATCTAGTAAAGACCCAAGATTAAAGACATAGTATCGCTAACAAATTGCGCATATCAATTAAATCAGCCACCCTATAATTTTTGTCTTTGACCTTATAACGAATACAACTTAGATAAAAGCTGATAT
>CAYSUU010000038.1:0-16321 GCA_964434375.1 uncultured Gammaproteobacteria bacterium | reverse complement strand
GCGAAAACAAAATCGCCTGGAGCGATTTTGAACTGCTCAAGGCAGCCCGAAGGGGTGAGCCTCACGACGAGGCGAATAATAGAGTACCGACTCGTCGGGCTCGCGAGAAGTATTGAAGTAGAAAGAGTTACGCGCATGTAGCTCAGCTGGATAGAGTACCTGGCTACGAACCAGGCGGTCGGAGGTTCGAATCCTTCCATGCGCGCCAAACACAAATCCCTCGTCATCGTAGATGGCGGGGGATTTTTGTTTGTTGTGTATGAAATTATGAATAGGCCCCACTTCGACAATTTTGTCTGGAACAAAATTGGACGGTCGCAGACCGGCCGCATAGCGGTGAGTATCAGGATGATACGAGCAGAATAGTCTGGAACAAAATTGGACGGTCGCAGACCGGCCGCGTAGCGGTGAGTATCAGGATGATACGAGCAGAAAAAGCCTTGGAGCGATTTTAGACAGCCGAAGGCTTATCCCGAAGGGATGAGGCGCATGGATGCGTCGAACAATCCTTCCATGCGCACCAAACACAAATCCTCGGAACACCCCTAATGACAAAGCAGCTAAAACTTCCTAATATACCCAACCTATTCGTTCCATCTAGTGTCGATTAAATCGACGCCAGACATTATTCAAGTAACAGAAAGCTCCTATGCCTCATTTCGTAGTAGATTGCTCAGCAAGCATCGTATCGAATCAAAATAGCGAAGATATTCTTCATAAAGTTCACGCCGCCGCAAATTCAACGGGGCTATTTAGTGAAAAAAATATACAGGTTAGATTAAACACCTTTGAGCATGTTCACGTGGGTGGTGTGCAAAAAGAATTTGTACACGTTTTTGCGAGTATTTTAGAGGGCAGAACAGTCCAACAAAAATTAGAACTCACCACAGCTTTAGTGAAGACGCTTACTGAAATATTTCCGGCAGTTACGGTGATCGGCGCTGATGTAAGGGATATTGAAAAAGGAACAGGAAGTTATGTAAACAAAGGGTGACGCTTGTGAACGGAAACGGGGCCGTTTAAGTCAATTTAGAGCTTAGTAGTCTGAGCGTCTCTCGCAACTGACAACAGTCATTCGTGCTCACGGCGTTTACCCCGATCTATTTCGGTCGAGAGCGCTTCAAAGGGCTGAGACCAAAGTGTCTTCATTAAATCCAACCATGAATTTATGTCTTTAAATGCGTCAGCCTTCGCCTGTATAAAATGCAGCTGTTCTAGCTGTCATCGCTTGGGCAATTTTCTCGTTCTCTCCCGAGCTGATATGAGCTTTGCTCCAAGCTTCAGCGCTGTCTCGCATAAAGTCTTTTCCAGCATCAGACATCATCCAGCTTAAATTGGCTTCGCGTTCTAATTGTTCACCATCGTTGCAAATATGAATGCCCAGCCCAAAAAAGGACAGATCCCAGCCAACTCCGGTTGCTCCAGGGCCATACTTTTTCCAATGCGCCTCGCTGGTCTTGTCCTTCAGCATTTCATGTTTGAGTATTAAACAAGTGCCAGTTGCTTGAGTTTCCAGCCTAACGGTAACCCAGCTGACACTAGCGCCGAGTTCCCAAGTCAAATCCAATGCCAGAGGTTCCTCACACCGCGTGATGGTGCCACCGGCATTGCCCTCTATTTGATATCGTCCGCCCTGATATAGCTCGCCTGAGACCGGCGCAAACCAATTAGATATCCGCTTCACATTGGTCAGTGCACCCCACAGGTTTGACTGATCTGTTTGGTAGATTCGTGACGCACTAACCACGCGGGTCGCCTTTCCATCGCGCGTTCTTTCATCAACTTCTCGAACCTCAGCGCCAAACGCCTTCTTAAAATCCACTTGAATCTCCAAATTTAGCCTAAGCTAATATTAGGTTTTACTTATATATAGATCAATACTTATCAACACCATAACTCTGATAACATCATGGCAGACATCAATGCGGCCACTTGGGCACTTAACTGACGCTCGGGCGAGCCTATTTGTCTATAAAATTGAATTAAAATTAGGATGATGATTAAACGCCTTTTAAAGACAAGCATACTCTTTGGTATCCGTATTTTTAGGTGGGTAGTCGTAGCAATATTTTTTTATTTTGGCGTTTCGCTTGTCGGGCTTATTCCAATTAATAATGAATTTGTCACAGCGAAGGATGGCGTGACAATTTATCTTACCTCTAGTGCCGTGCACGCTGACATTATTGTGCCTATAACGACTGACTCCCTTGATTGGCAGACTGCTTTTAGCAATACGCTCTTCAAGGGAGATATTTCTAAGGCAAGTCACCTAGCTTTTGGCTGGGGCGATCGAGGTTTCTTTTTGGAAACTGAAACTTGGGAAGATTTAAAGTTGTCGGTTGGTTTAAATGCTTTGTTTCTACCTTCTCAAAGTTCTATGCATGTTTCGTTTATGCGACCTGAGCATTACTTGGATAAAGTGGCTGTGACGATAACGCAAAAGCAATATCAGAAACTTTCAAATTTCATAGATCGTTCATTCGCTAAAGGAGTAAATGGCGAATATGTTCAAATACACGGTTACGCTTATTGGAATAACGATGCATTTTTTGATGCGCAAGGACGATACCATCTATTCAATACGTGTAACTCTTGGGTAGGCCGCGCGCTACGTGAATCTGGTATACGTGTTCCCTGGTTTACTCCCTTACCAAAGACGCCTATGCTGTATCTCGATAACTAGACCTTGATTTATATTGCCTATGAAATTTATTTCGTTTTTGTTTCTTATATTCCCAACAATAGTATTGGCCAGCGCTGAGAAATCTCAGGTGTTTAGCGATTTTAGCGGATCATTTAAATTGGCGTCTATCGACCCCGTGACCTATTCAACCTCGTTCGCAGGTAGACAACAAGCAAGGGGTGAGATTGTGTTTGAGATCGTTTTAGACGAAAACGAAGAAAATTCAGTTCGAAGTATCTCCTTTATTCCAGACGACCCTAGTTTATTTCCTGCAGTGGCAAGTGGCTTTTATGCCAGGGCTGCTACAAAAATTGAGCTTATTAATACTGAAAGGGTGAAGGAACTTTTGTTTTTAGATTTTGAGTGGCGCAAAGCGCTGGCTGAGCAAAAATCGTTTATTAGCAAGCGCGGTAGCCTAGAACTTAAAAGTTATACAACTACGATTGAATGCGATACACGCCAATATTTCGCTGAAATGGTGTCATTCTCCGCCTCGCAAGAAGTTAGTTTTTTTGAGACTAGATCGGGGCTTGCTGGTTGTTAATGACTTGCGTGTTGCTTAGTAGTTAGAGATAAGTGGTTAGAGATAAATAATGAAAAAAGGGTAGGTTGTTAGGCACCATCATGCAGGCGTTACTTGCATTGATGTCCTTCATGATGGCTATAGCGGTAAGAAAGTAATGTATACGAGTAACAACCATAAACATTTTATCGAGTAGCTACGTCAAGATATCGGTTGACGAAGAGTTTGATAGTCTTTGATTTTGAACGTTAGATAGATCTTCCCCTGATTTTTATTGGAGCACATTGTTGAAACAGAAAGTAATATTGTTTGATATAAATGAAACTGTTTTAAGTCTGCAGTCGCTAAGAACAAGTTTTGCAGCGACGTTTGGTCATGAGCATTTAACTGATACGTGGTTCGCCATGGTATTGCATGCCTCTACGGTATCGGTGGTAACTGGCGTTAAAACAAACTTTGCTAATTTAGCTAAGATATCTCTGGAAACTCTAGCAGCGCGCTTAAGAGTGAATTTATCGGAACAAACCATTGCCGACATATTGCAAGTCTTTGCAAGTCTAAAGCCACATTCAGACATTGTGCCGGCTTTATTAAAGTTGCGCGCTGCAGGTTTCCAAATCGTTGCTTTATCCAATTCATCACTTGGTTTAATTACCAAACAAATTCAAAATTCCGGCTTAAGTGATTATTTCGAAGATCTTATTTCTGTGGAAGAAGCGGCAACATTCAAGCCAAGCCGAGAAGCTTATCAACTCGCATCGCACAGGCTTGGACGACAAGCCTGTGATCTTCGATTGGTTGCTTGTCATGATTGGGATACGCATGGAGCAATTTGTGCCGGTTTACACGCAGCGTATATAGATCGTGCTGGAGCAGTGTATAACCCCTTGTATAAGAAGCCAAAAATTTACGCATCTACGATGCATGACGTTGCCGATTTGATTATTTCATCAGACGCCTAAATTCATAAAGGCCAGCGAGAGTATAAGTGTAAATGAAGAAAGTCGTTATATTTGGAAATTCAGCCGCCGGTAAATCGACCTTGGCAAAAAAACTATCTAGTGCTGAATCGCTGGCGCATTTTGACCTCGATTTAATAGCCTGGCAAGCGACCACGCCGCCGCTTAGAAAGCCTATTTCAGAATCTAAAGAGGAAATAGGTGTTTTCTTAGCTGAAAATGATGCTTGGGTTATTGAAGGTTGTTATACCGATTTAATAGAGATTGTTGTGCCGAAAGCAACCGAGCTTGTATTCCTGAATCTCCCTGTAGACGCCTGTATAGCCAATGCCAAGCGTCGTCCGTGGGAGCCGCATAAATATGAATCGAAACAAGCTCAAGATGCCAACCTCACAATGTTGCTTGATTGGATAACACAATACGATACTAGGGCTGACACTTTTTCAAGATCGGCACATCAAGCATTGTTTGATGCTTATGAGGGAATTAAAACGATGTATACCACCAATGAACACCACTCATAGTTTAGGATGTGATGACAAAAGTTGTAGTTAGAATAGATGAGCTTACTGGCAATAATATCCTTGAGTTATTAAATCAGCACAGACAAGAGATGCTTAAGCACTCGCCACCGGAGAGTGTGCATGCTTTAAAAGCTGGCGATTTGCGTCGCCCTGAGATTCAATTTTGGAGTGCCTGGATAGGGCAGAATTTTGCCGGTTGTGGTGCTTTAAAAGAGTTGAGTTCTGTTCATGGTGAAATAAAATCGATGAAAACAAAAGATGAATATCTGCGAAAAGGGGTAGCTCGTGCTCTGTTAAATAAGATTGTGGATGAAGGCCGTATACGCAATTATGAACAACTAAGTTTAGAAACCGGTTCTATGGGTGTATTTATTCCGGCACGGCGTTTATATCGGGCTTTTGGGTTTAAGCAATGTGCGCCATTTGCTGACTATTTCGAAGATCCAAATAGTACTTGTATGTCATTGAAGTTGTAGAGTGTTGTAGAATTTAGGTGCTAAGCTACCGATATAACACCATTAATATTTTGGAATAATGAATAATCAAATTAGAGCCATTTGCGTTGGCGGTACCATCGACAAAATTTACTTCGATGCCAATAGTAACTATGAAATAGGAGCTCCTGCTTTGGCAAAAATTCTTCAGCAAATGCCGATTCATTTAGACATCAAATTGACTTCTTTGATGGCTAAAGACAGCTTGGATATGGACAACGATGACCGTGCTCTGATTAAGCATGCGGTAGAAAACTGCGAGCAGAAAAAAATTATTATCACGCATGGTACTGATACCATGACAGATACGGCTCAGTCGCTAGGTGAGCAAACGGATAAAACAATAGTGCTAACCGGAGCTTTACAGCCTGCCGTGTTCAAAGAAACAGACGCTCTACTAAATCTAGGGGGCGCCATAGCGGCGGTACAGGTTTTACCAGCCGGGGTTTATATTGTCATGAATGGGGAAGTGTTTGATGCCCACTCAGTAAAGAAAGATATAGTAAATAATCGTTTTATTAGTCTAGAGACGTGAACAGCTTATAAAACAGGCACTAAAAAGGCGGCTAGTAGACTACCGAGCCGCCTTTATGAAAACCCAAATTAAGACTTAAGACACCAATAGTCGGTTTACTAACTTCACATAGTTGGCAGGATCTTTGATTTGCGCACCTTCACTTAAAGCCGCTTGATTAAACAAAACTTGCGCCCAATCAGAAAACTGATCTGAATTCGGGTCGAGCTGTTTGATAAGATCATGATCTGGATTAACTTCTAAAATAGGCTTGGTCGTCGGCGCATCTTGGCCCATGGCTTTCATAATGCGTTCGAGGTTAGCGCCAGGATCACTTTCGTCAGCTACAAGGCACGCTGGCGACTCGGTCAAGCGATGCGTCAAGCGAACCTCTTTAACGACTTCAGATAGTGCATTTTGGAGCGAACTTGTTACATCCGAGAACGCCTCTTTTTGCTCATCTTGAGCTTGCTTTTCGTCTTCTGATAATTTTAGATCCCCTTTACTTACCGACTTCAACGGTTTTTCTTGATATTCAAACATGCTCGACACTAACCATTCATCCACTGGATCAGTGAGTAATAGAACTTCGGTGCCTTTTTTGCTGAACATCTCTAAATGCGGTGAACCCTTGGCCGCCTGATAAGTCTCAGCGGTGATGTAGTAAATAGAGTCTTGGTCTTCTGGCATTCGCGCAATGTAGTCGTCTAGCGATACATTTTTCTCATCGTTATCATTATGGTTGGATGCGAATCGCAAAAGGGGTGTGATTTTGTCTTTGTTGGGCATGTCTTCGACTACGCCTTCTTTAATTACCTGACCGAATTCACCCCAAAAATTTTGATAGGTTTGCGGATCATTTTTGGCAATGCGAGCCAGTTCGTCTAAGACTCGCTTGACGGCGCGTGCTTTGATTTTGCCAATATCTCGATCACTTTGTAGAATCTCGCGTGATACGTTAAGAGGTAAATCTTGTGAGTCGATAATGCCTTTCACGAAGCGCAAATAGTTCGGCATAAGGGCATCAGCTTCGTCCATTATGAATACACGGCGCACATAGAGTTTAATACCTTTACGGCTATCTCGGTTCCATAAATCAAAGGGCGCTTTGCTTGGAATAAACAATAAGGAGGTGTATTCCATATTTCCTTCTACTTTGTGGTGAAGGGTAGATAGCGGTGGTTCTGTGTCGTAGCTTAAAGTCTGATAAAAATTATTATATTCATCTTCTTCAATCTCATTTTTCGGACGTGCCCAAAGCGCCGTTCCTTTATTGACTGTTTCTAGTTCACGCTCTGCACCTTCGATTTCTTTACCTTCTTCATCAGTGGCTGGCGGTGCTAGCATTTTGATTGGCAGAGAAATGTGCTCAGAATATTTATTGATAACGTGCTTTAAACGAAAATCATCTAGGTACTCCTTAGCATCCTCACGTAAGTGCAAGGTGATTTGAGTTCCCACTACGGCATCGTCAAGCGACGCTAATGTGTATTCGCCCTTGCCGTCTGACTCCCACAATGAGCCTTCCTCAGTGCCCGCTTTGCGAGTTGTTAGTGTGACTTTATCAGCCACCATAAATACCGAGTAAAAACCTACACCAAATTGACCGATAAGATCGACGCCTTCACTGTCTTCCTTATTCTGTGACAAGGCTTGCATAAACTTTTTAGTGCCAGAGCGCGCTATCGTGCCAATATTTTCAACCACTTCTTCGGCGCTCATGCCAATGCCATTATCGCTTATGGTAAGTGTGTTGGCATCTTTATCGCTATGGATGGTTACTGCTAACTCTTCCTCGTCACTGAGTAGTGCTGAATCGGTAAGTGCTTCAAAGCGTCTTTTGTCGATGGCGTCGCTGCTGTTTGAAATGAGTTCACGTAAGAAAATTTCTTTTTGTGAATACAAAGAATTGATCATTAGATCAAGCAGTTGGCTGATTTCAGTCTGAAATGAATGGGTTTGTGGTTTGCTCATGGATCTTAGAAATTAAGGTTGTTGTTCTAATGCGGTTTTAATAAGGTCTGCAATTAGTTTTTCAAGCGCAGTAAATTCACTTATTTTTGTCGTTTTTCGTTGACGGATTTTATGTCAATCAGTATAGTCGCGCCTCGACAATTTAGACGGTGAAAGTGATTTATTCCCAGTTTAAACGTAAGTTTAACGAATCACTTGAGTTTGCCGAGTCGGGGTGTAGCGCAGTCTGGTAGCGCATCTGGTTTGGGACCAGAGGGTCGGGGGTTCGAATCCCTCCACCCCGACCACTTTGTTGTGTTGGTTTGTTAGCAGTGTTACGTTGAGCGCCCGTAGCTCAACTGGATAGAGCAACGGCCTTCTAAGCCGTAGGTTACAGGTTCAAGTCCTGTCGGGCGCGCCATAACCGATGCTTAGAAAGTGATAAGTTGTTGCGCTAAATTGCTAACAAAACGCTGATATGGTGACTGTAGCTCAGTTGGTAGAGCCCTGGATTGTGATTCCGGTGGTCGTGGGTTCGAGCCCCATCAGTCACCCCATTTCGTTTATTCTCGATCGAGAAGAGACAAACATAAAAAATTGAATGCGAGAGTGGCGGAATTGGTAGACGCGCTGGATTTAGGTTCCAGTGTCTTACGGCGTGAGAGTTCGAGTCTCTCCTCTCGCACCATTTTTTATGATTGATGTGTTAGTTGATTTTCAAAAATCGATATCCTTTGCGTCCCTAATCTCCTATGGCTCAAGCATTTGGGTCTGTATTTCGCCTTATTTTCCCTTCAAAATAGAGCGTAAACCGCTTGTAGCAGGCTAGCTTTGCTCTTGCCTGGCATTTCTCTGTCTTTTTTCCTCGATTAAGCGTTTTCACTTGTGCGTGCAAGGTGGTAGAATCGCGCCCCTGAAAATTCGGGCGTTTTGACTCTTTAGTTTGACGTTCATTACTATAAATTCTTTAAATTCTGAAGGTTGTCCATGCAAGCCTCTGTTGAAAAAACCAGTGCCATCGGTCGTAAACTAAATGTTGTTGTTCCGGCTGACAAAATTGAAACCGCTGTACAGGCGCGCTTAAAGAAGCTTTCTAAGCGCGTTAAAATACAGGGGTTTCGTCCCGGTAAAGTGCCAATGAAAATTGTTGAACAGCAATATCGTGGCGCGGCAACTAATGATGTGTTGGGTGAGTTAATCCAGAATAGCCTTTATGAGGCGCTAGAGGCGCAAAAGGTAACCCCAGCAGTTCAGCCAGATATCGTGCCGGAAGCACCGGTAGAGAAAGGTAAAGACTTTTCTTATGTTGCCAGTTTTGATGTATACCCTGAGTTCGAAAAACTCGACTTAGATGGCGTAAAAATTAAAAAGCCAGAGAGTGAAGTGAGCGATGCCGATGTTGAGCGAGTGATCGACAACATGCGCAAGCAGCAACTCACTTGGAAAGAACTTAAGCGAAAATCGAAAAAAGGCGATCGAGTGTTAATCGACTTTGTTGGCACAGTTGATGGCGAAGAGTTCGAAGGTGGAAAAGCCAGCGACTACCCAATGGTTCTTGGCGAGGGACAAATGCTGCCTGATTTTGAGGCAGGTGTAAAAGGCATGAAAGGCGGTGAGAGCAAAGACATAGAAGTTGTTTTCCCTGATGATTACAACGAAGAATTAGGCGGTAAGACCGCGGTTTTCAATATTCAAGCTAAAACTGTTTCTGAAGCAGTGTTGCCAGAAGTTGATGAAGATTTTATTAAAGGTTTTGGCGTCGAAAGTGGCGCTAAGGATGACCTGCTAAGTGAAGTGAGAAGCAATCTCGAAACTAATCTAGAAAACCAATTAAGTTCCAATATGCGCCAACGTGCTTTTGACGCCTTGCTAGAGCAAAACGATACAGAAATGCCTCTAAAAATGGTTCAAGAAGAAGCGGGCAGAATGGTCGAAGAGCAAAAAAATCAAATGTTAATGCAAGGCATTGATGAAAAGTTATTAGCTAATTTCCCAGCGCCAGAGTTTGAAACTATGAAGCCGCAAGCTGAAAAGCGCGTCGCTTTAGGCTTGTTAATGATGGAAGTGATTAAAAATCATGAGCTAAAACCAGATGAAAGTCGGGTTAATGAACGCATAGAAAAAATGGCATCTTCTTATGAAGACCCAAGCGAGTTCATTGAATACTATAAAACCAACCAAGAAGCTTTGGCTCAAGTGCAATCAATCGTGCTTGAAGAGCAGGTGGTAGATCTATTGCTTGAAAAGGCCGATGTGGAAGTCGAAAAAATTGACGCGGTAGACCTGCTTAATATGCAATAGTATATATTCCTAGGGATTACGGCTGATTTGTAACTTGAAAAGGCCTTGAATGAGATCTATATAGTTAAGATCTTACTACCGTTACTGCTTTTAGTTTAAATTTGGAACCAACGACATGAACAATAAATTTGGATTTATTCAACCTTCTGATGTGGCCGCATCGGCGACTTCACCGTCTGCAGCTGGTGGTCTTGTTCCTATGGTTGTTGAGTCTAGTGGCCGTGGCGAGCGAGCATACGACATTTATTCGCGCCTTTTAAAAGAACGGGTCATCTTTTTAGTGGGGCAAGTCGAAGACAATATGGCCAACCTGATTGTCGCTCAATTGTTGTTCTTGGAGTCCGAAAATCCGGACAAAGAAATTAGTTTGTACATTAATAGCCCTGGTGGTTCTATTACTGCAGGGATGGCTATTTACGACACTATGCAGTTTATTAAGCCTAAGGTTAATACGGTGTGTATTGGTCAAGCGGCAAGTATGGGCGCGCTATTATTAGCGGCGGGTGCTGAAGGCGGGCGCTATGCACTGCCTTATGCTCGAATTATGATTCATCAGCCTTTAGGTGGTTATCAAGGTCAAGCCACTGATATCGACATTCATGCAAAAGAAATTCTGCGGATTCGCGAAGAGATGAATGAAATTCTTGCTAAGCATACTGGGCAAAAGCTTAAAAAAGTTCAAAGTGACACTGAGCGTGACAATTTTATGACCGCGAAGGAAGCAAAAGACTATGGTTTGGTCGATGATGTGATTACCGAGCGGCCAGCCTAGCTTAAAGGATCTGTATTTGGAGAATTTTTAGCTGCAAGCACTTATCTGTTTTTGATCTAGGCAGGAGAGTTACAGGAGCTTGTAGAGATAGGCGTTATTGTCTTAATGTGTTTTTTATAATGACGTGTAAGCTGGTCAGCCTTAAAATTTTCTTAAATTACATAGATAGACCATGATGAGTTAGCGCCTAATGAATGGAAGGAAGCACTGTGGGTGCAGCGCGCAAAAGTGCCTTAACCGAAGGCTTATAAACAACAAATCCAAAAATTTGACGATCAAACTGTGAGTATTTACGTTTAAAGTTGGTCGTTTAATAGGGTACAATTTTAAAATCATCAAGATTTAGGAAGCTTGGCTTAAGCGCTGAGCCATTTAGCATAAAGGCCGATTATGAGTGACGACCACAAGAACGACGAAGACAACAAGCTACTTTATTGTTCTTTTTGCGGAAAAAGCCAACACGAGGTGCGCAAATTGATTGCAGGGCCTTCTGTGTTCATTTGCGATGAATGTGTTGATTTATGCGAAGACATTATTCGTGAAGAAACAATTGACGATGTGGTAACCAGCGCTGAAGCGGATGTTTTTCCGATCCCATCAGAGATTCATGCAGGCCTTAACGATTATGTCATTGCTCAGGAAGATGCAAAGAAAGTGTTGTCAGTTGCGGTGTATAACCATTACAAACGTATTCGTGGTCAACAGTCTGAAGACGACGCCGATATTGCCAAAAGTAATATTTTATTAATTGGTCCAACCGGTTCAGGTAAGACCTTACTGGCTGAAACTTTAGCGCGTCAATTAGATGTGCCTTTTACTATTGCCGATGCAACTACCCTTACCGAAGCCGGATATGTGGGTGAAGACGTCGAAAATATTATTCAAAAATTACTGCAAAAATGTGAATACGATGTCGAAAAAGCAGAGATAGGCATCGTTTATATTGATGAAATCGATAAAATTTCGCGCAAAGCTGATAATCCATCCATTACACGTGATGTGTCCGGTGAAGGTGTTCAACAGGCCTTGCTAAAGCTGATAGAAGGGACCACCGCTTCAGTTCCGCCACAAGGTGGGCGTAAACATCCTCAACAAGAATTCTTGCAAGTAGATACGCGTAACATATTGTTTATTTGTGGTGGCGCGTTTGCAGGTCTAGATCAGATTATTCGAGACCGTTCTGAGAAGGGCGGTATCGGCTTCGGCGCTCAGGTGCACAGCAAAACTGATAATCCATTTGTCTCTGAGTTGCTTAAAAAGTTAGAGCCAGAAGACTTAGTTCGCTATGGCCTGATTCCTGAGTTTATTGGGCGTTTGCCAATCATAGCTAAACTGGAAGAGTTGGACGAAGATGCTTTGATGACTATTTTGACCCAGCCGAAAAATGCTTTGGTTAAACAATATCAGAGGCTTCTTAAGCTTGATGGTATTGAATTAGAGATTCGTGAGGACGCACTGCGAGAAGTCGCTAAGCGCGCAATGGATCGAAAAACAGGCGCGCGCGGACTCCGCTCAATATTAGAAAACTCATTACTTGAAACTATGTATGAACTTCCTTCAAAAGAGGGCGTTCAAAAGGTATCCGTAGATGCCAGTACCATTACTGAAGGTGCTCGTCCCTTGTATATTTATGAGGAATCCGAGACGGCAGAGAAGTCCGCTTAATGTTCTAAATAGGTGCGAGCTTAATTGGTCGCGCTTAGCTTTGTTTAAATTTGTTGTAGATATACTGTAGCCCGCCTGTGGTTCGGTTTAATATGTAATTATGACTTGAATTTTATAGGCTCGCACCCATACTAAAATATTAACGTTATGGCTTTTAGGGCCTTCTTAAGCGTTTTATTTAATTCAATTTATATTGCTCTCGCTTTTGATGATGGCAATAAACATAAGAGTACATATGTCAGACGAATCACCAGTAGTTGATTACTCATCTTCTTTTCCGTTACTACCACTGCGTGATGTTGTGGTGTTCCCGCACATGGTCATTTCCTTGTTTGTAGGGCGCGAAAAATCGATCGCAGCCTTAGAATTTGCGATGGAAAATAAAAAGCAAATTGCGTTAGTTGCGCAACACGATGCAAGTAATGAAGACCCAGACCTTGATCAAATTTATCAAGTGGGCGTGCTCGCTCAAATACTGCAATTACTTAAATTACCCGATGGCACTGTCAAGGTATTGGTTGAAGGCAAAAACCGTATTCAGCTTGATAAGGTGTTTGAGGAGGCGTGCTATTTCGTGATGGCATCCCCAATAGAGACCGTGCCCATGGATGAAAATGAGGTCGAGGTAGCGAGGCGGACAGTTTTAGAAGAATTTGAAAATTATAGCAAGATAAGCTCTAAAGTTGCGGCAGAAGCAATGGCGCAACTTAATAGTATTGAAACTCTAGATCGGCTGGTTGATACGGTGGCCGGTTTTATTGAGTTAAAACTTGAGGATAATCAGTACCTGCTTGAAACTGATGAATTGAGCGAACGCTTGGATCATGTGTTGTCTTTTATTCAATCTGAGCTTGATATGCACCGCGTAGAAAGAAAGATACGGGGTCGAGTTAAAAAACAGATGGAGAAGAGTCAGCGCGAGTACTATTTGAATGAACAAATGAAAGCCATTCAGAATGAGCTTGGCGATTCTGAGGATGGGCAAAGCGAGCTCGAAGAGCTAAAGCTCAAAGTCGATGAAGCCGGGATGAGCAAAGAAGCCAAAGAAAAGGTTGACGCTGAGCTTAAGAAATTAAAGATGATGTCGCCGATGTCCGCTGAGGCGGCGGTCGTGCGTAATTATATTGATTGGGTAGTTCAAGTTCCCTGGAAGAAGCGCTCGCGCGTGCGCAGCGATATCCAAGATGCTCAAGCCATTCTTGACGACGATCACTATGGGCTTGAGAAAGTCAAAGAGCGTATACTTGAGTATCTTGCTGTACAGCAGCGCCTGAAGAAAATGAAAGGTCCCATATTGTGTTTAGTAGGGCCTCCAGGTGTGGGTAAAACGTCTCTCGGCAAATCAATAGCTAAGGCTACAAATCGTAAGTTTATTCGTATGTCATTAGGTGGGGTTAGGGATGAAGCTGAAATACGCGGGCATAGGCGTACCTACATAGGTTCTATGCCAGGCAAGATTGTGCAAAATATGTCGAAGGTGAAGACGCGTAATCCTTTGTTTTTACTCGACGAAATAGATAAGATGGCTGCTGATTTCCGAGGTGATCCAGCTTCGGCAATGCTCGAAGTGCTTGACCCTGAGCAAAATTCAAGCTTTGCAGACCATTATCTCGAAGTAGATTATGATCTATCAGAAGTTATGTTCGTCGCCACCGCTAATAGTTTGAATATTCCGGGCCCACTATTAGACCGCATGGAAGTAATTCGCTTAGAAGGCTATACCGAGCACGAAAAACTAAATATAGCGCGACGATACTTAGTCGATAAGCAAAAGAAGAATAATGGCTTACGCGATACTGAAATAAGCATCGATGACTCTGCCATTCTCGATATTATTCGTTACTACACACGCGAAGCTGGAGTGCGAGGTTTAGAGCGAGAGATTGCCAAAATTTGTCGTAAAGTTACAAAAAAATTAGTGCTTGATGGTGAACTAAGCCAAGTTGAAGTAAGTTCTGAGGGTATTGATGAATATCTTGGAGTGCGTAAGTTTAGTTTTGGTCTTGCCGAAGAAGAGGATCGCATCGGCTTAGTAACGGGTCTAGCCTGGACATCTGTTGGTGGAGAATTGTTGTCGATTGAATCCGCAGTGATATCTGGTAAGGGTAAGCAAACCTATACCGGAAAGCTCGGTGATGTTATGCAGGAGTCTATCCAAGCTGCGGTTACTGTTGTGCGATCAAGAGCTTCTGCTTTGGGTATTGCGAAGGATTATTTTGCTGAGCATGATTTTCATATTCATGTGCCTGAAGGTGCAACTCCAAAAGATGGTCCAAGTGCAGGGATCGGCATGTGCACCGCCTTGATATCTGCGGCGACCGGTATCGCGGTAAGATCTGACGTGGCCATGACGGGGGAGATCACTTTGCGAGGTGAAGTATTACCAATTGGTGGACTCAAAGAAAAGCTACTAGCTGCTCATCGAGGAGCTATCAAAACAGTGATCATCCCGCATGAAAATGAAAAGGATTTGGTCGAAGTTTCAGACGAAATTAAAGATGGTCTGACTATTTTTCCCGTTAAATGGATTGATCAAGTTCTTGAGATTGCACTGGTAGAAATGCCTTTAGGTCTAGAAAGGCAGGACAGTAAAGCAAAAGAAGTCGATGCGAATGATAAAAAGGCAAAAATTTCAGAAACTCAGCATAGACATTAATTTTAAGAGGTTTCATTTTAGACAAAATGTGAACCTCTTTAAAATCAATATGATTGGACACACTGTTAACTTAGACTTTCAATAATTTTTGATTGTAAAATCGTGTAAAGCCGCGCCCGCGTTGGCTTTTCAGAAAAAAACACGGGTGTCAATATTGTATTTTTTAAATAAAAGGATGATGATACGCATGCAGCAACGAGCTTAACTAATAAATAAAATTCGATGCTGCAGGATGAATGTTTCATCAGTCGGCGGAGTAGGATTGACTGCATAGTTCCCCGGCAAAAAAATGGGTTATAGAAAACACACTTTATATAAGAGGATTTTTTTCCACCCGTTATTTCAAGACCAAATTTTTGTTTTGATTAAGCTCATAAAATTAGTGTTTATGAGCTTAAAGTGTTTGTTCGAACCATTAGTTGGAATGTTAGTTCGACGGACACACTGATTAATCGTTTGATTGAATCATCAAGCCAAGTATTTTGGTTGTATACCCCAATTTAAACTAGTAAAAACCTAATTAGAGGAAATAATTGTGAATAAATCAGAATTGATCGACTTAGTAGCTTCGAAAGCAGACATTTCAAAATCAGCCGCTGGAGATGCAGTCGATGCAGTACTAGAAGGGATCACTGGTTCTTTGAAAAAAGGCGACCCAGTAACATTTGTTGGCTTTGGTACATTCTCAGTAAGCCGTCGTGCGGCTCGTGATGGCCGTAACCCTCGTACCGGCGAGACGATTAAAATTGCTGCGTCTAACCAAGCAAAATTTAAAGCTGGTAAAGGTCTTAAGGACGCACTCAACTAATTAGTTTTAGTCTGCGCGAGTCGAAATTTCCAGAAGCGATGAGTGATTAGAAGCAAGTAGCTATTTTTTTTTAAAAGCTACTTGCAAGCGTCATTTCTTCTGGTATTATCGCCATCCAAATTTAAGCCAAGGCATGTTTTTTTCAAGCGAATAAGTCGCAAAAAAATAAGCCAAAGCGATTTGGGCGCTTAGCTCAGTTGGTAGAGCATCGCCCTTACAAGGCGAGGGTCAGTGGTTCAAGTCCACTAGCGCCCACCACTTTTATAGTTTAATTAGGTTTTTTTAAAAACTAATTAAAAGACGAGAGCTCTTTTTAATTTTATTAGCTTTGTATATAAAACTAATAAAAGACCAAGGGCTTATAAAAGTGGATAAAGAGTTTAAAATGCGGAGCGGTAGTTCAGTTGGTTAGAATACCGGCCTGTCACGCCGGGGGTCGCGGGTTCGAGTCCCGTCCGCTCCGCCATTT
>CAYSUU010000037.1:0-18218 GCA_964434375.1 uncultured Gammaproteobacteria bacterium | reverse complement strand
GTCTAATGAGTCTAATGAGTCTAATGAGTCTAATGAGTCTAATGAGTCTAATGAGTCTAATGAGCCTGAAACGATTCAACAAAGTGATGTAGTTGAGCCTATAAGTCAAGAACCTGAATTGCTCGATAGTAATCTTGCTACTGATATTGATAATCTTGAGCCCGTTGAGTTACCAAAATTTGAAGGCAGTTCAAAGGTGTTGATAAACGGCGATGAATGAGCCAGCGATAGACAATAAGACGGTTGATGATCAGATAGAGAGTCAACAAGAGGGCGGGCAAGATGCTGATGTAGAGGTATCTGATAAGGCTGTGGTACCGTATTCGTTTGCTAAAAAGCATAATATTTTAGTGGAGTCGAAGGACGATGGTTCGGTTGTTGTCTTGTGTGCCGATATACCCAAAATTGTTGTTCTGTCTGAGCTTAAACGTAGCTTAAATACTAATTTCATAATTGAACGGTTGGGTTCAACCGAGTTCGACACCCGATTGCGTGCAATTTACGACAAGGGCGGTAGCCAAGCTACGCAACTCATGGATGACATGGGCGATGAGATGGATTTGGAGCGGCTTGCAGATGAAATGCCGCAAACCACCGATCTATTAGAGGCCGATGATAACGCGCCAATAATTCGTTTGATCAATGCCTTGCTGACACAGGCTATTCGCGAAAATGCGTCTGATATACATGTCGAAGCCTTTGAAGAAGAATCAATCGTGCGTTTTCGCGTTGATGGCGTGCTGCGTGATGTTTTATCACCGCGACGCGAGCTGCATGGCGCTCTAGTGTCACGGATTAAGGTAATGTCAAAGCTTGATATTGCTGAGAAACGCTTGCCGCAAGATGGTCGCATGTCCTTACGAGTTGCTGAACACCCGGTCGATGTGCGGGTCTCAACTTTGCCAACTCAACATGGCGAGCGCGTGGTGTTGCGTTTACTTGATAAACAAAGTGCGCGCTTGAATTTAGAAACGCTGGGCATGCCGAACAATATCCTCAGTATCTTTGAAACACTTATTAATAAGCCCAATGGCATTTTGTTAGTTACCGGGCCAACTGGTTCGGGTAAAACAACAACCTTGTATTCAGGCTTGAACAGACTGGATAGGAAGCGCTTGAATATTCTTACCGTGGAAGACCCGGTCGAATACGATTTAGATGGCGTGGGCCAAACACAGATTAATGCCAAAATTGGCCTTACATTTGCTGGCGGATTACGCTCTATTTTGCGCCAAGATCCTGACGTTGTGCTGGTTGGTGAGATTCGTGACCTTGAAACCGCGGAAATTTCAGTACAGGCGAGTTTAACTGGTCACCTAGTGCTCTCGACCCTACATACTAATACAGCGGTTGGCGCGGTGACTCGTTTGGTCGACATGGGTGTAGAGCCGTTTTTAATTGC
This sequence comes from uncultured Gammaproteobacteria bacterium, assembly GCA_964434375.1. GTDB lineage: Bacteria > Pseudomonadota > Gammaproteobacteria > Arenicellales > Arenicellaceae > Arenicella. Next base: position 16,816 of record CAYSUU010000037.1, on the reverse strand, counting down.
ATCCAGTTTGGTCGGCGTACTTGCACAGCGTTTAGTTAGAAAATTATGCCCGCATTGCAAACAAAGCTATGAGCCAGATGAGACCCAGAGAGAGTTACTAGGTTTCACACAAGGCGAGTCGACCGATGTATATCGAGCCAAAGGTTGTGTTGAATGCGATCATATTGGTTATCAAGGCCGATTAGGTATTTATGAATTGGTTGAAATTAACGAAGGCATTCGTAAACTTATTCATGATCAGGCGTCTGAAGATGCGCTGTCTAATGAAGCCCGTAAAAGTTCTAAAGGTCTTATGCAAAATGGTTTTGACAGGGTCAAGCAGGGTGAAACTACGGTTGATGAAGTATTTAGGGTAACCCAGTCTTAGAGGGTTAATTTACAGTTATGGCTGCATTTGAATATCAGGCGTTAGACGCAAAAGGCAAAACCGTAAAAGGGATAGTCACTGGCGACCATCAAAAACAAGTAAGAGACGAACTACGTGCGCAGGGTTTAATACCCTTAGAAGTTAAATCTACATCAGAAAGCGCGCTAGCTAGTAAAACCGGCGATGGTAAGGTCAGCGGTGCGCGCCGCATGAAAATTGGCACTAATGAATTGTCGATTATCACTCGTCAAATGGCCACTCTACTTGAGTCCGGTATGACGATTGAAGAAACGCTGAGCGCGGTTATTAAACAATCAGAAGGGCGTAAAATTAAGTCGATCATCAGTGATATTCGATCCCTTGTTACCGAGGGTTATTCTTTGTCTGACTCGATTGCTTTGCACCCTAATAGTTTTCCTGAAATCTATCGAGCCTCGATTTCAGCGGGTGAACAATCAGGAACCCTTGATAGCGTGATGGAACGTCTTGCTGATTATCTAGAAGACAGCTACACCATGCAGCAAAAAATTCGTCAAGCCGTGGCTTATCCAATATTTTTGTTTGTTTTATGCGGCATTATTTTGGTGATTTTGGTCACCGTTGTCGTACCAAAGGTGGTCAGCGTTTATCAAGACTCTAATCTAGAATTACCTTTACTTACAAAAATTGTGATTGCTATCTCAGATTTTATGGTCGCCTATGGTATTTACCTGGGCGTTGTTCTTGCGCTTCTCATTATTGGCATTCGCACCGTATTTAATAAAGACGGTCCGCGTTTGTGGTTGCATACAGCTTATCTGAAAATGATAGGTGTTCGAAAAATGGTGCAAAATATTGATTCAGCACGTATGTCACGCACGCTTTCTATTATGGTTGGCTCAGGTGTGCCCATATTAGCGTCTATGCGAGCCAGCGAAGGCGTGATGAACAACCGTCTATTACAAAAAGACTTAGAATTTGCCACTGAAGAAGTCGCTCAAGGTGTGTCTATTGGCCGTGCGCTCGCGCGTAATGGCAATTTTCCGCCATTATTGGTTCATATGGTTTCAAGTGGCGAAAATTCCGGTCGGCTAGGGCATATGCTCGATAAAGCTGCTAGTGCGACGGAAACTGAAATGCAAACACGTATTGGGATGATGGTGAGCCTGCTTGGTCCGCTCATGATTTTGCTTATGGCAGTGATGGTTCTCATTATAGTTTTGTCAATTTTACTACCTATGATTGAATTACAGAATAATATTTCGTTTTAGGCGTTCTAAACGATAAGGAACTTAAAAATATGAAAAAGTTAAACAAAATACCGAAAATATATTCCAAACAAACAGGTTTCACTTTGATAGAAATCATGGTGGTCGTTATTATCATTGGTTTATTGTCAGCCGTGATATTACCTAATGTCCTAGGTAAAAGAGAGCAAGCGGCTGTAATCAAAGCCGAAGCTGATATTTCGACGATTACAAACCAATTACAGCTATACAGATTGGATAATTTTGTTTATCCATCGAGTTCAGAAGGCTTACAAGCCTTGGTATCTAACCCAGGAAAGAGCACTTGGACAGGTTATTTGAATAGTTTACCAAAGGACCCATGGAACAATCAGTATCAATACGCATTCCCAGGCAATAATAATACAAACGGTTTTGATTTATGGAGTTTTGGTGCTGACGGCCAGTCAGGTGGTGAAGGAGCTAATGCTGATATTGGTAATTGGGAGATAGGGCAATAACATCGTCTAATACAGACAGAATTTATCTAGGGCTTTAGTTGGGCTAATTTGAATACTTTTAGGGCGGCTTAGTTTAAGGCAGTTTGGCTAAGTCGTTAAAGCTATTGATGTTGCTAAAAGCTCTTGCTTGGTCGCTAAAATCCACTTCTACAACCTTATGCTGATTTTGCCACTGCCAAACCGCGCGCTCGCCACTTTCAAAATAATCAATAACATCTTGCCAAGCACGGCGCTGAATTAAGCAATGTAAGTTCTGCCGGCGAGCACCATCATGCGCTGCCGCAACGCTATTCTCGCCAATCTTATCAAGCAAGCGAGCTACATAATTATTCGGCAACAGCGGAGTATCACAACTGCCTATTACCGCGTAGTTAGCGAGATTATTATTAAGTAAGTATTCCAGTGCTGCGCTTATTCCTGCAAGAGGGCCCTGATAGCTAGAATGCTTGTCTTGAATAACACAAAGACCTTTAACATCAAAATTTTGGTAATGTTGTATATTTCTATTCGCGCTTACAATTAAGCTCGAAGTTTGCGGTTTTAAACTGGTGATTAAATGCTCCACCAGAGGTATGCCTTTATAGTGCTGCAAGCCTTTATCTACGCCACCCATACGCGCACCAGCGCCACCGCATAGAATAATACCGGCTACTTGCGAGTCGATTACTTTTACTTCTTCGGTCATAGTTTGCGGTGCTTTAAGGTCTTAAGCTCTGAAATGTAGTTTCGGATTGATTTAGTAGTCTATTTTAAGCCTAGTTTACTGAAGTCTATAGCGTAGAATTCGCAATAATGATAGATACAAACCGAATTACTTAATTGATGCAGATAGTGACGTATTTTGTTACTTAAAAAAGTATCATTAGGCTCGCGAACAAAATTCATGCAAAATCCCAAAGTGACCCCTGTAAATCCACTTACTTTATTTAATCAGCTTAACGCTGCTCAACGCAGTGCGTTCTCGGCTATGATGGGATTTCTGTTCTATGGTGCTTGGGCTTATAGCGTAAACCAGCATCATGGTATGGACGCCGGTGTGAAGGCTGGTATTGTGCAAGGTAGCTATAGTTTCGCATTGACATTTAGCATGACCATGCTGCTTGAAGGGATGTATAGGCTTGCAACTAGGTTTCTAAGTTCAAAAACGTTTGCTTGTTTTGTCACGGTTTTGGTTTGTTGCGCGATTGTATTTTCAGGCTCATGGACGGTCAATTACCTAGCAGGTACGCCTGAAATATTTGAGACCGTGATACTTGGTTATGTGATTGGCGGAATTTATAGCACTATGTATGTCGTGAACCTTGCCCGAAAACGCTCAATGTAAACGAATCAAAGAGTGTAATAAGGCTCGTTCGTCTCGTTAATAGACGATAACTTATCCCCATTCTTTAAAAGTGGCTTGTGCTGAAACTCCAAAACGGCTAAACACCCTAAAGGAATAGAAAACTTACAATATAAGCACTTTTTAGCGTTGTATTAAGTCAAGCACGCTAATAGACTTCGCGCCTGAATGCAGTAGCGGATACCCTACGTGGAAAGTTATGTTTGAAATAACAGCGGCGCGCCGAGCCAATTTAAAAAATGACATATTGTCGGGTTTAACAGTCGCCCTAGCGCTTGTGCCAGAAGCCGTCGCCTTCGCCTTAATTGCCGGTGTTGAACCTTTAGTCGGGCTTTACGCAGCGGCATTGGTTGGCCTAATTACTGCTGTAATGGGCGGTCGACCTGGAATGATCTCTGGTGCCACAGGTGCACTCGCGGTGGTTATGGTGGCCTTAGTTGCAGACCATGGGGTGCAGTATTTATTTGCCACCGTGGTTCTCATGGGAGTGCTGCAAATACTGGCAGGGGCCTTAAGAATCGCGCGTTTTATTCGCTTAGTCCCACACCCCGTTATGCTTGGCTTTGTCAATGGTTTGGCGATTGTCATTTTTCTCGCTCAGCTTGGGCAGTTCGGCACGCCAGATCAAGTAGGTTGGGCGGTAGGCACGTTCTTAGAAGGTAGTATTATTGATGTGGCATGGCTTCCAACGCCAGCATTGACTCTAATGCTCGGCCTTGTACTGATTACCATGGCTATTATTCAATATCTTCCTAAACTCACAAAAGCCGTGCCAAGCTCATTGGCGGCGATTGTGGTAGTGTCGCTCGCGGTCATTGGTTTTGGTCTAGACACAAAAGTGGTTGGTGACATTGCCTCAATCAAAGGTGGCCTACCCGATTTTCATATTCCGAGCGTGCCATTTAACCTTGAAACACTAGGCATTATTTTTCCTTACGCCATTATCCTCGCCGCGATTGGTCTAATAGAATCGTTACTTACCCTGCGATTAATTGACGAGATTACAGAGACTCGTGGCAATGGTAATAAAGAATGCTTTGGTCAAGGTGTTGCCAATACCGTTACTGGTCTTTTCGGAGGCATGGGTGGTTGCGCTATGATCGGTCAAAGTATGATTAACGTAAATTCAGGCGGGCGAGGGCGCACTTCAGGTATCAGCGCCGCTGTGTTTCTAGGATTATTTATCCTAGTTGCTTCGAGTCTAATCGAGCAGATTCCTATCGCCGCCTTAGTCGGTGTTATGTTCATCGTTGTGATTGGCACATTCGAGTGGTCTAGCTTTCGCATCATTCGTCGTATTCCTAAGCAAGACGCCTTTGTGCTAATTACAGTATCGGCGGTCACCGTATTCACCGACTTAGCCATTGCTGTCATCGTCGGTGTAATAATCTCGGCATTAGTATTTGCTTGGAATCACGCCAAAGAAGTAAAAGTAGAGAAAAGAGAAAACCGCTATGGATCACACTACTATACTGTACATGGCCCATTATTCTTTGGTTCAACCGCGTCCTTCTCCGAGCAATTTACGCCGCGCGATGATAATAATGATGTGATCATCGACTTTGCAGACTCAAGAGTCGCTGACCACTCAGGCATTGAAGCGATTGACGCGCTCGCCGAACGTTATCGACGTAACAACCGAACCCTGCATCTTATCCATTTAAGTCCAGAGTGTAAAAAGCTGTTCAAAAAGGCCGGCGATATGGTTGAAGTGAACGTGGTCGAAGACCCCGATTACTTCGTTGCTGTAGAAAGCGCATTTGGAGAAGGAGATGCCGCCGGATAAACGGACCCGCAGCTTGTCCGTAATTTTAAGATGCTAGCATGAACTTTCGGATAAATTTATATCGGGCGCATTGTAATTTATGATGACACAAACCCATGCTTTGATGGCAGCGACTTTACTGGCTAAGCCTGAGCGTCGTTTGTCTCATAATTGGGCCATATTGTTGGGGAGCTTTGCGCCAGACGCCGCTATTTTCGCTCTGGTTTTGGTATCCAAGTTTAAAGATTGGAGTGCGCAACAGTTATGGTCTGAAATTTACTTTTCAGAGCCTATGTTGACGTTGACGGCGGTCGCTAATTCTCTGCCTTTATATTGCCTAGTATTGTTCTTTTGTGTGTTGCTCTATCTAATAAAAGATCACGATTTTGTAGGCGCTTCGTCAGTTTCAAGAAAATTTGCAAGTTATAAATCTATCTTTGCTGGGTCTGCCTTAGGGCTTTTTGCATTGGCGGCGATTATTCATTTGCTAGGTGATTTTCCGGTACATGCTAGCGACGCGCACCCGCACTTTTGGCCTTTAAGCGATTGGCGCTTTCAATCACCGATTAGCTATTGGGATCATCGATATCACGGACATTTTTTTTCGGTTTTTGAAGCCGCATTGGGCGTGTTAATGTCAATTCTGCTTTTTCGTCGTTTTAAGACAATTTATGTGCGAATCTTGTTAGCCTTGGCTATCACCGCTTATATTGTTGTGCCTTTCTATTTTTCTTTACTGGCATAGTAGCTTATTGGTTTAGAGCTCTAAAGCCAGCTAATTAATTGTGATAAGCGATTAACTAGCTCGGTCAATAGACCAAGCTCACGTAAAACACCTAACCTGAAATTGATATTTAATATGAAACCTATTTATATAGCACTGACTCTCTTTGTCGCCCTTATTGTCTCGCCGGTTAATGCTGATGAACAGGCAGTAGGTGGTATGGACCACATTGCTTTGTCTGTTTCCAATTTAGAGGCGTCAACGGACTTTTTTGTTGAAGCTCTTGGCTTTAAAGTGGCAGGGCGCGATCAAGAATATCCTGCCGCTTTCCTAAATAATGGTCAGATGAGTCTGACGCTTTGGCAAACCAGTGATGAACCAGTTGCCTTTGACCGTAAGCGCAATGTTGGCTTGCACCATTTAGCCATAAGAGTAAGCAGTTTCGAAGCCTTAGACGCTTTGTATGAGACGGTTAAAGAGTTTGAAGGCGTCGTCATTGAGTTTAGCCCTGAACTGTCTTATGGCGGTCCAGCAAAACATATGATGATCCGAGAGCCGAGTGGCAATCGCATTGAATTAGTGCATCGGCCAAATCGTTAAGCCCTTAATTGGATAGGGCCGGTGCTATTAGAAATTATCTGGCGCAAGCGACCCGAAAATTCGGCGCAAGCAATCGGGTTGAAGCATCTAGGCTTGCACGCGAAAACGGCTGGCTCTAGCCCGTAGAGCATATGTTTGTGGTGGACGTTGTTAATTATTGCTCAACCAGCCAATTTCTTTTGCAGTGGTTTCGCCGATAACGGTCTGGCGTAATTTCGTAGCGACCTCAGACTTAGTTTCGCTGAGTGGTATCGAACGCCCCATTATTTCAGCTTTCGATTGGGGAAACAGCGGTCTCTTAGTAGGATTTGCATAGCCAAAGGGATAAGACGGTGTGCCGTCACCTAACTTGTATTTATCGTGTGCTCCAAATATATGCAATAACTCGTGAGTAATAACAAGCTGGTGCAATGTACTTTGGTCTCTGCGTGCTCTAGCGTTTACCAAACCCAATAAGCCATTTTGTAGACCTGTTGAATGGCCAAGTTTCACGTTTTTTTCGGGGCTTTGATAGAGAACGTAAAGTCTGATCTGGCGCACGCGATGATCGTCTAATTGGTTTGTCCATGCCCACCATTTAAGTTTTAACGACCATACAATAATATCAAGCTTGCTCGAACCAGGCGCGGGGATTTGAGGTGGTATGTCGGTGATGCTGTGTTCTAGTTTGATGTTTAAACCGTTCTCAAGGTTTATACCGTATTTTTTTGCCTGTGCTACTAAAAACTTCTGGATATCGCTAAAATGTTTTTCAGATAATGTGTTTACGTAATTTAGAGTCTGCGGCTTGCTATCGGCAATCACTGGAATAATGCGAATATCGATCAAGCCTTGCCAGTCAGCAGAGACGTTTCTTTGAATAAGTATAGTGCTGGCAACGCCTACTAAAATAAACAATAGCACGATTATGCGAAAGGCTTTAAACACGTCTTGGAAGCTCTTTATAAAACTTATGGGTCGAATATTTTGCCTGGTATTGAATCATGTCGTTTAAGTTTTGCTAATACAAATACTGAGCTCGCCACGTGAGTACTTCTATTATAAGCTTAAGACACTGGGCTATACTGAGGCGCGCTCCAAGCTTAGTGTAATTACATTAATACAAGACATAATAGTATAAGACATAGTGAAAACGCCTTACATCTATCACCTTGACCCTCATATACAATTTATTCGCGACTTTATAAGCAATGAAGTCTGTGATCATTTTGTTGCTATTGCCGATTCCAAGCTGAAGCGTTCTAAGGTTATGAATAATGATGGCGGCGCGAAGTTTGCGGATTCAAGAACGAGCCAGCATTGCTGGGTAGACCTAAGCGAAGACGACCTTATTAAAGGCGTCGCGCAGTCTGTATCTGATTTAATTGATATGCCATTAGAAAACGCTGAGAACTTTCAACTGGTGCGTTACCAGGTCGGACAAGAATACAGAGCTCATTACGATACCTTTGATTTAGACACGGTGGCCGGCAAGCATGCCTATGATCGAGCGGGTCAACGAATATTCACCGCCATTTTATATTTGAATGAAGTGGAGCAGGGTGGTAATACTAATTTCCCCAACATAGGTATCGAGGTGGAACCCAATAAAGGTAGCCTTCTGACCTTCGAAAATTGTATCCAAGGCAGCACTGAACGACACCCTAAAAGTTTGCATGGTGGTATGCCGGTCATAAAAGGTGAAAAGTGGATCACTAACCTGTGGTTTCGTGAGCAGGCGTTTAAATAACTTGAAGACCGGATAAATGCGAATAGTTAAATTAGTGTGTTTGGCTGGTGCATTGCTGGTCGCTAGCCTGTTGTACCTGAATTTAAGCCATACTACTCGCGCTGGCGACTGTGACTCACCGATAGAGCTTGAGTCGTACAACCCTCAAGTCAAGTGCATTAGCTTGATAGATGACGATCTATCCTTTCCGCGTAACCTAATCAGTCTAAATGACGAGCTTTGGTTAGTCGACAAGGGCACAGACTTGTTTAGCAGTGGTTATGCCGAGGGAGAGCTTTATCGCTATCAGCCTAGTGGCAAAGGATTTGTGCGTGAGACCATATTAGATGAGTTACTAGACCCGAACGATGTTGCTCATCGGCGCGATCGTAATGGCCACGATTGGGTATACATTAGTACTTCCACGCAAGTGTTTCGGATACGTGCAGACCTAGAGAATGTTGAACAGATAATAGAGTCTCGACAAGTTCTTATTGAAAATATTCCCACCGCGGGTTGGCATAAATTAACTGCGATTGAATTGAGTCAGCAATCGCTCTGGTTAACTGTGCCGTCGGCAACGGATCATTGCGAGCTAAGTGAAAACTCCAAACAGGTACAGTATCCATGCCAAGAAGCGGATACTGCGCAAGTAGATAAAGCGACCGCCTTGATTCGCCGCTATGACTTTGATGAAAACGATCAACTAAAACCCGGTTTCAAAATTGTAGCGCGCGGCTTACGCGACGCTTTAGCGGTAGCGGTAAATCCACAATCAAGTTCTAACCCCGCAGAATTATTAGTCGCTGATAATGGTTGGGACCAAATTGACTTAAGGGCCGTTGGCCTTGATTGGCAAGATCATCCTGCTGATGAGCTTAATGTCATTCCGTCTACGCAAGACAATTCGGCGCCACACTTTGGTTGGCCGTATTGTTATGACGATAATCAGCAAACTCCACCATATCAATCTATTATCGACTCGTGTGATCCATATCAAGTGCCGTGGTTATTATTGCCCGCGCATACTGCGCCGCTAACCATGCTCTATTACCAAGATAAGGTGTTGATCAATCTGCATGCAAGCAGCGCCGAAGCTGGACGCACCATTATGTTTAAATTGAATTCTCAAGGTTTACCGGTCGCGCCTTATGAAACACTGATTGACTGGGCTTATACCGACTCTGGAGGCGCACGGGGTCGGCCGCTTGGTTTAGCCGCCGGTGCTAAAAAGGAGCTTTTCATCAGCGACGATTGGCATCAGCGGTTAATGAAAGTGGTCCTAAAATAAGGATATACCTTTATTTATACGATTTATTTATCGCTCAAACCTTTTGATTAATTATCGATATGGCTTCCTTCTCTAATTCTTTTTATTTTAAATGAGAATCATTTGCATTCATAATAGCGTTTACATATACTCTCGCCAGTTTAAGAATCCTAGTGCACCCAAGTCCTAGGTTATTTTATTTAAATAGAGAGAAAGTAAGGTGAGAAAAAGTTCCGTAGCAGTATTTGTTAGCGCTTTATTGTTAAACAATGTGGTTGTCGCACAGCAAAACGAGGAGACAGAAGAACTGGTGGTTGAAGGTAAATACCTATCAAACAATCAAGTGAATTCTGTTAAAACACCAACCCCAATTATTGATGTGCCGCAAAGTCTGTCTATTTTTACCTCTGATCAAATTACCGAGCAGGGTATTAGTAGCATTGGTGACATCATCGAATACACGCCGGGTGCCAATACCTCACAAGGTGAGGGTCACCGCGACGCGGTTGTATTTCGTGGAGTTCGCTCTACGGCCGATTTTTATATTGACGGCAACCGAGACGATGTTCAGTACTTTCGTGGGCTTTATAATTTAGAGCAAGTAGAAATTCTACGTGGTCCAAACGCGCTACTTTTCGGCCGAGGTGGTACAGGTGGTGTGCTTAATCGAGTAACGAAAAAAGCGCAGATTGGTGAAACTTTTACGGGCTACAAAGCAACCGCTAATACCTTTGGTGGTGTTGGTGTTGAGCTTGATCATAATTTCACAGCGGGCGACAGAGCATCTGTACGCCTTAATTTTGGTTACGAGAGCTTAGAAAACCATCGCGATTTCTTTGATGGCGAGCGCATTGGTTTTAATCCGACAGCCCGATTTGAATTAAGCGAGGCAACCACTTTAGATTTGTCATATGAATATGCCGATCACGAGCGTTTTATTGATCGAGGTATTCCAAATTTAAATGGCAGGCCTAATGAGGCGTTAGAAGATATTACCTTTGCCGACCCTGATTTTAATGAAACCACACTTGAAGCTCACATATTCCGCGCAGCGCTAACACACCGGTTTAGCGATAATATAAAAGGTAATTTCAGTGCCTTTTACGGAGATTACGACAAGGTTTATGCCAACCTGTTTCCTACTGACTTTGATGAGGCCACAAACGCAGTAGAGTTGGATGGCTATATTGATGAAACAGACCGTCAGAACTTAATTCTATCGGCTAACGTAGTGTCTGAATTTTTTACTGGTAATGTTGGGCACACACTAGTGTTCGGCGGCGAATTTATTGATACGTCTTCTGATCAGTTTCGCTTTAATGCGGTGTTTGACACAACCAATGATGACAATGAATTTTTCTCAGTGTCACGTCCGCTAAGTTTTAGTAATGGCACGGGTATCAATTCAGCTGGTGATCCTACAACGGTTAGTTTTACTGATTTAAATGATGATACTCAAACTAGTATTCAAGTCGCGTCAGTTTATGTACAAGACCAAATCGCCTTATCCGAAAATCTAGATATTGTCCTAGGTGCACGATTTGATAGCTTTGATATTGACGTGTTTAATGTACCAGCCGATGATTTTCGTACTCGTCGTGACGACGAAATTTCGCCACGCCTAGGTCTTATTTATAAACCGATTGAAAATGTATCTATCTACGGTAGTTATAGTGAGTCGTTCTTGCCAAGAAGTGGTGAACAGTTTGCCAATATTAATGGTGATAACGATGACCTAGACCCAGATACCTTTACTAATTTGGAGTTTGGTATTAAGTGGGATTTGGCAAGCGGTCTTAGCTTCACAGCGGCGGTGTTTGAGAATGAACAAAGCTCACCCCAGGTTGATGATAATGACGTAGGGGCTTTTGTGATTGTTGATTCTGAAATTTCGGGTTTTGAAATTCAATTAAACGGTCAGCTAACCAATTATTGGTCGATAACCGCGGGCTACGGCAATTTAGATGGCGAGCAAGTTAACCAATCGGGCCCAACCGGTCTTGATCCGCGAGAATTACCTGAAGACAACTTTTCTGTTTGGAATAGTTTTCAAGTATCGAGTAGTTTTGGCTTTGGTTTAGGCTTAACTCATCAAGGCGAGAGTTTTTCAGATAATGGGAATACAACATCGCTACCAAGCTATACCCGTTTTGACGCTTCCGCTTATTACGATGTTTCTGAAAAGTTACGTGTGCAAGTGAATGTAGAGAACTTGACTGACACCTTGTATTTCCCTAACTCGCACACGGCCAATAATATTACCGTAGGCGCGCCGATCAATGCATTATTAACGGTTACGGGTAAGTTCTAGTCAGATAGTGGCGGGGGCTCTTAATTGACGATGTGGTTCAGCTTGCAAGTGCTTTGGTGCTTGCAAGCTGAACTAACTTTTATTTGGCGCCAAACATAAGCCAAATACATCGTTTTTAAACGCCTCGTGCGTGCATAACTGGTCAGATATACACCCCGTTAGATTTAATTACTTATTCCGGTTTAAGGAATTTTAGAGTCATTCGATCACTTTCACCAATTGCTAGAACTTTCTTACGCAGTTCAGAATTAGACGTTGAGCCCCTTAATGAAGGTGGTAGTGAATATAGGCCTTTGGGGTAATCTTTAGTGTCTGCTGGGTTGGCGTTAATTTCGCTGCTGTCGATCAGTTCAAACCCTGCGTTTTTAGCAAGCATTAACACGTGTGACTGGTTAACATAACCATTCTTGCCTTCAGGGTCTTGCGGAATCGCTTCATCACCGCGGTGATCAACAATACCGAACACACCACCAGGTTTAAGCATTTTATAGATTGAGTCAAAATACTGTTGCGCGGGTTTACTATAAATCATGAAACCATGCGCTCGAAAAACCAATACGCGATCGGCACTATTGTCAGGTGCTTTAGCGACTTTTTTTGGAAACGAACTATTAGAGCGAATCGGGATATAAGTACCGTTTTCCTCAAGATAGGGCTCAAGAATACCTCGATACCAGCCGCCTTGACCGCCGGGCCAAATTTCAATGACGGTTTGATCTGATTTAACATCAAAAAATTTCAGAGTTTCATACGGATGGCGATATTTATTTCGCGCGCGCGCTTTCTCTGAACGGGTATCACTATCGATTAAGGTCTTTAGCGACTCTAGTTCTGCCTCAGTTAATTCGGCAAACGCCGAGTTGGTAGACAATAATGCAAAAAGCAAAAACGAGAACTTAAGGATGCTGGGTTTAAACATAGTTTTATGTGCTTGTCGGATCCGACATTTGTTAATCACAGTATATTCATGGCAATGAAATACAACATACAGCCTCCGCCTTCAATGGACTGGATAAAGAAGTGCAGGCTGCTTATTGCTTAGCGAGACGAAGCCGCTCACCAAGCGTCGTTATTATAGAAGAGGACTTAAACTCTTACTGAAATTATTAAAGTTTAATAAAGCTAAATGATATTTGGCGTACCTCTTAAAAAGAACCACATAAGTTGAATATATCTATTATTGAAGCCGAAGCCCGATATTGAGTTTGACGATGTGGTATTTCGCGCAAGCTCATTTTGTTTCGCAATCACCCAAGGAATCTACTGAGGTCGACTAATACGCTGCACGATCTCACCTGATTTGAGATCAAGTATTTGAATTGGATAGCTATCTAAAACCAAGTGCTGATCATCTTGGGTGAAAAATAGCTCGGCAAAGTCCTCGGCAAAAACGAATTCTTTAATTATTTCGTGGCTATTAAAGTCAAATACAAAGATGTATCTAAGGTTCTCTTCTTTGTTTTTAGTAGCGACCACATATTGTGTTTGCGCCTTATTTACTTTGAAGCCGCGATAGTTTTCGCTGCCGTTGGCGTAGTCGGGGATTGGCAATGAAATGTTCTTACCAGGCTCTTCGCCAAAGCGCCATAGTCTAGCAACCCACTGATCAGCATCGAGTACAAAAATAAAATCATTAGTCGCAGTGACTTCGTCAACATCTAGCGAGTCTGTAGTCCATGTTTTATCAACTCTACTTTCTTTGATATCCCACAGATGAAAGTTTGAAAAGTCCCGAACCAATAACTTCTCATTGTCTTGAACGAAGAATAGGTCGTTATCATAGGGGCTTGCTTTTTCGCCCACTAGCGTTGTGGCTACTTGGTGTTTTTCTAAGTCAATCACTTGAATTTGCTCGCGACCGTCGTCGCTTAGACCATTAACAGCAAGCAAACGATTATCGTCAGATGTATTACAGTTATGACCCATGGCCAGTTTCAACAAAGAGCGACCTGTAAAATCAGAGACGGTTAGAGTATTACTAGCAAAGACTTCTGTTTCATAAAAATAGTGTTTCTCTTTAGAACTGAAGCCAGCGCATTGACTATTGGTTTCTTCATTTTTTATAGAGACAATTTTTTTGCCGCTATTTTTGCTACTATTTTTGCCACTAGAAGTATCCCAAATGGCAACCTCATCCCAACCCGACGAAAGCAGCTGACTGCCGTCATGATTGAATGCCATTGAAAACGGTTGATAAGTGTCAGTATTAACACTGAAGATAGCTTCACCGCTTTGCAAGTCAAACATATGCAGCTCATCGTTCCAATACACCGCTAATTTATTACTTTCAAGATTTACTGCAATAGTTTGATTTTCAGAGAGATGCTTACTGGTAGTTGGAATATCGTCATAAGCAGTGAATTTTCCACCTTGTTTTTTAATCCACTTTTCATAATCACTGTTTTCGGTGAATTCGTTAAAGTCTTCGTCCCATGGGTTTTCATCAAGTGCTTTTTTTACCACCAAAAAAGCATCGTCTTGGCGATCTAAGTTAAGCAATGCTTGCGCTTGTGTATGGTACAAATAGGCATCTTCTGGGCGAGCGTAGTCTAAGGCTCGCTCTATTAACTTTAGCGCATGCTCAGGGTCACTTTCGCGTAACGCCCACGCGGCACCGTTGGCGGCATAACGATATATTGTTAGGCGGGTTTGACCTTCGGCTGTTAATAGGTCTGCACCAACGCCGTTGTTATCGAGAAAGTCTAAGGTCTCAGACGCCACATCAACATATTCTTCAACAGTACCAACTTGTATTTCTTCAGCGCCGTCATAATACGCCGCCACAAGCTGACCGTATTGAGCCCATATATAGTCGTCTGGGCTAATGGCATCTCCGCTTTGCGCAATATCAATGACATTAACCGCCAGCCGACGCAAGCCTTCGGCACTATTGTAGCGAAAATTATCTCTTAGTTCTGTTGCGGCAACGCTCACACTAGCTGCTGATTTATCTGAGAAGTTAAGTGCCTCAGCTTCACTAGTCTCTAAGCTGGTCAGCGAGCTTTTTGCCTCTTTTGTTGGTAATAGCACTAAGTTTAGCGATGCCCAATAATCAACGTCGCCGTCTTCATAGTAAGTGTCATGTAATACTAAAATTGAATCATCGATCAACCAGCTTGCTTGATTGTGACCATAAATCGAGTTTTCATCTAATACGTTTTCGATTGTTTCGTTATCTTCAACTTCACTTCCAAGTAGAGACTCTATAATGCTTTTAACCTCGTTAAATTGCGGCGTAAAGTCTGGCCAGTCAATGGCGTAATGATACCTTGACGCATGATCATACTGTGCATACGTGGCATGAGCGATTCGAATGCCAGCGCCAAAGCTGTCTCCTTCACCAGAGTCTAAATCCTCGCCATAAGAAGTTTCAAAAGGCGCGGGCGGCTTTTTCTTTAGTAGTTCAATTTTTGCACTTATGTTTTCTTTACTTGGTTTTTCATAAGCAAACTCAAGTTCACCTTTAGTAAGAAAAAAGTGATGTTTGTTATTCTCGACTAAAGTGTTGTTATCGTAACTATGGCGCCAAATTTCTTTACCATTTGGATCACTTACAACTAATGTGTCGCCTTGTGATGAGGCTTCAGTACTGGCGCGTAAGGCAATTTCATTGTTTCTATTTAAATAGGCAACGCTTCGGTCTTTTAAAATAACCGGTATAAAGTCACCAGATGCTAGAGCTATTTCAGTGCTCTCACCATCCCAGCTAAAGTAGGGTTCTTGTACTTCACTCGGCAAGTCGTTACGTGAGCCATCGCTTTTTAATTGCGTCCACTGATTATCATCGCCGGTAAGCGCTAAAGACGTACATTCAGAGTCAAAGCCACTAATAAGCGGATAGTTTCCGCTGTTTAATTGCTCTAAAGGTTTGCCATTTAAGTTATAAAACTTATGCTTGGAATATTCCGTGATGACGATATTGCATTGAGTATCGTATCGGGGTTCGTAGAATCTTTTCTCACGGTGATCAAAAATGATTTGGCCATTGGCATCGATTAAGCCACCTTTGTCCCAATCGGTATAAAAAGCGGTAAAGTCCTCATCACCAAATTCGTCCATCTTGGGATAAGTAGGTTTGACGACCCAATTACCTTTTTCATCGATGATGCCCCATTTCTCATCTTTCTCAACACTGGCTCTATTGGCTTTGCCAAAGCCGGTTGCATAGTCAAACTGTGCTTTAATCACCCAGTTGCCTTTAATATCTATATAACCGTAAGCACTGTCGTTATCTTCACGCGCCACTGCCAAGCCAGCAGGAGAAAAGACTCCTAGTCTTTCGAACCTGTGGTCAAACAGAGGTTTGCCAGTGGTGTCTATCGCCGACCAACCTTGGTCTATTGTGACAATTGCATAGCCATTAAAAAAATAGCTTGCTTGATCATAAATAGGCTCTATTGCGTATTCTCCATTGGGTTTAATAAAACCCCATTGCTTATTTTTTTTAAAACGCGCCAAACGCTCTTCAGAAAAAGATCTGGCCGCATCAAGATTTATTGGATGAACTAATTCTCCCTGACGATTAATGTATCCCCATTTCCCATTAACAGCCTGAACAGGTGAGGGCAAGCTGGCATCATCTTCAAACTCATTAAGTTTTTTATAGATGGGTTCAATGACTAAGGAACCATCGCTATTTATCGCTCCCCACAACGGCGAAGCATTTTGTGTGGGAACAGCAAAAAGATGAGGCTTATCATCAATTGAATCGTTTTGAGCTTGGCTCGCCGAAGCAATCGTCAAGCCAAAGAGCGGAGAAAGTAATTGCTTAAGATTGATCATGAAAGTGATGTTTTCAAAAGACTTTTTAATTGGGAAAAACATTGTTGGGTATAGATATTACTGTGATTTGAAGTCTTTTTGCAAAACAGGTGTTGAATGAATAGATTTTTGATGGTCTTAGAATCCTGTTCGCTTACATTGTCTCTTACTTAAATACTTCAGATGTGACTCGATAACAATCCTTACAAAGGCGACTAATGCGAAGAGAATTCGATTGTTAT
>CAYSUU010000036.1:0-18594 GCA_964434375.1 uncultured Gammaproteobacteria bacterium | reverse complement strand
TGTCGGCAGTTCGATTCTGTCCCTGGCCACCATTTTCTTCCAAGTAGTGAGCAGTGTTAATTCGGCTCTGACCCTTTTAATTATGTGATAACGTATTCTGATGAAGCCAAATACTATACTGTCACTATACGTTTCGTTCGTTCTATGCTTAGCTCTAATTTCTGCGCAAGCTCAGGCGATTCAATTAGAGCGAATTGCCACAGGATTTGAGCAGCCATTGTATGCAACCGCGCCTAGCGGCGATTCGAGCCGGCTGTTTGTGCTTGAAAAAGCCAGCGGCAACATCAGGGTTATTCGGCTTGCTAATAACTCGGTGCTAGCCGAGCCATTCCTTCGCGTAGGTAATATTAGCAGCCAAGGCGAGAGAGGCTTACTTGGTCTAGCCTTTCACCCTAATTATGCAAGCAATGGCGAGTTTTTTGTCAGCGTAACTAATCTCGATGGAGATTCAGAAATTCGTCGGTATACACGCAGCACAAATCCAGACCGCGCCAATAGTAATAGCGCACAAGTGCTGCTCACCATTCCACAATTTGCCTCTAATCATAACGGCGGCTGGATAGGGTTTGGGCCAGATGGGTTTTTGTATATGTCATCCGGCGACGGAGGTGGTGGCAACGACCCTCAACTCAATGGTCAAGACCTGACAACATTGCTAGGAACAATTTTACGAATCGATGTAAATGGCGATGATTTCCCTAATGACAATACCCGTAATTATCGTATACCTAACTCCAACCCATTTATCGGCACCGAGGTTAATGGCACAAACGCTAGACCGGAAATTTGGGCTTATGGCCTTCGTAATCCGTGGCGAGCAAGTTTTGATCGTCAAACGGGCGACCTGCTTATTGCCGACGTAGGCCAAGGCGCTAGAGAAGAAATAAACTTTCAGCCCGCGGGCAGCTCTGGTGGCGAAAACTATGGTTGGCGCCTACGCGAAGGCGAGATCGCAACGCCATCGGTTGGCGGTGCGCGCCCATCAAATAATCGTGAGCCTATTTATACATACCAACGCAGCGGTAGTGTCTTCGCCGGCACCTCGGTAACCGGTGGTTATCGCTACCGTGGTCCAGTAAGCGAAATAAGTGGTAACTACTTTTTTGCAGACTTTGTCAATGGTCGAATTTGGTCGCTTGTTCCAAGTGCCAACGGCTTCAGTCAGCTCACATTTTGGTCCGACCAGCTAACACCAAACCTTGGCAGCGTTAATAACGTAGCCTCGTTCGGCGAAGACGCCAACGGCAATCTATATATCGTTGACTTTGACGGAGACATATTCAGGTTTATATCAAACAACCCGCCGCCAGTTAATCCGCCGCCTTCTGACACAAGAGGAACCTTGCTACCGGCTACTACACTTTTGCTGGATGATGACTCGTAGGTAGTTGAAGGGCAAATTTTCTAGCAGCCAGCTATAAAAACTAATTAATTAGTTGATATGTAAGTTACTTTTCTCTATATTGTTAAAAACTAATTAATTAGTTGGTATAAATACGAGCATAAACCGATGGCTAGAAATAAATCAAAACAACTCACTGATGGCGAACAGAGCATCATGGAAGTGCTTTGGGAGTACAAAGAGGCATCTGTTCGCGAGATAACAGACCACCTTTGTAAAACTAAACCCACGGCTTACACCACGACCCAAACCCTATGTAAAATATTAGTGGATAAAGGCTACGCTGAGTTTAGAAAAGAAGGTAAGGCCTTTATTTACTCATCCAAAATCACGCAAAAAGAAGCGCGCCAAGGCGCTTTAACGGCGATGCTGAATAAATTTTTTGGCGGCTCTCCACAGGTGCTTGCACAACACTTAATGCAAGAAACGGATATTGACCTCGATGATTTAGAATCTCTGCAGCGTCAAATTGACCAGAGCGACGAGTAATTTCGTTTAAAGGATTTGTCTAAATGATATTCGAATACACACTATTAACTACGCTAGCATTTCACCATCTAGTAATTGGTGTTATTTTGATAGCAGGGCTATTGTTGTTAAGCAGACTGACCCAACAAAGTGCCGAGGCCAAAAGCTGGTTATGGATGACAGCCTTTATTTTATCAACGGTCATACCGTTTACATTATTGGCCGACGCGCAAACAGTTCAAGGTTCTGACACGACCACATCAATCGAGACAGGTAATTTAGTAAGCCCTGCTACCAAACCGGTTTTGACTAGTCAACAAAACGCTTTGCCGACGGGCGATTCTTGGCATTTGCCGGGTGAAATCGTATTTAATTTCTCGACTTATCTAAGTTTGGCAATTGCTCTATGGCTTGTTGGCAGTGTGTGGCGAGCCGTGGCATCAATACGCACTATCATTAAGACTAAGGCTTTGTTTAACTCACATCTGACCCCGCTAAAACCGTTATCCAGTGATTTAAACATAGACGTATATTCTTCAAACACAGCTCACTCGCCGATGGTAGTTGGTCTTTGGAAAAGCAAAATAATTTTACCAGAGAATGTTATCAACAAATTACAAGACGACCAGCTAATCGCAATTGTGTTGCACGAGAAAGCACATATACAACGAAAAGATAATTGGTTTAGCTTACTGCAAGAGTTAATCGCAATTATCTTTTGGTGGAGCCCTGTGATTCGATTCCTAAGTAACAAAATCCATATTGAACGTGAGATAGCATGTGACTTAAGAGCCGCTTCGAAAATGAGTAATAAGCAATATGCTCAATCATTAGTCGACTGCGCAAGACTGATGGTAGACGAGAAGAAGAATGTGTTGGCGATGAGCTTGTTTAGTAAAAAGAAAGAGCTTAACGATCGAGTGAACAAAGTTTTAAAACACAAGGCCCTCAATGTGCCTAGCTTAAGTTTAATAGCGTTAGTTTGCTTATTATTTGGTGCTACCACATTGCAAGCCGCGCAGTCTTTTTCACCAAAAATAAGTATTAAGCACACTGCCGATGACGCGCGCTTTTATTCCACGCTTTCTAGATGGAAAGGCGAACAATTACTTGCGGCAGTAAAAGCCAATGACCTTGAAGCTATCAACAGCTTACTGGCAGACGGGGTTAACATTAACACTCCGATTATCGGTGACGGCACCGCCTTGATGATTGCGGTTAGACGAGGAGATAGCGCCATGGTACGCGAGCTCATCAGCCTAGGTGCAGATGTGAACCAGGCATCAATATATGACGGCAACCCGCTAATTATCGCGGCAAAAACCAATAACATAGAACTGGCCAATCTATTAATCAATGAAGGTGCCAATGTCAATGGAATCGTCAGACGTGATGAAACACCATTGATAAATGCTTCGAGCCGCGGTTATCTCGAAATGACGAAGTTACTTGTTGAACGCGGTGCCGACGTCAACTTAGCGGTAACGACTGGTGCAATAGACGGCTTCGAAGTTAGATCGCCGTTAAACAGAGCAAGGAACCCCTCAGTTAAAGAGTACCTGTTGGCTAATGGTGCTATTGAATAACATGACTTAAAGCCTTCTAACTCACTGCGTAATTTCTTTCCCCAATTTAACTTGGGCTAGCCAAACTCACCCTAACGAAAGGCAATACAATGATTTTTAACACCCCGATATTCTTTTGGTTTTTTTGTATATTCGTTCTTTTCTACGGATTCGTCTTTCTAAAACAAAGCCCGCGTGTGTATTTGATTTTAGTAGGCAGTTTAGTTTTTTATGGTGCTTGGAATTATCGTTTTATTCCACTTCTTGTGGGCAGCGGTATTGTGGATTACTTTCTTGCGCTCGCTATTTTCAAGGCAACTAAACAAGCACACAAAAAACGCTGGTTAATTGTATCTCTATGTTTAAACCTCGGCTTACTTGCTTTATTTAAATACGCTGACTTCGTATTACTCTCTGTCGCCGATTTTCTGGCCGCCATTGGTTACAAGGCATCGCTACAAACCTTATCTTGGGTGCTGCCGGTTGGAATATCGTTTTACACCTTCCAAAGCATGAGTTACACGATTGATGTTTATCGAGGTGACATGAAACCACGTAGAGGCTTGGTAGAGTTCGTTGCTGCCTTGTCATTCTTCCCGCAACTCGTTGCTGGCCCTATTCTCAGAGCCAAGCAAATACTGCCACAAATGCACAACATTGCTCTGCCTGAATGGCTGTCGATAAAACATGGCTTTTTATTGATCACGGTGGGCTTAATAAAAAAGACTGGCGCTGACTTATTAGCCATACCAGCACAAACTGCATTCGATGCAACGGGCCCAATTAGCACGCTGGAGTTATGGACTGGGGTGCTCGCTTTTGCTGGCCAAATATACGGTGATTTTTCAGGCTATACCGACATGGCGATTGGCATCGCTTTGATTCTTGGTTTTCGTATCCCACTCAACTTTAGAGTGCCCTATTTTGCCTTATCGCCGGTGGACTTCTGGCGTCGCTGGCATATTTCACTGTCTACTTGGTTGCGAGACTACCTGTATATTTCTTTGGGGGGCAATAGAAACAATCACCGAACTCGAAATGTATTTCTAACCATGCTTCTTGGTGGGCTTTGGCACGGCGCTGCGTGGACCTTTGTTGCCTGGGGCGCATTTCATGGCTTAATCATTACGGCGACACATGCGCTAGCGAATCTATCTATGTTTGAACGCTTCAACCGCTCAAACACAAAAATCATATTACTGATTAAGTGGGCTATAACTTTCTACCTAATACTTGTTGGTTGGGTATTTTTTAGAGCAACGGATATAAATTCAGCGTTCAATATCATTATCAATCTACACATGTTCAACACTGGCGTTAGCGTAGGAACCCACGCCTTAAGCATATTTACTATCACCGCGGTTTGGATTCTATTAATGCATATTATGGACTTCTACGTAATAAAGAGCGCCGACAAACTAGTGAGCAGGGCGTGGTTGTTTTGGCCGCTAATGATGATCGGTCAAGTCCTGTGCCTATTTATAGGCGAACCGAGCACTGAGTTTGTTTACTTCCAATTTTAAGCCTAGTTTAAGCTAAGGAGAATAATCATGATGACATCGCACAAAAACTATTTTAAAGCGCTTATTTGCATTGGTCTTTGCATGGCGACGGCAATGGCTTCAATCAACCTTTTGATGAGTGCTAACAACATTAATAAGCAAGGCATTATGGGGCGCGTTAACGAAGCCCAAGCCGCATTACCAAAGATCACCGCCGAGCCTAAAGACTTAGTTATGTTCTTTGGCTCGTCGATGACCGGAGCCGGTTTTTCACCTCGACAATTCGACCACGCTTTAGCCAAGCAAGGAAAAGAAATTACCTCGTTTAACTTTGGTTTCGGTGGTCTTAACCCTTATTTCCAAGATCTATTGTCAAGGCGAATCGCGGAGCAGTTTATTGAGTCAGATCGCCGCCTAAAATTAACAATCATCGAATTCAACCCATTCCAGGCGACAAAGACTCGCTGGAACAGAGCACTGCCTAACGCCGATGCATTTATAACCATGTTAGCGAGTAATAACGAACTCTTAGACATCGCTAAGAACGACATCACTCGTGGCGCTCGATTATTCAATATCAAGTACATACGAAATAATGTGTCAGCTGAAATGATCACCAGCTTTTATGCTAATGCGCTTTTCCCGCCACAACGGCCACAAGAATTCAAAGACGATGAGCACACTATCAGCGAACGTAAACGGCTGGAAAAATTACTTAATGAACACTTCGAGAAAGACTACCCCAATTATGTGGACGCGCGATGGAGCTACCCTTGGCAAGGCGGTGGCACTATTCCTGAAGAACGCTCAGCGCAAACCCTAGAACTTTTCAATCAATACTATGACGTGTTACACACCGATGCGAGAATGAAGAACTTCCGTCTAGGCCGCATTAGTAGTGCTGATATAGAAGAATTAAACTTCGAACCCTTACTCATAGAACACTTTATTAAACTAGTAAGGAACTTTCAAACTATCTCGGACAATGTAGAAGTTGTTATGCTGCCTAAGAATTCGAAATGGATTCACAACACACCCGCAGCCAAAAAACGATTAGCCAAGGCCATTAATCAAATTGAAAAAACCACCGGCGTGACAATAAAAGATCATCAAGATATAACTGAAATTACACCGGACATGTTTAGCGATGCAACACACCTTTCACGTTACCGTGGCGGCGTTGCTTATACAAAATTTTTAATACAAGAGTTTTCTAAACTACTGCAATAATCGAGGTGAAAGCAAAATTGTTTAAGCGTGCTAATTTATAAGGCCTCGTAATATGAGGTTGCAGCTAGTAGTCCAGTGATTTTATAAACTGTGACTCTTTCACCCACTCGACAGCTAGCCATTTGAACACTGTTTGTTTGACCATCATCAAAATGCACAGCACCTATATAGTGGACACCTCTTGCAAAATAACAGTGTTTCACTGTCGCCTCACCAATATTGACTCTTTCGCCTTTCGAGTTTGCGTAGAAAAAAAACGACAGCAGCACAACGATAACAAGGAACGCTATTACTGCCTGCAGTCCCTCTGTCGTTAATGTTGTATTGTCGTCAAACACCTTTTCTCCTGCGCTCTGTCGCATTGGCTAAATGCGCATCCCTAATTTTTTTCAGCACCATACTTTGGTGCAGACTTAAAACCTCCGGCAATATCAAAATATTACCCAGGCGCTGTCCGACAATGTTAAACACCAGCTAGGCAGCTAAGGCCACCAGCACTTGACGCTTGCGCGTACCGGAATACGGGCGGCGGCCATGCATGGTAATTTTATTGTCGAGCAAAACGACATCACCGTCTTGCCACTGTAGGTCATAAGTAAATTTTTTAGATAACTCTACAATGCGCTCCAAACCTTGCTTGGGAATCGCTGAACCATCACCAAATGACAAAGCAAGAGAGGGATTATCTCGAACGCCCTCCCACCCCATATAAGCGGCCACCAATTGGTTATAAAATACTTTTTTACCGTCTAAATCTAATACTGCGGGTAACACGGGCGTGATTGCTTTCAAGTCCCCAGTGCTCAGCCACTCCCAGTCATAACCAAGCTCAGCGAGCCTTTTCTCAGCTTGGTCTTTAGAGTCAACGCTTAAAGTGCTAAGCCAACTACGACCCTGCCCTGACTGTGCATTATCTTTTGATGGCATGTAAGTGGTGTAGCGTAAACCTTTGCTTTCAAAATTTTTGGCGAGTTCAGGGAGCTCCGATTCAAGCGCGTTAAACAACTGGTCGGACCTACAGATAGGGGTTGCGCCGCCTTGATCAGCCGCACTATTACAGAAAAAAAACAGCTTATCGGGCGAGATCGGCGTTTGCGCCATTTCGTGATGCAGATAAATTTCTACATCTTTAGGTGCTTCGTTGGCGGTAAAAACACGTTCCGTAAAATTAATTCGTACCGCATTCGAAAGTGATTCTTTATAGGTGAAGTTTGGGTAGCCAAAAGCAGCCGAGAAAGCGTCAAAGGTCTCGGCGCTATTAATAGGAAAACCGCGAAATAGCAATGCACCACTATTATTCAATTCTGCCTCAAATCCCTCGATGTTCTCTTTTATCCAGATATTAGTGGCTTCAACTGAATCGAAGTCAGCTTCATTTAAGACAACACTTGGGAACACGCTTTGAGCGAACTTAAGCTGGCCGTCTGTCTCGTGAAAATTAATCATGACTATAAATACCTAAATGGTGCCTTAATAATTAAACCTTGCTGAAAGGGGGCATTAACTCAATCATAGATTGGATGAAAAGTATTGAAAGCGGCTTCACAAAATACCCCTGGGTCATTAAAACGACGATTACAATTGAGGCCACTGATTTCTGCCATTTCTTGCTGGTTAAGCTCGAAGTCAAACAAGGCCGCATTCTCTACCATACGGTCTACCTTGTTGGTTTTTGGTATCACCGCCGTACCACGCTGCACACCCCAACGCAGCACAATTTGTGCGGGCGTTTTATCAAGTCTGTTAGCGGCTGCTAGAACTACAGCTTGCTCTAGTACCGATTCTTGTTGTTCTGCCATATCTAATTCGACATACGACAAAGCCCCTAAGGGAGAGAATGCGGTTACCGGAATTTCGTTAAGATCGCAAAGACGAAGTAGCGCTTCTTGGGTTAAATAAGGGTGCGACTCAATTTGCAGCATGGCTGGCTTAATGCGCGCATAGCTAAGTAAGTCATGCATTAAGCCTGTGTTGTAGTTGCACACGCCAATCCGGTGAGTTTGACCATGATCGACCAGCTCTTCCATGGCCTTCCATGTGTCAATCAAGGGTACTTTGGCTAAGGTCATGCTAGGGTTCTTTGCATTGGGATCGGCGAACCAACCTGCTGGGTAGCGTTCATCAAAATCAACAAAGGCTTGTGCAATGGGAAAATGAATCAGATAAAGATCTAAATAATCTAATTGTAAATCGCTAAGCGTTCTCTCGAGCGCGGCTTGTACATGTTCTGGTGCGTGATAGGTATTCCACAGCTTAGACGTGACCCATAATTCTTCGCGCTTGCACAGACCCTCGTCTAAGGCTCGGCGAAAGCCATCACCAACTTCTTTTTCATTACCATAATCGCTAGCACTGTCAAAGTGACGATAACCAAGCTCAATCGCTTGATAGACTCGGTCGCTACAATCGGCAGGATCGATTTTCCAAAGACCGAAGCCAACAGCGGGAATAGTATTTGATTGAAACATATAACTCGAAATCTACAAATTAGCCTCACGCTTTAATTTGATCGAAAGGCTGGGATAAATTTATCCCTTGGTTTAAACTCAACAAACACTATTATATCTTATATAAGACATAGATATGCAATAGTTATCTATGCACTTTTTATAGACTCTATAATAGGTCTCTGATTTTAAATAATATGCACTGCCCGATCGAGAGTGAAGGCCGATTCAATTACCTTATTCAGGATCGATATCAATGAGTTTAAGCACAAATTTTCAACCCCTGTATAAACAAGTCTACGATACTCTTATTGTGCGCTTAGCAGACGGCTACTGGAAGCCAGCGGCTGCGTTACCTAGTGAATTTGCTTTAGCTGACGAGTTAGGTGTAAGCCAAGGAACGGTGCGTAAAGCATTGAACCAATTGGTGGCTGAGAACATATTAATTCGACGCCAAGGCAAAGGCACTTATGTCTCCGAGCACACTCAAGAAAGTTCGATGTTTCGTTTTTTTCGCTATCGTGAAGCTGGTGGTGATGACCTTATACCGGTGACTGAAATAATTGATGTAAAAAAGCGCAAAGCAAATCGGCGTGAGGCCCAAAAATTAGAGTTAGACAATGAAAAAAGACTTGTTCAAGTTACTCGTCTGCGTTCAATTAATGGCAAACCGGCAATATTCGAACGAGTGTTGCAACCACTGGCGATTTTTCCTGGTATTGATAAAGAACGCGAATTGCCTAATTCCTTGTACACCTTGTATCAAGAGAAATACAACATCACCATTGTTGAAGTTCGAGATGAATTACAGGCCGTTAGTTTGCCAGCCGATATCGCGGGTCACTTAAATCTGCAAGCCAATAGCCCGGCACTGATGACGGAGCGAGCAAGTATTAATATTGATGGGCGCGTATCCGAGTGGAGTCAGGCTTATTGCAGTACTGATAATTTTGTTTACTCCGTTTCACTTAAATAGCGGTAAGTCCAAGTAACTAAAACTCTCAACCCCCTAGGAGATTAACTTTGCCTCACCGCGTTGTACTTTCTGAAACTCTAGAAGCCAAACCTCCTAATTGGAATGAGATCGAGGCTATTAGTGTTATCCGCGACGCAGTATTGATAGAGCCAAGGCAAGTGTGCTTAAGCACCACACAAGGAGATCTACGAGTTGAGCTAGTTTCTTCTGGAGTACGGCTTAGAAGTGCAGCACAAGGTGACTATGATTACGGTTTGATTCTAAATCAGCCGACGCCAAATGCCTTGACGCTCGAGCTTGGTGATGGATGTTGCACAATCAGTGACGGAAACTTAAGTCTATCCATTGACTATTTACCCTTTGCATTCGTATTGCGTGACACTAATGGTTCAACGCTTAGCCAATCACCCACCGATGGGCACTTTGTGCGTCGCTATCGAGTTCCTCCGTTTGCGAAAACCGATCAAGGCTGGATTTTCAGTCTCGACCTTAAATCCAACGAGCCTGTTTATGGTTTAGGAGAAAAATGGGGCTCGTTAAATAAACGTGGTCAATTAATTCGTTCTTATAATTGTGATGCGCTAGGTGTTAACGCTGAAATATCTTATAAAAACACGCCGTTTGCGTGGAGTCCGCAAGGCTGGGGACTTTTTAGTCATACTCCCAGTATTGTTATTCACGCAGTTGGCCATGCAAGTTGGTCTCAGCGTTCATACGTCACGGTAGTTGAAGACGACTATCTAGACCTGTTTATTTTTGTTAAGCCGGTAGAGACTGAAAACGCCGGTTTAAGCTTAATTAAAGCTTATACAGATTTGACTGGCTCAGCGCCAATGCCTCCCAATTGGAGCGGCGGAGTAATTTTATCAAAAGCGTATTACCAAAACCCTGCCGAATTGTTAGCCGTTGCACATGAAGTACGGAACCGTAACATGCCTTGTGACACTATCACCATTGACGGTCGTGCTTGGCAGGATACTGATACACGCTTTGCCTTTGAGTGGGATAAATCACGTTGGCCAGACCCAAAATCCGTGCTAGATGAGCTTAAAGAACTGAATTTTAAGATTTGCATTTGGGAATACCCATTAGTCTCAATTAAACACCCGCTTTACAAAAAATTTGATAACAACGGTTGGTTTTTAAAAGACAGCCGTACTGGCAATAGCTATCAATACGATTGGGATCAGCAAGCCTTCGGCGAGGTGCTCTCAGCGCTGCCTAAATCGGGAATCGTTGATTTTACCCATCCAGATGCCTACGCGTATTGGCGAGACGCGCACCAAGCTTTGTTCGAACTGGGTGTTGACATGATTAAGTCTGACTTTGGTGAGCAAGTAGAAGATAACTATATGGTTGCTCACAATGGTGAGAGTGGCGATAAGCTGCACAATGCCTACGGCTTTTTGTATAACCGTTGCGTTTACGAAGCAGCCGAAAAATATTCTAGCAATGGACCTTTTCTATTTAGTCGAGTCGCTTGGACCGGCTGTCAACGCTTTAATAGTCAATGGGGTGGCGACCCCCAAGCTGATTGGGAAGGCATGATGGGCAACATCCGCGGAGGTCTTTGTTGGGGGCTTTCGGGTGCGCCTTTTTATGCCACTGATGTTGGTGGTTTTTATAAAGACACTCGCGATGACGCACTGTATGTGCGCTGGGCGCAAGCGGCGGTGTTTTCCGCGCACTATCGTTTACATGGCATTGGCCCCCGTGAACCATGGTCATATTCTGACGCAGCCAATAGTGCTGTTATGCAAGCACTTACCCTGCGTTATCGTTTGCAGGCTTATCTACAGCAAACCATGGCTCAAGCGGTTAAGGCCAAGGTGCCCGTGCAACGGCCCATGGTGCTCGCCTTTCCTCATGAGAAGCAATCTTGGGGTTTTGAGAATCAGTTTATGTTTGGAGATGATTTGTTGGTGGTGCCATGTTTCGACCCTGAGGGCTCTATTGAGTTCTATTTGCCCGAAGGCGACTGGTACCAATTTGATATTCGCAATTCGTCGGCGGGTGAGATTTTTTCAGGTGCTAAAGTCTATCAACAGTCTTTGGCGCTCGATGACATAGCCGCTTTTGCGCGTGTCGGGACTCGCATACCATTGAATCTCGATGTATTAAATACTGAGGATATTCCACTCAACCAAAATGGCATGTTTGAGGTGTCAGAATATTGGCCAGCAAACTCATAAAGCAACATAACGAACAACATAACAAACAAGGGCGTGACTATTGAAACGCTAATACATGACTATTTATCAGTTATATAAAGAACGGCTGCAATAGAAACAAGAACCGCCGTTACAAAAAACACCAGGAGAAATCATGCAAACGTCACAGCTTCTATTTACCCTCGGGTCGTGTCTCTTTTTTATGGCTGTGGTTGGCGTCATCTCTTACTTGAAAACCAAGGACAGTGTCGATGATAAAGACGGCTATTTTTTAGCCGGGCGTGGTTTAACGGGTATCTTCATTGCCGGTTCGATGTTACTAACCAACCTATCGGCCGAACAACTAACTGGCCTTAACGGCTCGGCCTACCAACACAATATGAGCGCGATGGCCTGGGAAGTCACCGCCGGCTTTGCCACCATTATTATGGCTATGGTGTTTTTACCGCGTTATTTAGCCGGTGCTTTTACTACCTTGCCTAGCTTTTTAAAAGACCGCTACGATGATGGCGTACGTCGCATCACCGTAGTTCTATTTATGCTTGGCTACGGGCTCGTGACAATACCGTCAGTATTGTATTCGGGCTCTCTGGCAGTCATTAAATTGTTTGACGTACCGGCAATTACTGGCTTGGGAAATGAGTCGTCCGTGTTTCTTGTGGTGATAGTCATTGGCCTAGTTGGCGCAGTGTATGCGGTATTCGGTGGCCTCAAAGCGGTGGTGGTGTCAGATACCATCAACGGAATAGGTTTGCTTATCATTGGCATATTAGTCCCAACACTTGGCTTAATTATGCTCGGTGATGGTAGTTTTATGGCCGGTTTAACCATTATTGCCACAAGCAATACTGACAAGTTAAATGCCATTGGCGGCGCGTCTGACCCAGTGCCCTTCGGCACGATTTTTACCGGCATGATTCTCGCAAATTTATTTTATTGGGGAACTAATCAGTACGTAATTCAAAGAACACTTGGCGCGGCCAGCCTAGCAGAAGGACAAAAAGGTGTTCTGCTCTCGGGCTATTTTAAGCTGCTTGTGCCATTTATGATGATGGTACCAGGTTTGATCGCGTTTCACTTATACGGTCCCGTTGGCGATGTTGTGCCGCAAATGGATTTGGCCTACCCACAACTAGTAAAAGATGTGCTCCCCGTATATTTGTCGGGCTTCTTTTTAGCCGTCTTACTGGGCGCGGTATTCAGTTCGTTTAACTCGTTACTTAATAGTGCGGCGACCTTGTTTGTGCTCGATGTATATCAACCACTCGTTAAGTCTGAAATGAGCGATGCTCAGTTGATCAAAATCGCCAAGATAGCTAGCGTGATTATTGCGCTATTTTCGTTCATCGCCGCACCAATGTTGCAATACGCCGAACAAGGTCTATGGCAAATCATTCGTATCTTTACTGGATTTTATAATATCCCGGTGATCGCCATTGTACTTGTCGGCTTGTTTACCACTCATGTGCCAGCAATTGGCGCTAAAGTCGCGGTAATATTTCATGTTATTACTTACGGCGTAATCAAATTTGTGATCGATGTTGATCTACATTTTATTCACTTATATGCGGTCTTGTTCTGTATTGAAGTGACAATAATGTTGGTCTTCGGTGCTCTGCAACCTAAGCCTAGCGGCGCTCATTTCACCCATCAGGCTAAAGTTGATCTAACTCCTTGGCGCTATGGCTGGGCTGCCAGCTCAACAATGCTCGCTGCCATTATTGCCTTGTACTTACTGTTTTCACCGGTTGGTTTGGTTAACGGACTAACAGCTTCTTTCTGGGTCTATCTCCTGGTTATTGTAGTGATCAATGTTCTAATTTGTTTTTGGTCGCTAAAACGCTACAACCGCAGACACGCGCATTAAGTTAACTAGACATTAATCCTTTGATAGAGAACTCGAAATAGCTCCTTAAGCACTGAGTTTTAAAGGGATGGCTCAATGACAACTGCACTTTTCTCTATCTGCTATCAATCCATGCACGACTCGGGATCGTCGTCACTAACAATAACAGTATAAGCGTCGCGCTAAGTTCCAACATGGTCGTGACCGGCTAACGCCTGCTTCATATTGACAAACAATTCAAACGGTAAAGCCCTACATAATATATGTCTTATATAAGATATATATTGTTTTAATGAACAACTATCGCTAAACTGGGGACGCTGGGTGACGTCAACTCTGTTGATTGCTATCGCAGTATTGATAACAATTATTTGGCTATAGCTCCTAGTAACCCTAACCAACTAGAGCGAGATAATAATGAAGAATAGTTTTCAAATAGGAGTTCGTGCTGCAATCTATGGCGTGATAACAGCAATAGTTACGACTTCACCTGCCTTTTCTCAGCAAGACTCATTACTAGAAGAAATCGTCGTAACCGCACAAAAAAGAGAGCAAGTATTACAAGACGTGCCGATTAGCGTGTCGGTATTGAACGAACAAACGATCGAAAGCGCTTTCGCGAGTAATAACTTAGAAAGCTTAACCACCTTAGTGCCGTCAGTGAGTTTTCGAAAAGGGAGCACGAATGCCAACTCGGCAATCACCATTCGAGGCATAGGAACAATTTCATTTTCTGACGCTGCCGAACCTAGTGTTGCAACGGTGGTCGACGGCGTTGTCTTGGGACGTTCAGGCCAAGCATTTGGCGACTTGTATGATGTTGAGCGTTTGGAAGTGTTACGCGGTCCGCAAGGCACCTTGTTTGGTAAAAACGCATCAGCAGGAGTGGTGAATATCATCACAAAACGCCCCGATACCGAAGGATTGTCGGGTTATGTCTCATTGTCTGCATTCGAAGACGAGGAATTTCAATTTAAAGGCCGTGTTTCTGGACCGATCACTGAGCAATTAGCCGCTAGCTTAACAATTAGCCAATCTGATTTTGACGGTTTTATTCGTAACGAATTTAATGGTGATGACGTTAATGGCTATGACCGCGAAGGCGCTCGACTACAATTAGCTTGGCAGCCTTCTGAAACATTCAACGCCTTATTGACACTTGAGACCAGTGAAAGCGAAGATAATTGCTGCGCTGATATTCCTGCATTAGCCGCCAATAATGGTCGTTTTGCCGACTCTCTGGCGGCGCCGGGTGGAGCTGGCATCGTTGATAACGGCAGTGGTCGACCGGTTGCCGATATTCAATTGGACACGCGTACCATTGATCAAGATTTTGAAACAGAAACAATCAATGACTTTGATGCTATTTCTCTTAACATAGATACCGAAGTATTGGGCGGTCATACATTAACCTTTGTTAGCTCATACCGAGAGTGGACCAATACCGAAATTCGTGAAGGCGATTTTACTTCAACCGGTGGCTTATCAAACCTAGGGGTATTTGATGTGCCGTTCTTACTGCATGATGTTGGCACTCGTGCCAATGAACAATTCAGTCAAGAAATTCGACTTCAAAGCCCGGCGGATTCTAAAGTTAATTATCAGATTGGCGCATATTATTTTGATCTGCAAATTGATTCTGACTTTACTCGTGACGCTAGTTGCCAGAACAATGGTGGCCAAAATCAAGGAATCTTAGATGCGAATCCAGGCTTGACTTGTAATGCCAACGATATTGTTTCAGCAACCAACTTTGCCGTAGTCGACTTTGATAACTATGCGGTATTCGGTAACTTTGACCTTGATATCGCTAAAGGTTTAAATTTATTTGCCGGTGCTCGCTTTACCGAAGACGATGTCGAATTCACTAATATCCGAGTCAATAATGATCCATTCGGCCGTCAAGGTGTTGGCGTACGGCCCGACCTACCGAACAGTCAATTTGGCTTTCCATCAGGTGGTTTTGCGATTCCAAATACCAATGTGCCTACCGGTGAATTAGATGCAGCTGGCAACCCAATTTTTGTCGATGTCCCTGCTTTTTCCGGTAATACCGACGAGAGCGATTTTTCGGTACGTGTCGGGCTTAATGGTGACTTAGGCACTTTATTTGGGAGTGATGCAAACTATGGCAATGCCTATGTTCTTTTTGCCCAAGGCTACAAGGGTCCGGCGTTTAACGTGTTCTTTAATCAAGGTGTCAACGATACAGTTCCGATTGGCCCAGAAGAGTCTGATCATTTCGAAATTGGTTATAAACTCTCTAAAAATAATTGGCAGCTGAATGTTGCGATCTACGATACTGACATCTCTGGCTTCCAAGCTAATGCGTTTGATAACTCCACCGGTGTCACTATTACGCGCTTAACTAATGCTGGCGATGTCACTACCCAAGGAATTGAACTTGATGGTATCTGGGGGGTGAATGAATATTTGACTTTAACCGCTTCGTTCGCCTTTAACGACGCTGAAATCGATGGGTTTAATTCACCGATAGACCCAACTACTGGCCTACCACAATTCCCAGGCGGCGTATTCAGTGGCCAAGACCTTTTATTCTCACCTGATTTTAATTTCACACTAGGCTTGAATTTTAACTACCCTGTTTCGGAGTCAACAGAATTCTTTTTAAATACCACATTCGCCAGTGTCGATGATCAAGAAAGTTTCTTGCCTGGTGGAAACCCTGATCCAGCAGCGAACCCTTTCCCATTACCTGCGGAAGGCTTGTTGCCGTCGTATGAGCTGTGGGATCTGAGTCTTGGTTTGACCTTTAGTGAAAAGTATCGAGTGACTTTGATTGCTAAAAACCTATTAGACGACTCTTTCGTAACAACTAATTCGGGGGATCAATTCCGCTTCCAAATCCCGCGTGAAGCAGATCGTTATTTTGGTGTGAACTTTCGTGCTGATTTTTAATTAGTTAATAATTTGTTTTAAAAAAAGCCGCTAAGTAAGGAAACTAAGTGGCTTTTTTTCAAGCTGCTTTTACACCTGCTCAAGACCTAGAATTGACTAAGAACTAAGTCAATATTGAACAACTTCGCTACCGACCAGACTCCGGAAATCAACAATCAAGATAAAAACGATTCGCTAAAATAGACGAATACAACAATTCTCATTGTCTTGCAGCAATTCCCGTGCTAACTGTTCTGCAGCCAGTTGCTCTTGTGCTGAGAGATGTTGAGATGTCCTCGCAAGAAAACTCTCTGTTTCATATCTAGGAGCGAACGTCGCAGCTTCATTAGGGATTCCTGCATGGAAAGAACTGTATTCGTATTCAGCAGCCGCAGCATTATAAGCATGAACTAATACTCTCACCGGTTGACCATTAAGTATAGCCTTGGAGGGAACAACATGATTTCCAGCATAGATTCTTCCTAAATCAGCCAAAACCAATGGGCCACCATGCTGGTTCCATAATTGTTCTGAAATCGAATGTAAATTAACCCAGTCATCCTTATTCCTGTACTCAGTTCTCAAAATCTCGGCGGCCAAGTAATCACCTAAATCTTAGGACAAGTACGTTTATTGAATGGAACAGCGCAGTTGCATAGTGAAACCAGTGTGCTCTAATGACACTTTAGGATGTTAACTTGTCAGCACCTTAAATGTAGGAAACAAATTGCGCTATCGTTAGTTTAAATTGATTTTAAAAGGAGACCTAAAATGGCTATATTTATAATTTCAAATCGCGAAATTACTAAAAACCGATCCGGAAAATTACGCTTTAAGGATGCAAGAAGCGGCAAACAGAAAGCTAGTCATGATTTTAGAATTGCAGAGTACAACCTAAAAGAAAATGACTATGTAATTAAAGGCGATTTGAGTGATGATGACTACGAGGGAGTAGCAATTAGTAAAAGTACGCGACTTACTGGTACTGCTTATATGTTTAATAAGTTGTATAAATCAAATCTTGAGGGTTGCGTCGATGCCGGAGACGTACTTTTCTTTATTCATGGTTATAACTATAAATTTAGAGATAATCTAAACCACATTAAAAGACTAAACGAGCTTTATCTAAGTGATAAAAGTGGCGTTAAGCATTTAGTCTATGTGAGTTGGCCATCTCGCGGAAGGATTTTAAAATACAAAGATGACCAACTCGATGCTCGCGAAACTGGAATAGTGTTAGGTCGTTTATTTGAGAAGTTAAGACGGTTTTTTATCGATACGTTTGGTGCTTATGAACAACATGATCCTTGTAATAAAAAAATTCATCTAGCGGCGCATTCGATGGGCTGTCAAGTTCTCTACAATATGCTGAGCACATTATCTCAAAGACAAAAGTTTTCTGTATTTTCTGAGGTATTATTATTTAACGCAGATGCGCGATACGATGGATTTGAACCAGATCAGCCATTTACCGTATTGCAAGAGATTGGGGAGCGGACAACAATTTACATAAACCAAAGCGATGATGCTCTTTGGATTTCAGACAAAACAAAAGACAACTCTAAACGGCTAGGTAGAAGTGGCCCTAAAAATACTAAAATTCTCAATGAAGAGACTTTTATAGTTGATACGACTAAAGTCAAAGGCAAGGCAAGTAAACGCGAAAAATTTATCGACCACTGGGGTTATATAAATAGACAAGCTGTGATCGACGATGTGACGGATGTGCTCTTGGGTAAAATTAATAGTCAAATAAGTAAAAGAACGAGACACGAAGATAAAAGAAATTATTTCTTGCTTTAATTTTATAAGCTTAGACTCTTTCTGGTCATTCATAGCCGATACAAAACTCTACAGATTTTCTATCAATGCCTATTTTTACCCCCCCTGAAACTGTATGTATATACAGGTATATCAAAGAAAAGAGGTGAAAGTGGTCATTTTGACAAACATTAACTGCTCACTTTCACCCTATTGAAAATAAAACAGTTAATATTATCAATAGCTTAGAGAGAAATTGAGAATGGAAACGCGCACTGCTAAGATGGGCTAATAGGAAGGCTCACTTTCACACCACAAGCAAAGTAAG
>CAYSUU010000035.1:0-19137 GCA_964434375.1 uncultured Gammaproteobacteria bacterium | reverse complement strand
TAACCTAATCTGGACACCCATTGTTAGAAAACGTTCTAACAATTTGAGCTTCTAAAGCTTCATGGGCAAGCAAGCGATATACTTATTCTATATTTCTGTCTTCATATATGTGATCGTTTTATAGTGTCGACAGGGCTTAGTTGATGGAGTTAGTTGATGGAGTTAGTTGATAGGTTTGTCGGCCATTCTTATAGTGCTTGTGATTTATCTACTTATTCAATTATCTTAACTTAACCTGTCGGCTTCTATGATTTTGCCGACATCGGCAATTACTGGCACGGTTTTTGCTTATTCAAAGGAAAGAAAAGCATGGTTTTATATTTTTAACATGTCTCATATTTTATTGGGCAGTCTAAATGATCGTTTAATATGTCTACTGCATTAGATTCTAGTTCCGTTAATACTAGAAAACTTTTAGAACAGCATGGCTATCGAGTCGAAGTATTTAACAAGCAATCGCTTGCTTCTGACCTTGAAGTCTCAACATCAATAGATCTTATTGTAATGAACTTAGATCAGCTTACTGCAAGTGATCTAGATTTTTGTAAAGCGCTGCACGCTAAAGCCTCCTTGCCGATTCTTGTGCTTGCTGGTGAAGAGAGTGAAGTCTCAACGCAGGCTATTCTTGACAGTGCAATAAGCTCTTATGGGATTGGTGAGTTTGATCGTAAGCGTTTGATAACCATGGCTGATGTTGCCATTGAACGTTTTAAACAAATACAAAGTCTTAAAGAAGAATTAGATCATAGTAAGCAGCAACTAAAACAACGCAAAGTGATAGAACGTGCTAAAGGTATGATTATGACGCATCGAGGCTTGAACGAAAATGATGCTTACAATCACATGCGTCGCGCTGCTATGGATCAAGGAAAATCAATCGCGAGCTTTGCTGAACAGATAATACAAGTGTTACAAATCATAGAAGAGGAAGAGTCGCATGACGACTCCAATTAGTTACTAATAGTAAACATGCCCTAACTTAATGCGCGGCCACAAAGCGTGCACTTTTTGAGTGCGACAGTGCATCAACAACCTTAGAAAGTCTTTTATTTCCCAATAACTAATAATTGGCACGGTTTTTGCTTTACTACTTATGAGTACCAATGCGTATCTGTGAATAGTAAGTCGAGTTTCTATCGAGCCAACTCGCTATTCGATAAGTACTGAGGATATAGCAAAGCAGCAACGGCGTTGTTTTGTTATCGAAAGGCTCCGCCAGCCTTCAAATTTTGAACGAGACTCGTTCTTCATATTTTGGAGTCGCTTACAGCGATTATTCGATAATAGACAATACTGAGGTTAAAAAAAATGTTTCATCGACAGCTTTCTTGTTTACCGTCTTTATTAGTTCTGATGGTAAGCCTATTTTCACTGCCGCTAGCTTATGCCGAGTTAGGAGAGCCTGAAAAAGATGAATTAAAGTTTGGTTTTATCAAGCTCACAGATATGGCGCCGATTGCCATTGCTTATGAAAAAGGCTACTTTGAAGATGAAGGCTTATTTGTAACTATCGAAGCACAAGCCAATTGGAAAGTGCTACTTGATGGTGTCATTGATGGAACACTTGATGGCGCACATATGTTAGCGGGGCAGCCTTTGGCCGCCACCATTGGCTATGGTACTAAAGCTCATATCGTCAC
The DNA here is from genome assembly GCA_964434375.1 of uncultured Gammaproteobacteria bacterium. Lineage (GTDB taxonomy): Bacteria > Pseudomonadota > Gammaproteobacteria > Arenicellales > Arenicellaceae > Arenicella. The sequence goes on along the minus strand of CAYSUU010000035.1, from coordinate 17,497 downwards.
TCCTTTTTCCATGGATTTAAACGGCAATGGAATTACCGTTTCAAATAAAGTTTGGGAAGCCATGAAAGAGAATATCCCAGTGCAAGATGGTAAGCCCGTTCACCCGATTAAAGCTGATGCTCTAAAACCGGTGGTTGATGCTTATAAAGAAGAGGGCAAACCATTCAAAATGGGTATGGTTTTTCCAGTGTCTACCCACAACTACGAATTACGCTATTGGCTTGCCGCGGGTGATATTCACCCTGGGTTTTATGCGCCACATAAAGGCGATACCGCAGGCACCATTGATGCAGAAGCATTTTTATCTGTGACACCACCGCCACAAATGCCGGCCACACTTGAAGCTGGCACCATCTATGGCTATTGCGTAGGTGAGCCTTGGAATCAGCAAGCGGTGTTCAAAGGCATTGGTGTGCCGGTTATTACCGATTACGAAATCTGGAAAAACAATCCAGAAAAAGTGTTTGGTATGACTAAAGAATTCACTGAGAAGTATCCGAATACAACAGCGCGCGTGGTCAAGGCGATGATCCGAGCTGCTAAGTGGTTGGATGAAAACAATAACGCCAATCGACCCGAGGCCGTAAAGATACTGGCGCAAAGTAACTACGTTGGTGCCGATTACGAAGTCATTGCAAATTCAATGACGGGCACCTTTGAATACGAGAAGGGTGATAAACGCTCGGTTCCAGACTTTAATGTCTTCTTTCGTTACAACGCTACCTATCCTTATTACTCGGATGCTATTTGGTATCTAACGCAAATGCGTCGTTGGGGTCAAATTTCTGAACCTCAAACCGATGAGTGGTATCACCAAATAGCCGCTGACGTTTATAAACCAGAAATTTATCAAATTGCGGCTCAAGAGCTTATTGAAGAAGGATTAATGCAAGCCTCAGATTTCCCAAAGTTTGAAACTGAAACTGGCTTCAAGCCGCCGCAAACAGAGTTTATCGACGGTATCACCTATGATGGAACTAAGCCTAATGAGTACTTGAAGAAGTTTCTAATTGGTCTTAAGGACGACGTCCTTTAGGTCAGTGTTTGACGAAATCGAATTATCTAGGAGTTGGCTTAATGAGTGCTTTAGAAATATCTGATAAACCAAAAAGTTCAATGGAAATTAGATTCCATCGTTGGATCTCTTCTTTGTTTTCCTTTGATATCCGCACTGCATTGTTTCCATTAATGGGCTTGCTTGTGTTTGTGCTTATTTGGCACAGCGGCGCTAGCAATATTACTACCTCTTTAGGGCAATTTCCTGGCCCGGCACAAGTATATGATCAGGCGCTGGTATTGCTTGATGAGCATAAGCTAGAGCGTGATAAGGCTGATGCGTTTTACGAACGTCAAAGAGTGCGCAACGCCAAGAAGCTCGCTAACGATCCTCAAGCGAGCGTTAAGATTCGTAAATACACCGGCAAGGAAACTTACTTTGATCAAATACTAACGAGTCTCAAAACGGTTTCATTTGGCTTTTTAATTGCCTCATTGATCGCTATTCCTGTTGGCATCTTATGTGGTTTGAACGACTCACTTTATAAAGCAATCAATCCGTTGATCCAAATTTTTAAGCCGGTATCTCCTTTGGCTTGGTTGCCTTTGATTACTATGGTCGTTAGTGCGACCTATGTATCTGATTCTCCATGGTTTGAAAAGTCATTTTTAAATTCGGCATTAACCGTAGCCTTGTGCTGCTTGTGGCCAACTTTGATCAATACCGCAGTCGGCGTCGCTGGTGTCGATAAGGATTTAATTAATGTTAGTCGTGTAATCAAGTTACCGCCACTAACTCATGTGAGAAAAATTGTATTACCGGCATCGGTGCCAATGGTGTTTACCGGTTTACGTTTGTCATTTGCTACCGGTTGGATGGTGCTAATCGCCGCTGAAATGCTTTCTCAGAATCCGGGTCTTGGAAAATTTGTATGGGATGAGTTTCAAAATGGTTCGTCTAACTCTCTCGCTAGAATTATGGTGGCGGTGGTCACCATCGGCGTCATTGGATTCTTTCTAGATCGCTTAATTCTTATCATCCAGCGTTGGTTTAGCTGGGACAAACAAGCAGTGTTACGTTAGGGGATAGATCTATGTCTGCATATTCAGAAAAATTTTTACAACTGTCTCAAGTTTCTATTGAATTTCCGACCAGGAATGGCCCGTATCTCGCGCTTAAAGATGTTGATTTCACTATTTCAGAAGGGGAATTCGTCTCAATTATTGGGCACTCCGGCTGTGGAAAATCGACGGTCTTGAACATTATCGCCGGTCTTTATCAGGCCACTGGTGGCGGAGTTATCCTTGAAGGCAAGGAAGTGAATGAGCCTGGTCCTGATCGTGCAGTTGTATTTCAAAGTCATGCACTTATGCCTTGGCTCAGTGTTTACGACAACGTGGCGCTGGCGGCTAAGCAGGTGTTTAAAGGCTCAAAGAACAAGACCGAGTTGCGAGAGTGGGTCGAACACAATTTGGAATTAGTCAATATGTCGCACGCCATGGATAAGATGCCGCATGAGATTTCCGGCGGTATGAAGCAACGCGTTGGTATTGCTCGATGTCTTTGCATGCAACCAAAAGTGATGTTGATGGATGAGCCTTTCGGCGCATTAGATGCCATGACTCGTGCCAATCTACAAGACTCGGTGATGCAGATACAAAAGGAGTTGAATACCACCGTGGTGCTAATTACTCATGATGTTGACGAAGCCGTGTTGATGTCAGACAAGATTGTGATGATGTCCAATGGTCCAGCGGCTCGTGTCGGTCAATTACTAGAAATAGATCTAGATCGTCCAAGAGAACGCGTGGCTTTAAGTAAAGACCCACAGTTCAATAAATATCGACAAGAAGTTCTGTCTTTTCTTTATGAGAAAAAAGGCGTTGTTGATCTTGAGGAAGTAAAAAAGCTTAAGAAAGAGACACAACAAGAATTGCAAAGCCAAGCAAGTAGTTAGCTGGGTTTTGACCATGAGATGCTGCGCTCAACGAAGACGCGTGATTAATATTTTGGCTGAACAATCGAGGCAACGAAGTGTCGAAGGTAACGGCTTTTTGAACGAGCGAATATAGTGTTATGAAAACTGTAAACCTAAAGTTATTAAAAGTATTAGCATTAATATTGTTGTTGCCATACGGCAATAGCATTGCTGAAGAGTTGGACAATAAGCATAAATATTTTTCTGGTGACTTTCGTCTTCGATATGAGTCAGCTAGCCAAGACAATCCTTTGCCGGACGCGGATGCCCTAACGCTAAGGAGTCGACTCGCACTTAAATCACCTAGCTATGAAGGCTTTTCGGGTCTTATCGAAGTGGAGAATGTTTTTGCCATAATCGACGACTTTGCGGTACCCGTGGTCGGTGATCGTGTTGGTGAGTTCTCAGTCATTGCCGATCCAGATGTGACCGAAATTGATCAAGCCTTTGTTCAATATAAAAATGATAATTTTTCCGCTAAGTTAGGCCGTCAAGTTCTAGCTCTCGACGGTCATCGTTTCATTGGTCATGTTGGTTGGCGCCAGGACCGTCAAACGTTTGATGGTTTAGTGGTGAATTATAAAACCGGTGGTTTTGATATTAATTTTTCCTATCTGGATAGACGTAATCGAATTTTCGCTGAAGACGGTGATGTTGATAGCAGTGATACTATTTTAAATACTTCTTATGGTACGCCTATTGGAAAATTAACAGCCTATGCTTACCTACTTGAGGTTGATGCTAATGACACCAGTTTGGATACCTATGGCATAAGTTTGCGTGGCGGGCGTGATTATCAGGGAACAAAGATCATTTACGGCGCCGAATTCGCACAGCAAGAAACGGGTACAAATTTTGATACTGACTACCTACAACTAGAGTTCGGCCTTGTCTACGCCGGTGTCACAGGAGAAATTTCATACGAGTTATTGGGTTCCGATAATGGTGTCGTTGGTTTTGCTACGCCGCTGGCTACTCTGCATAAATTCAATGGTTGGACAGACCAGTTTTTAGCGACCCCAGCTCAAGGCCTAGAAGAATTTGCTTTTCGTTTATCGGGAAATTTCCAAGGTGGAAAATGGCTAGCAGTTTATCAAGATTTTTCTAGTGACGAGGCATTAGACGGTGCTGATGATCTAGGTTCGGAAGTCGGTGTGCAATATACCCGAAAAATTTTCAAAAAAGTGAGTGGTGGTATTAAGTACTCCGATTATTCAGCTGGGAATTCGGCGTTTAATAGAGTAGATACCCAACGATTTTGGTTATGGGCTGGTTATAAATTTTAAGTATGTCCTGCAAGTTTAATTAGTTTTTAGTAACTCATAATCCTAGGAGAGTTAGGTGAAAAAAAAGCGTATTGTAGTCATTGGAAACGGCATGGTAGGGCATCACTATGTGAAGTCTTTACTCGAGTCGGATCTTATCGTCCACATCACCGTAATTGGTGGTGAACCAAGGCCGGCTTATGATCGAGTTCATCTTTCTGAGGTATTTGATGGTAAAGAGCCTTTGGATCTAGCACTTACCTCGCGTGAGTATTATGAAGAAAATGGTGTTGACGCATACTTTGGAGACTTTGTGGCTCGCATCGACAGAGAGCATAAAAAAGTAGAAACTGAAGGTGGTCGTGTTGTCGATTATGACAAGTTGATATTAGCTACGGGTTCGTATGCATTTGTGCCACCCATTGCGGGTAGCGATTTACCGCATTGCCTTGAATATCGAACCATTGATGACCTTGGTCAGATTAGAGCTTCGGCTAAGGATAAAAAAGTTGGCGTTGTAGTGGGGGGCGGCTTGCTTGGCCTTGAATGTGCGAATGCGCTAAAAAACCTAGGTTTGGAAACGCATGTCGTTGAATTTGCTCCAGGCCTTATGGGTGTGCAACTAGACGAAGGTGGCAGTTCTATGCTGCGTAGCCAAATCGAGAGCTTAGGCGTACACGTCCATACTGAAAAAGCCACACAACAAATATCACCAGGCTCAGAGCATCGCTTAAAGATGTCTTTTGCTGACGAAAGCGAACTTGAAACAGACATGATCGTGTTTTCGGCAGGTATCAGGCCTTATGACCAACTTGCTAAAGACTGTGGTCTAAAGTTAGGGAAACGCGGGGGTATTGCCATTGACTATCATTGTAAAAGCAGTGATGAAAATATATTTGCCATTGGTGAATGCGCCGCCCTCGGCGATATGATTTTCGGTTTAGTAGCACCAGGTTACCGTATGGCCGAGGCTGCTATTTCGCAATTAACAGAGCAGCCTGTTGCATTCACCGGTGCTGATATGAGCACCAAGTTAAAATTGCTTGGAGTAGGTGTAGGTTCAATTGGCGACTCAAAAGGTCATGGCGAAGGTGTTTTGTCGTATGTCTTTCAAGATGATCGAGAGGCCGTCTATAAAAGGCTTAACGTCTCGGCCGATGGTAAAAAACTAGTAGGTGCAACCCTAGTAGGTGATACCCAAGAATACGATACCTTATTACAGTACTTTCTTAACGGCATTGAACTTCCTGGCGAGCCGGAGTATTTGATTTTGCCATCTGCGGGTGAGCAGATTTCACTTGGTGCCGACAGCTTGCCGGCTTCGGCAACTATTTGTTCTTGTTTAAATGTTAGCAAAGGCGATGTGATCTGTTCGATTGATGAGGGTTGCTTAAGTGTCGCCGACGTAAAGTCGTGCACCGGTGCTGGCGGTGGCTGTGGTGGTTGTGCCGCATTGCTTAAAAACGTGGTCGATGCAGAACTTGATGCACGTGGTTTAGAAGTAAACACCGATATGTGCGAACACTTTAGCTTTACCCGTCAAGAAATGTTGACGGTTATTCAAGCTACGCAAATTAAGACCTTTGATGAACTAATTGAAAAGCACGGCCGAGGTTTAGGTTGTGATATTTGTAAACCCGCCGCCGCTTCAATCTTTGCGTCTTTATGGAATGAGCATGTGTTGGAGAGTGACTTAGTACCACTGCAAGACACTAACGACACCTTTATGGCCAATATGCAAAAAGACGGAACGTACTCGGTGGTGCCCCGTGTGCCAGCGGGAGAAATATTGCCCGACCAACTTATCGTACTTGGCCAAGTAGCTAAAAAATACAAACTCTATTCAAAAATTACGGGTGGCCAGCGAGTCGATTTATTTGGAGCCCAACTTAATGACTTGCCGGATATTTGGGGTGAGCTTATCGACGCCGGATTTGAAACTGGGCACGCCTATGCTAAAGCACTTCGAACCGTTAAGTCTTGTGTTGGCAGTACTTGGTGTCGTTTTGGTGTGCAAGATTCAGTTGGTCAAGCCATCGATTTAGAAAACCGCTATAAAGGTCTAAGAGCGCCGCATAAATTTAAAATGGCGGTATCAGGCTGTACTCGAGAATGCGCTGAAGCTCAAAGTAAAGATGTCGGTGTTATCGCCACCGAAAAAGGCTGGAACTTGTTTGTTGCTGGTAACGGCGGCATGAAGCCAAGACATGCTGATTTGTTCGCCACAGATTTAGATACTGAGACCTTAGTTAAATACATAGATCGATTCTTAATGTTCTATGTTCGCACGGCCGATCGATTACAAAGAACCTCGACTTGGGTAGAGAGTCTTGATGGTGGGCTTGATTATCTAAAGGCGGTGATTATTGACGATTTCCTTGGTATTTGTGCAGAGCTTGAAACGCAAATGCAACATGTAATCGATACTTATCAATGTGAATGGAAAACGGCCATTAACGATAGCGATAAATTACATCGATTTCGTCATTTTGTGAATTCAAAAGATCGAGACGAGAATGTCATTTTTGTAGCCGAGCGAGGTCAGCCTCGTCCTGCCAATGAAACTGAAAGACAAGTTAAAAATAGCGAGCCTGAGTTAAAGGTGGTGGGATAAAAAATGTCTAGTGTAATCGTTTGCAAAAAAACCGATTTAGTGGCCTCGTCGGGCATATGTGTAAAGCACGGCGAAAAACAAATCGCTATTTTCTATTTGCCTGCCAATGAGCCGTCTTTGTTTGCCTTGGATAATTGGGATCCGATTGGCAAGGCCAATGTCATGTCTCGTGGCATAGTTGGTACGGTCGGTGACGAGATTGTAGTGGCCTCGCCTTTATATAAGCAGCACTTCTCTTTAATGAGCGGGCAATGTCTTGAAGAAGAGGTGTCGATACCAAGCTATGCGATTACCTTGCAGGGTGATGATGTGTCGATCGCTATTAACTAGTTTTCTTTATTATGCAAATTGAGACAAGCTGCCCATATTGTGGTGTGGGCTGTGGTATCACCGTAGAGCTGGATGCTCAAAGGCGTTTTAAAAGTTTAAAAGGCAGTGAAGGTCACCCGGCTAACTTTGGTCGTCTATGTAGTAAAGGTTCAGCCTTAGGTGAAACCTTAGATGCCACCTATTCACCGAACAGAATACGCAAAGCTCGAGTTAATGGAAAAGAATTATCGCAACAAGATGCCATTCAAGCAGTCGCTACCAAACTTAAATCGGCGCTTGATAATTACGGTCCAGACAGCGTTGCGTTTTATCTTTCTGGCCAGCTACTCACAGAAGATTATTACGTAGCCAATAAATTTGCTAAAGGGTTTTTAGGAACCGCTAATGTCGATACCAATTCACGCTTGTGTATGTCTTCTGCGGTCGCCGCTTATAAGCGTGCCTTTGGCGGTGACATAGTACCCTGTGATTATGAAGACTTAGAACAGGCACAATTAATCGTGTTGATTGGCTCAAATACGGCTTGGACACACCCCGTTGTTTATCAACGAATTGTTGCCGCTAAAGAGCGAAATCCAAGTTTAAAAATTGTGGTAATTGATCCAAGGCAAACGGTTACTGCCGACATTGCTGATCTGTATTTGCCCATCAAACCAAGTTCAGATGCCTATCTATTCCATGGTTTATTACGTTATTTGATCAGTGAAGATGTTGTCGACCAAGAATATGTGAACCGGCATACCGAAGGCTTTGATAAAGCGGTGGCAGCTTGCGCTGATTTCAATCTTGTTACGATATCCGAAAAAACCGAGGTGTCGATAGATCTATTGACGCAATTTTATTGCTTGTTTGCGCAGACTGAAAAAACAGTTAGCCTCTATTCGCAAGGCATTAACCAATCTGCCAGCGGTACGGCAAAATGTAACGCCATTATTAATTGTCATCTTGCAACTGGTCGCATTGGTCACAAAGGCGCAGGGCCTTTTTCAATTACCGGGCAACCCAATGCTATGGGTGGCAGAGAGGTTGGTGGTTTGGCAAACATGCTTGCCGCACACTTGGATTTTGAAGAGTCGCATCTATCCTTGGTTGAAGAGTTTTGGCAAGCCCCCAATATGATTAGTAAACCTGGCTTAAAAGCCATTGATTTATTTGATGCTGTTCATGAAGAAAAAATTAAGTTTCTTTGGATTATGGGAACCAACCCCGCGGTGTCTTTGCCAAATACTCAATATGTTAATGAGGCCTTATCTAAGTGTGAAACGGTAGTTGTCTCGGATGTGGTTGATACCAGTACAACGCGCCATGCATCGATTATTCTGCCGGCATTGCCATGGAGCGAGAAAGACGGCACGGTGACAAATTCCGAGCGTCGTATAAGCCGCCAACGACAGTTTTTACCAAAAGAGGGTGCTTCACAACAGGATTGGTGGTGGATAAGCAAGGTCGCGCAGTCACTCGGTTTCGAGCAACAATTTAACTATAAAACTGTTCATGAAGTATTTCTAGAACACGCCAAACTTTCATGCTTTAACAATGAAGGCGACACTGAGCGTGCTTTTAATATAGAAGCACTAAAGGATTTGACAGCAAGAGAGTACCAGCAACTTGAGCCAGTGCAATGGCCAGCAAAAAAAACAAAGAAACCAGCTGCTATTTTAAGCGATGGTTATTTTTATACGAAGTCTAATAAAGCTCAATTTATTGTAGATGAGGCGCGGCTTGCTAAAGCCACCAGTTCAGATTTAGTGTTAATGACAGGCCGTTATCGTGATCAATGGCATACCATGACCCGAACCGCCTACGCGCCTAGCCTTCAAGGTCATGGTTCAGAGCCTCGCTTAGAAATTGCCTTAGAAGACGCACAAAAAAGGCAAATTCGCGACGGTCAGTTTGTGAAGATCACTAGCGCCACTAAACGTTCGCTAATACTGCGTATTAGAGTTAGTAATGACCTTAAAGCAGGTCGGTGTTTTGCACCCATGCATTGGAACGATATGTTTTCAGCTCAAGCTCAAATTAATGACTTGGTGCCAGCCGAAGTCGACCCCGTTTCAGGACAACCTGAATCCAAAGCCATTGGTGTGCAGTTAGAGACACATGCAACCGCCAGTTGTGGCACCCTTATTTCAACTAGCCGTCTGAAAGTATTACCTGAGTTTGATTACTTTGCTGACATGCCATTGGGTAAATACTGGTTAACTTGCTATGCCTCTGAACAAGAGATCGATAGCGAACTGATTCAGCGCTGTTTACTCACAGCAGCGGCCGAGTTAGATAATGACGAGCCTCTATCATTGGGCTTAAATAAGGTAAAAACGACGTCGTTTAGCAATCCAGCAAAGCAGCAAAGTAATTCTATTTATTACATCAATGAGCAATTGTTTGCAGCAGCCAGCTTTGCTGAACAAGGACAACATTTGCCGTCATCTCATTGGCTCGCGCAAGAATTTGAAAAGCATGACGCTGCTAGTGAGTCACAATTGTTGGCGGGCGAAAAGGGCGAGTCGGATGAGCTGGTGTGTGCTTGCTTTTCAACCGGCTCTAAAAGTATCAGGAAAGTGATAGAACGAGAAGGTAATAGTCTACCGGCAATCAGTGGCGCGCTAGGCTGCGGTAGTAAGTGCGGTAGTTGTATCCCGGAGCTAAAGCGCTTTATTAATCAATCGTAGTTAGCCGTGACCAGTTTAATTTGAGTTCTTGTTTAAGACAGGTGCTTCATTCTGCAGAACAAGCGAGACACTGCAGCCGCTATGCGGTTCTTTAAACGAATTTAAATCAGCAAGAAAGTCTCCAAGAACAATTGTAAGCGACAAGCTTAGAAGCTATGGCGCGGCAAAAAAGAAAATAGGGAGTGGTTGGGATCATGCCACGAGTCAATATTCAAAGAATAGGGTAGAGCAGTCACGCATTAAAACAGATAGTAAATATGGACGCCCATCGCTAGAACATACTATCTGAAGGCTTGTGGGGCAAAAACAGGTCTGATGGTTTCTCTTTAGAGCCTGATTTGATCAATTAAAGGTCTTGTGGATCAGGTTTAGCTAATTACAGTTAGTTATTGAAAGTACTAGATTTGATTCAGGTTTCTAGGCTTTTTCATAGTTGTGCGTATTGCAAGCAAAGTACTAAATCTTATGTCCATTTGCTTGTCTCTCTAATCCCGTACTCTTTTCTCAATGTGGACTAAATAACTTTACTTTTAATTCTCGTTTTTGGAGACAAAGTTAAATACCCGTTTGCAATGCAATTCACCCAGTGCACAAACTATAATGGAAATATAACAGCTCTATTATTGGGTAGCGGTACAACAAAAAATGTCTCATCTTGAATCGGAGCTGGAGCGCTGAATTCACTCTCAAACGCACCAATATCACAGGCCGTACTTTGAATACGTGGTTCTCCTCGTTGATCAAATTCTGGCAAGGTGATAGCTGTGGTAGGTGTACAGTCACCGGCATTTATTGCTGGGCTTGTATTTACAAGCGCATGCGTCATAGTCGGCCCACCATTATCTGTCAATGGGGCAAGGATGTTCTCGAGTGACGTCGGGTTATTGCCGTCACTTGTAGCTATCACAGAAAAATCGTTAATTGTGAATTCAGTAATGGGTGTAGTTTGACCTTGAGATGTTACTGTAGCTAGAAATGCTTGAGAAGAAGTTTTTCCGCTGTCGCCAATTAGGCTGTTTTCCCACTCTATAAAGATGCTAAGAATGCCAAAAAGAGTATTGACTGTTGAGACGCTAACCTCGGAGGCCTCGGGCGCAGTATTGCCACTGACAAGGGTATTCGTGAGACGAAAGAGGGAGCTAATATTGCCAAAAGGAGACCCAACAAATATACCACCAGCCGAGTTGCTCGCCGAGTTACCTGTGATCGTGCTATTTGTGAATAAGGTTGCTCTAAAAGGGCTATAAACACCACCGCCTACGTCACCTGAAAGGTTGCCAGAAATAGTGCTATTGATGCCAGACATACCGAAATCGGCAAGCACACCACCTCCGTTCATGCCGGCGGTATTTTTACTAATCGTGCTATTAATTAGAGACAAATTGGTTCCAATTGTGCCTGTAATACGCCCGGCTTCAATTCCACCTCCGTCTTCACCCGCTGTGTTTCCCGAAACCGTCGTATTGTTAAGCGTTATGTCACCCGCGAGGATGCTAATGCCGCCGCCATTAAGATCGGCCGAGTTATTCCTGATGACGCTATTGTTAATCACGAGGCTTGAATCTTCATCTTCGCTGACTAAATTGATAGCGCCGCCAGATGATGTTGTATTGCCACCTTCAAGTACTAGATTTTCTAAGGTAACATCGATAGCACCGTCACCGTCACCGTCAATAGTAAATATACGCTCATCACCGTCACCATTGATTGTTACTCGGTCACCGTTAGGGTTAATCATTACGTCTTCAGTAATGATGATTGCGGTATCTAAATCGCGTACCGCCGTTACTGTAAAATCGATTTGGTCATCATCGCCAAAATTACCGCCGGTGTTTTGACAGCCTTGAATGAGTGTTCCGGAGTTGACGCTGCCTACGGCTGCTCTCAATGTACAGCCAGTATCAGCATCAGAATCACTGCTAACGTTGATTGTCGCGGCAGAGACTACATAGGAAAAATTGAAAAAGACGGCAGCGACGATTATCGCTAAGCGTATCAAGTGCAGCATAATATTTAAAAACCTAACTGGTTATACTAAGGGAATCGCACCCCCGTTAACTCTATTTCGATGTCTGGCGAACGCTTGGTAGGCTTGGAAAGCCCTCGATAATTACACCCGATAATTAAACCAGTGTCACTAAGTAGCACTAGCGCCGGGAATACATTTTTATTTTGATCAGGGAAATGCACACCAGGCAAGATAATAATCCAAACCAAGCGCTCGCTCAACTTAAACCACAGCACCAAAAGCAGTTAGTTGAGTTTGCTCGGGTTCCGTCAAATTAACCCACGTTGTTTATAGTATAAAGGGCATCATCAGCGAATGATCACCTAAAAAAGGCATCGTTTCCGATATGAGATTATTAGCTATTCAGTCTGGCTTTATTTCAAATTTAATTTATTTATCGAGATGTCGAAGATATCCTTTACAAAAAAGGAAATAGCGGGTGGTTCGTATCATGCCTCGAATCAATATTCAAATAATAGGGTAGAGCAGTCACACATTAAAACTAGACTTAGGGAACGCCAGATGAAAGCATCAAACGATGAAGAAACAGGTATCACCATTACCAGTCCGTCAACCAGGCCGAATTCATTTATCGTCTTTGATTAACACGATCTAAAAACTACAGCAGGTTGAAGACTAATCCGGAGAATTTAAGTGCTACTTGAAGCTTAAAACTGCAAAGGATTCTGCATTTCGAAGCCAAGGAGAAACGCGCTGTATAGTCGCCAATCGTCGCTGTACAGATCTCCATCCAATGTGAATGTAGCAAATCCGTCGTTCCACGCACTCTGTCGCCAAGCGTTCATATTTCCCTCACCACTGTCAATGGTGTTACGCATCGTTGCCGTTGCAAGTGAGCCGTAAAATGCATTCTCATAAATACCGCCAAAGGGCCAAGGTTGACCATCGAGGTCGTATCCGTCGTTGATAGCGGCAAACGAACTGAAATCATTAAAGAACATATTGATGCGATCAATCCAGTTTTCGGCTTTGCCTCCCTGATTTGCACTCGGGAACCAAGCGTAATCCATCATCAAGTGAACCGGAAGCCGCGCAGAATCTCTGGCAAAATTCAAATACGAATCGTAAATGGTCTGACCAGCAAATTGAACTATCGAGAACTGCTGGGAGTCGAGGCTCTGTCCAGTTGGCAAAGTCCATGCTGGCAACAGCAATCCATTACTGGCTGGGTGCGCACCAGTGTATGTTCGACCGTTGATTGCTGTCGTCCCTGAACCTGAAGTCATCGACGAAAATGTTCGATCCAAAATCGTGTAAAAGTCATTGGCAACTCTCTCCCAGTCATGATTTGGATTTGTCGTAAAAGTATCAAACACACGTAGTGTTGCAGGCGATGCATATCCTACCCCCACAAACATGTTGTAAGGGTTCTTCGCCCAGTTACCCACAGTCATGTAGTAGAGGTCTGGATAGTAAGCTTGCTGAGCATCATCACGGATAACAACGGCTTGTTCATATCGCTCATTTTTGGGGTTGCTATCCCATTCGCTAGGGAAGGAAGGCGTAATCACCTCCAGATTCCAAATCGCGTCTAACATCGCCTGGGCCTCTCCTTGGTAGTCCGTATTTGAGCTTCCCCATTTTTCATGAGCAGCGATCAGGGCAAACGCAATATCGCGATCACCGTCAGAAGCAGAATTTGGATCTGCAATACTTCCGTCGGAGTTGATTAAATATGGCATCAGCCCGGGAGCTGAGCCTTCATCGAGATAATTCTTGGTGTATCGCCACAATTGATCGAACATGACTTGGTCGTCAGCATAGACAGCAAGCGTCAAGGCAACGCCTTGAAATTCCGAATTAGTTGACTCTGAACCGAGCCCATCATTTACGAATCGAGTGCGAGTAACTATTTCGCCTTCCTGAGGAAAACTATACGTTCGGTTATTCTTATAATCTTGCCACCAGCCATCTAATAGGACGTTAACGTCAACCGATGCTGGAACAATATCCAATAAGGAAGAGTTGGCATAGCGACCCGGCTGCGGTTCTACATTATCGACGTCATCTGGTAATTCAGTATCAGTGGTTAAAGCTCTGAAGTTCCATTGTTGGTTAACGTTGTTATTATTTGAATTCCAAAGGTAGATAGATTGTCTGTTACTTGCACCACGATTGCCGTCAATTGAGAAACCTGGAGCATTACGTTTTTCTAAACGAAAGCTACCGCCACTTGTGGAAACTTTTCTCCAATGTTGGTTTCGGTTGGTAGAGTTACAATTAAATAGTATAACCGGTTGAGCTCTTGAGCCACCGTTACCGCCGTCTAAGCAAAGATTTGTGTCTATTTTTTGGTAAGAGAAAAAACCATTACCACGATTAATTTCAATCCACTGCTGGTTAACATTATTGTTGTTAGTCCGCCAAAGGTACGCTTGGGTGCCAACGATAGCGCCTCTATTTCCATCGATAGAGTGGTTGGTGTTTCTTTTTTGAATGTTGAAGGTTGTTTGTGCATTTACGGCGCTGCTTAATAGAGCCGTAATGCCTAAAATGGCGATGCCAGTCACGCTTTTTATCTTATTGAATTCCATCTGAATATATCCTAGTTATTATTATTTATTTCGAGCTCTTGATTACTGCTTCTATTGACTGACGGCAGTTTGGCGGCTCTTGTAGTAGAAGCATAAACCTCCAATTGCTCTAAATCAATAAGTTCCAGCCAGCTTAATAACCTCGTCGCTTCCTATTAAAATAGCCTCAACCGGGCGAAACCTACTGCGTCTAGGACCAGCAAAGATGGAATGCAGTCTGGTTTACGCTTTATTTGGCTTGCCAATTAAGCAAAGGTTATGAAATAGTAAATATAGACACCCATCGCTAGAAAAGCTTTACCAATAGCTCTGAACGAATCAAGTTTTAGTTATAACGAAAAAGATAAGGAGTCAGATTGTCTTGTTGGTTATTTAAGGGGTTTTGACTAGGTAAATTGCTTAAATGATGATCGGAATATGATGTTTATATTTCTAATACTCGTCTATTATAAATTTAGATTCGGATAGCTATAACTATAACTGGGAGAAGTAGTATGCTTTTACCAACCTCTGGGAAGACCTTGACTGTGGCGCGCGCGCGCCATTTATTAATAGCAATAATGCCAATATTCGTGGCAACTGCACATGCTAATGAGATTTCAGTTAGTAACGGTGTGGAATTACAAAATGCGATGAAAAGTGCATCACCAGGAGATGAGATCGTATTGTATCCCGGTGACTATTTTGGTGAAAGGTCACTAGATGATAGTGGCGATACCGTTGCGCATTTTTTCAGCGATCGCGATGGTACTGTAAGCGCGCCGATCGTCGTACGAAGCGCGAACAAAAATAACAAACAAACCCTTAAGGGGGGCAATTTCAATAATGGCTATGTGTTCCTCTTGCGGGACGCCGATCACTGGATTGTTAGGGATCTTAAGTTTAGTACTGCGCAGAAAGGGATCATGTTAGAAGGTTCAAACAACGTTAAGATCGACAACGTTGCTCTCTGGGACCTGGGCGCAGAAGCGGTTCACTTTCGCTATCGAAGCTCAAACAACGAAATAAGCAACTGTTTAATATATGACACAGGAAAACGCGCAGGCAGAGAGGGCTTGGGTGAAGGTGTCTATGTCGGAACGCATGACGGTGATACAGCCAATAATGTCTGGGGGCAAATCGATAGTAGCAATAATAATCGTATTGGAGGCTGTCACTTTGGGCCGGATTTACGCAGCGAAGCATTTGATATTAAAGCGGGAACAAGCGGAACGGTTATTGAATCAAATTATATGGATGGCCGCGGCATCATCGGCACCGCTTCTTTCCCTAATGCCAATAGCTTTATTGATTTGAAGGGTGATCGCAACATCATACGTGGCAACATCTTTGATTATAAGGGCGAGCCAAATATTGAGCACGCGATTCAAACCAGCGACGTACATCAAAGTTCAAATATATACGACAATGTCTATACTTTATCTCCAAGCGCTTATACCTATAACTTGAACGAGGAGACAATCCACATCAATAATGAGACTCGCACCGATGGCGGCAGTCAAATTGTACGTCTATCGTATCAAGATGATCATTATGACTTTACTTTAGACGCGTCTATCAATGCTCCCTATAACGGGCCGTATCCGTGTTTCGATGAATTAAACGGCGGTTGCGGCGGCAATACCTCAGGGGGTGATAGTATAGGCGGAGATGGCGGTGGAGACGGCGGTGACACCAATGCCGCACCACAAGTAAACTTCGCCACGCCGTCTGGCGATTTAACCGTGGAAGTTGGCTATGACATCATTTTGGTGGCAACGGCCAGCGATATCAACGGCACAGTCAGCGATTTGAAACTTTATATTGATGATGAATTGGTGCGCCAGGAGTCTTTTGCTCCTTATGAATGGGGCCACAATGGCTCTCCTAATCCAACTGAGGTCAACGGTTTAGATGTGGGAGATCACTCCATCAAAGTGGTCGCTACCGACAATGATGGTGCGACCAGTGAAGACTCTTTTACCCTAACTGTAACCCCTGATGATACCGACACTGAAGGTGATGGCGGTGCAGGGGGCTGTGTTGAAGTGGCATTTCGTGAGCGTGCTGATATTACCCTTGGATCGGCATCATGCGTGACCTTTGATGTGTCTCTCGCTGGAAAGACCTTAGCGGTTTGGGACAGTAACACTAATCCATCTTGTGATTTCAGAGGCAACATTACATCAGCTGATGGCTCGGGTTCTCTTGCGATTGGTTCCAACTACGTTAACTCATCGAGCTTTACAGGAACCACCATGAATTTCACGGCAAGCAATGGCTGCCAATTTGTCAGAGTGAGGGTTTATTAGAGTATATATGGGTTCACCCACTGTGCTCCCTCTAGCAACTAGCCTCTGTAAGGAGCGCGCACTAAAAAAACATCGAAAAAACGCGCCTACCTAAGCAATTGTGGAGTTTGTTGGGTGACAACGCGTAAGAACAGGGCACGTAGAAAAGGGCGCTTAGATAGGGGGGCGTGACAAATGACTCTCAGAAGATGATGACGAATGTGAAAAAAATCTACTAGATATGAAAGTATTATTCCTTTACTAAATGCGATTTATGAAACCTCACCATTTGATATGTTCGATTCTATTGGAGGGTTCGTGCCAGTTAGAACGGAAGGCTAGATAAGGCAAGGCATATGTATTTATTTATTTAATGTTAGCTCAATTAGAAGTGTTGTTTATCCGTTTATAGTTTCGCTTGTGGTTTTTTTGATGTCTTTTATAACCTTAGTTGGAATTCAACTTTATATAACAGGTAAGATAGCCATTGATAGTTATGCACAGTTGATCTATCAAATATCGGGATTATTGTTTGTATTTACTATCCTTTCAATCCCAGTAACAATTGGGACGGTTATATATGAGTTGGTGTACCGTTTGGTATCAGCAAAGAATTACTATTCTCGAATTAAAGTATTGGTTTTGCTTATCATTCCAATTTTCACACTAATTTTCCCTAAATTGGGAGCTTTATAGTTCAGAGACGCTCATTATCCATTCTTGCTAGCCACAATTCTATTGATGTGGACATTGCGTAATCGGCATTTAAGATGACATAGTAGTTTTAGTTATGGGTGTCCAGAGTATG
>CAYSUU010000034.1:0-19609 GCA_964434375.1 uncultured Gammaproteobacteria bacterium | reverse complement strand
ATTGAAAAATTCGTATTTTGTTTTTGCATGACAACAGTGCGACCACCTTCAGCTTCAATCAGGCTGGCTTCTAACCAGTTGATGTTGCCAAGGCCAATTCTTACATCACCGTCGAATGTCAGTGTGATTGTTTGCGTGCCAGCGTCTAATTCAACTTCAGAACCAATTGTTTCCCAACGCTGCCAGTCTCCAGTTGTTGGAATGTCATGATCGGCGATTGTTCGCCCGTCAACGCTCACTCGAACTTCAGAGTTTTCGCGAATGGTGGCTACTCGTAAATCAAGTTGATAAGTTCCAGCTGTTTGTACATCAACAGAATAAGATAAAGAATTGCCTGGATTAATCCGGCCTACGTTTAACCCTCCGCCGATATCTCTCGTCGTTTCCGTTGAGGTGCCTACATTAGATGTGGAATCTTCGGCTTGTATTAAACCTGGAAACTCAAGTGCATAAGCAGGTGAAGCCAACAACATCATTGTTGAGACACTACTTATGAATGTATATTTTTTTATTTTCCTCATGTTATTTACCATTTTCTCCTATAACAGCTGTTTTGTATAAAAAAGACAGTCTGACTCATCATCCTTTTCGTGACTTACTATGATGGGTGTCCATTTTATTTATGACGCAGATACATTCGCCATGACCGATGCTGGCGTTGTCAATGTATTTGTTGCAGGTAATATAATAGCGCATTACCGACCCACCGTGAATGTGCGCTCAACTGAAGTGGTAGCGCCTTCATTGTCCGTTGCAACTGCTCTTAAAGTATAAAAGCCTGAACTCAGATTAGAAAGTGAACCGTCTTGACCTCTTTCATTCCAGTTATATGGGTCAATTAATTCTCTGCGAACAAAATTACCATTTAAGAACAAATCTACTGATGCAACTGAACCGTCAGAGTCACTAGCAGATACATTCACAGATAGCGAGCCTGGTGCATCAAAATTAACGCCACTTGCTGGTACTGTGAACGATACTCTTGGAGACGCATTTTCTAGCTCAGGAGCTTGCTCCGCAATAACAGTAACACGTCGCTCTGCTGAAGACGTTGCCCCTTCATTATCTGTTACCTCTAATCTTAATGTATAAGAACCGGCCTCTAAATTAGAAAGCGAAGAACTATCTTGGCCCCTGTTATTCCAGTTATAGGGTGCAACTTGTTCTGTTCTAACAAACACGTTATCTATAAATAGATCTACTGAAGCAACAGAACCGTCAGAATCACTCGCTTGCGCAATAACCACAAGCGATGCCGGAGCAATCAAATCAAAGTTTTCGGCAGGTTCTGTAAACGACACAGTAGGCGCTGCATTTTCTTCGCTTACCGTAAAGGTTATTTCAGCTGAAGATGTTTCGCCATCATCATCGGTTGCAATAGTTTGCAATGTATATGAACCACTTGCCAAGTTTGATAACAAATTATCTTGACCCGTATTGTTCCATAAATAGGGGCTTGTCCGTTCTTGCCGAACAAACACATCATCAATAAATAGATCAACAGACGCAATATTGCCATCCGAGTCACTAGCTAATACATCGACACTTAATGTTGCGGGTTCGGTCAAATCAAGCCCATTCACGGGTGATGAAAACGAAACGTTTGGCGCTTGATTACTGCCACCATCAGACCCTGTACTTCTTAATACAACCGCCCAATCTTCATTTGTATCACTTGGTGGGTTTCCAAGACTGGTGTTAGCCGAACCCCCAGTAATATTCGAACCATTAACTAAATCACCAGTTCTAGTGTTAAACCATTGAACTGAAAATGAACTTCCCTGACCATCTGAGAGATCAACCGTCGCGTTACCGCCATTAATCAAATAAAACAAATACACACTGCCAAGTTCAGCCATTGCATAGTTGCCATTATCAATTAAATCATCGTTGGGAATCATTTTATGAATATTTGTAGCAAAGTTGCTATTCATAAAATTGGCGGCACGCCCCATCGTTGACCATTGCTCTTCAAGATCAGTGTAATCAAGGTTTCGATTTAAATCACCACCACCGTGATACCACTCAAATTGACCTCCAGCCAACAATGTGCTCCAGACAAGTCCTTTTCTTAGAGTTTCAACGTCTTTGGTATTATTATCAAATGCTTCATCGTAAGCAATAACCCACTTACGACCTGATTCAGCTGATAGGTCATACCAAAACTTAATAACATCATGGTCCACGTCGTCAAAAAGTAATTGTAAGCTTGTACCGGTATAACTGGTGTTTCCTAGCAAACCGCCATCATCATAGAGATCAATTGCTCTACTTTGACCCGCACCACCATTATGAATAGTTATATTGTCGTTATACGGCGTGAGTTGGCTAATACGATCAGCAAATGCTCTACGTTGACCTGGAGTGTTAGGTCGCTGTCCAAAACCAGCGTTGTTTTCTTCACCAACATTCCAAGTAATTGCAAGGTGATGACCAAAACGAGCAACAAGTTCACGATAATAAATTTTTCTGACAATCGAAAATTCTGTACTACTAACACCACCCTCTAAATCTTCAAAAAATTGAGTATTCTCAGTTTCTTGAGTTTGAAAATGAATCATTAGACCCATTTTATCAAATTGAGAAAATACAATTTCCCATTGAGCGAGTTTCGAAACATCAAACGTGTAAGGGCTATCGTCGTTGACATAAGGGAATGATCGACGGCCATCACCAAGAATATTCATGCTTAAGAAATAGTGTGAATTTACACCGATTCTTGAAAGATAGTTAACAACCCCAATAGTGCCTCTTCCTCGGTTATTTCCCCAAGTAGGGTCACCATCATTAAATTCAGGTATTTGGCTTGAGTGATCAACATCCCCATCACCGTCGAAATCTTCGCTGGCTAGAAAAATTTCTGGGCTATTAGCACCTATCTTAATAAAGTTTTCACCATTAGCAAATTGAAGATAATGCTCACCAACATACTCTAACTTACCCTTAGCTCTAAAATCTTTACCCGATTTATCTTGTGGCCCAACTACAAAAGTACCTGTTTGGCCGTCGGGTGCTGCGCCGCCGTTTCCGCCTGATAGGTTAGCAGCAACATCGGTACCTGTTACGAAAGAAACAGAATAACTCCACTGCCCTTCTTCACCTGTGGTAAATCTTGCTTTCCATTTATTGCCTGACGTTGCGCCTGAATTTGCCGGGTCGCCATCACCATCAAAAAATCCAGGCACAGAAAAGGTTCGATTACTCGGAGATGTAAAAGTCACATCTAAACGATAATTTCGAAATGTGTCGTCAGTTTCAGTTAAGTTGGGCCCATCGAGCACAAGCTCAATCCTGTGCCATTTTTTAATGCTGCCATCGGCGTTTGTTTCACCATTAATCACGCCTTGCGCGAAAGATGAATTATAAAAAGATAAGAGTAAAATCAGTACTGATAATTTTTTTGTATAGTATTTTAGTTTCATAGTAATTTGCTGTTTTTAATCAACGAACAACGATTAAAAACTGAGCCCGTTTTTTGGGGGGTAGTTAAATTTAGCGACTTAATTTGGCGACTTCTTAATAAGTACGTATTAACATCGCAGACACTCCTTTATAATTGTTCTTTGCTGGCGCCCAAACATATATTAATTGGCACCTACACATAAATTGAATAGTTCTTTACGTTGGCGACCAAAACAAGACAAATGTCCATAAATATATTGCCGCCATCTTGCCAAATTAGACTTAAGTCCGACAAGAGCTACCTTAGCACACTAGACTTAAGTCTGTATAGCATAAAAAATCAACTTTAATTTGTACCTTAAAAGAACGAGTCGAGCTGATAACCCTCTGCTCGTAACGATTTTTCTGTATTAGCGTTCTAGCGTAAGGTGCTAATGCAATATCAAGACCATTTTAACTACACGCTCAATGCCTATTGGTCTTTATCTGTCGAAGAATTCCTTTTCTCTTATTTAAGTTTCATCAAAATATTTGACAGAATCCTTTCTATCCACACGCAATAAAAAATTGAGCTAAGAAGCCCCGGCTAATTATCCTTTTTAAGAGAGAAACGTGGTCTGGCTCCCCTTGTGTTCAATCAGATCGCTCTGCTTCTGGCATCATTAATCATGAAAAACCAAACGCAGAACCTCCTTTAACGAATTTAAATGTAAGAACGTCTCGCTAAGATTCAAGTTTCTTAACTGCCAATTGAAACAAGCCTTTTCCGAACTCTAAATAGAAGCCTTGCTAGCTTTACACTGCATTAGTTTTCAATCTTTATTTTTTCCACAGGAGCTCAATTTCTTCTAAGGATTTTCCTTTGGTTTCAGGCACCATACGCCAAGCAAAGATCAGAGCCACAGCGCAAAAGAATGCAAATACGTAGTAAGGTAATGCCCCATTAAATTCTTGTTGATTGAATTCACTTCTGTTCAAAACCGGAAACAAGTTGGCGACCACTCCATTAAACAGCCATTGCGCACCGACTGCGATCGACATACAAAAGCTGCGAGCATTGTTTGGAAACATTTCTGATAATAGTACCCAAACGATCGGCCCCATCGATAGGGCAAATGAACCGACAAAAACAAGTACAGCGATTAACGATGTAACACCCAGCACCTGCGCTTGAATGGTGTACCCCAATACCAGCAGACTGACAATCATCCCTAAGGTGCCTACCATATAAAGCGGTTTACGCCCCCACTTGTCAACGGTAAAAATAGCCACGAAAGTAAACAAGAGGTTTACAACGCCAAGCCATAATTGTTGCTTTAAGGCGTCTTGAGGGCCGTAGCCAAGGGCATTGCTGAATATTTCGGCACCATAATAAAGAATGGCATTGATACCTGATGTTTGCTGAAAAATTGACAGCAATACACCAATAAAAGTAGCGAGTAACAAGCCACTGACCATTAGGCCTTTTATATTGCTCAGTTTAGTCTGTTTAAGTGAGTCTTCAATAAGTGAGTAGCTCGACTCCGCTGTTTCCTGTGGCGACAGCTTGCTTAACACTTCAAGTGCCTCATTTTTGCGGCCTTTCATCGCCAGCCACCTAGGACTGTGCGGCACAAAAAATAATAACAACAGAAACACTAGGGTCACCGGTAGTTCTGACCAAAACATTACGCGCCAACCCCTTTCAAGGTTAGCTTGATGAATCGCACTAGCTTGTTCAGGAGTGAGCTCGCTTGCACTGCCTCCGCCGATATAGTACGTAGCAAGAAACACAGCGAAGAAACCAAGTACAATGGCTAATTGATATAAAGACACCATACGCCCGCGCTGCGCTGGTGGAGATACCTCAGCGATGTACATAGGCGCTGCCATTGACGCAAACCCGATGCCAATGCCCCCAATAATACGATAGATAACAAGAGTGGTGAGCGTGTCGGATACACCCGATCCCCAAGCGGATATCGAAAACAAAATCGCTGACAGGATCAGGGTATATTTACGACTGATCGCATCACTTAAGTAGCCCGCCACTAAAGCGCCAAAAAAGCAGCCGTATAAAGCACTGCTGACTGCCCAACCTTGCTCGGCGGGTGATAGATTAAGGTATTCGGTAAAAAATAATTGAGTGCCTCCAATCACGCCCGTATCAAACCCAAAAAGAAAGCCACCAATGGCCGCGATTAAAGCGACTTTAATGACCGATGAACTGTTTGTGGTTGATGTGGCTATAAGATTGGAATTAGTCATTATTATTTTATGTTTTTAATATAGATGGCTGTTCGCCCAAAGTAAGACCTTACACGCTTAGCAATTTGTGAAAACCGCTAGTTTGTAAGGACTCACGTGCAAAAAAAGAGTCGCCATCATTAAGATGAGCGACTCTCGCTCAAACTACTTTAGTACAGAGTTTACAGCTTACCGCGAAAACCAATCGTAACGCGTGGTTCCTGTTCAATATTAGAGATGAATTGATCAGTGAAACGACCTCGTTGATCTTGACCTTCACCCGTAATATTCAATGCCTCAAAGAAAATCGAGTATTTATCACTGAATTTGTAACTCGCACTGGCATCCAATTGTACAAAAGTATCAAAAAAGACCGGCTCGTTTTGAACACGCAGCTGATT
Organism: uncultured Gammaproteobacteria bacterium; assembly: GCA_964434375.1. Taxonomy (GTDB): domain Bacteria; phylum Pseudomonadota; class Gammaproteobacteria; order Arenicellales; family Arenicellaceae; genus Arenicella. The sequence continues at coordinate 13,580 of CAYSUU010000034.1, read as the reverse complement.
CGTCGCGAATAAGAATTCATCACGCCAGTTTGCCGCTAAACGAACTTGAAACTTTTCATTTTCGTAGAAGCCAACCAGGTTCGCTGTATCAGATAGGCCAATTAACGATTGTTCTACTTGATTAAGTGCAAGTGGGTCAAACTCTACATCTGAATCTACAAACGTTAAGTTAGCTTGAAGCCCAAAACCTGTGTCACCAAAAAAGTGCTGTACGGCAAGTTCAAGACCGGTAATGTCCGCGTCATTGGAATTGACAGACTGAGTCACATTAAATTGTGCAATTGGATCTGTTGCTTGGCTTACCACAGGCACAGACTCACCCGTAATCAAATCAATTTCTAAGCGACCTGAAGGGTCAGTAAGAGGGTTACCATTGATATCATTAACCGTTTGCGATGATGTTGATGTTCCGATGAAGTTTGAAACGCTCTTAAAGAAGAAAGTCGCCGCAAAGAAACTGGCATCGTTGTAGTACCACTCAAACGCCGCATCAAAATTGTCTGATTCAAAGGGATCCAAATCAGTATTACCAATATTAGCGTTGAATGGACCGCCGGGCCGTACATCAGCAATTTGCAAGCCTGGACGCAATGCATTCAAATCTGGGCGTGCAATGGTTCGGCCATACGAAAAGCGAACAACCGTTTTGTCAGTCGGCAGAATCGAGAAATCAATCGCTGGCAGAAAGTTAGTATAGTCACCTTCTTCTTGCGTAAAGATTGTTTGAGTACTGGAGTTGACCGTTGCTTCACTTAAACTAGTCACAATAATTTCAGATGGCACCGAAATTTCTGATGATGATTCAACATCGGTTGTTTCAATGCGCAAACCCGCTGATAAGCGTGTTTCTAGGCCATTGAACTCACCTACCCAATTAGTATTTACAAACACAGATAAAGATTGTTCCTCAATATTAATATCACCTAGTTGAGGAAAATTTGAAGGCTCAACAAATACGTTATCAATCGCGTCAGAGGCATCGAACGCATTAATAAAAGGCAAGATACCACCAAATGAAGCGGTGCTAAAGGTATCAAAAAAGTCTGCTTCGCAGATGCCAGTACAAGGAACCAAGCCTTGGAAAAGGAACGGGAAATCGGTAAAACGAGTGGAAACATCATACTCAATAAAACCAACTCCAAAGTCGATCGACGTCAAGGCACCATCGTCTTGATTCAACCAGCTCCCTTTGAACTGAACTTGGTTAACGTCGTTCTCAATTTGCAGAACGCGGCCAATTGATCCGAGCGGGCTGAATGCGTCTGGATCTTGTGCAAACGTCACATTTGGAATTGGCTCACCTCCTCCAAACTGCTCCACTCCTCTAAAGGCACCACTGTCGTCAATGATAAGCGTGGGTTGACCGCCATTGGGGTCTAGATTAAACGTAACAACATTGTTTAATGCGCCTTGAAAGATCGCAACCAAGTCATTACTTTGTTCGTCAGGCTGGCTAATAGAGGTAGAAGTGTGTGCATCAAGCTCTAGAATAAGTGATTCGGTCTCCCATTTACCGTTAAGACCGAAAGAATCATTTTCAATACGTAATTCATTGTCGGTAGCAATTGCGTCAATCGCAACTCCACCTAGGGTTTGAGATGATACCGTTCCATTTGGCGTGATATTGAAATCAATCAGGTTACCTGCAGTTGCCCCAATTAAATTAAAAATAGCCGATTCCTGACGCTGCTCTCTTAGTTCGAAACGAGACGCCGTGTAATCAGCTGTAATGGTCAGATTATCGCTTGGTGCCCACTGAATGACAGCTTGACCATTAGTACGCGTACGCTGATTTTCGCTTATCTCGCTAATGAATGTGCGAGGCGTAAAGATAGCATCTGTACCTGCCGGCAGATTAAATTGGTCAACCAATTGTTCGAATGTGCCCGGCCCGTCAATATCAATAAACTCGGTCGGCGTGGTAACGTCGAAAGACTCAAGTGTGTTTAGCTCATTGCGAAAATCACGCTCAGAGAATGATCCTGTGATCAAAATACCAAAGTTATCATTGAATTTATGACTAAACAAACCGCCTATTTCGGGAGTCACGGAACTGCCATCTTCATTTGACAAATCTCCAATGCCAGCAACACTATAAACTAGTTCTGTCTCATCAAAGTCAAACGGGCGAGCAGTGCGAATGTCGACGGTTGCACCAATACCACCTGAAGGTAGGTCTGCACGGCCTGTCTTAAATACGTTGACGGATGCCACTGACTCAGATGCAATTTCAGCAAAATTAAACGCACGACTTTGTGTTGCGCTATTGAGCGTCTCAACATCGGGTGACGACGCAACGGGTAATTGACGTCCATTTAGCGTTACCAAGTTAAAACTCGGGCCTAAGCCACGAACCGAAATTTGATTACCTTCATTGTCCTGCCGGTCAATCGAAACACCGGTAACACGCTGCAAGGATTCTGCAAGGTTCGCGTCTGGGAAATCAGCAATATCCTCGGCGGTAATAGCATCCACAACACCGGCTTCGTTACGTCTAATTGAAGCGGCATTTATAAGAGAATCACGAATCCCCAAAACCTGTATTTCTTCAATTTCTACTCCTTCTGACGCATTCGTATTATCTTCTGTCTGCGCTTGCACAGACGGAATTATCAGTGCGCCTGCCAAAAGGCCTAACAACGGCGATGCGGCTCTTGTTGGTTTAGTTGAACCAGAAACTGCCTCACAAATCTTTGTTTTGAGCATTCTAATCATTTCTAAGTACTCCTCTAACTTTAGTTATATATATATATTAGTTTTTAGGCTTGATCAGCTTTCTCATCCTTATTAACTATAAAAATGAACAATCGACTTAAGCTAATCCATCGATCTAAATATAGAGAAGGCGGTATGGGCGCTCGACCAACTAAGTGAAAATTACATAATTTAGTCACCTAAATTAGGTATTCACTCTAATTTGTACTCATTGATCGATGTGCTACGATATACTACAAGCAGCACTGATTACCTTACATAAGTCTTATTAATGTCAGCTTATATTCTGAACTTTCATGACACCGTTCTGTTGGCAACAGGGTTTCAATGCTTGCTTTTCATCTTTTTAATCTGGTTTGCAAAATACGAACACCACACCAGTGATTATTTGCTGATAGGGTTTTTTGTTGCCCAAATCATCATTCCGTTACACGTTTTAGCCAACTTCAACCCCCAGATCAGGTCACTGGCGCTGGCTTACTCGCCAAACCTTTTACATATCTTTGATATTGCCTATTGGCTAGAAGGACCAATTTTACTCTGGTATACGCGCTCCATATTGAATCGCAATTTTGCCTTCCGGAAAAAAGACACCTTATATGTAATACCTACTTTTGCTTATATTATTTATATGGGTGTGTGTTTTTATTCTCTAGCCGAACCACAAAAAATCCAGTTTTTAATCGATGAGCAAAGTTTAAACGCGCCCTCACTTAAACATACACAAGATATTATCAGGGAAAGTTTCCGGGTGTTTTTTGGCGTATTGTGTTTGATTGATATCAAGCGTGCGCGCAGTGAATTACGGGACTGGTTCTCAAACATCGAAAAAATCGATATCGGCTGGCTAAGTATATTGGTTGTTGCATTCACGGCTGTTCGAGGCTGGATTCTTTTGGTTGTTCTAGTCTCCGTGTTGGTGCCTAATTTAGGCGACTCTGTCTTTGATTATATGGGCATTGCAGGTAACTATCTTACCTTTGCGTTGCTTACCGCACTCATGTTTTTGAGCCTGCAACGATCAAGCATTTTTGACGACAGTATTGCAAAAGATAATTCCAAAGCGGCGCCACCTGCAAGCAAAGTGGACCCGGAGCTTGCCAGAAAAATCGAAACTCATATGAGTGAAGAGAAACCATATTTATCTCCGTTGCTAAATTTAGAACAATTAGCATCACAGTTATCCATGCACCCGCGAGCCCTATCGCTAGCCATAAAATCTCAATTCAAAACGAATTTTTATGAGTTTGTTAACTCATACAGAATAAATGAAGCAAAACGAATATTAGCCGACTCGCAACAAAAACATAAAACCATGATCGAGATTTCCTTAGAGTGCGGATTTAACAGTAAGGCGACCTACAATTCGTTTTTCAAAAAACTGGTCAGCACAACACCGAGTCAATATCGATCGGTGAGTCTTGCAAAGCAAGTCGACTAATAATTTACATGACTAAATTAATGTGAATTCGCTCAGTTAGTCGACTCAATTTACAAGGATGGGATACTCATCAGCAATAATCCGATCAATCAACGCAGTGTTGACTAAATAAAAATGTTCATTCGTAAATCTTTAGTAAAAATCAGCGTGCTTATCGCGCTTGCGTCCTTTGTTGCTCTATTGAGCACTGGATGTACACAAACGGACCAAGACACAGCATTAAGCAAAACCAACAAAGCGGAAGAAACAAAGCCAGACTACGATATATCTATTTGGCCGAGTATAGATTTCTCGGCGACTTATGATCCTGAGATTGAGGCTAAGATTGCGGATTTACTTTCGCAAATGACCCTTGAACAAAAAGTTGCACAGATGATTCAACCTGAGATTCGTGATTTCACAGTTCAAGACATGCAGCGTTATGGCTTTGGCTCGTACTTAAACGGCGGTGGTTCTTTTCCATTCAATAATAAGCACGCTACGCCAGAAGATTGGATCAAACTAGCGGAAGATATGTATCAGGCGTCGGTAGATGATTCTTTAGACGGCTCTTCAATTCCAACCATGTGGGGAACGGATGCCGTACACGGACATAACAATGTGATTGGTGCCACACTATTTCCACATAATATCGGGCTTGGCGCAGCGAATAATCCCGCCTTGATTGAACAGATTGCGCAAGTGACCGCGCGTGAAGTCATCGCAACCGGAATCGATTGGGTATTCGCGCCCACGGTAGCGGTGGTGCGCAACGATCGTTGGGGCAGAACCTATGAAGGTTATTCTGAAGACCCTGAGATCGTAAGAAACTACTCAGCGGCGATTGTTAAAGGTTTGCAGGGGTCGATTGGTGAAGGTTTTCTAAACGATACACGCGTCCTTGCAACGATTAAACACTTCGTGGGGGATGGTGGTACTAAAGACGGTATCGATCAAGGCGATAATATCAGCGATGAATCAACTCTGTTCTCCATTCATGCTCAAGGGTATGTGGGTGGCCTGAGCGCCGGCGCACAGACTGTCATGGCCTCGTTCAATAGCTGGCACGGAAAGAAAATGCATGGGCATCAGTATTTGCTTACCGAGGTGCTCAAAAACAAGATAGGGTTCGATGGTTTTGTACTGGGTGATTGGTTAGGTCATGGTCAGATTAAAGGCTGCACCAATTATGACTGTGCTACCGCTATTAATGCCGGACTGGATGTTTTTATGGCGTCTGGAGATGCTTGGAAGCCGTTAATGGAAAAAACGATTGAGCAGGTCAAAAATGGCGAAATTTCCGAGAGCCGAATCAATGATGCTGTCAGCCGAGTCCTGCGGGTCAAACTACGTGCCGGTTTGTTTGACAAACCGAGCCCCGCAAATCGCTCATTATCAGGAAAAACTAGCCTTATTGGTGCCACTGAGCATCGCGATTTAGCTCGCCAGGCGGTACGTGAGTCACTGGTATTGCTTAAGAATAACAACAAGGTGCTACCCATTAAGCCAACTCAAACCATTATGGTAAGTGGCGATGGCGCCAACGATATCGGCAAACAATCTGGTGGCTGGACAATTACCTGGCAAGGCACTAACAACACTAATGAAGACTTTCCTGGTGGCAGCAGCATCTACGACGGCATCGCAAACAGTGCTGCCAAGGCCGGAGGAACTGCCTTTTTATCAGTAGACGGTAGCTTCGACAAGAAGCCTGACGTAGCAATCGTGGTGTTTGGTGAAAACCCGTACGCCGAAGGTGTAGGTGATTTAAAAAATCTAAGTTATCAAGAAGGAAGCAAGACGGATCTTGCCATAATCGAGAAGTTGAAATCTCAAGGCATACCCGTGGTCTCGGTATTTATCTCCGGCCGCCCTCTTTACATGAATGCTGAACTAAACGCGTCTGACGCCTTTGTTGCCGCCTGGTTGCCAGGCAGCGAAGGTCGTGCAGTGAGCGAAGTCTTATTAAGCGATGCAAATGGTAAGATTCAAAACGACTTTAAAGGGCGGCTCGCCTACTCATGGCCTGCGTCACCTTATCAAACTGAGGTAAACAAAGGTGATGACAACTATAAACCTTTACTGCCTTACGGCTATGGGCTCAGTTACACGGGTGATTCCAGTCAAACCATTGCTCTTGATTCACTTCCGGTAGAAACCATTGACACTGCCCAAATAAGTAATCTGTCATTCTTCAAAAAATCATTACCACCTTCGTATAGTGCTTTTGTAAGCTCGCAAGATCAAAACCTTGAGATAGCCAACAATATTGCCGAAGTTGAAGGTTTAAAAGTAAGGAGTATTGATAAAAACCTTCAGGACGATGCGCGCCAGCTTACCTTCAGTGGTACGCCGTCGAGCACCTTTTCGATCAAGTCAGAGTCGACGCTCGATTTGACTGAACAGCGCAAACAAGAGCTGTCTTTATTTATCAATCTTAGAGTGGAAAGCCCTGTCAAAAATTCAGTATTACTTAGCATGCAATGCAATGATAACTGTGAAAACTCTATTGATATCAGCAACGAATTGAAAAAACTCGCACTAAATGAATGGAATGAAATTAATATCAGCATTGCTTGCTTTGAAAAAGCCGGTGCGTCTTTAAACGATATTACGGCTCCATTTGCAATATCCTCACACGATGAACTGACATTGTCATTCTCGGAGATTTCCGTTAGGAGCACTCCCAACGTTGATCAGTGTGAATAAAAAGAAGCGCGACTATTGGATTTTTTGTAGCGTAGCTCAGAGCTTGAGTTGGCGGAACTTAACTGCAGTCTAACAATAGTGGTTGTACTTTAAAGTGTTTTAACAAGTTGAGCCAAAACCTCTAAGTCTAGAATCATAAGGTGATTACTATTTTCAGATGTTCAATGATTTAGACATTGTGGCCTACCCCAAATGACACTAAGGCAATAAAACTCTTCTCAAACACTATTGGGATAGAGTTTTATTCGCTTGCGTCAATACCGCCAAGGTTCCAGATTTAAATTCGCGTCGGTACAAAACAACAACAACAACTAAGCAACTTAGTATAAAAACCGCTGGGTGGTAAAACCAAGTAACCGTAGCCATTGAGAAATAATAAGCGCGTAGGCCATTATTAAAACTGTGTGCGGATAAATCGATTATTTTCGCAACCAAACCGGCAAATTCCATATTTGCATCGGTCGCGTGTAATTGATTTTCTGATTGAACTTGACCCGCACCCAACATAACTGACGCAAAACTTAGTTGTCTAAGCGACCAAGTAATAGTGAAATAGGCGTAGATAAAAATCGCAAGCAACACCATTAGCCGTAGCTGTATTTGTGATGTTTCTAGGGCATAAGAAAATGGCCAACTAAGCAACATTGTCTGAATCGGCACCACCTGGCTTAAACTTGTCATTAACCCGGCTAAAATCAACAAGGTGGTTGAGGCGTAAAAAGTGACATGACGATCGATATTAGCAATTAAAGCGGCATCGTCTATATGGCTGCTACGAACCATACAATTTTGCATCCACGCAACTCGCTGTTTTTCCATTATCCCGGCAAGACTATTGCGTTTGCTAGCTACCCTACGACTATATCTAGCATAACCAAACCATATACTTAAGAATACGATTAGGCAGCTCAGGTCTATCCATACTTTAAATGAGATTTGCATAAGAACTGTATTGTCAGAGTCGGTGACATCGTCCCTAGACTAATAACAATAAATGGCAACAATATGACAGCATTTAAGTATCGTATGTAGCGATGAAAAACACTGTTGCTGCACACGTGTTTTCCATAGCGATGCGCTGTATCACGTCATAGGGTAACCAGCTCTGAAGAGGACAATCACAGGGACGCTAATTTACACCCGGTAAAATAAGCAAGCAGAGCGGCGCGTCGGCGTGAGCGCCGCTAGAGCAACGTTTGTGTGTGTGTTTTATTTAGTTTCGGTAAACTTTATATCTCAGGCCAGAGTAAGGTTCCAGGATAAAACTGTGACCAAGCAAACCAGAACGCTTGGTGAGTGCCTAAATCTTTTCCGTCTTGATCAATTGCTTTAACGCCACCTGCTTCCAACACGATACGAACGTTTTCTACCTCTACGTCTTCTCCTGCATCGAGCACTTTAATCAGGCTATCTACGTGGAATGCGATCGGCTTGCCGGATGCAGTGACAATACCCAAGACATCTTCTTGAACAGGTAGCCTAGGATCAACATCACCGATAGGGAAAATTGGCCCGTTAGCATCACGACCATTCCTGAAATCAAAATCTCGACCAAGGGCGAGTCGTTCTTCTAATACTGTCGTTTTGGGGTGGGACTTCTTCCATTCGCCCCAAGTTGTTGTCACCACACTGGCTTGTGAAAGTTTCACACCTTTTTCTGCCAAAGGCCCCGTCACCGCATCACCTCTAAATGTGTCGAATACGGAAAAGGTATTCAAATCGAACATGACTTTATTTGAGCGACTCAATAGGCCGGATGTACGCAATACTGGGCGTTCTACACCGTCGGGTACGTCGTCAGTGAACCATGCTTGCGCAGCACCACAGAGTGTGCAATAAGGGATTCCCAGATCACGACCACCAAGTGTGTCATTAACCATTTCACGAACTTCCATTATCTGGCGCGGATAAGCTCTGGCTTCGCCATTAAGAGCAACACCAAAAACGACATCATCATCATCCAGCCAGGTCGCAGATTTTGCATCTGTCACAGGAGGGTTATCCGCAGCAGGAATGCAATTGCAGAGTTCGTCAGTTGTATCAAAGTCGCGATTGTCTATCAGAACACCACCCCAAGAGACAAATCGCCAATCAATATCACCTTCTACAAAAATTGGTTTCCACTCAGGGAGTATGGTTGTGAAGATATTACTTTTGTATTTGAGATAATTGGGTGGTTCAGGAATATTCCATGCCATTAAGCGATTAGTCGTATCGTTCCAAACGCTGACGTCCTTAGATTTAAAATCGAGTAGCATTTCTAAGGTGTCTTCGAGTTCTTTGGTCACAGCACCGCCTTGAGTAAACCGTAACAAATCGGTCACTATCCATGCGAGGCGAGGATCTTTAGACTCACTGATAAGTTTTAGTCCCTGTACTTGCTCATCGCCCCATCCTGCCGTTACCCCATCGATAAAGACTGTATCAAGAGCTGCTTGTATTTCTGAGCTCAATGCGCCTTCAGGCACTGCGGGAGCCTCGCCAAATTCACGCACACTGCCTCGTGGTAAAGCGTCGCGAGCGAGCGCCGTTGCAGCTGAAACAGAAGATTGAGCATAGCTATGCTGAGCCCATAACACTGAATGCAAGCAAATTAGCGTAATGGATATAAGTGCGCGTTTAACAAACATTGGAATACCTCACATTAAATACAATGAAAATTGGTAAAAACAAAATTGCTAAAAACATAGAAAAACAAACTCCCTGTTTATATCTGTAATTCAGGAAGTTAACGCAATTGAATTAATACTTATTTATTATTACAGGGTAAAACTGACTCTTTACTTAGACTAAGTCTCTACTTAGATAGTCTTTGACCATGAAGCGATCAAATAAAACCTAGCTATTTTCTTATTTAATCTGACCTTACAATTAGATAAATTATTGCAAACTAAATAGCTTCAAAAAAATGTACGGGCAATGAGCACGCCCTTTTGAACTAAAATTAGTGACTCACTGAGTATTTGGCTTTTGTAGTCGGTTACCTTACTCCAAGCAGTCTCGGCGTCAATTTTAGTGATTTAAGCAGATACAAAAAATTAGGACGGAAACGCAAATCAGAAATGGCATCGATAAGGTATAAAAACACAAAATACAGTTACGGATTAATTGCAATAGCGCTGCATTGGATTGTCGCTTTTGCTTTTATTATCAATTACGCAATAATCTATTATCGAGATTGGTTTGTAACAGCGAAAACTGAGCAGGCAAAAGCACTTTTTTCCTACCATACGGCTATCGGTATATCTGTAATCGTCTTCGTTGTTTTACGAATTATTTGGCGATTACTAGATAAACAGCCAATTGAAGTGTCTGGTAGCCGTATGGAGCACCTCGCAGCGCATGCTGCACACATCATGCTATATGCCGTGATGATTATTCTTCCTCTTTCGGGTTATCTTGGAACAGGTGGGCCTTCGCAGTTATTCTTTTTTATCGAAATTCCACGTTTCGCGGATACGCAGATATTTAGTATTGTGGTTGAAGGGTGGATGGGGCTCAATTGGGATCAGTTTGAGGCGCCCATGGATTTCATTCATAAACAAGGTGGCGCGTACTTCGTTTGGGTATTAGTTGCCGCCCATGCTGGCGCTGCGCTCTTTCACCACTTTATTCGCAAGGATGTCGTGCTCAAACGAATGCTCTGGCCGATCGATGAACAAAAAAACTAATGGCAATTACTAAATAGGAAACATTAGAAACAATTTAAGATGTCCGCGCTTTTTAGTATGATCTGACCTTAGCGATTTAAAACAACTATTGTCGAACATTTCCCAGGCAAAAACATCCAGAGAGTTAATTATGGAATTCACACAAAAGCAGAACATAAAATACATTGCTGCCCTACTTCTACTAAGCGTCGCCTCACAAGCAATCTATACGGCTTTGTATCAATATGGTGGCGATATACCGCGCAAATGGCTTTGGGGCTTAGAAGGCTTGTTATTTATTCTTCTTGCGGCGATGGCCGGTTCAGCCTTGGCGCAAGCTAAGAGTTGTACATTAGGCTATTCGGCTATTTTGGCAAGCGCATCACTTAACTTTTTACAAGTCGGTATTGGCCTCACGCAATTTGGCGCTTTTCGCGAAGCGGCTCAAGCGGTTGAAGGCGTGTCGGCTGCTGCGGGAGGCGTTTTTGCGCTTTCATTTTTTGTTTATAACGGGGCTAAGGTTTTGCTCGGTTTAGCTGCCATCGTGTTCGGTTCGGCAATCGCTAAAACAGGGCCAAAAGTACTCGGCCAGCTCACCATTTTAGTAGGTTGTATTGCCTTAGTCGCAAACGCCATTGTTATGATGTTTGGTCGAATTGGTGGCGTACCATCAGGCGCAACGGGCGTTGTGGCAACCTTGCTGCTTGCTGTTTGTGTTTACAAATTGCAAGCACAAGACGAGTAAGAGTAAATACAAAAAGAGCCGCAATAACATAGAGGTTATGCGGCTCGTTCTCTATGCCAACGCGTGATTCATAACAATGATTTGTATCCAAATTCAGGCCATTAATGTCTAGTAAAAAAATCACCTATTTCAATAGGTCTACCGATAGTAAGGAAATTGAATTGGTATATGGTGATGACGCGATCCGCTTTATTTATGACAGCAAATTAGGAAAAATCGTAGCACCGCTCATTGCGTCAAAACCAATCAGTCGCTTATATGGCTGGTATCAAGATTGGTCAATATCACACAAAAAAATAGCACCCTTTGTGGATAAATTTAATATTGAAATGGACATCTATAAGCCTGGCTCAATTTCGGCCAACAATAAGCAAGAGTCTTTTAAAAACTTTAATGAATTCTTTATTAGGGAGTTTGAAGCTAATCAAAGAACGTTCATTGATGCTAAAAATAAAATGCCCGCTTTTTGCGAAGCACGCTACTTTGGTCATGAAGCAATCGATGATCATATAGAAATCCCAGTAAAAGGAACATTACTTAAGTCTAGCGACCTTTTAGGTGGCTCACACTGGTCTTCAAGCTTTACCGGTGGACCAATATTGGTGGCACGCCTGTGCCCTGTTGACTATCACAGATACCACTATCCTTTTGATGGTACAACTTTAGATAGCTTTGCCATTGCCGGTCAGCTCCATTCGGTTAACCCTTTGGCGTTAAAATCCAAGCCTGAGATCTTTATTATCAACGAAAGAAGAGCTTCTATTCTCGAGACTGAGAATTTTGGCAAGTTGGCGTTCATTGAAGTTGGCGCGGCTATGGTCGGTAAAATCGTTCAGACCCACAACGAAGTAAAAGCTCACCGTCGTGGTGATGAAAAAGGCTACTTCTTGTTCGGAGGCTCAACCGTGGTTTTACTTGGTGAGAAAGGCAAATGGCGCCCGTCTCAGGACATACTTAACCACACTCTTGCGGGAATCGAAACCTATTTACATCTGGGCGAAGAAGTGGCCGAACTAAGTGGATGATTGATACGTTTTAATTCCATTAAAACTCGCGGTGAAATAGCGTAAGGAGTTAATTAAGCAATAGACACTATTGTAACGATTGGATTGATTGGCGATTGATAAGAGGCCCAGTTGCTTAATAATCCGCGTTTAGTTTACTCATGGTTAATCTTAGATCGAAGAAGGTTTCTCATCTTATTTTTTAATCGCCACCGAGCACTTGAACTTTTTGATGCTCACTGTCTACGTTCAAGTAAAAGCAATGTCTGCGACCAGTGTGGCAAGCGGCGCCTGTCTGCTTAACCAAGCACAAGATAGCGTCGCCGTCACAATCAATCGACAAGTTAACAAGCTCTTGTGTGTGGCCACTCGTTGCGCCTTTCACCCAAATCTCATTTCTACTACGAGACCAATACGTGACATAGCCAGTTTCTAATGTTTTTTCTAAAGCCGTTTTGTTCATCCAGGCCAACATCAACACTTCTTTACTACTCGCGTCTTGAGTAATCACCGGCAACAAACCTTGAGTATCAAAAGGCAATTCGGCTGTTAATTCTCTTAAATCAATCTCGGCCAAATCTGAACAATTTTCTAATTTTTGAAAATAAGCGCGTTTCATAAATATAGACAGTCGGCTTAGCCAGTTAATCGCCTCTAAATTGCATCGCTTGAGTTTTGCTAAAACAAGTCTTACAGATACAGTTCATTTCAAGCTGAGGTTGATTGAGATGAAACCCGGCTTTATCAATCAATTTTTCTAGCTCATCAAACTCTTGCTGACCGATAGTTAACTCTTCGACTTTTAAACACTGATTACAAATTAAGAATTGCTTCGCGCCGTGTTTATGATTGCAATCATTACTCGTACAAGCCACAAATTTATTGGCGATCTCTAGCTTATGAACTAAATCTTTGCTTTGCAAAAATTGCATGACTCGATACACCGTTATGACTGGCAAAGGTTCTTCAAAGATTTTCTTATAAGATGCGGCAAGCTCGTAGGCCGAAAGAGCCTTTTGGGATTCGAGTAATATGGAAAAAACGTTTAGTCGTTTGCGAGTGATTGGCACACCATGTGCCTTACACTCAATCTCAGCAGCTTCAATACTGCTTCTCAGTCGATCCATAGCTTTACTTTAGTTCGACAGTAGGCGATTTTGACTGCAAAGTAACTTGGCCCTGTTGATTTTCTGTAACCCAATTAACCTTGACGCTTTCAAGATTTGGAAAGTCTTCAAACACATTAAAGCTAATCGACCTTACTGTTTCGTTTTCAGCGCAAGAGAATCGATAGTTAGCTATAACTTCACTATGAGTTTCATCGTTATGATCATCAT
>CAYSUU010000033.1:0-20098 GCA_964434375.1 uncultured Gammaproteobacteria bacterium | reverse complement strand
GCTAATGAATTTGCACAAGCGGGCATGGACTTCATTTCTGTTTCTCGCGGTGGCAAATTTGACGATGCGAAACAGCCCAAAGTCGGCGCCGCCGCCTACCCTTATACCGGACAAAGTGGCTATGAATGCATGCCTCAATATGTGTCCGATGAAATTGGTCCATTCGGCCGCAATCTGCCGGCAAGTGAGAAAATAAAAAACTCATTAATTGAAAATAAACATCAAGTTCCATTGATCACTGCTGGCGGCATTCATAACTTTGAGCAAGCCGAGCAAGTACTACAAAATGGCCAAGCCGACGTAATCGGATATGCCCGACAAGCCTTGGCTGATCCAGACTGGTTTCGAAAAGTTAAGCATGGCGATGGCAATAAAGTAACTATTTGTCGTTATAGCAATTATTGTGAAGCGCTTGATCAAAAACACAAACAAGTTACTTGTGAGCTATGGGATAGAACCGATTTAGACGAAGCGAATATTACTAAAACCATCGATGGTAAACGGCGGCTTATTGCTCCGAAAAACTACAAATAAATTACACAGCAACGCTTAAGCGTAATCAATACAATGCATAAAATTCTAAATCCAGAAGGGTGGCCAAGGCCAAAAGGTTACAGCAACGGTATAACCGCAAATGGCGAACAAATTTACGTTGCCGGTCAGATCGGTTGGAACAAGGACTGGGTGTTTGAAACTCACGATTTTATCGGTCAGTGTCGTCAGGCATTGCAGAATATAGTTGATGTATTGGCGGAAGCTGAAGCTGGCCCCGAGCACATTACGCGCATGACTTGGTATATAACTGATCGTGAAGAATACCTGAAGCGCGGTGTTGAACTAGGTGCGGTTTATCGCGAAATAATTGGCAAAAACTACCCAGTCATGACAGCTGTGCAGGTGGTTGCGCTAATGGAAAACGAAGCACAGGTTGAAATAGAGGTTACTGCAGTAAAATCATAAGCCGTTAAAGAAGGTCTGAAAAAGAAAGTCCCAGCAAAGAAAGTACCAACAACGAAATTCAAAATTGAGTTATAAATAAGGCTGTAAATAGTATGTTCTCATGGCTGAAAGATCATTTAAAAAAGAAGTATTAAAACTACGCGCTGGCGCTGGCGATGTCTTCCGTGGCGAAGGCATATTAGCGGTCACTAAGGCTCTATTGCAGTCTGGTGTTTCCTATGTCGGCGGCTACCAAGGCTCGCCCATCTCTCATCTAATGGATGTATTAAATGATGCGCAAGACATACTCTCCGAATTAGGTACAAGTTTTGAGGCATCTGGTAGCGAGGCAACCGCCGCTGCTATGTTGAGCGCTTCGATAAATTACCCATTACGTGGAGCGGTCACATGGAAATCTACCGTTGGCACTAATGTTGCCTCAGATGCCTTGGCTAATTTAGCTTCGAGTGGTGTGACCGGTGGTGCCATAATTATTATTGGCGAAGACTATGGTGAGGGCTCTAGCATTATGCAAGAACGGACCCATGCCTTCGCAATGAAATCGCAGATGTGGTTGATTGATCCGCGCCCGAACATGACCAGCATCGTAGACGCCATCGAAAAAGGCTTTGAACTTTCCGAGGCGAGTAATACCCCGCTCTTTTTTATGATGCGAATTCGCAGCTGCCATGCGACCGGCGAGTTCATCGCTAAAGACAATCAAGCGCCCGCGTTTACGCCTGATAAACCTGTTACCCCTCGCCGTGAAGATGACAAGATCATTTTACCGCCAGCTGTTTATCAACAAGAACGAGATAAAATTAACGAGCGCTGGCCACGTGCTATTGAATTCATAAAACAGCACAAAATGAACGAGGTGTTTGCTGGCAAACATGAGAAGCTCGGCATCATTATGCAGGGCGGCCTCTATAACACCGCCATTCGCGGCCTCGAAAGGTTAGGTTTATCAGATGTGTTTGGAGATAGCGATATCCCTTTGTATGTGATGAACGTCACTTATCCACTAGTACCAGATGAGATCACTGAATTTTGTCGCGACAAAGACCATGTATTGGTATTAGAAGAAGGTCAACCAGAATACATAGAACATCATTTACACACCATCTTGCGTAAAGCCGATATTCCTTGCAAGCTCTACGGTAAAGATATTTTTCCGAGTGCCGGTGAGTACAGCGGTAGCGTCGTACTCCAAGGTCTATCAGATTTTATTGAACACACCGATCTAAAAGCTGACATCCCCTCAGTAGGTGTGTTGATGCATAATTTAGATGAGTTAGCGGCCGATTCACTTGATAGCAATGTGCCACCCCGCCCAGCCGGGCTATGTACAGGTTGCCCAGAGCGGCCATTGTTTAGTGCTCTTAAGCAATTACAAACTGAGCTCGGTACTTTTCACATAAGCTCGGACATTGGTTGCCACTCTTTTGCAACACTGCCGCCCTTCGATCTTGGTAATACCATCATGGGTTACGGCTTATCGTTGGCGAGCTCTTCAAGTATTCGTAATACTATTCCTCATAAAGCCATCAGCATTATGGGCGACGGAGGCTTTTGGCATAATGGCTTGAGTAGTGGTGTTGCCAGCGCAGTATTCAATAAGCACGATGGCTTACTAATCGTCATTAATAATGGCTATTCAGCCGCAACCGGTGGGCAAGACATTCCGTCTTTAATGAAACCGAATAAAATAGCGGTCACCATTGATGCCAAGAAAGGCAAACGCCTTGAAGAACAATCAATCCAAGAAGCCTGCCAAGGCGCTGGCGTTGAATGGATACGTACCATGTCGACTTACGACATTGACGGCATGAAAAGCACCCTACGCGAAGCGCTTACTAGCGATGAGCCGGGTCTTAAGGTAGTTGTCGCCGAAGGCGAATGCATGTTGAACAAACAACGCCGCGTAAAGCCTATTATGAGACAGGCGATTAAGGACGGTAAACGCACTCTTCGAGCACGCTTCGTTATCGATAGTGATACCTGCACGGGCGACCATGCTTGCATTCGTCTATCTGGCTGCCCGTCTCTGACCATCAAAGAAAACCCAGACCCATTGAGAACTGACCCAGTGTCTTATGTCGATAACAGCTGTGTGGGTTGCGGAGTATGTGGTGAGAATGTTCATTCGGCCGTACTATGCCCCTCTTTCTCGCGCGTAGATTTAGTTCACAACCCTTCTGCTAGCGACAAATTTCTAAATAAGCTTCGCCGCTCCTACATTACTTGGGTGCAAAACCGAGTTAAACGTAAAGAACAACAAAGGATGCTATAACATGCAAGCGACTGACAAAACTACCAACATTGTCATCGCCGCCTTGGGTGGCGAAGGTGGTGGCACGCTCGCGGCATGGATAGAGGAGATCGCCTATCTTGCGGGTTGGCATGCTCAAACAACGTCAATTGCTGGAGTGGCGCAACGTACTGGTGCAACTATCTATTATATTGAGCTATTGCCTGGGCGTGATTCTGTAAAAACACCTGTTATGTCTATGTTTCCGGCATCAGGTGACATCGATATCGCTATTTCTTCAGAAATTGCCGAAGCTGGTCGACTCATTCAACGTGGTTTTTGTAGCAAAGACCGAACAACCTTGATTGCCTCCAACCACCATGTTTTTGGGATTACCGAAAAAGTGTCTCTCGGTGACGGCCGAGTAGACACTCAGCAAATCGCCGAAGTAGCCGCGCAACAATGTAAGAAGCTAGTGAGCTATGACATGCGTGATCTTGCTGAGCAACACAATACCGTAATTAGCGCCACCCTATTCGGCGCGCTAGCGGGCTCTAAAGCACTGCCGTTTGCCAAGGCCGATTATCAAACGGTTATTTCGGCCAGTGGTAAAATGGTCGAAAACAATATTGGGGCATTTAATGCTAGCTACAATAAAGCAATCGCTCCAAGCCTATTAGTAGAAAAGGCTGTAGTGGAAAAGGCTACGACTGCACCAGTTGTTAAAAAAGCTCTAGAAGAACAAACGAAAGCTAGTTTCTCGATGCCTAAACCTAGCACTGAACACGGCGCCAAGCTGCTATCGAGAATTAATGATGACTTCCCCACTAGTTGCCATGAGTTCATTACCTTAGGTGTAGAAAAATTACTCGACTACCAAGATTATGACTACGCAGTTCAATATCTTGATGAGTTGGAAAAAATTACAAGCGTAGACAGTGGCCAAGATCAACATTCACTGAGCAGAGAAACTGCACGACATTTAGCTCTATGGATGTCCTTTGAAGATACAGCACGGGTTGCACAAATAAAAACCAGAGGCGCGCGCCAAGAAAAAATAAGAAACGAAGTGAAAGCTGATGAAGAGCAGATATTTCATGTCACCGAATTTTTTGCTCCACGCTTAGAGGAACTCTGTCAACCATTACCGGCTGGTATGGCTCGCGCAATCATGAGCTCTTCATGGTGTCGCAAACTTGCCGCTCCATTAACCAAAGGTAAGCGCTTACGCACCGATACAATTTTAAGTTTTACCTTGCTTAGGCTAATGGCCTTCACGCGCAAATGGCGGCGCAAGCAATATACCTATCAGCACGAGCATCAACAAATTCAGCTTTGGTTAGAACAGATTAAACACTACGCCAAAAATGACCTTAGCGCAGCCCTAGAGATCGCTAAGAGCGCTAGAATTGTTAAAGGCTATGGCAAGACTCGAGAACGTGGCAGCGAACAAATCGAAAAAATTCTACATGCTTGCGGCAAACAAACATTAGAGGCTAAACAAATTTCCGAGTTAGTCAATGAGGCACTTAATGACGATTCGGGCGACGCATTTGGGCCGGCATTAGCAGCGATTTCTTAAACTTGTATTATCTCGCGGTGTAGGTTTGCAATGCATCAAGAATAGAATTAGGAATTGATCGCGAAGCCAAGTTACCGTCTTCTAAAATTTCGGCATAAATGCGCGTTGCCATACCGTGTGTGATTAAAGCGCCACCGTCTTCCTGAACCGCCTTGCAGCGCCAATGCATTGTAGAATTACCCACCTTCTCAAGATCAATGGAGGCAATCACTCTATCGCCATAGGCAGCAGGGCCTTCGAATCGGAAATCGATCTTGCCCATTACAAAGGCAGTACGATCGGTATCTACCATTTTATTAACAGGATACCCAGCTCGACGAAATAGTTCGTGCTCAGTATCGTTAAACCAAGCCATCATGCGCGGAAAATAGACCAAACCAAATGGATCAGAGTCGCCCCAATTAACGTTTATAAGCGTTTCGTAGTGAATATCCATAATTTCTTTAAGAGTCTCTTTGCCTTATGTTGCGATTGATCACCGCGCAGTATACGCAAATTCCGATATTCCAGAAAGGAGCGACGTTAAGCAACGTCAATGCATCAATAAACTACCTACAATAGAATTGATAGGCATAATCAAGGAGCTGGATAGGTAGTTTTTGGCTATAGCCAATTATTAGAACAGCTTGGCTGTGAGAGTTTGTAATTCCAACAAACTACAGATGTTAATGACGGCAATAAGCCGATGCAAACTAAGCCTCAAATTCGCGTAAAGCTTGTTGCCCCATAATTACTTTTTGCACTTCAGAGGCGCCTTCGTAAATTCGTAAGGCCCTAATTTCACGGTACAAGGATTCCACCATATTGCCGGTTACCACGCCTAATCCACCATGCAACTGCAAGGCTTGGTCGATAATTCGTTGTGCCGCTTCAGTGGCGTAGAACTTAGCCATAGCCGCTTCTCGAGTTACTCTTGTGCCTTGCGTGTCCTTGGTCCAAGCGGAGCGGTAAATTAATAATGCTGAGGCATCAATATCGAGCGCCATTTCGCCTAAAGATGATTGTGTAATCGCTAGGTCTCTTAGCTTGCCGCCAAATATTTCTCGTTGCGTGCTGTGCTTACCGGCTTCGTCCAAAGCACGGCGGGCAAAACCAAGTGCTGCGGCACCTACGGTTGAACGAAACACATCTAAAGTCGCCATAGCAATGCCAAAGCCCTTACCAGGCTGACCAATCATTGCAGTCTTTGATACGCGACAATTTTCAAAACTAAGGGTCGCTAAAGGATGCGGCGCGATCACGTCAATGCGGTTGGCAATCTTCAAGCCAGGGTTGTCAGCCTCTACCACAAAGCAAGAGATACCTTTGGCCCCCGGCGCTTCATTAGTGCGAGCAAAGACAGTATAAAAATCGGCGATACCACCATTAGATATCCACGTCTTTGTGCCGTTCAAGATATAGTCATCGCCATCGACAACAGCCTCGGCGGCCATAGCGGCAACATCAGAACCGGCATTCGGTTCTGATAAAGCAAAAGCGGAAATAAGCTCACCCTTTGCGACCTTGGTCAAATAACGCTGCTGGGTAGCTTCATCACCAAACAAGGAGATTGGCCCACTGCCGAGACCTTGCATGGCAAAAGTGAAATCGGCCAAGCCCGAATAATAAGCAAGATGCTGACGACATAGACATAAACTGCGCACATCAAGTTGTGGGTAAATTCCGCCAGCGCTGGCTGGAACCGAGTTACGTAACCAACCAGCCTTTCCAAGTTGAGCAACCAGTTTCCTACATGCGGAATCAACATCATCATGTGCGCCTTCAAGCCAATTGAGTTCAGTTTTTGCCCAGCTGTCTATCTCATTCGCTAATTCACGGTGAGCACCATCAAAAAAGGGCCACTGTTTAAAACTCTGATCTGCCATAGGGTAATCTCTATTCGGGTTTACTAAAAATTAGAGTGATGACTGTCGCTTAATAAAGAATCAATTGCCTTCAAACTTAGGCTTTTGCTTAGCCACAAAAGCATGATAAGCGCGAGCAAAGTCTTCAGTTTGCATACAGATAGCCTGTGCTTGCGCTTCGGCCTCTAGAGCTTGGTCTATGGTCATACTCCATTCTTGATGCAACATTGTTTTGGTGATGCCATGCGCGAAAGTTGGGCCTGAGACTAATCGTGCAGCGTAAGCTTGGGCTTTTTCTGTAACATCATCACCAGCATGAATTTGATTAAAGAAGCCCCAATTTTCGCCTTCTTCTGCCGACATAGAACGACTACTCAGTAGCAGATCAGTGGCGCGTCCCTGACCAATAATACGCGGTAAAATAGCACAGGCTCCCATATCGCAGCCAGCTAAACCAACGCGTCCAAACAAGAACGCTACTTTTGCTTCTGGGGTGCCAAAACGAATATCAGATGCCATCGCTATGATTGCACCAGCACCTGCACAGACACCATCAACAGCAGCAATTACTGGTTGCCGACAGGTCTTAATTGCTTTAACTAAATCACCAGTCATGCGAGTAAACTCAAGCAAACCTTTCATGTCCTTTTCAACCAAGGGACCAATAATTTCATGAACATCTCCGCCTGAACAAAAATTACCACCTGCGCCTTGTATGACTATCGCATCAACGTCATCAACGTAGTTGAGCTGGCGAAATAAGTCTCGCATCTCAGCATAGGACTCAAAAGTTAAAGGGTTTTTTCGTTCTGGACGGTTAAGTGTAAGCGTAGCTACTCGGTCTGCTACTTCCCAAATAAAATGGTCCGCCTGGTAATCTGCTAACTTATCAACTGTTCTCATAATCTGTCTTTTTTATCGCATTGTTTATTATGTTTCGCCGCCATCGACCATCAAGGCTTGCCCGTTAATACTAAGCGGAGCGTTACTTGCCAAGTAGTAAACTTGCTGCGCCACTTCATCAGGCTGAATAAAACGTGCTTGTGGATTGTGCTTGGTAAGCTCGGCAATTGCTTGTTCTTCGGTACGGCCAGTTTTCTGCATAATATTATCAATAGCGTCACCGACAATATCTGTTTCGGTAAACCCTGGACACACGGTGTTAATGGTAACGCCGGTGTTAGCCAATTCCTTAGCGAGGCTGCGAGTTAAGCCCATTATCGCGTGCTTTGCAGCACTATAGGCAGTGACATAAGCATAGCCTTTTACGCTAGAAGTACTGCCAACATTAATGATGCGCCCAGCCTTATTTTCTAACATATTAGGTAAAGCCTGTTGAATGCAATAACAAGCGCCTAGATAGTTAACATCCAGCATTGCTTGTAATTTACTTGAGCTTGTCCTTAAAAATGGTGCGGCGTGCGCAGCACCGGCATTATTTACCAATACCGAAACTGCGCCAAAATTTTTACTCGCTTGTGAAAACGCCTGTTCGACGGCCACAGAATCAGTAATATCACAAACAATAGCCTGAACATTGTTACCCAACAAAACTACCTGTTCATCAAGCACTTTTTGATTGCGGCCAAGCAAGCTCAATGCGTAGTCGTTTTCAGCAAATTGCTTAGCAATTGCGGCGCCAATACCGCGCCCTGCTCCCGTAATCAAGACATGAGGTTTAGACATTGATAGCCATCTCTGCTAAGCGCTTTAAGTTCCGTTCAAGTTGTGCAAAGCCAGCTTCGTACTGTTCAGGCACTCGAATCGCATCACCTGAAAAGCCTTGCTCAGCGGCTGCACGCATCGCCCAATTAGGATCAGACAAATGTGGCCGAGCTAGGCAACACAAGTCTGCTCTACCAGCCATCAAGATACTATTAACATGATCTATTTCGAAAATATTGCCAACCGCCATAGTAGGTATATCCGCTTCATTTCTAATTTGGTCTGAGAATGGAGTTTGAAACATACGTCCATAAACAGGTTTCGCATCAGTAGTTGTTTGCCCTGCCGAAACGTCAATAATATCAGCCCCGGCTTGCTTAAAGGCTTTTGCAATCTCTACCGCTTCATCTGGTGTAACACCTAGGTCACCCACCCAATCATTCGACGAAATACGAACCGACATCGGTTTTTCTTGTGGCCAAACCGCACGCATGGCGGTGAAGACTTCCAAAGGATAACGCAAGCGGTTTTCCAAAGACCCACCGTATTCATCCTCTCGCTTATTCATTACCGGGGTAATGAACGCTGAAATTAGATATCCATGTGCAGCGTGTAACTCGACCATATCAAAGCCGGCTGCATCAGCACGCTTGGTAGCTGCGGAAAAGTCCTCTAATACAGATTGCATTTCATCACGGCTAATTTCTTTTGGCGTGTCGCTACAGTCTGCGAACGGAACTGCAGATGCACTCACTATTTCCCAACCAGCCTCATCTAAGGGTTCGTCGCTTATTTTTGAATCCCAAGGTTTTTTGGTAGACCCTTTTGGTCCAGCATGACCTAATTGAACGGCCATTTTAGCGTTGGTGTGTTTATGTGCGAAACCTACGATTCTAGCCCATGCGTGCTGTTGCTCATCGTTCCATAGCCCAGTGCAGCCCGGAGTGATTCTGGCGTCTGCAGACACGTCTGTCATTTCTGTATAAACCAAGGCAGCTCCACCTTTTGCCAAGGCACCGTAGTGTACAAAGTGCCAATCATCTGGTAGACCATTCTCGGCACTGTACATCGACATAGGAGAGACTACCATTCGATTAACCAGCTCCATTGCGCGCAACTTAAAGGGCACAAACATTGGCGCGATCGGTTTATCAAACTTTTTTCCGGTGGCATTTTCAGCAAACCATTTTTCCATGCCTTCTAGCCATTTTTGGTCTCGTAAACGAAGGTTTTCATGACTCACGCGTTGACTACGCGTGAGTAAAGAATAAGAGAACTGCTTGAAATCAAACTTCAAATAGCGATCTAGTTGTTCAAACCAAGTAAGAGAATTTCTGGCCGAACTTTGCAAACGTAAGGCGTCAATTTCACGCTCATTTTGATAATCAAGCAAAGCTTGCTTTTTATCAGCGACTGTATCTAGTTTGTCAGCCAGCGAGATTGCATCTTCGAGCGCGAGTTTAGTGCCAGAACCAATTGAAAAGTGTGCGGTGTGAGCCGCGTCACCAATTAACACGACATTATCTTTAATCCAGTTATGGCACAGCACACGTGGAAAATTAATCCATGCCGAGCCCCGAATGTGAGCTGAATTAGTGAGTAATTCATACCCGCCTAAATATTGCTCAAAAACTCTTCCGCAGGTTTCAGCGCTTTCTTCATGAGACATACCATCAAAACCAAAATTCTCGTAGGTTTGGGCATCACACTCAACAATAAAAGTAGAGGTGTCTTTATCAAACTGATAGGCATGCACCCACAACCAACCATGCTCAGTTTTTTCCCAAATAAAGGTAAACGCATCATCAAAGGTTTGTTTTGTGCCTAACCACACAAAACGATTAGGCCGCATATCAATATCACATTCAAAGTGCTCTAAGTCATTGTTCCGCACACGACTATTTAGCCCATCGGCGGCAACAATTACATCAGCATCGGGAAATTGTGCCGGTAAATTTTCAGTCTCTACTTCACTTTCAAAATTTAGCTCTACACCCAATTCCCGTGCTCTATCATAGAGTATTTGTAATAAGCGCTTACGACCAATACCAATAAATCCATGACCACCTGATCGATCAACTTCACCATTAACAATCGTATCAATATAATCCCAATGAATAAGTTCATCATTCATTTTTTGAGCGCTGACAGGGTCGTTGGCAACTAAATTTTCCATCGTCTGGTCTGAAAACACGACCCCCCAACCAAAAGTATCACCGGGCTTATTGCGCTCATAGACACTGACCTGATGCTCCGGATTTCTGAGCTTTAAAGATATGGCGGTATAAACACCACCGGGGCCACCGCCCAGACAAATAACTTTCATAATTAAGTGCCTCGATGCCTTACGACATTTTAAGGAAGATTCACCCAACAAAATGTATATTATTTTAAGCTTAAAGTATATATTTTACACTTAAAATAATATACATTTTGTTTTGAAGGATGAAAAGATAGAATCATTGCTACGACCGACACAATATTAAACTTATGAGTAAAACGCACTTCACAAAAATATCGTCGCGTGATTTAGAAACTCGTCTCAGAGAGGATGATCATAATGCGCTGCGTTTATGGCTTAAGCTATTGTCGACTTCACAGCTTATTGAAAATAATATACGTGAACAATTGCGCGTTAATTTTGATATTACGCTACCGCGATTTGATCTGATGGCTCAATTACATCGTCACACTGATGGCTTAAGCATGAGTAGTTTGGCTGAGCTAATGATGGTTTCAGGCGGCAATGTCACTTCTATCGTCAAACAACTTGAACGCGACACACTAGTTAGCCGCACACCACTGAAAAACGATAACCGGTCATTCATCGTGAAACTATCAGCCAAAGGTAAACGCGTGTTTGAGGAAATGGCGCCAACACATGAAAAATGGATTGTCGAACTTACCGCAGGTTTAGACGATCAAAGAATTAACAACTTGATTGAAAGCTTAGACCAGATCAAAACTCACCTCAAAAATGGTGTGTAAATACGCATTCTTAACTTGAGCGTATTCAACCTGGTGGTGTTGGCGACAAATGTTTACTTATTTCCGGCGATTTATGCTGATAATCAGTTACCCGCTTGTTATCTACCGGCTGTGTAGAAGCGCTTTTTACTGCCGTAACTTTCCCTCTATCTTATTATTTCAAAAATCTCGAAATCGAAATATAGAGCAAATAAAAAGGCCACATGAATTACTTCATGTGGCCTATAAAAAACACTCAAGAAACTAGTTAAAATCTCCCGTTTACTTCAATACCAAACGTTCTTGGGCGACTAATCACAAAGCGCGGACGCCCAGGGGTCTCCGCAGCCAATGAACGGTTGTCGGCAAGATTAGCAATTTCGTCAGTTAGATTATTTGCAAAAAATGTGATGGTGTATTTCTCATTCTGCAAACCAAATCTTAATCCAATTTGCTCGTAAGATTCGCGAAGCCGAGGAATCCCGTTAACTAAGCTTAAGCTGTCATCGACATAACTAGCATCAAGTCGACCAAAGAATTGCAGGTCTCGAACCACAGGAGCTCCACTTAAGTAATCAAGACTAAATGCCGATGTGAGTTCAGGCACGAACTGCAATGGATCTCCGTCAGAGTTTATTAGACCGCCACCCACTGTCTCTGTAAACTCAGCATCGGTAAAACCAAGATTAGCCGATAGAGTCCAAGACTGAGACAATTGAGAAGTTAATTCTAATTCGACGCCTTGGCTTTCTGCAGCTCCAAAATTTCCTACAAACTGGAAGCCGCAAGCGAGCTGAACACTCTGTTGAATTTCGTCAAAATCAATAAAGAAAAGCGTCGCATTAAGCCGAGTTGCCGGTGTAAGGTTAGCCTTTATACCTAGTTCATAATTGATTAAGTCGTCAGACTGAAATTGTGAAGAATCCACACCGCTCAAACCTAAAGCAGCGAGATCTTCAGGACATCCAAGAGAATCTGGAATAATGGTATTAGCACCACCAATTCGGAACCCTTCCGCCGCTAAACCATAAATAAATAGACTATCGGAAAGTTCATACTCAACTGCGATCTTGAAAATCTCACCGTCTTCTTCTTGCACACCAAACTCCGGCGGAACACTTGAAAGCGGTGTATCACCTGGTAGCGGCACGCCCGCAGCTAAGCCCGCTTGAATTTGAGTAAAAGAAAATTCAGTATCGAAAAAACGAGCACCAAAAAGGACAGATAATTTATCGGTAAAGTCGTAGGTGAATTCACCAAAAATTCCCAATTCCTCGGTGTCAGAGGGGTTAAACGAGTTAAAAATCGTCTCTCCGAACGGAAATAACTCGAGAACAGGGATATCACCTAAACCAACAGCTTCGAAAAATTGACCAAAGTTATCTTGCAAGCCAAATGCTACATTCCTTGGCTCGAAGTTTCGCTCTTCTTCAATATCTTGATAAAAGGCACCCACTACGAAATTAAATGGGCCCTCAAAATCTGACGCGAATCTAAATTCTTGAACGAAAGTCTCAAAAGTTAACTCTCTAAAAATTGGTGAATTGACGGGTATCTGACCAATCACTTCTGACAGACCAAAACCACCAAAATCTCCAGGTAAGGCTTGAAGAAAATTGATGAAACCCGCAGATTGCTCTCCTTCAAAGGTGTCACGATCAAAATATGAGGTCGCCGAAGTGAAACTGCCGAAATCAGTGTCGTAATTAATGTTAAATGTTGCCAAGATCCATTCATCTTCACCAAACTCTTCGGTATCAAAAGGTCGGTTTTGAACGAAGTTATCTGGGTCTATATCCGCCAAAGGAAATCCATCGAGCTCAGTATCCTGATACAGAATTCTCGGTCGTATGGTTAAATTGTCATTTGGCTGAATCAATAAATCCGCAGAAAAGGCGGTTACCGTTTGAGAATCTACATCCTCATTCACCAAGGTCGGTGCTCCAGCTAAGGTTGCAGGAGCGTCTAAGAAGTCTGCAATGGTACCCACTTGGCGATCAAAAAAACCGCCACGATCTTCGTAAAGACCTGAAAGTTTCAGTGCAACCGTATCGCTTAAAGGTAGATTGACGGTGCCTGATGCCAAAAAGTTGAGATCATCTGATTCGTCGGTCGATGAAAGGCTGGCTCTAAATTTAGAGGTCACTTCTTCGGTACTCGGTTTCGCAGTAATCTGACGAATAGTACCGCCCAAAGAGCGCGCGCCATAGAGTGTACCTTGTGGCCCCCTCAGAACTTCGATTCGATCTAAATCCAACAGCCTTGGATCAATACTTTCGGAGATAGGCGTATCATCAATATAAACACCCGTTGTATTTAAACCAGCTATGCCTCGCAATGAGATAGATCGCCCAGCAAGCACACCATCGGTGGCAGCACCAAAAGACAAATTTGGAATTCTTGTTGCGTAGTCAAAAAACTCGATAGCACCCTGTGCCTCAAGGACATCTCCGGAAATCGCGGTAATACTAAGCGGAATGGTCTGAGTCGACTCAGCGCGTTTTGTCGCCGTCACGATGATTTCTTCAAGCGTTGTACTTTGTGCAATAGAAGTGCCACAAAACAATGCAGAAGTTGCGCCAACAAGCCAGCTGGCCTTACGTTTTAAGTTTACTAAATTATTCACCCTTCTCTTTTTAACGATCATTATATCTACTCCTAAATATGGTCTTATTTAAGGTTCAACTTATAATTGTGATTGTTGTTGCAACTTAGTCGCCTTTATTTGGCATATACCCACGAGAGTATGAACCCAAGTTAAATATCACCTCAGCGCACAAATCGTAATGCTAACCGAGACCAATCGTCTCAAGTTTACCGTATTAACATTTTAACGATATCATCTAAATCAATGAGAGCGAATCGAACTAAAAGCTAATGATGATGGCATGCAACGCTTCCAATACAGCAATGCAGGACACCTCGCTATGGGTTCACTTTCGAGTAGTATTCAGCTACATCTTTGATTTGCTGTTCGCTTAATTCACTGGCAATGACTTGCATCGTAGGGTGTATACGATCACCATTTTTATATGCAAGCAATTGACTGCTTAAATAACCCGCCTGTTGTCCTGCGATATTTGGCCACAAACCAGTGACAGTTCTGCCCGTCATACCATGACAAGATACACATCGAGCACGCACGTGTGCGCCAGGCAATTCGAACGCGTCCTCCACAACATAAGAAGCGAATTCCATATTAGAATATCGATCAGCAATGAAACGCAAATCCTCTTCGCTGTAATTCGCTAACAGAGAAGCACCCATAAGCACGTTTTCTCTCTCACCTTGTTTAAATAGTATGAGTTGTTGATAGAGATAATCAGCTTGTTGACCTGCCAGATTTGGCCAATCAGTATTTGACGAAACACCATTTTCGCCATGGCACGCTGCGCAAGATTCAATCGACACTTGTTGCTTTTCATCTGAGCCTTTTTGATTGCTAGCCTGGCCATGTGCCGCTGATGCAACCGCTGATGAATTGCTCGTCTCCTTAGCATCATTAGAACATGCTGCAGTTATTAAAATAATAAAAACGAAACCTATTTTTTTGCAAATTTTCATAAACCGATCATCTATTATTTTATCCTTCAAAATGCTTAATCAACTCAGCGCGTAATTTTTCAGTTTGCAGCAATGGCCTTTGCCGATACTCTGAGACTTCTTCGGCGCTATAATCCAACCAGTCTTGTTCGCCAGAGATTGTGGAAAACTGCTTGGTCATCCAATTTAAAACTTCGGCTAAATGCTCGTCGTTTAACACCGAGTTAGCAGAACCCGGAACTTGCACCATAAACTCTCGCCCTTCTTTAAAACGCATAAACTGGCTCATGGAATGACGTAAATCTGGCACACTCTTATGGCCTACACCATCAGGCGCATGACAGCCTTGGCAAAACATTTGGTAATTAAATTTTGCTCTGCGAAATTCAACACTGCCTTCATCATTTAGATCGTTAGCGAATACATTTTCGCTAACAGAAAAAAAACAAATCAGAAAGACAAGGCGCAATTGCATCGTTACTCTTCAAATGCCAAGCCGACAACCACGGCTGTTGAACAATGATAAACTGAACTTTCGGCACCCAAACACCAGTTCACGTCATTGGATTTATCAGATCGGTACAATGGCCTATCACCCTCATCACGTTGACATAGGCAAGTTCCACATTGTGTGGTACCACAGCAATCATTATAAGAAATCACATACTTACGCCCGTCGACAGGATTAAGGCAAGTGCCTATCCAGGTGATGGGCGACATTTGAGTTCCCGGAGGGCAAGTGTTGTAGGTTCCGCCACAACACTCGCATAAAAAACCATCCACTGCGCAATAGCGCCAATAATCACAGCTGCTGGCATCGCCTTCATCTTGGGGTGCCTTAGGACCTGCTTCAGCAGCCCTTGCAACCGGCAATAAAGGAATCATCGCACCTCCGACTAAGCCACCACCGAGTGTTTTCAAAAGACCTCGTCTTGATGACCTTTGTGCGACACCTCTGGATGCCTTCTCGAAAAAATGATCAAAAAATTTCATACTAGTTGGCTCTTTGTTCTATAGACTCTATTCAGCGATTGAGTCCGCGGTTTTTTTTCGGTTCAAGTATGTTTGAATCGAAGCAACTTTACGTTCCTTGGCTTCAAACAAACTATCAAGATGTTCTCTTGAATTAACAATACCCATAGACGCGATCTTACCAACCTCGTCTATAACAAGCGCATACGGCAACTTCGCAACGCCGTAAGTTTTCCCTAAAAGCTCAGAAACCACATAAGGGTAGTGCTCTATACCCGCCTGCTTGACATAAGCTTGGTGGTCTTGGTTTTTCCCATCACTGGCAATCACTAGATTCACCCAGTCACTCTCCTGCATAGCGGCAGACTTTAGCGCTGGCATCAACGTTTTGCATACTGGGCAATCGGGCGATGCGAAAAACAACAATTGTGATTTTCCATCAGTTGCTTGACCACCGATAGTAATCATCTTCGAGTCAATTGTTTGCAGGTCAAGTTGTGGCGCATCATCACCCACATTTATATTTTGATTCATAGCAAGAGCGCCCGCTGGCGCGACTCGCTCAAATAAAACCCCTACTTGCCGCGTTAGCGCATAGATCACTACGCCCATCACCATGACGAGACACCAAAGCACGATATTTGACAATAAAAGTATGCTCATATAATCCTCTTAGAGCTTAGACAAGCGCAACGCTTGGATTTTTTGATTGTTACTGAGAAGCTGCTCAATACTAATATAAATTAGCCCTAGTACCATTGCACCCGGTATGACAATGCTCCAGTTTGTTTGGCTTGCGCCCCAAGGCGTTAAACAGGCAACTAAACATAAAAGAACTAACACCGCATTTCGAACGACCAAGGCAGCACTAATAGTCAAATCACTGGCTGGCCCTGAACATCCGCATGCAATACCAACCCGCCCTTGTTCTAACTGTTTAATAAATGAGTAGCCGTATATCAAGAGCATACCAGCAGCCAAAACGAGCCCCACTTTTTGAATGCTGGGAACGAAAGTTAGCAGCGCAATAAATATTTCAATACAAGCAATAAACTTAACCATTGGTCCCGCCCATGCAGATGGCACAATGTCATAGTTTTCTATGGTGTTCTTATAGTACGAGTAATTCTGTTTACGCAATTTGCTTAAACCACTGACTAAGAAAATACCAATGATCAGAAATGAAAAAGCTATTGATAAAGTAGATACCAACATAAGCTAATAAGCCTTGAAGAATGACAGCGGTGTGCTATTGCCAAAGTCGCTGATGTTTTGCTTTAGCTCACCGCTTTTAGCATCGAATACATCTAAAGAAAGTTCTCCATTCGTTACTACCAGTAAAGGATTATCACCACGAGTAACGCCGAGAGAAATTGCCCAATTCGGTGTATCAATTTCGCGCACTAAGGTCTTATTTATCGGGTCATATACACGCACCTTATTTCCACCGTGGGTTTGAGTGCCTTCCTTGCCATCAGGCTGAAAGATAGTATAAATATTTCCGGCGTCATCAACATCAACATGCACTAAACCGGCCGGTCGCCAATTCTCTGCTTTATCTTTTTCACTGCGGGCATCCCACTGTCCTAAATGTTTAGCCTCATCACCACGCATATCAAAGCTGTGCAAAATCCCTTCGAAGCTCCAAAAATAGGCAATGCCATCAATATATACAGGGTGTTCAAATATCGGTGTTGTGTCTGTATCAAAAAAAGGTTCAGACCTAGATTGAGAAACCATTTGCCCCTGATCATCGATCCGAGTCGTCAACATAGAGCCATTACTGCAAATTGATGCTATAGCTCGACTACCAACTGGGTAAGTTAAGACACACCCGGGCGTACCAATCTCAGAGGTAATTTCGTGTGTATCCAAATCAATTACTGTAAACGATGCCGCAGGGTCAAAGTTAGACGAATACATAAAACGATCATCATCAGAAATGCTGATTGCGTAGCGCTGCGGTAATGACTGCAGCCTATTAGGCTTTGGCCATTCAATTTCTTTTTTAATTAGTAATGTGGATTTATCATAAACCGCAAGGACATCTTCTTTCGGACCGCGTGTACCACGTTTATGGAATGACTCCATCATGTACAATTCACCACGTTTTTGTGATTGACCGAAATTACCCAAAAAGCTAACGTCGATGATGCCCTTGATTCGCTTGCTTTTTCTAGTTTCGGCTAGATCTAGAATAATCATTTTACCGGCTGCCATATTAAAGAAGGCTGCCTCACCGACGATTACCCAGCTTTCAGGGTAGGAACTTGGTAATCGCTCAACAACTCCCGTTTTCTCGATTTTCAGAGGCGGTAAAGAAGGATCCGGTTCTATGCTTGGCTTATCCTTTGGTGCATCAGCTCCAGTGATTGCTGGTTTAACCGAAGACGCTTCAGCTTCTGTAATATCAGCAGCAGATACAAGTTGGGAAAACAAAATTCCGGCTACAAAAAGAAACACAAAATAGTTTGGTGTATTTTTCACAAGATTGTCTTATATCTAGAACGATACAGAGTATCGTATCAACTTGGATGGTGATTTTATATCATATAATAAGATGAGTGATTTCAAGAAAGAGGCACATCACTAATAATAAAAAGCGTAAACAACTCATAGACTTAAAGTAGATAGTTAATCACTAACCCTACAAAAGCTTGTTTAATAAAATTTCACACATTCAAAGTATCGCTACGCTGGTCATAAACAGTATTACGGTTTAGCTGCTAATATAAACAGTGATGAATCGTGTAAAACACAAGCCGAAATTATTTATGATTATCTTGAAGGTAGTCGTTTTAATTTTATGTGTTCAGATAATGATCACCGATGCCAAGGCCGAAACGTTTTATGTTGCGTCTAATGGAGCAGATCAAACTAATGCTGGTACGCAAGCTCAGCCATGGGCGACTATTAGTTTTGCAATTGATCAAGTCAACGATGGTGCAACTATCGAAGTCGCACCAGGCACTTATAATGGTCGAGTTCGACTTGACCAACAATTTAGCAGTACCGTTACGATTAGATCGACTCTGCCCTATCAAGCTCGCTTACGCCATAATGCTGGCGCAGCATTAATTTGCTTTAGTTGTCAGGATATTATTATCGAAGGATTCGACATCGCACATAGTACAAATAATATTGGTGCTTCGGTTGTTCAAATTCAAACTACCAACGCCGCCGCACCGGCCTCCAATGTAATCCTGCGAAATAATATTATTCACGACAGTACTGACAACGACTTACTAAGAATAAACAACGCCGCGCAAAACATTGTTGTGGAAAACAACATATTCTATAACCAATCGGGCTCAGACGAACATATCGATATCAATAGCGTGAATAATATCGTTGTTCAAGATAACGTTTTTTTCAATAGCACATCTCAAACAATTACCAGTTCGTTTATTGTCATTAAAGACAGCAATGGAAACAGTGATGGGATTCTGGGTGCTAAAGACATTGATGTTAAACGCAATATCTTTCTTAATTGGCAAGGCAATAACGGCCAGAGTTTTGTAAGAGTAGGCGAAGATGGCACTGCCAACTTTGAAGCGGAACGGGTGTTGATCGAAAATAATTTAATGATCGGCAACTCAAACACCTTAATGCGCAGTGCGTTTACTGTTCAAGGCTCAAGCGACGTGAACTTTCGATTTAATACTATTGTAGGAGATTTACCTTCTCGTAATTTTGCCGTGAGATTACTCGCACTTGGCAGTAATCAAAACAATAATAATATTAAATTAACTAATAATATTTGGTCGGACCCAACTGCCAGCATGGGCGCTGAAGGTTTCAATGGAGCGGATGTCTTTGAATCACCCATAGGCAGTAACAACAGCGTGATCATCGACAATAATTTGTATTACAACGGCGGCAGCGAGATACCTGCGGACATAAGCCAAGATGTAAACCTGGCGGACGATTTAAATGCCCTAATAGCCGACCCTAAATTACCCAATCAAACTAATATTATTTTGCCGGTTTTCAGTGGCACTAATTTTAATGGTGGCTTCAACAACATCAGAGAAGTATTTGAAGACCTCGCTCTAAAATATGGCGAACCTGCCGCCGACAGCATTGTAATTAATCGCGGCACAAGCGGTGATACACCCACTGACGATTTACTCGGTCGCAGTAGAGACAATGATCCTGATATGGGCGCCGTTGAAGTGCAAAGTGTGCCAGCCAATCCGACGACACCCACGGATACATCACAAAGCTTCATTTCGGCTTTGCTATTACTATTGTTTGACGAAGCACAAAAAGAGGTTCTGTCAAATTAGCAATCTAAGTAAAGAGAACTTAAAAAGCGAACATGGGTCCGGCGTT
>CAYSUU010000032.1:0-20365 GCA_964434375.1 uncultured Gammaproteobacteria bacterium | reverse complement strand
CGTCATCACCCTTAAGCAATAAAAATAATATTGGTGGAATTGCACCTGGGTCAATAACAGCCTCGGTAGCACCAAATTCAAATGCACCAATATCGCAAAATTCGGTTCTTACTAAGTTACGTTGGTCTCGATTGTTAACGGAACTTGATTCGCAAAAACCATTAGTTGCGGCATCGATGGCAGGGCTTCCTTCAACCAGAGCATGAGTTGGTGTAGCGCCGTCATTAAAATCTAAAGGGTTAATAATAGAGGCAAGGCTTGCCGCTTGACTACTATCTGATGTGGCTAGAATGACTGAACTAGGCAGTGCTGGGGCACCAGTCGGTCGTGCGACCGCTTGTGCGAGCGTGTTACTATCATCGCCGACTAAATTCCTTCCCAGAAAATTAATAACCCCGCCTGCGGCACTTTCTCTTATCTCTGATACAGCTAGAAAGCTACTGCCCGTGGCTCTATTACCCACAACCAGACTATTGCTTAAATCTAGTGTAGAACCTGATACTGAAATAGCACCGCCAAAAGGACTCTCGGAATCATTATTAGAAACGGTACTATGGATCATAGAGGCATTACTTTGAAAAAAGATGTTTATGCCACCGCCTGTACCACCTGCATTATTGCCTGACACTGTGATGTTGCTTAGTGTTAAAGTGCTCTGCGTGGCATGGATACCACCGCCGTCATCCTCGCTGTTGTTATCTGAGATTGTTGAATTAGTAATCGAAACAAAACCTCTGGTAGCAAAAATTCCACCGCCATCATCACCACCCGTTCGGCTTGATTCTGTTCGATTAGAGGATATAACGCTGTTGGTTATTGTTAGGTTGCTGTCTCTAGAATTAATACCACCGCCGTCATCTGCGCTGTTGTTGCTAATACGGCTATTAGTTATGAACCCTTCGCTGTCGCTAAGGTAGAGCCCGCCGCCGTCGCCATCTGTAGTATTATCTATCAGATCAACATCGACTAATGATAATTGGCAGTCTCTAGCTTCAATACCACCGCCATCGATAAGGCCAGCACGGCCACCGGTAATCGTAACGTTTTCTATTTCGACACTTGAATTGCGAATAGCTAAAACACGATTATTAGTATTAGGGTTAGCACTAATAACCACTCGGCTGCCACTTGGATTTATTGACACGTCGTTGCTGATTAAAAGTTCCGTCTCAAGACCACTGACCTGTGAGACTGCAAAGGTGACGACATCGTTGTCGCCAAACTCACCAACGGCATTGCAACCGCCAACATTTTCCAATGTATTAATGCTTTCTAATGCATTGCGCAGGGAACACGCAGAGTCACTTTCGCCAACGCTATCGACTACCAAAGTGGCAGCAAAATTGGGGCTTATTAATAGTGCCTGAATCACGCCAATGGCGAGACACGTTTTCCTAAAAGGAAACAAAGGTTTCATATCTTTTCACCAATGTAGATACAGTCTTATTCTGTGTGTATCGTTTGCAAAGCGAGATAAATACAATCCTCGAAACAATTATGGCATAAAAAACGGAGTGAAAACAAAAAAGCCCGAGGCTTACGCTCTCGGGCTTTATAGTCACTGTATGTTATGCAGTATATTATCTCCCGCGTTTTGCCATTTTTTTCAAGGCTTGAAGTTGGGCAGCGGCTTGTGCAAGTTCAACTTTGGCGCGCGCGTAATCGATATCGGCGTTGCTATCTTTAAGCGCTTGCTCAGCTTTACGCTGCGCTTCTAGTGAGGCGGCTTCATCAAGATCATCAGCACGTAACGCGGTATCCGATAGCACCGTGACCTTTTTCGGTGTGACCTCAAGAATGCCACCAGACACGTAAATAACTTGCTCTTCACCATCTGGTGTTTGTACACGAACATCACCGGGTTTTAAGTTCGTGAGTAGTGGCGTGTGATTTGGATAGATACCCAATTCACCCGCGCCAGCAGTAGCGATCAACATGCTGGCTTCACCCGAAAATATTTCATTTTCAGCGCTAACTACTTCTACTTGCATTGTGCTCATCGTATTCTCTTTTGTTCGCTATCTTAGGGTTAACTCATAGATTTAGCTTTCTCGATAACCTCTTCGATACTGCCCACCATATAGAAGGCCTGCTCTGGATACTCATCCATTTCGCCACTCAATATAGCTTTGAAGCCAGCAATGGTTTCTTTCAAGCTTACATACTTACCTGGTGAACCAGTGAAAACTTCAGCAACAAAGAATGGCTGTGACAAGTAACGTTGCATCTTACGCGCGCGAGCTACTGCTTTTTTGTCTTCTTCAGATAATTCATCCATACCTAGAATCGCAATAATATCGCGTAGCTCTTTA
Organism: uncultured Gammaproteobacteria bacterium; assembly: GCA_964434375.1. Taxonomy (GTDB): domain Bacteria; phylum Pseudomonadota; class Gammaproteobacteria; order Arenicellales; family Arenicellaceae; genus Arenicella. The sequence goes on along the minus strand of CAYSUU010000032.1, from coordinate 18,053 downwards.
TAACGCTGTAATGTATTTTGCACACCACGAGCGATTTCATAATGCTCTTCGCCAATCACTTGCGGGTCTAGCTGACGTGAGGTTGAATCCAATGGATCTACCGCTGGGTAAATACCAAGCTCAGCAATTTGACGCGACAATACTAGAGTTGCGTCTAAGTGCGCAAAAGTGGTTGCAGGTGATGGATCAGTCAAGTCATCCGCAGGTACATATACTGCCTGGAATGAGGTAATAGAACCTGTTTTAGTTGAAGTAATGCGCTCTTGTAAATCGCCCATTTCTCCAGCTAAGGTAGGCTGATAACCTACCGCTGAAGGCATACGCCCTAGTAGCGCTGATACTTCCGTTCCGGCCAATGTATAACGGTAAATGTTATCGATAAACATCAATACATCACGGCCTTCATCACGGAAATATTCGGCCATAGTCAGACCAGACAAAGCAACACGTAAACGGTTACCTGGAGGCTCGTTCATTTGGCCGTAAACCATCGCTACCTTGTCAAGTACCCCGGCTTCTTTCATCTCGTAATAGAAGTCATTACCTTCACGAGTACGTTCACCAACACCGGCGAATACAGACAAACCTTCTTGTTGTACGGCGATGTTGTTAATCAATTCCATCAAGGTTACCGTTTTACCAACACCGGCACCGCCGAATAGACCAATCTTGCCGCCTTTGGCGATCGGCATAATAAGGTCTACAACCTTAATGCCAGTTTCAAGAATAGAAACTTCAGAGGCTTGCTCTGCGTAACTTGGTGGTTCACGGTGAATTGGATCGCGGCGCTCGGCTTTTACATCACCGGCTTGGTCAACTGGATTGCCTAAGACATCCATGATTCGCCCAAGCGTGCCTTGACCTACCGGTACTGAAATCGGGGCGCCAGTATTGGTAACATCTAGGCCGCGCTTCAAACCCTCGGTGGCACCCATCGCGATGGTACGAACAATACCGTCGCCCAACTGTGCCTGAACTTCGAGCGTCATATTCTCTGCATCAACAGTCAGTGCGTCATACACTTTTGGAACATTATCGCTAGCAAACTGCACGTCTACTACAGCACCAATGATTTCAACAATATTTCCGGAACTCATCTTAGTTTCCTCTATATACCTAATATTTAATTCTGTGTTTCGCGGTCTTCGACTGCGATTACTCTTTTTTGCTTCTTAATTAAACTGCTGACGCGCCAGATACAATCTCAGAAATTTCCTGAGTAATAGCCGACTGACGCGCTTTGTTATAAACCAGCTCTAACTCACCGATCAAATCGCCCGCATTGTCGCTAGCGGCCTTCATAGCAACCATTCGTGCCGACTGTTCGCAAGCGACATTTTCGACCACGGCTTGATATATTTGAGATTCGATATAACGCTTTAAAACGGTATCAAGAATCGGCTTGGCTTCCGGCTCATAAATGTAATCAAACAAAGCAGGGACTTCTTCCGCTGCGGCTTCGTCGGCCGCAATCGGTAATAACTGCACCGATTGTGGTGCCTGCGTCATGGTGTTTACAAATTCATTTGACACCAAATAAACTCGATCTATGGTGCCTTCTTCGTAAGCCGTGAGCATAGACGTAATGGCGCCAAGCAAATCACTTAAAGCTGGCGCGTCACCATAGTGAGAAGCTTCAGAAACTACGTTTCCGCCTGCTCGGCGAAAATAAGCAAGACCTTTGCTGCCAATGGTGGCAATGTCAATTTCAACGCCTTTGGTATCCCATTCCGCCATTTCAGAAATGGTTTTACGAAACACATTCATGTTCAAACCGCCGCATAAACCACGATCTGAACTTACAATCACATAACCAACGCGTTTTACTTCACGCTCAATGGTGAACGGATGCTTGTACTCTAAATTCGCTTTTGCAATATGAGCAACCACAGCACGAATCTTTTGAGCGTACGGCCGAGCCGCGCGCATACGATCTTGAGCTTTGCGCATTTTGCTCGCCGCCACCATTTCCATAGCTTTGGTGATTTTCTGCGTGCTCTTAACGCTGCTTATTTTGTCACGGATTTCTCTGCCGACTGCCATGATTGTTTCTCTTTGCTTGTCAGTTGCTAATCAATCGTTAGAAAGAACCATTCGCCTTAAAGTCTTTCAAGGCGGCATGAAGTTTTTCGGTGACTTCGTCAGTTAGTTTAGGCTCGGCGTTGATACCATCGATAAGATCAGCAAAATTGGCTTTCAAGTGCGCTTGCATCGCAGCTTCACACGCCACTACTTGATCTTTATCAACATCGTCAAAATAACCCTCATTAGCTGCAAACAAAGAAGCGGCAACTTGAGCGGTTGACATTGGCGCGTACTGCGCTTGCTTCATTAACTCAGTAACACGCTCACCACGTGATAATTGTGCACGCGTGGCTTCATCTAAATCTGATGCAAACTGCGAGAATGCTGCTAACTCGCGATATTGAGCCAAAGCTAAACGAACACCGCCGCCTAACTTTTTAATGATGTTAGTTTGCGCCGCACCACCAACACGAGAAACCGACAAACCTGGATCAACCGCCGGACGAATACCTGAGTTAAATAAGTCAGTCTCCATAAAGATTTGACCGTCAGTAATCGAGATTACGTTAGTGGGTACGAACGCTGATACGTCACCAGCTTGCGTTTCAATAATTGGTAAAGCAGTCAATGAACCGGTTTTACCTTTAACACCGGTGCGACGCTCTACTTCATCTGCATTGATACGTGAAGAACGCTCTAATAAACGAGAGTGCAAATAAAATACGTCACCAGGGTAGGCCTCTCGACCTGGTGGGCGACGTAATAATAATGACACTTGTCGATAGGCGACGGCTTGTTTTGATAAGTCATCATAAATAATAAGCGCGTCTTCACCGTTATCACGGAAGTACTCGCCCATGGTACAACCCGAGTAGGGCGCTATGTATTGCAATGCGGCTGAATCAGAGGCATTTGCTGCTACCACAATGGTGTAATCCATTGCATCGTGCTCTTCAAGCTTACGAACCACACCGGCAACCGATGAGGCTTTTTGACCAATGGCGACGTAAATACATTTAACGTCTTTGCCTTTTTGGTTAATGATGGCGTCAATCGCTACCGCTGTTTTACCCGTTTGGCGGTCACCAATAATCAATTCACGTTGACCACGACCAATTGGCACCATGGCGTCAATTGATTTAAAACCTGTCTCAAGCGGTTGATCAACACCTTGACGTTCAATCACGCCTGGCGCGATTTTTTCGATCGGTGAAGTTTCGCTTGTTTCGATTGCACCTTTAGCGTCAATCGGGCGACCCAATGAATCAACAACTCGGCCAAGCAATTCGGGGCCAACCGGCACCTCAAGAATACGCCCGGTACATTTGACCGTATCACCTTCAGAGATGTTTTTATAATCACCCAGAATTACCGCACCAACTGAGTCTTGCTCTAGATTCAGTGCTAGGCCAAAAATATCACCAGGGAATTCCAACATCTCGCCTTGCATAGCCTCAGTAAGACCATGAATGCGTGCGATACCGTCTGTTAAACTTACAACAGTTCCTTCGGTACGCGATTCAGCGGATGCTTCAAAATTTTTGATCCGATCTTTAATCAGATTGCTGATTTCAGACGGGTTTAATTGCGTTGTCATGACACGGTGTCCTCAACTTTTTAATCTTTGCGTGGTTTTACTAATTCTGACTCTAACAAGTCTTAGTACTAGTGAAGACTCACACCTTGCTGATAATTTAGCGCATCAGCGCGCTGGTTAATTTTTCGATTCGACCTTTTGCAGAACCATCAATGACCAAGTCTCCAGCTTTGATAATAGCGCCACCAACTAAGTCAGCGTCCACCGTCTCTTCTAGATTTACTTTTAAACCAAGGCGCTGTTCAAGCGCACTGGCTATCGATGATTTTTGCGAGTCAGTTAATGCAATAGCACTAATTACTTGCGCATTAACTGAAGCTTGAGCTTTTGCAACTAGCTCTTCAAACTGCTGTTCAATATCTGATAACACCGAAATGCGATCATTTTTGACCAGTAGATTTAAAAAGTTGTCACCGCCTTCGGGTAATTCGCCCTCAAGCAACTCTTTTAGGAGGCTGGTCAACTGATCTTCCGATATCTTTGGATCATTTACCAAAGCAGTAAAATCAGCGTCTTGGCTAATTGCCGCAAGCTTTTTTAAACTGCCGCCCCACATTGCATAAGCATCGTCTTCGCGCGCCAGCTCAAAAACGGCCTTGGCGTAGGGTCGGGCTGTAGATGCGTTGTCTGCCATTCTTCTTACCTGTTGGTTTCGGCAAGCCTAACTGGCTTTAAGCTGCGATACTAAATCGTCGATTAAGTCAGAATGCGCCGACTCATCAATCTCTTTAGCAGCGATTTTACTGGCGGCGGCCACGGCAATACCTGACACTTGACCACGCAGTTCTTCGCGTGCAGCGTGAACGCTTTGTTCAACTTCAGTCATTGCTGAAGCGACAATGCGCTCTTTTTCTGCCGTTGCTGTTTCTTTAGCTTCTTCGACCACTGAACTACCGCGTTTTTCCGCGTTAGCAATGATTTCAGCTGCTTGAGACTTGGCATCGCTCAAGAGACCTGCGGCTTCTTGCTCCGCGACCTCTTGTGCTTGCTGGCCTTTTTCAGCGGCAGCTAAACCGTCAGCGATTTGCTTTTGACGTTCAGCCATGGCATTCACCATTGGCGGCCAAACGTACTTTTTGCAAAACCAGACAAATACGAAGAACGCAATCGTTTGGCCAAAAAATGTCCAATTGATATTCATCTTATCGTTCCTCTAATTTGTAAATTAAGACTAACTTAATTGCTAGCAGCGGCTTTCAAGGTTTCCATCACGCTGGCATCGATTAGACCCGAAGCGAACAAGAAATAAAGCGCTATAGCTACCGCGATAATGGGGATCGCGTCGATCAAACCAGCCAATAAGAACATTTTAGTTTGTAGTGAGTTAGCCATTTCAGGTTGACGAGCCACGCCTTCTAAAAAGCGACCCCCCATCAAGCCAATGCCAATAGCGGCGCCAACAGCAGCTAAACCCAACATGATGCCTACGGCAATTGCGGTTAAACCTACGATAGTTTCCATTTGAAACTCCTATTAAAAGACAAAAATAAAATTAAAATTAAAATTTAAAAAACTCTTCAAAACGTCTTAGTGATGCTCATGCGCTTGCGACAAATACACAATCGTGAGCATCATAAAAATATACGCTTGCAAGGTAATTACTAAAATATGGAAGATCGCCCAACCGAGTTGTGCAACGCCCCCTAAAACACCAACAAACACGCCAGCACCATACATGGTAGCAATCAAAATAAAAATCAATTCGCCAGCATACATGTTTCCGAACAAACGCAAACCTAATGATAGTGGTTTTGCTATTAGACCAACAGTTTCAAGCACTAGGTTAAATGGTAGCAACCATTTACCAAAAGGCTGCAGCGTTAACTCTTTAGTGAACTCTATTGGACCTTTAACTTTAAGACTGTAGTAGATGATCATAATAAATACCGCGAAGGCCGAGCCTAAGGCGATATTAACGTCGGTACTTGGCACAATCTTCATGTACTCCAAGCCGGCGGCATGAAAGAGGGTCGGGAACCAATCTACTGGAATCAAATCCATTAGATTCATAAAAAACACCCACACAAACACCGTCAACGCCATCGGCGCGATCCACTCGTTTTTAGCTTGTTTGGTGAAAGTGGAATCTTTGCTGTCTTGTGCCATGTCAAATAGTGACTCAACAAAACATTGGATTTTCGACGGGTTCTCGGCATTAAAGCCTTTAGCGACACGACGAAAGATAAACATCATGATCAATGCAAGGCCAATGGTCCACCCCATTGAATCAAGATGAATTGCATTAAACCCCATGTCTTTTGCCTCGGCTGCGCTATGCGCAACGCCCCAGCTACCATCAGGATGTTGACCAAAGGTCAGATTGGTTAGGTGGTGATTGATATAGTCAGCACTTGAGTGCGCTTCTTTATCAGCTGCCATTTATCTATTCCAAACTAAATATTATTAATGTTTTCTTTGATTAGCTAATGAAAAAACCAATCAAGCGTCGTGTTGTAACCATAATAAACTCATCCAATTTATAATCACCGCGCTTAAGAGGTAGGCAATTATAAAAGGCAATACGGCTACTTTAATAATAATTAGGCATATAGCCATCATCATTAATGTGAATATACTTTTTAATATGACACTTAAATAAAAACGCGCTAGAGATTCTCCCGCTGGGACCTCACGCATTCTTGTGATGCGAATAGAAGAGAACAAACGCCCCGCCATAAACAGTGTCATAACACTTGCTATCAAACCGCCTAAAAAAGCAGAAACAGCGTATCTCGCATCAAAGCAGTAATACAAAACCAAGGCAAAAACAATCGTAAAAATTACCTGTAACAATGCCAATTTCAGCAAGTCACTAGGTCGATTATTAATGTCAAATTGCCGTAAATTACGGGTCATAAGCTAGCCTTGTCAACTGCGAGCGGAGTATATAGTTTCACCGGTGCTTTCGCAATGCTAGACAGTACATTTACCCTGTCAATTTTAGTTATTTTATATGTGCGATGATACCGTCCAAAATATCTAAGCTTTTGTATTCGATAACCAATTTCCCTTTTCCGTTTTTATCTTCTACCGAGACCTTGGTCCCTAGCGTCTCTGCCAATCTGTTCTCTAGGTCTAAGATATCCGAACTCTTACTTGGGCTTTTAGCTGTCGGCTTTTTCTTGTTCACATATTTTCGCACTAGCTCTTCGGTCTGACGGACATTAAGTCGCTTAGTATAAACTTCACTGGCAGCCCAATCTTGCTGCTCTATCGGCAATCCAAGCAATGCTCGAGCATGGCCCATTTCTATTTTTCCGTGTTCCAATAATTGCTTCGCGCCGTGACTCAGGCTTAATAAGCGTAAGAGGTTAGTAACTGCGGTACGAGAACGACCCACGCTCTTGGCCATTTCTTCGTGAGTTAATTCAAACTCGTCCATTAAACGTTTTAAGCCAACTGCCTCTTCCACAGGGTTTAAATTTTCGCGTTGTATGTTCTCTATGAGTGCAACCGCTAATGTCGCTTCATCGGCAATATTTCGTACCAATACCGGCACTTGATCAAGCAGCGCTATTTGAGCAGCGCGCCAACGACGTTCGCCGGCGATAATTTCATACTTATTACCCGTAATAGGGCGCACTAATATAGGTTGGATAATGCCTTGTGCTTGAATAGACGATGCCAACTCTTGCAGAGATTCTGGATCCATATTAGTTCTGGGTTGATACTGCCCAGGCTGGAGCAACTCGATCGGTAGGCTATTAGGCGCATTTGATACTTCGCTAGACGATTCACTACTATCCACTTCGGTGCTGCTAAGTAGAGCATCTAAGCCGCGTCCTAATCGTTTTTTCTTTTTCGTCATCTTGTTCTCTTAATTAACGACCGACGATACTGTTTGCGCAGTCAACATTTCGTCAGCCAAAGCAAGGTAGGCTTTCGATCCCTTGGATTCAGGAGCATAGTCGATCGCTGGCTCACCATAACTTGGCGCCTCGGCTAAACGAATATTTCGAGGAATAAGCGTCTCGTATACTTTTTTACCAAAGTGATTTTGTAATTGGCGACTTACTTCACCAGACAAACTATTACGTTTATCAAACATAGTACGCAACAAACCTTCTATCCGTAAGTCGGTATTCAACGTTTCTCGAATAACTCGGATGGTCGAAATTAATGCGCTCAAGCCTTCAAGTGCGAAGTATTCACACTGCATTGGAATCATCACTGTATTTGAAGCAACCAATGCATTAATGGTCAATACGTTAAGGGCCGGCGGACAATCAATAAAGATAAAATCATAGTCATCTTGCACTTCGCTCAAAGCCGTTTTAAGGCGTAATTCGCGTCCTATCTCATTCAACAACTCTACCTGAGCGCCAGCCAAATCACCATCAGCGGTCATCACATCAACACCGCAAGCAGTGGTCACGATTGCCGCCTTAGCACGACATTCATTTAGTAACACATCATAAATGGTGTGTTTTAGATCATCAGTATCAACGCCCAAGCCAACCGAGGCGTTTCCTTGTGGATCCACGTCGAGCAATAAAATACGCTGGCCTCTGCGAACCAAAGCGGCGGCTAAGTTAATACTTGTTGTAGTTTTACCTACGCCACCCTTTTGGTTGGTAATAGAAATTGTTTTTGCCATTGGCTATTATTTTTATGTGCGTATCACAATAAGATTTCGCTGTGCTTCCAACTCTGGGACCTTAAGTGCAAAGGTATCAAATTTTAGATTGCGCTTCTTGAGAACTTTTAATTCGTCGTCCGGCACTGCGCCTTTCATGGCCAACCAACGGCCATTGTCAGCTAAAGCATTTTTAGAGCCTTCTACAAAATCATCTAGGCTAGCAAACGCGCGAGCTGTAATCATTGGAAATTTTTGCTTTGGTTCATAGTCTTCTATGCGTATGTTTTCAACAGCAAAGTTCTTCAAGCCTAATTTATTCGCGGCGAACATTTGAAACTGTGCTTTCTTATTCCGCGATTCCACCGAGGTTACCTGCAATGCGGGTGAGAGTATGGCTAAAATCATACCGGGCAGACCGGCACCACTTCCAACGTCTAACAAGGCCGCACCTTTTAAATAGGGCTTGATACTCGCACTGTCTAATAGGTGTACTGCCAACATTTCTTGTGGGTCATCGACCGCAGTTAAATTATGTGTTTTGTTCCATTCAGCCAATAGATCCATAAAAGCCAATAACTTTTCAATCGCTTCATCACCGTAAGAAACGTCCATAGCATCCAAACCTGCGCGTAAACGTTGATCTAAATCGGATTCAATATCTTGTGAGTTAGTTTTATTCATAAACCGTATCTTAAAATCTTGGGCTTGATAACCACAAAGCATTATTTCGGGCAGGAATTATAAGAAAGACCGAAAGAATTAGACAATAAAGAACGCATAAACAAGCGTAAAGCCACTAAATCGCCACAAGCTTAAACAATATACGCCTCTATTTTGACTAAATATCAATTACGCAGCCACGCCATGTTTCTTTAAATATACTAATAAGATCGATACCGCGGCTGGCGTGACTCCAGAAATGCGCGAAGCTTGGCCAATAGTCGTGGGTTTGTGCTCATTTAATTTTTGCGCCACTTCATTAGACAAACCTTTTACCAAAGCATAATCTAATGATTCGCTTAAGACGGTAGATTCGTTCTTTTTACGTTTTTCTATCTCGCCTTTTTGACGCTCTATATAACCATGATACTTTGCTTGAACTTCTAACTGCTCAGCAACTTTTGGATCTTTAACTGCTTGCCCGGCACCCGGTAATGTTAGAAGACTTTCATACGTGACCTCTGGGCGACGCAATAAGTCCATCAGGTTGGCTTCTTTCTTTAAAGGGCTTCCAACCACCTCTTGTGCCACATCATCTGGCACCGAACCTGGGCGCAACCAAGTCGTGTTTAAGCGTTGTTGTTCTTGCTCTAGGGCTTCTCGTTTTTCAACAAAAGCGCGCCAGCGATCATCGCCGACTAAACCTAATTCTCGACCTAGCTGTGTAAGTCGTAGATCAGCATTATCTTCTCGCAACAAGAGTCGATATTCAGCACGCGAAGTAAACATACGATAGGGTTCTTTAGTACCCATGGTAATAAGATCATCAATCAAAACACCAATGTAAGCTTGATCTCGGCTGGGGTACCAACTTTCTTGATCTCGGCTTTGTCGAGCGGCGTTTAAGCCAGCGATCAAACCTTGCCCGCCTGCCTCTTCATAACCCGTGGTACCGTTAATTTGACCAGCAAAAAACAAACCATCGATATACTTTGTTTCTAAACTTGGCTTCAACCCTCGTGGGTCAAAAAAATCATATTCAATAGCGTAACCAGGTCGAACGATTTGTGCATTTTCAAATCCTACAATCGAACGAATGAAATCGAACTGCACGTCGTAAGGCAATGATGTTGATATGCCGTTAGGGTAAACCTCATGCGTGGTTAAACCTTCAGGCTCAACAAAGATCTGATGAGAGTCTTTATCAGCGAAACGGATGATCTTATCTTCTATAGAAGGGCAGTAGCGCGGACCAACCCCTTCAATCACACCCGCATAAAGTGGAGAGCGATCTAAACTAGCGTGGATAATCTCATGGGTTCGGCTATTGGTATGGGTAATGTAACAATTTACTTGTTTTGGATGATCGGCAGGTTCTCCCATAAAGGAAAACAAAGGCGTAGGTGTGTCTCCTGGTTGAGCCTCCATTTTACTAAGATCAAGCGTGCGAGCATCGAGACGCGCAGGCGTGCCTGTTTTCAAACGATCTACTTTAAACGGTAGTTCACGTAGCCGTTTAGCTAAGGTGTTCGATGGCGGATCACCGGCTCGACCACCTTGATAGTTTTGCATTCCTATATGAATGATTCCACCCAAGAATGTGCCAGTGGTTAACACCACGGTTTTAGCACGGAAGCTCAAACCCATTTGAGTTACTACACCGGTAACTCGACCATTCTCGATGATTAGGTCGTCGGCGCTTTGCTGAAACAAAGACAGGTTTTCTTGGTTTTCAACCACGCATCTTACCGCAGCCTTATAAAGCACACGGTCAGCTTGCGCGCGAGTTGCTCTAACCGCTGGCCCTTTTCTGGCGTTGAGTGTTCGAAACTGAATACCACCTCGATCAGCTGCATGTGCCATAACCCCGCCGAGCGCATCGATCTCTTTAACAATATGTCCTTTGCCAATACCCCCAACCGCGGGATTGCAAGACATTTGCCCAATCGTTTCTATATTGTGCGTTAACAACAATGTATGCGCACCAGTGCGAGCCGAAGCTAGAGCAGCCTCGGTTCCGGCGTGACCGCCGCCAATTACAATGACATCATAGGTATCGCAATGAAACATATTTGGGAAAACACTTACTAACAATCTTGATAATTTGAAATTGACGCGATTGTAACGGCTTGCGCGTGATCACACCAAGAGATTTGACTACGTTTATTCCATTTTAGACGAGACTTCGTAGTAATTTTTTTCCTTAAACCTCGGTGTACACACCGCTAAAAACAACAAATCTTCGCCTAATAGATTTTCTATTTTTTGTGGCGTGTTTTCGTCTATTTGCACCACATCCTTAGCTTTAACAAGCCACGACTTTTGACCAATGGTTACACGTGCATGGCCAGCTAAAATAACATAACGCTCTCGCGTATTTTTTAGAGCATGTAGCCGCGTTGTTTGTTTCGGCTCTACTCGCACATGCGCAATCGAACAATCTTGATCGCCGTCTATGTTATGTAGCTCTTGAATGTAACAACCTTCTTTAAAATAATATTCTTTGACCATCTACTTGTAACACCCTAAATGAATTTTTCTCAACCATTATTTGGCGCATCCAAATCTAATTCAAATTTTTTCTTAGGTGTGCAATCTGTGAACACCGTAAAATCACCTGTTTGCGCACTCGATAAATCACGAATTATTGCGAAACATGTGTGCTTACCGTTTTCATCTATAGTTCTACCGCCATCTCTTTGACGAAATTGTGCTTGCGCCTCTTTGCTTTCCCCAGTTACCGGAGCTTGCTTAGTAGATTTAAACTCAAAAGTTTTATCCAGCGCGTCCAGTTTATCTGGGTTTTTACTAAAATAATTTTTGGCATCTTGAATGATAACGTTTTTAAAGTCACTAAGGCGGATTGGAGCAGTTGTAGTGGTTGTCTCTTCAGTAGGTTCAGCCGTTTTTGTAATGACCTCGCGGGGACTTATCGAGGGTATTGGTTTTGCTTGTTGGCTTGGTTCTTCTTTTAGCTCTTGCTTTTCAATCTCCTTGCTTTGCTTTTGGGGTTCGGGCTCCGATTTTTGTTCCGTTGGTTCAATAATCTCTTCTTGCAAACGAACGGTGATGGGTAGGTTTTGCTGCACATCAGGAGGACTGAAAGAGACCTTAAGTAACAACAATAAAGTGTGACTTATGAACGCCAGAACAAGCGCAATCGATAGCGTAGATTTGCTGGGAACATTCACGTGAGAATAGTAGAGTCGAACTCTTAGGAAACATCTAAACCTTATAAATATTTAACTATCTGTTCAGATTTACGCATTTATTTTCCGATACAAAAACCAGAAAATATTTCCCCTAACAAATCATCTGCGGTGAACTCTCCGGTTATGTCATTAAGCGCATTTTGTGCTTGCAGAAGTTCATCGGCTAATAGTTCACCCGCATTGTGCAGTGTTAATTGTTGCAAGCCAAGGTTAATGGCCGCCTCAGCTTTTTGCAATGCGCTTAAATGCCTTCTACGAGCCGTAAAAAGGCTTTCGGTTGATTGTTCTAGACCTGCTAATTGTTTGATGTACGTACGTAACTTTTGTATACCTTCACCAGTTTTAGCTGACACGCTTAAGCCCTCAAGATGCGACCGATTGATATCCTCTATTAAGTCTATTTTATTATAGATAGTCGTGTGCTTGGCTGATAGCTGGAGAGGGGCGAGACCGTCGTTAGCATCACATACAAGCAAAGTATGGTCGGCGCTTTCGATCGCCTTGTGGGCACGCTCGATCCCTATTTTTTCAACAGTATCGTCACTGTCTCTAAGACCCGCCGTGTCAACGATATGTACGGGTAGACCATCGATATCGATCGTCTCACTAATGGTATCGCGGGTGGTGCCAGCAATGTCCGTCACAATAGCGGCCTCATAACCTGATAAGGCGTTTAATAAACTAGACTTGCCGGCATTGGGCTTACCTGCGATTGCTAAGGTCAAACCATTGCGCAAAATTGCGCCTTGCCCAGCTTGCCGAATAGTTTTAGCAAAGCTCTGCTGTAATGTTTGTATGCTATTTCGAATTTTATCGTCAGCGAGAAAATCGATTTCTTCATCAGGGAAATCAATCGCCGCTTCTACATACATTCTCAGATAGATTAGTTCCTTTAACAACGACTCTATTTTTTTAGAAAACTCACCTTGTAAGGAACGCATCGCGCCTCGCGCCGCTTGTTGAGTGCCACTATCTATAAGGTCTGCTATTGCCTCGGCTTGAGTAAGGTCTATCTTATCGTTTAAATAAGCACGTTGTGAAAACTCACCGGCTCTCGCTTGCCGCGCACCCGCTGCGATAACACATGCCATTAATTGATCTTGCACGATTGGCCCACCATGGCCATGCAGTTCAACGACATCTTCTCCGGTAAATGAATTTGGGCCAACAAAATACAGCGCGAGACCCGTGTCGATTATTTCTTTTTGGTTGTTTGCAAATTTAACGTACTGCGCTTGGCGAGGCTTAAGTTGCACATCACACAAATCTTGCGCAATGGAAATCGCTTGCGAGCCAGATAAACGAATTACGCCAATACCGCCTTTTCCTGGCGGTGTAGCGATTGCCGCTATGGTGTCACTAACACTCAAGAGACCCCGTGCTTTTTATTGATGTACCACTGTTGTGCCATCGACAAAATATTATTGACCACCCAGTAGAGAACCAAACCTTGTGGAAAGGTTAAAAACAAAAAGGTAAGCGCAAAAGGCAAGATCATCATCACCTTTTTTTGGATATCTTCCATCGGTGGTGGGTTCAGTTTTTGCATAAAAAACATCGACAAACCCATTAACACCGGTAAGACATAATAGGGATCAGGCGCTGAGAGATCTTGCCACCATAATGCAAACGGCGCTTGGCGAATCTCAACGCTTTCTAATAGCACCCAATACAAAGCAATAAACACTGGGATCTGAATAAGAATTGGAAGACAACCACCGGCTGGGTTGATTTTCTCAGTTTTGTACAACGCCATCATTTCAGTTTGAAACTTCTGACGATCGTCTTTATAACGCTCTTTTAAAGTTTGAATTCTGGGCTGCAATTTTTTCATGCCAGCCATTGATTTATAGCTCGCGGCAGATAATGGATAAAAAGCCGCTTTAATCAAAACTGTTAACAAGATAATCGACCAACCCCAGTTTCCGACCACGCTGTGTATCCAACTTAGTAAGATAAATAAGGGGTCGGCTATGAAAGTCAAAAAACCGTAATCAACAGTTAGATTAAGGCCTGAAAAACCTTGCTTTTCTAAATCTTTAAGTCGGCTTTGTTGTTTAGGTCCTAAGTAAATTTGACTGCTTATGGTAGCGCTTGAGCCTGCGCTTATTGTGTTAGCCAAGGACGATTGATAGCCGATTCGATACTGGCTTTGTTGTCTGTTATAACCGGTGTATAACTTATTTTTTTCAGTCGATGGTAACCAAGCACTAACAAAGTAATGCTCTAACATGCCGACCCATGTTTTGCCGGTATCTAGTTCAAAGTTAGCATCTTCTATATCTCCAAAGCTAAGCTTTTCAAAACCGTCTTCTTGTGTGTGATAAACAGCCCCAGTATATGACGGTAGGCGACCAAAACTACCGCCTGTGTCTTGCGGTGGCGTGCGATTTAATTGTGCATAGTGATAAGCAACCCAATCTGAGTTAGAGCCATTGGTGACTTGGTAATCAACGCCAATCAGGTGGCTGTCTCGATTAAACCGAAATACTTTCGTTACTTGAACGCCATCAGACGAAGCCCAAGTAAGCGGCACAAGTAGTTGCTCAGCGGTCCCTAATTCATAATTTTTGTTGGTGGATTGATAAACCGTGGTGTGGTTTGGGCTGCGTTCTTGTTGGCTAGACAACAAACCATCCTGCGCCACATAACTATCTCTGCCAGTATTTTTAAGTAAGGGATAACCTTGATCAGGCATGTCCACACTAATGGGTTGGTCTTTTAACTCTAAGCGCTCGATAATGCCGCCGACTGGGTTAATAAAGGCTCTTACTAGGTCAGTATTTATCTCAATAAGGTCATTATTAATAAGCTCTGTGCCAGGCACAGACAAGTCACCAAGTGGTGGCGGAGCACTACTCGCGATACTTGGTATGTCGCTTGTCTGGTTTGAGCTTGGCGCTAAAGATGGAGCAGCGAGATTAGGGACGTCGCTTTGTGCGTTGGTGCTTAGAGTGCTTTGCGAGCTGCTTGGCTCAGTGCTGAACTCTATCCACTTAAAGTATAAAACCGCAACAATACAAACTAATGCGATACTTAAAAACTGACGCTGATTTTCCATTGAATTTACTTTTTTATGAATGAAACAACTTATGCTAATAAAGAAGGCTTTTTCGGTGCTGGCGTATTCTAACCTTAATTGGGGTTACTTGAGCTTTTATCAACTGAAATCTTATTATCGGGATTAGGTTCTATGTTGGGCACGGGATCGTGCCCATGACCACCCCAAGGATGACATCGAAGAATGCGCTGCAATGTTAACCACATACCCTTTAAAGCGCCATGTTGCTTTAAAGCTTGTTGCGCGTATTCAGAACAACTAGGAACGTAGCGACAGCGATTACCTAACCAAGGTGAAATTAACCAATAGTAAAGTTTAAAAACTGTTTGCAGAAATTTAACCATGAACTATAGATCTAACAGTGCTCGACCTTACGGAGGTGCCACGATTGCCACTTTAATATCTTTTGCCAGACTTGATCTAAACTCTCATAGCGAGCTATGTCCGTGGCATTGAGACAGGCGGGTTTCGCGGTAATCACCACGGCACCTATACATAAGTCAGCTTGGCGTTGACGATAAAACTCCTTAACTTGACGTTTTATTCTGTTTCGATCAACGGCATTCTTCGAGACCTTCTTAGACACAGTAATACCTAGGCGAGCGCGCTGGCGTGGGTAAGCTAAGATATGATAATTGAAGTGAGCACTGCCGCCACGTTGCGAGCTACTATAGATCTCTCTATATTCGCGGTTCTTGAGAACCCGCTGTGATTTTAAAAATCGCTTGCGTGTCATAGCGATGCGTAGCTTTGTGTTATTTTGGATGCGCTAAAAATAAGAAAGGCTCTTAACGGCAGATGTTGTATTTGCCACTAAAAGCCTATAAATAAGAATGCAGATACTTCTTGTTACTTATTTTGCTAGCAAAATAACTTTCTCATTTACTCGGCTTTATCTAGTAACCCCAAATAAAAATAGGTAAATAAGGGTGTGAACCAAAAACTATGCTGATAATACAGCGCGTCCTTTAGCTCGACGTGCTTTTATTACAGCACGACCACTCTTAGTACGCATACGTGCACGAAAACCGTGAGTACGTTTACGTTTAATCTGGCTTGGTTGAAATGGGCGTTTCATATTAACACTCCAATAAGCGTTGTTCGTTTAGTCTATTATTTACCATCCAAACTTAAACAAGCAACACCTTATAATGAGAACTTTATGCTTGTCATCAAGCTATATCATCTCAACTTTAGGTATTGTTGTTAGGTATGGCGGCAAACGGGGGGCAAAGGTACTGATTTTGTCGTTCAGAGTCAACACGATAAGCATATTCTTTCGCTTAAATTATAGGTGTTTGCTAGTCAGTTCCGGCTTTGCTTGGTCAACCGCATAATTTTGAATGCTGTTTTAATTTTAATTGTCTTTAAGGATGTCGGGACTGTATAGTATTCGACCTTGCACTGCGCAGGGATGAGCTGTCGAATAAAAACTAACAATTAAACAGATACGCAATGCAAAATACCGTTCTTTGGGACAAATGTCTTAGTAAACTCGAGGATGAAATAGACGCTCGTGAATTCAATACATGGCTTCGACCGCTATACACTCTCGATAACGACGATAATTTTATTTTGTATGCCCCTAACCGGTTTATCAAAGATTGGTTAAAGGATAATTTGATAGAGCAACTTAATACTACCGCGCAACATTTTGCCGGGTCGACCAAGCAAGTTCAGCTCGCACTGGAGACCAAACAAAGAATAATGGAATCGCCAAAAGGTCTTGATGACGCTCAAGAAACGATGGCCGAAACCTCTACGCCTTTTGGAACAAATGTCTTAAAACCGCAATTTTCTTTTGAGAACCACATAGAAGGTAAATCAAATCAAATCGCGCGCGCGGCGACCAAACAAGTCAGTGAAAACCCCGGGGACGCGTATAACCCTTTATTTATTTATGGTGGCGTTGGTCTTGGCAAAACACATTTAATGCACGCGGCTGGTAATCTTATCAAAGCCAATAAGGTGAATGCGCGTGTAGCTTATGTCCATTCTGAGCGCTTTGTTTCTGACATGGTTAAAGCCTTAGAAATGGGCACAATGGAGAAATTTAAAAATTATTATCGCTCTCTTGATGCGCTATTAATTGATGATATACAGTTTTTTGCTGGCAAGGTTCAATCACAAGAAGAATTTTTCCATACCTTTAATACTCTATTAGAAACTAGCAGCCAAATAATCCTAACAAGCGATAAATTTCCCAAAGAAATCAACAATTTACAAGAACGACTAACCTCTAGATTTGAAAGTGGTCTAACCGTCCGAATAGACCCTCCTGAATTAGAGACTCGTGTCGCGATCTTAAAAAATAAAGCGCGAAAAAATAAGATTATTCTAAATGATGACGTGGCGTTTATGGTCGCAAAACGCATACGTTCCAACGTTCGAGAGTTAGAAGGGGCACTGCATCGCCTAGTTGCTAGTTCTCGGTTTTCTAATCGAGAAATTGATTTAGAATTAGCAAAGGAAACTCTTCAAGATCTAACGTTATTCCAAGAACGTAAAATTTCTATGGAAAATATCCAGAAAACGGTCGCCGATTATTTTGGTATTCGTGTTTCTGATTTAAAATCAAAACGACGGAACCGACAAATAGCGCGGCCTCGGCAAATAGCGATGGCCTTAGCTAAAGAGCTCACTAACTTGAGCCTACCTGACATTGGAGACGCTTTTGGTGGTCGCGACCACACAACAGTAATACATGCTTGTAAGAAAGTTGATGAATTGATTAAAACAGACAATAAAGTTAAAGATGACCACAGCAGTCTACTAGCTACCCTAAGTGTTTAAAGCATAATTGAGTCTGTGGATAACTTTGGTATAAATACGGTATGATCTTTTAGTAAATGTTATCCACATTATACCCACACCTTAATAAGCTATTATCAAGAGGCTTCTCAACACGGGTTTAAGGTT
>CAYSUU010000031.1:5920-20818 GCA_964434375.1 uncultured Gammaproteobacteria bacterium | reverse complement strand
TACCGGCCTGTCACGCCGGGGGTCGCGGGTTCGAGTCCCGTCCGCTCCGCCATTTTATAATCAGAAAAAGACGAGCTTATAGCTCGTCTTTTTTGTGCTCGTTTACATGGTGTTGCAAATCGGCGTGCGCCACGATGGGCATCTACGTCGTTTTAGTTAACTTAACTTTTTCCATGTTTGATTTAGCTGCACATGGTTTCGTTGATATCAGTCCGCGGCTTCCATTTGATATTGTCAACGTCCAAACTCGTCGATGACACGCAAGCAAATGTACTAGCTTGTTCCGAATTAAGTTCATTCACTTAATTATGGTCACCGATCAAGGCATTCAAGGATTTTGCCATTCTAATTGTTTTGGTTAAGATAAAAAAAGACGAGCGAAAGCTCGTCTTTTTTTACTGATTTATTAACGGCTTTACTCAAAAGTTAAAGCCGCTACTTTTACTCGCCAGCGCTGCTCGTTGCTTTGACGGTTTGTCCTTCTGCATTAATAATAATGACTTCGCCAAGTTGTGTATCTTTGATTTTTTGTTCGATGATCGCGCGATCACCAACAATCACCCACAGCATTTTGTCAGGAGTCATCAGGTCTTTTGCTGATTGATTTACCTGCTCTAAATTGATTCGTCTCAATTCAGAAACATATTTATCCCAGTAGCTTTCGTCGAGGCCATGCTTAACTAATGTCACGATATCAGACTGCACAGCACCAGCAGACTCCCATCGCCCTGGAAGGGTGAGTGTGCGCTTATCCAATGAACGATCTACTTCTTGTTGTAGTGCCGGGCGGTTGCTCGCAATGCTCTTTAGCTCTTGATAGATTTCCTGCATTGACTCTGCTGTTTTATCTGATTGAACAGGCGCGTAAGTGATAAATGGTCGTTGTGCACTCGTGTCTCTAATAATGCTGCGCGCACCGTACGACCAACCTTTGTCTTCACGTAGATTCAAGTTAATACGTGAATTAAAGCCGGCACCAAGAACTTCGTTCATAAGCTGCATAGACAGTTCACCATCAAAACCATATTTCGGTAGCATGGTGGTTCCAATAATCGCTGACTGTTCCGAACCTGGGCGATCAAGTAAATAGATCAAAGGTTTCTCGAGTGGCGCGATATCGCTTATGTTTTTGTTCGGGGCATCCCCAGCCGGTAATTTTGCGAAGTACTTTTCTGCTAACGGTTTTAGTTCATCCATATCGATGTTGCCGGTAACGACTAATGTGGCGTTGTTAGCTTTAAACCATGTTGAATGATATTGCTTAAGATCTTCTGAGCTGATTGAGGCAACGCTGACTTCTGTGCCCGAACCTGAAAATGGCGCCGCATAAGCATGGCCTTCACCGTAAAGTAATTTTGGCATGATGCGCAGAGCTGCGCCAAAGGGTGAGTTCTTTTCTTGCGCAATCGCGGCCAATTGTTGTTCGCGTAAGCGCTCCAGTTCTTCCTCAGGAAAGCTAGGATTAAGAATGATATCGGCATAGATATCGAGTGAAGCATTAAGCTGTTCTTTGAGCGTGTTTAGACTAATGGACGATAAGTCTAGTCCTGCACTAGCGCTGATTCGCGTTCCCATTTCAGCCAGTTGACTGCTGATTTCAAGTGCGTCAAGCTTGCTTGTGCCTTCATCAAGCATCGCCATGGCTAGATTGGCGGTACCAGGTTTAACTTTTTGGTCGGCCGCATAACCGGCGTCAAACATCATTTGCATCCTTACGACAGGTACAGAAGGGCGTTCCGCTAACACTACTTTCAGACCATTACTGAGAGTGGCTCTTTGCAGTCGATCAAACTGTACTACTGGCGCTGCGCCGATAGCTGGTATGCCTTGGCTACGGTCAACCACTGATTCCTGAGTGGTGTAGTCGGCAAATGGCAGTACAGTGAGACTGTATTCGCCATCGCTTAGCCATTCGCGTGTCGTTTGTGCTACTTGTTTCGCAGTGGCATTATTAAAGCGTTCATAACTTTGTTTGTAGGAGTCTGGCTCACCACCGAATACTTGATGTTCGGCTAAGATGTCTGCCTTATTCGACACACGTTCTAAGCCGCGCAAAAAGCTCGCACGTGCTGCGCTTCTAACGCGAGTCAGTTCTTCTTTACTAGGTCCTACGCGCATAAATTCTTCAAGCTCTTCATCAATTGCTTCACTAATATAATCAAGATCTTCTGGATTAAGTGCCGTCGCAACCACGCCAAACAATCCACCGACCTCTGAATTGAATGAAAATGCCGAAATGTCGGAAGCCTTTTGTTCTTTATAAACTAGACGGTTATATAGGCGAGATTTTTTGTCTGATGACAACACGCCCGATGCCAAACTTAGTAAGTCTGCCTCTTCAGAACCCCATTCAGGGATATTCCATATTTTGTATAGGCGTGCTTGAGGTACTCGGTCATACATAACTTGTTCTTGTTTGCCGCTACGTTTGGCAACCCATTTTGTTTGACGTAGCAAAGGTGGGCCGGCTTCAATATGACCAAAGTACTTACTAACCAACTCTTTGGCCGTGTCTGGATCAATGTCGCCAGATAGGGTAACGGTGGCGTTAGCCGCGCCATATTTGGTTTTGAACCATTCATGGACATCTTCCACCGTGGCTGAATTAAGGTCTTCGGTAGAACCGATCACGCTCCAAGAATAAGGATGGCCTTTCGGGTAAACGCTTTTTAAAATGGTGGAGAATACTTTACCGTACGGTTGATTCTCACCTTGTCGTTTTTCATTTTTAACCACGTCTCGTTGTTCGTCGAGTTTGGCTTGATCAATGGCGCCAAGTAAATGTCCCATGCGATCCGACTCCATCCACAGAGCCATTTCCAGAGCATTCTTTGGTACTACCTGAAAATAATTGGTGCGGTCTTGGTTTGTGGTGCCGTTCATGCCTGTGGCGCCGACGCGGTCAAACGGTTTAAACCAATCATCGTTATAGTTCTCAGAACCATTGAACATTAGGTGTTCAAATAGATGGGCAAAGCCCGTGCGCCCCTCTTTTTCATCTTTAGACCCGACGTGATACCAAACATTAACCGCCACCACAGGCGCTTTTTTGTCCTCGTGAACGACTAAGGTCAGGCCATTATCAAGCACGGTCTTGGTGAATGGGATATCGAGTTCATCGTTTGCCGTGGCGGCGCTATGCATTACGGTTAAGCTTAGCAAGGTAACAGCAACGATAAGACGTTTGATGTTAGCAAAGGTGTTCATAAACATTTCCGGTTATAGGGTTTGGCGTAACACACAAAATCTCTGTTTCAAGAACGGCGACTTTGTGAAAAATAATGTTAATTATAACAAAAGACCATTTTATAGCAGATAAACTGGCATTGTATGTCCATTAAATACCAAATGTTAAGGCGTCTTATAAACGTGGGCTTGCGTGCCTAGCTCAGTTATAATCCCTTCTGAATTTGTTGACACTCATTTTTATAGGAAACTTATGTTAACTGAAATCCGCGATCGTTCGTCTGGCGTGTTTGCTTGGTTTGTTGCTGCTTTAATTATTATACCAATGGCATTTTTTGGTATTAATCAATATGCAGCTGAAGGTGTTGATCCCACCATTGTCGAGATAGGTGATCAAAAAATTAGCCAAGCAGAATTTCAAACAACTTTGTTGAGCGAGCAAAACCGTTTGCGCGAAGCCAATCCGGCATTGGCAAACTCAGATTTGTTAAACAGCGCCTCTTATAAACAACAGGTGTTGCAGGGGTTAATTAATCGCAGTTTGAGGGCGCACATTGCTAACCAAGAAAACTATCAAGTAAGTTCCGATTACGTTAGTGAAATTATTCGTCAAGACCCAAGCTTTCAAACTGATGGAAAGTTTGATCCTGCGGTGTATCAAGCCTTGACCGCGTCTCGTGGAGCAGGGGGTGCTGAACAAATTCGAAATCAGATTGCATCATCAGCGCGCCTACAGCAAGTTGCTTCAGGTTATGCTGAGTCAGCAATTGTTTTGCCTGACGAAGTTCGTTTTTTGCTCGAAGTTCAAACTGAAAAACGCAGTTTTGATCGAATTACTATTAAAAGATCCGATTATTTGGATAAGGTCACGGTAAGCGAAGACGAAATTCAAGATTACTATCAACAAAATATTGAGCAGTTTATGCTGCCCGACAGCATGGTAGTGAATTACATTGAGCTTGATAGAGCTAAACTTGCAGAATCAGCGATTGTCGATGAAGCAGATTTGCAGGCCGCTTATGACGATTATCAAGCGAATTTTGAGACTGCCGAGGTTCGTGCGACTCGACATATTCTGTTGTCGACTACGGGGGATCAGAGCGAGCCTGATCAATTAGCCAAAGCACAAGATCTTGTCACTCAATTGCGCGAAGGTGCTGATTTTGTGGAGTTGGCGAAAACAGAATCGGATGACACTGGCTCAGCCGCTAGCGGTGGTTCGCTTGGTGATGTTGAGCGCGGTCAGATGGTAAATGAATTTGAAGTCGCTGCGTTCTCTTTAGAACAGGGTGTTATCTCTGACCCTATTAAATCGCAATTTGGTTATCACATTATTCGAGTGGACGAGATCAAGGGTACAAACGCTGAATCGTTTGAAATTTTACGTCCTCAGCTTGAAATTGAAGAACGCGATCGTCAGGCTGACGAATTAGTAATTGAGCAAGCTGAGCAGTTGCGTAATATTTTGTTCGAACAATCCGACAACCTAGAGCCAGCATCGCAAGCTTTAAATCTACCGATTTTAGCGACCAGCTCTTTTTCTCGTGAAGAAGGCGAAGGCGTTGCCGCTAACCAATTGATTCGTGATGCAGCGTTTGGTGATGCGGTATTACAAGAAGGGCTCAATTCTGAGTTGCTTGAAATCGCTGATGGTGTATTCATTGCGCTTAGTAAGAAAGAATTTGTAGAGTCTGCGCCGCGATCACTGGCGGACACGAGTGCGCAAATAACACAGATTTTAAAAGACGAGAAAGCCACTGCAGCGGCCGTCGCGGCGGGTGATTCTGTAACTGCGCTCGCGGCTGACAATTGGGATGCCCTTGTTAGCGATGAGTCGTTGGAAATACTAAGCCATACGATTAGCCTTATTGATCCCGATCAGCAAGTCCCCAACGACGTTGTCCAAGAAGTGATGCGCATGCAATTAGCAAATGGTGCTTCACAGTCAATTAAAACTTTAACTGCTAGTAATGGTGACTTCAATGTATTGCGTTTAACGGCGATTACGGCGGGTGATCTGGATGCGGTCAGCGAACAAGTGCGCAATTCAACGCGCAATATCATTGAGCTTAGAAATGGCAACTTGATGTTCCAAGCCTATCTCGATGGTTTGGATGAAGAGCTTGATCTTCAAATTAATTCAGATTTACTTTAAGTCGATAAATAATCTAGATAGACGAGCGATTTATTTTACTTAAATGTTGTTATAAGTTTACTTAGGAGTCACCATGGTTATTCAACCTAAAGTGCGTGGTTTTATATGCACTAATGCGCACCCCATTGGTTGCGCACAAAACGTAGCTGAGCAAATAGAATTCATTAAAAGCAAAGGCGTTCAAACTGACCTTGCAGAACCTAAAAATGTCTTAATAATAGGCGCATCTACAGGCTATGGTTTGGCTTCTAGAATTACCGCAGCCTATGGTTATCAAGCCAGTACCTTAGGCCTGTTTTTTGAGAAACCACCCACCGAACGGCGCACGGGTTCTGCCGGTTATTATAATTCGGCTGCATTTGAAGCGCAGGCTCGCAAAGATGGTTTATATGCTAAGAGCATTAACGGTGATGCTTTTTCTAATGAAGCTAAGGCGAACACAATCGACATCATTAAAGCCGACTTAGGCGAAGTTGATTTAGTGATTTATAGTTTAGCGTCGCCGCGCCGAACAGACCCCACGAGCGGCACAACTTATTCCTCGGTATTAAAGCCGATTGGTGAATCTTACACTGCGAAAAATCTGAATACGGATACCCAAATTGTGGGCGAAGTCACTATCGATCCTGCATCTGAGCAAGAGATAGCTGATACTGTTAAAGTTATGGGCGGTGAAGATTGGCAGTTATGGATCGAGGCGCTTAGTGAGGCGGGAGTGCTGGCAGAAAATGCTAAAACAGTAGCCTATACCTACATTGGTGAAAAACTCACCAAGCCAATATATGGTCATGCCACCATAGGTAAGGCGAAAGAACATCTAGATGTGACAGCCTCGCATTTAAATCAAAATTTTGATGTGCAGGCAAACGTATCAGTGTTAAAAGCAGTGGTAACTCAGGCGAGTTCAGCGATCCCAGTAATGCCTTTGTATTTGTCTATTTTGTTTAAGCAAATGAAGGCCGCGGGCACACACGAAGGTTGCATCGAGCAACTTCATCGTTTGTTTTCTGAATGTATCTATCATGAATCTCCAAGGCTTGATTCGCATCAGCGATTTCGCGTTGACGATCTTGAACTATTGCCTGAAATGCAGGCTAAAGTTGAAGCCATTTGGCCACAGGTTAATACTGAAAACCTTAACCAGTTGAGTGATTTTGATGCTTATAAGTCAGAATTTCTCAGACTATTTGGTTTTGGTATCAAAGGTGTTGACTATAGCGCCGATGTGAATCCGATTGTTAGTGTTGAGTTTTAGCTTATTGTAAGTACTCAGACCTTGAATATCGGTGTCGAACAAGCAAATGGCTCTGCTTATTTAGAGTACGTTTTAAATCATCAACTTGGAGCAAGAGCTGATGGTTTAGACGAGGTCGACGCACTATTGCGTTGGTCCGAGGGTGCGCTTGATTTGCATTGGCGAACAGGGCAAAGCAAGCCATTGTCTTTAGGTTTGGACTTTTTAGCACAGGCTAAGTGTTTACGATCTTTTCCTGCGCCTAAACAAGGCGCGTTTAATCAAGCTTTAGGCAAGCGCAGTAAAACCATATTAGATTTATCCGGCGGTTTCGGCGGCGATAGTTTATTGATGAGTTTACAAGGGTATAAAGTTACCGTGGTTGAGCGATTGGCGCTTATGGCGGTGCTCATTAAAGATGCCTTTGAGCGGCTTGCACAGCAAGATTGGTTAGGACGGGAGCAATGGCAAATGCCAAATGTTGTGAATCAAGAGGCGCGGCAGTTTCTTACAAGCACATCGAGCTTGCCTTACGACTGTGTTTACTTTGATCCCATGTTTCCTAATAAAGCAAAACGTAGTGCGGCGTCTAATAAGTATATGCGATTTCTGCAAGCGCTCGCCGGTCCGGATCAAGATTCGTCGGCCGTCGCGCAAGCCGTGATGAGTGCGGGTTGTGCGCGTTTAGTAGTTAAACGACCTAATTATGCGACACCTTTGATCGAACCAATAGCAGAGCAGTTTTCTAGTAAATTAGTGCACTATGACGTGTATTTAGCAAGTGACTATAGTAGGGCCGCGGTGAGCTAAATGGCACTGGCGAGTTTTTATGTTAGCGACCTATTAGATCAACAGAATGACGTTGTTCTCGGTGATGATGAAGCTAAGCATGCTTTGCGTGTGAGGCGTCTAGAGCATGGAACGCGGGTGCGTCTTTTTGATGGACACGGGGCGGTGGCTACAGGAATACTGGCCGTAATGTCTAAAGCACGTGCCTGTGTTGAGATAGATTTTCTGGAGACGCTCGATAGACCAGCCGCGAAGCTTAGTGTCGCTTGTGCGCTACCCAAAGGTGATAGGCAACGAACGTTGATTGAGGGCCTCACACAACTTGGTGTGGCGCAGTTTATTCCGCTTGTTTGCGCTCGTTCAATTAGTAAATACCAAGCCAAAACATGGGCTAAGTGGCATCGTTACTCTATTGAAGCTTGTAAACAAAGTCAGAACCCGTTCCTGCTAAAAGTGAATGAGCCGCAATCATTAGAACAAGTGTTGGCGAGTCAAACGCAATGCTATTACCTTGATCAATCAGGACAGAAAACGATACCTAATAGAGACTCATGTACCTTAATAATTGGTCCGGAGGGAGGGTTTTCAGATCATGAAATGAAACTGCTACAAGGGTCTGCAACAGGCAATTTGTGCTTGAGTCCACATATTTTACGTACTGAAACCGCGGCCATTGTGGGCGCGGCAATGTTCCAAGCGTCCCTTGTTGCTTAGGTTTCTTAGTTATTGGTGTCGAACACACAAAGGTTACTGTTTATGCACATATTGGCGTGTTTGTTCGCCATTTTTGCCGAGCGACTATTAGGTTGTAATGTAAGTAAACTAGCGCTCTACAGGTCTTTAATATCTAGTCAATCAGGCTGTATTTCGTACCTTGCTTTTAAGTAATAAGCTTTGACTAGAAGTAGAGATTATTTGGGAGAATGTGTACATTACGCCTTAGCAAATATTTAGCCGATAAAAACGCGCTAATTTATCAAAGTAATAAGAGGTTTTGTTTCCTTGCCAACACAATCGGTTTTATGTTCTGACAAGTTGCTCGACGCAAATATTCAAGGTTTGCAAGAAGGGCGAGAAATGCTAGCCGCATTGTCTTCCGAACAGTTTACACAAGGCTACAAACCTGCATTCGCCTCTACAATTGGTGCGCATTATCGGCATGTCTTTGAGCATTATCGTTGTTATCTAAAGCATTTGCCGAGTGGCGAAATCTGTTATGACAGCCGCGAGCGAGACCAATTATTAGAAACAGATCATGACTACGCAATTAGGACTATCGACGAACTTTGTATCGCTTTAAAAGAGTTGAAAGGCCAGTTGGATATGAATTTAGCTTGTGAAGTCCGAGATATGCAGTCTGAAATACCTGTTACTAGCACACTGGAGCGGGAACTATTATTTTTGCAATCTCATAGTACTCATCACTACGCGATAATTGCCGCTATGTGTCGAGCATTGGGTGCGCAACCGGCCGAAGATTTCGGCGTAGCTATAGCGACCCGTGAGCATAATCAGCAGGCAGCTACTACCGTTGTTGGAGACGCATCATGTGCACAATGACCTGGTTTGTCAGCGATACGGGATATGAATTATTCTTTAATCGTGACGAACGCATATCTCGCAGCCGGGCGGCATTGCCTTCTGAACAAACCTTGAATGGTGTTAAGTACTTAAGTCCAACCGATACCGATGCGGGTGGTACTTGGATTAGTGCTAATGAATATGGCTTTACCGTATGTTTATTAAATCATTATCAGTTTCAACAAATTGAAACGTATAAAAATTGGATAAGCCGTGGTGAAATTGTTAGAGATTTCTCTAATGTTAGCAATCTATACACTTCAGAACGTTTATTTCAATCAATGGAATTGAAAGATTACCGCGCTTTTAGAATGTTTATTATTGCCCCAGATGGTAATAATCGTCTAATGGTTTGGGATGGACATAAAGCACGCATAGAAGTTAATGTTACCAAACCCAAATCGAGTTCTTCGGTCGACGCTAAGCATGTGAAAAAATTGCGTAAAGACTTGTTTGAGAACCTCAATCTTAGTCAATCAAAAGATATTGATAGTTATAGAAACTATCACGCGAGTCATTTACCATCACGCTCTAAGGATTCGGTTTGTATGCATCGTGAAGACGCTAATACAGTTAGTTTTAGCCATGTTAGTGTCAGCTCCAATAAAGTGAGCTTTCGTTATGCCGATGGTGCGCCATGTGAATCAGTATTGGGCGAGCCCATTTGTTTGGATTTACTCCAAGCGCCAACAAATCGAATCGCTGCGGCGAAATAATAGCGCAGATAAATAATACATAGCCGCCTTAAGTAGTTAAGAGCGATTTTTAGACCATTTATTAAGAACGAATATTAAGAGCAGCTACAACTATTGGATAGTGACTTTAGAGTTGCTGGCTTTGAAGATGGTTGCGAGGAATTTGTAATGGCGATTAGCCCCAAAACGTTTGAATTAATGACAAAGCTAATTGCTGGCAGTATGTCGGCGGGGCGTTACGATGTGCGTTTGGCTAACAATGAGTCGGAAATTCAGGCAGCGCAAACCTTACGCTATGAAGTCTTGTTTAAAGAAAGCGGTGGTCGCATAACTAAAGAGATGATAAATACTGAACGTGAAGAAGACGTTTGGGATGAGATTGCCTATCACGTTGTTGTTTTGGACGCGAAAGACGACAACCGAGTCGTTGGTACGGTACGTTTGGTGAGTAATCAATCGCTCGTAGGTGATCAGCAGTTTTATACTGAACAAGCTTTCGATATTTCGGGTTTGCGAGGACGCTATTCGAAAATGCTTGAACTCAGTCGCGCTTGTGTATCGCCCGAGGGGCGAGGTGGTGCGATCTTGATGCTGTTATGGAAATTCACCATGCAGTTTATTGATGAAAACGATTACGATATTTTATTTGGTTGCGCCAGTTTCAAAGGTACCGACTATCGCCAGCATACGGAAATACTGTCTTATTTGTACAATAAATATTTGGCTGAACAGGAATTGATGCCGATTGCACGCGCTTCAGTGGAAAGTGTTGCCATTGAGAGTTTTGTGGAGGAGCCAGGTAAGGGAAAAGACCGCGGGCGTGTGCCAACCATGCTCAGAGGGTATTTGAAAATTGGTGCGCGTATTAGCGATCGTGCCATCATAGATCCCGTTTTTAATACCACGTTTGTTGCCATTTATGTTGATGCGCGAAAAATGTTCTCAAGTAATCACGCTTTAGTGAATAAATCAGCAGCGAGCTAGATCTATTGCCGGTGTTAGTTGCTGATGACGATTCTTGTTAAAATTATTTGATATAGGCCAAAGGGCTGGCTGAATAACGCCCGGCGATAGCGATCAAAGTGCTGGAAAAATGGGGTAATAAGCTTGTGACGATTAAGAAAAACTATCTACTTGGTGCGTGCCGCATTATTGCCTTATTTTTGTGGATGACGTTGATGCCACTTATTTATTATATTTTACGCTTGTTGCGAGTGCCTGGTATGTACGAGTTAATGCTCCCTGCGTTTCACCGCGGTGTTTGTCGGATATTAGGGCTTAAAGTGTCGGTTATAGGTGAAATGTCCGATGTTAAACCGACCTTGTTTGTGAGTAATCATATTTCGTATATCGATATTTTCATAACGGGTTATATGTTGTCGTATTTTGTCGCTAAATCTGAAGTGGCTAACTGGCCAGTTTTTGGTCAATTGGCGAAAATACAAAACACACTGTTTATTGAACGCAGTCCTAAAAAAGCACGTCAGCAAATTGAAGTATTAAGAAACCATATGCTCGATGGGAAAAACCTCACGCTTTATCCAGAAGGTACGAGTACTAACGGCACAGTTGTTCGGCCATTCAAGTCGACGCTTTTTGCTGCGGCTGAAAATGAGCTAGGATTGCGCGTCGCAATTCAAGCTATGACGGTTGCTTATACCCATCATGCGGATGAACCTATTGTCGACCAAGCGGTCCGAGACCACTATGCCTGGTATGCTAAAATGCCTTTTCTATCTCATTTTTTCGGTTTAATGCCGCTCAAATCGGCACGTGCGATTATTTACTTTCATCCGGTCTGTTATCTTGATGAGTTTGAAAATCGAAAAGCTTGTGCAGACCATTGCCAAGCGATAGTCGCGCGGAAACTCGATGAGTTAGTCAGTCATACGCAAACATGTAATTAAATCTCACGCCGGAATTATTATGAAAAATTTACTTATCCTTACTGGCCTATTTTTGTTGTCGTTTACGGCTTATGCAGTTGATCCGACCTATACTGCTTTTTTGTCAGATAAAGCGATTCGTGGTTACGATACCGTTGCCTATTTTACGGAGAATAAACCGGTAAAAGGCGCGGAAGAGTTTAGTTACGAATATAAGGGCGCTCAATGGTTGTTCTCGAGTGCTGAAAATCTAGAGCTGTTCAAAGCCGAACCTGAAAAATACGCACCTCAATACGGTGGTTACTGCGCTTACGCTGTATCAAAAGGTTCCACTGCGCCAATTAAACCTGAATTATTCACTATTCATAATGATAAGCTTTATCTTAATTTTAATAGCTCGGTTAACGATAAATGGTTGTCAAACATTGATGAATACATACAAGCAGCAGACCAAAACTGGCCAGAGATTGTTGATCAATAAAGGATTAAAAGTCGCGACGCAGACTTAGCTTTTTTAAAGCCCTAATGCGAACGCTCGGAGCACAAGTAATAAGAGCAGTAAGGCTCTAAGAGAAGAAGGTGAAAAGCCGATAGAAATGCCTTAGCGAATATCGACAAATCACTTTTTACTCAATAAGAAATCGTTTATAGTCCCCTCAAGATTTCGGGGTGTAGCGCAGCCTGGTAGCGCACCGCTCTGGGGGAGCGGTGGTCGGAGGTTCAAATCCTCTCACCCCGACCAACTTCTTTATTAACCATCATAAGCATTAAGTTTATTGGTTTCTCTTGGATCCTTTATTCACTGAACATACGAAATATTTCTAGTGCATATATTAGTAAGCAATGACGATGGTTATAATGCCCCTGGCTTATTGGTATTGGTGGATTCACTTCGTAATCAACACCATAAAGTGACGGTCGTGGCGCCACGCGAAGATAAAAGTGGCAGTGGAATGGGCCTATCCTTACGTAGATCAGTTCAGGTCGAGCAGCTTGAACAAGACTCATTTGTGGTTGATGGAACACCCGCAGATTGTGTTTACATTGGTTTGAATAACCTTGTTAAAGAACCCGTTAGCTTAGTTGTTAGTGGTATTAATAATGGACCAAATCTCGCCGATGATATTTTGTATTCAGGAACCTTTGCCGCCGCCATGGAAGCACGCCGTTTAGTCTTGCCGTCTATCGCATTGTCTATCACTCAACGTCGAGTGGAGCATTATGAAACGGCCGCGTATTTAGCTGTGCAAATGGTGAATGCTATGCCTCATCTAAAATATCGAACTTTGTTAGCCGTGTTAAATGTTAATGTTCCAGACGTGGTTGTAGGTGAGTTACGTGGTATCAAAGCCACGGTATTAGGCGAGCGTGAAGCACCGGCGGCATGTAAATTAGAGCGTTCGAGCGGTAAGAAGCAACATTTTACACTTGGCCCTGCGGGCGATTTTCGGGCGCTTAAACGCAAGCAGACTCAAGATTTTGAAGCGGTGGCTGATTTGTACGCATCGGTTACGCCGTTAAGTGCTACCTTGCAAGACAGTGCCCATGTTGCCGACGTGCAAAAATGGTTAGATAATTTTTAAAAGGTCGCGCTTCGTGTACTCTAATACTCCTCAGACGCAACAAGGTATAGGAATGACCTCAGCGCGTACGCGTCGCCGCTTGGTAGAGCAAATACGTGGGCTCGGTATCAACAATATTGAGCTATTAAATATTATTGAGTCTTTACCTCGGCATATCTTTGTCGATGAAGCGCTTGCCACAAGAGCGTATGAAAATACCGCATTACCGATAGGTCATGGGCAAACTATTTCACAGCCTTATACGGTGGCGCTAATGACGCAAACTTTGTTTGATCGCCCGCGCGCGAAAATTCTAGAGATTGGTACGGGTTGTGGCTATCAAACCGCTATATTGTCGGCGCTATGCGAGCAGGTTGTGAGCATCGAGCGTATCCAAGCATTACATCGTAAAGCTCGTGATCGTTGCTATGATCTTGGTTGCCGAAATATTGTTTTTCGCCACGGAGACGGTTTCGCAGGCTTAGAAAGTTATGCACCCTACGATGGGATTCTTGCAGCGGCGGTATCACAAGATGTGCCGGAAGAGCTTATTGCACAACTTGCTCCTAATGGGCGCTTGATCATGCCAGTCGGCTCTGGAGAACAACAAGTGTTGACGGTGATAGACCGTAAGGGCACTAGTATTCATAAACAAAAACTTGAAGCGGTGCGTTTTGTGCCGCGTTTAGCTGGTTTAAGTTAGCCGTATGTGTGATGTCAGTTCTAGCCTCAACTTTTCTAGCCTCGACTTTGCTTTTCCCTCTAGTATTCATTCGGATCTTCAGCCTAGACTCTATGGCACGGTAAACTATGCGGCTCTTTGAACCTATATATACAACGCTCTTAGGCTGGGCAAAACATCGTTTCGCCGAGCGTTATCTTGCGGCTGTTAGCTTTGCAGAGTCGTCGTTCTTTCCCATTCCGGTTGATGTAATGCTTGCCCCTATGGTCTTGGCTAAGCCGAACAAGGCATGGCGGCTTGCGCTGATTACCACACTAATGTCAGTACTCGGCGGCGTTTTCGGATATTTTATTGGTCAGTATTTTTTCGATGTGTTTGGACAACAAATTCTTAATGCCTTTCATGCCCATGACGTGTTTGAACAAACAAAACAACAATACGTGGCACATGGTATTTGGATTATTTTATTGGCGGGTTTTACTCCAATACCTTATAAAATTTTCACTATCGCCTCAGGCGTATTAGGCATTGCCTTATTGCCATTTGTATTATTGTCTTTAGTCGGCCGCGGGGCTCGTTTCTTTTTAGTGGCTGGCTTAATACGCTTAGGAGGCGAAAAGCTTGAAGCAACGATTCACAAGCAAGTTGAGTTATTAGGATGGTTGGCCGTAATCCTTGTCTTACTTGCTGGTTTGGTTTTCTATTTTGTTTAGATATTTTGCTCAGTTGATTTGGTATGTGGCAGCGCTTGTGGCACTGGCTGCTTGTGCTGCACACCCGAAAGCAGTTGTGGAAGAACGCGCAGTATTGACTAATCGTCAAGAAGTAGAAAAATATGGGGGTGAGTTGATTCGCTATGCTCAATCTGGTGATAGTTTGCATGGTATCGCTTTTGTTTATGGCCTTAAAGTGAAGCGTTTAGCCGCGTGGAATGGTTTGCAAGAGGTGGATAGGCTAAGTGAAGGGCAGCGAATTCGCTTAACCGCACCGATTGGTTTTCGTATGCCGAAAATCGAAGCGAAACCCCTACAAAAGCCACTATCCAAGCCTGAAGTAGCGACGTCTTCAGAAAAAAAACCTGTTAACGAAAAAACGGTCGACACCAAACGCAGCAACCAAGGCAGCAAC
>CAYSUU010000031.1:0-5820 GCA_964434375.1 uncultured Gammaproteobacteria bacterium | reverse complement strand
GCAGCAACCAAGGCAGCAACGATAGTCCTGCGGCACGTGCTGTTACCACATGGGATCGCAAGCAAAGTTGGTTGTGGCCGTTGCGTGGTTCATTATCGCAACGCTATGAGCCGGCTCGTGGTAAACAAGGTATTAATATCCAAAGCCAGGTCGGCCAAGCAATAAAAGCTTCGCGCGCGGGTAAGGTGGTTTATTCGGGCAGTAGTTTAAAGGGTTACGGTCATCTAATTATTATCAAGCACGATGAATCTTATTTGAGTGCTTATGCTTATACTCAAAACGTAAATGTGAAAGAGGGCGACATTGTGCAGTCCGCGCAAAGAATAGCGTCTGTAGGGCGTGATAATCTCGGTGTTGCTGCCCTTCATTTTCAGATTCGAAAGGACGGAGACCCGATAAACCCACTTACTAAACTGCCAAAAAGCTGAACCTTATAAGAATATAGGGTTACATTCCTGTGCTGCACGGCTAAAATGTACATACACCGGCTTTAGATAAATTCTTTTTTAAAACAATGGACGATTTTCCGCGGATTCAGCGGCTCCCTAACTATGTTTTTAATATTGTCGGTGATCTAAAGGCCGAAGCGCGAGCACGTGGCGAAGATATTATTGACTTTGGTATGGGGAATCCCGATCAAGCCACGCCGCAACCGATTGTGGATAAACTTTGCGAAGCTGCTCAACGGGGCAACACTCATCGTTATTCCGTATCGCGCGGTATTCCACGTTTACGTCGTGCGATTTGTGACTGGTACGGCCGTAGATTTGATGTAGATCTTTGTCCTGAGACACAAGCTATTGTGACGATTGGTTCCAAAGAGGGATTGGCGCATTTGGCTATGGCTACAATGGATAAAGGCGATTCGGTGCTAGTTCCAAACCCGGCGTATCCTATACATCCTTATGGTTTTATTATTGCTGGCGCAGATATACGCCATGTTCCTATTGGCCCAGACATAGATTTCTTTAATGAGTTAGAAATGGCGCTTAAGAATATGTTTCCTAAGCCGAAAATGTTGGTCCTTAATTTTCCTAGTAACCCGACCGCACAATGCGTTGATTTGCCATTCTTTGAGCGAATTATAGAAATGGCTTTGGAGCATAAATTTTGGGTGGTACAAGACTTGGCCTACGCCGATATTGTATTTGACGGTTATCAAGCGCCGTCTATCATGCAGGTTGCTGGCGCTAAAGAGATCGCTGTTGAGTCTTATAGCCTATCGAAAAGTTATAATATGCCGGGTTGGCGAGTTGGCTTCTTAGTCGGCAATACTAAGCTTATTGCCGCGCTTGCTCGGCTAAAATCGTACTTGGATTATGGCATGTTTACGCCCATTCAGATTGCCTCTATCTTCGCTTTAGAAGCTCCCGAAGCGGATCAATGGATTGCTGATATTAGAGATATGTATCAACTACGTAGAGATATTTTGTGCGATGGTTTAGAGGCGGCAGGTTGGCCGGTTGAGAGACCTAAAGCGACGATGTTTGTATGGGCTAAGATACCACCTCAATTTGCCGAACTTGGTTCAATGGAATTCAGTAAATTACTATTACAAGAATCGAAAGTGGCGGTCTCGCCTGGCATAGGCTTTGGCGATTACGGCGACGACTATGTTCGATTTGGTTTGATAGAAAATGAACATAGAACACGTCAAGCAATTCGCAGTATAAAAGCGCTTATGCGTAAAACAAAAATAGACGATTAGTTAATTGCATGAACAATAAATCGATAAAAGTAGGTGTGCTGGGTCTTGGTACAGTTGGGGCTGGAACGGCCAACGTTCTACAAGAAAATCAGCCTGAAATTCAAGCTCGAATAGGCTCAGCTGTTGAAGTAAGTATGGCTTCGGTTCGGTCACTAGAGTCCGTGCGAAATTGTGATTGCAGCGTTATAGATTTACGTCAAGATCCATTCGAGATTGTTGCGCATCCCGATATCGATATTATCGCTGAAACTATTGGTGGGGATACGCTTGCTAAAGAGTTAGTGCTGGCCGCTTTAGATAATGGCAAGCATGTCGTTACGGCTAATAAAGCCTTGATTGCTCTGCATGGTAATGAGCTATTTGCTAGGGCGCGTAAAAATAATGTGGCCTTGTGTTATGAAGCAGCGGTGGCCGGTGGCATTAGCATAATTAAAGCCTTGCGCGAAGGTATGGCAGCTAATCGAATCGAATTTATAGCAGGGATTATCAATGGCACTGGAAACTTTATTCTTAGCGAGATGCGTGACAAGGGTCGCAGCTTTGATGATGTTTTAGGCGAGGCTCAAGCCTTAGGTTACGCTGAAGTCGACCCAACTTTTGATGTGGAAGGTATTGATGCGGCGCATAAGTTAACAATTTTGGCGTCACTCGGTTTTGGCATTCCCTTAGACTTCGATAAAGTGGTTGTTGAAGGGATATCAAAGTTGAGTTTAACGGACGTTACTTATGCAGGAGAAATGGGTTATCACATAAAACATTTAGGCATCGCTAAAGCGACAGATAAAGGGTTGGAACTTCGGGTTCATCCTACGCTTATTCCCAAAAAACGACTTATTGCCAATGTTAATGGCGTTATGAACGCTGTGCTAGTGCGAGGTAATGCAGTTGGCAATACATTACATTATGGCGCTGGTGCGGGGGCGCTGCCTACAGCATCAGCCATGGTTGCTGATATTGTTGATATTGTCAGATCGATAAAAGGTCATGGAAATCAACGAATTCCTTACTATGGTTTTCAGGATGAAGCGATTAAACCACAAAAAATTAAAACCGCCGCTGAGTGTGAAAGCGCTTATTATCTTAGATACGAAGTTCGTGATGTAGCTGGGGTAATGTCAAAGCTCTCGTCTATATTCGCTGAACGCGATATTAGTATCGAGGCCATTACTCAAAAAGAACCTGAACCCGGCAATAAAACTGTGCCGGTTATTTTTATCACACAAATGACTCAAGCAAGCATCGTTGACGATGTAAATAGATCCATTGAGGCCTTAGATGAAGTTGTAAGGCCTGTCGTTAAATTTCCAGTCGAGCATCTACAGTAATGCAATATATTAGTACCCGCGGGAAAGCTCCTAGCCTAAATTTCCAAGAGGCTGTATTAGCTGGTTTGGCAACCGATGGTGGTCTTTATGTGCCGCAGGAAATGCCAAAGTTTACACTTGAACAGATCGATAGCTGGTCAGATTTAACTTATTCAGAATTAGCGCTTAAGGTGATTCAGCCTTTTGTTGGCGATGAGATTCCGGCAGCCGATTTAAAGCTTATTATCGACAAAGCCTATGCTAATTTTAGTCATACCAAGACAGCTCCACTGGTAAAAAGTGGCAACAATGAATGGGTGTTGGAGTTGTTCCATGGGCCAACGCTTGCATTTAAAGATTTTGCCTTGCAGTTTCTCGGGCATTTACTCGACTATATTCTTGCGAAACGCCAGCAGCGTGTTGTGGTGATGGGGGCTACCTCGGGTGATACCGGTTCAGCCGCAATCGAAGGCTGTCGGCGTTGCGACAACATAGATATCTTTATTTTGCACCCCAATGAGCGAGTGTCAGAAGTGCAGCGACGGCAGATGACAACGGTGTCCGCCGACAATGTGTTTAATATTGCACTTGATGGTAATTTTGATGATTGTCAAACCTTGGTTAAAGAGAGCTTTAAGGATCAATCTTTTTTACCTGAAGGGCGGTCATTAGCGGCGGTAAATTCGATAAATTGGGCGCGAATTATGGCGCAAATCGTGTATTACTTTCATGCGTACCTATCGCTTGGTAGTTCTACGCGGGCCATCTCCTTTTCAGTACCTACCGGTAATTTTGGAGATATTTATGCAGGCTATCTCGCTAAGAGTATGGGTTTACCTGTAGAGCAACTTGTCATTGCAACGAATCAAAATGATATTCTGCATCGCTGTCTGAGCGAAAATGACCATAGTAAACGAGAGTTGCACCAGTCTTTATCGCCGAGTATGGACATTATGGTGTCGAGTAACTTTGAACGTTTATTATTTGATCTTTATCAACGTGATGGTGATCAAATTCGTAGTTTAATGAGCGACTTTGAAGACGGATACTTCTTATTGCAACCGGCCGTGTTGGATCAGGCACGTAAGTTGTTTAGTAGTTTTTCTTTAAATGACGAGGGTACTTTGCAAACAATCGCCCAAGTTTATAAAAATTCTAAGTATCTTGTTGACCCCCATACTGCAATTGGGGTGGCGGCCGCTAGGGCTGAACGTTGGTCTAAGCAAACTCCTATGGTTTGTTTGGCGACGGCACACCCGGCTAAATTCCCCGAATCAATCGAACAAGCAAGGCGTTTATGTGACGCTCTGCCTGAGCCAAATCTACCCGCGCATATGCAAGATTTATTTAATCGAGAAGAACAATTTACGGTAATTACTAGTGAATTATCCGATGTTCAGTCGTATATGACACAAAATTTGTAATTTCCAGTACATTAAAGTGCCGTTATCGAGTAGGCCAATACTAGTAATCGAGCCATTAAAAGCCTATAGTTTCATTATGTTTGTCGGTTCGAGAGCTGAACGATGAGGAACTGAAAATACACCATTCAGCTTTTAATAACAGGAGTCATGTTATAAGAGCTAAATATTGAGCTATTGAGAGAAGACAAGAATATGATAGAGAACTTTAAATACGCAAGGCGATGGCTTTTGAATGGTGAGCAGAGTTCGCGTCGGCCGCTAGTGCTTTTGGTTTGGCTAAGTGCATTACTGGCTCTTTGCGTGGGTGTGGCTCAGGCGCAAAATACGCCTAAAAATTGGTCTAGCGAAAAAGATGAAAATGGGGAAATTGCTCTTAATTTGCAAGACGTAGATATACGAGTATTCATTAATACTGTGGCCGAGATTATGGGTAAGAATTTTATTATCGACCCTCGTGTCACGGGTAAGGTGTCATTTATTTCGGGGACGCCACTAAACCAAGACGAAATTCACGATGTTTTTTTATCGATTTTAAATGTATATAATTTTGCAGCGGTAGAAGCCGGTAGCGTTATTAAAATAGTACCAAATAACGTCATTAAACAAAGCCCGACACGAGTCATAATTCCTAACGGGTAAAATTCGAATGTCAAACAGACAAAAACAAATTACTCAGCATTAAAATAACGTTTGTTTGATAAGGACTGACTAGATAGAAATAATGAGAGATGAGCAAAATATGAAAGAGCGTTTTAAATACGCTGGGCGACGTTGTTTTAATGCTAATGGGGCGCCGCAAAAGCACGCCATACATGTGCTTTTTTTGGCTGCCTTATTGACCTTTTTTGTGGGCGTATCGCAAGCACAAAATCAAGTTCAATCGTCATCCGATGAGCAACAAGAGAAGGGGCAAGTTTCAATTAATCTGCAAGACGTAGATATACGTGTACTCATTAATGCGGTAGCGGAAGTCAGTGGTAAAAACTTTATTGTCGACCCTCGCGTTAAAGGTAAGGTGTCGCTCATCTCAGGCGCTCCGCTAGATGAAGAAACACTTTACGATGTATTTTTGTCTATTCTAGAAGTACATAATTTTGCAACGGTTGAAACTGGTAATGTTGTTAAAGTATTGCCGGGTAATCAAATTAAACAACGTCCAACACGTACCTTGTTCGCTCCTACAGAAGAGTCGAATGACGAGCAGATAACTCAAATCATTCGACTGAACTATGCACCAGTGCAAGATCTTGTGCCCATTATTCGGCCACTGATTCCGCCTACCAGTCACTTTGCACCACATCAGGCATCTAATAGCGTGGTGATTACCGATACCGCGGCCAACATTCAGCGTGTATTGGCGATTGTACGAAAAATAGATGTCCCA
>CAYSUU010000030.1:0-20963 GCA_964434375.1 uncultured Gammaproteobacteria bacterium | reverse complement strand
TCTTTAGCCATTTCTGCATCTTTAGCCATTTCTGCATCTTTAGCCATTTCTGCATCTTTAGCCATTTCGCCAACACCGTCAACAACCGCAGAACCTGCGTCTTTCGCCATTTCAGCCGCACCTTCCGCTGCACCCGCAACCGCAGAACCCGCGTCTTTTGCCATTTCGGCCGCACCTTCCGCTGCATCACCAGCTACTTTACTTGCTTCATCCACCGCATCTGATGCGGCTTGCTTTGTTGCGTCTATTGCATTTTTTATAGAAGAGCTGTCATCGCTTCCACCGCATGCAGCTAAGCTTAATGCCAAGCTTGATGCCAAGAAAAATTTCCCAATTGTATTAGTCATTGTTAATCACCCAGTTTATGAACCTGTTTTTTTAATATTTAGCGTTACACGCTCGTTTAGAGCTGTCGTGGAGTATACCAGAAGCAATCATTCCAATAAGAATAATAGATTACAAACAATTGCATCGTACAGGATATATCAATCTATCACACAATAGGTCTTTTACACATTGATTAAGTACGTATTTTAGTGTAAAAACACGACCTCAATTTTCGGCTGGGCACCGAAATCGATCAAATATAGGTCATTGCTATCGCCTTTAGATATGACTTTACTCATCCGAATCTATGGAATCAAACATGGCAACTAAAAAGAAAGTCACAAAAAAGACTGCAGCCAAAAAGGTAAGCAAGAAAGTCAGTAAAAAAGTAAGCAAAACCAAAGCTGCGAGCAAACGCGTGGCAAAAAAGGCTTCTTCAGTTGCCAATATGGATGGTTCGATCCACGGGATTCAACCATACAAATTTAAAGCTCGGGAAAAATACATGAACCCGAATCAAGTAGATCACTTTCGTGACATATTACTGGCGTGGAAAACCAATTTATTGGATGAAGTATCGCGCACCATACATTTGATGCAAGATGAGAATATCAATCATCCCGACCCCAACGATCGAGCGAGTCAGGAAACGGATATGTCTTTAGAACTGCGCAATCGAGACCGTGAACGCAAATTGCTCAAAAAAATCGATCAGACTATTCTACGGGTCGATAATGACGATTATGGCTGGTGTGATCGATGCGGTATAGAAATAGGCATAAGACGCTTAGAAGCGCGCCCTACCGCTCAACTCTGCGTTGACTGTAAAACACTAGACGAAATAAAAGAACGCCAAATAATCTAATTTCAGGCGTATTTGAGTACATAACTTAATGAGCTTCAACTGTGATAAGAGTGAAGCTCAGCGAGACACAAGGAAGCGCTATATCAACCTTAGAATTATTAGTAACTTAGTATTCCTAACTACAATAATTCTTAAAGGCCGGTACTAATCAGAGGTTCTGCTACGCGCTCGATGTAAGCACCTTCACGTAACTCACTCACCCATTGTCCGTATTCGCGATCAGCGCGTTTTCTTCTTAAGAAATTCTCGACTCGACGACGCTTTATATCATCCGTTACATTCTTTTTACGACGATCCTCAACGACCATAATGTGTACCCCGAACTGAGTTTCCACGGGCTCGCTGATTTCTCCCAAAGGAAGGACTTCAAATGTTTCTTCGAACGGTTTAACCATTTGACCAGGAGACACCCAATCTAAACTACCGCCAAGCGCCGCTGAGACGGAGTCATCTGAAAAAATACGCGCTAGGTCTTCAAATTTTTCGCCATCATTAATTCGCTTACGAATATCATGAAGCCTCTTTGATGCTTGCGAGCGCGCCACATCGCTTTCAGCACTAATTAAAATATGTCGGACCTTAGACTGAATAATTTCCGCAACGTCACCCTTACGATCGAGTAACTTAAGTATGTGCAGAGCACTACCACCATTAATTACAGGCGAAACATCACCCACCTGTAAATCTTTCACTGCGTCAACGAAAGCGCTCGGTAACTGGTCAGCGGTTCGCCAACCAATTATTCCACCGGATTGCGCGTCTGTTGCTTCAGAATAGGTTAAAACTGCCTGTTGAAAACTCAAACCTTGCGCAATTTCCTCGCGAACGCGTTGTGCGACGTCATTACTATCTGATGCATCTTTGATCATAATATGAGCAATCTGGTACTCAGAATTATCCTGATCTAAGTTATTCGCTTTCATCTCCGTTTCTATTTCATACAATGGCACGGTCACGCGGCGTTGAGTATAAAACTCGGTGAATCGTTGGATAATTAATGAATCACGAACTGATGCCTCAAACATTTCATAAGGCTGATTCGCTTGCACGATAGATGCTTTAAGCTCCTCAACCGTTAAGTTTCGCTGACCAGCGAAAAGCGTAAGAGCGTTCTGTAACTCGTCATCTTCTATACCGATTCCGCGATCTGCCGCCTCTTGAACCTGTAATTTATCGGTGATCATGCCGTCTAACAACTGGCCGGGCAATTCAGGTGGAATAGCTTTATTATCGCGCTGTAAGTCCGCAACAACCGACTGTAAACGATAATCAAATTCTGCTTGAGTAATTACATCCTCGTTGACTATCACCAACACACGGTCCATAAATGCAGCTTGCGCAGACCCTATAATGGCGAAGGAAAATACACCAAGTTTGATACATCGTTGACAAAACAAATAAGCAGTGGATAACATTTTATAAACCCGAGCTAATACTTCCAAGAGAGGTCAATTCTAGTTCAAAGAACACGGCAGTGCGCTTACGTTCTTCATCAGCACTGGCACTTAATCGGCCAAATCTATTATTAATTCTATCGGTGCCGGTAATTCGAGCTTTCCAGCAACAACCGTTGTACTCTAGCCCAAGTGTAGTTTCAAGACTGTCGGAACTTTCCAAATCGTAACGATTATTTGCGAAAAACTGCCAACGATCACTTATAGGCCAATTCACTGACGTCGTCAATTGATCTAAATCTTGGGTAAAGCCATTAACAAAATAATAACCAACACTGATATTTTTCCGGTTATCGTCTTTGGGCGTGTATCCAAACGACAAACTGGCCGTTACTACTTCATCTAACTCGTGGCTGTACTGCACATAAGTATAAGTGCTCCATGCACCAGACTGAGTGCGTAATTCAGTTAACAAATCACCCAAACCTTCTTCAATAGGTTGCTGACTACCCAAAAAGTTTAATTCAAGGTCATCCAATAAGATCAATTGCCCTATGCTAAATTTTAGTTTTTCATCACCCGTCTCGCCGTCCAAAACGCGCGATGTCAAACCTAAGGTAACTTGATTAGTATCGCCAACTCGGTCTTCCCCAAAAAAGCGATTAGTACGGAAAATATTACTGAAATTGTTAAGCGTTACTTGGCTCGTATCAAAAATTGGGACATCGTCTTGATCTTCTTCGGGCGCAAAAACATAAAACACTCGTGGCTCTAAGGTGTGCAATACATTAGAACCAAACCATTTGGCATTTCTCTCAAAAGCAATACCACTATCGAGACTAAAAATAGGGACAGTGAATGATGGACTGTCTTCTTCACCTGGGGCAACGTTATCAAGACTAAAGGTGCGGTTGTGCAAAGAAACTGCTGGTTTTACATAACCCCAGATTGTTTCAAAAGGTAGTTCCACATAAGGGTTAAAAGACAATCGAGTACCGGTAATACGAGTATCTGAGTCATTTTCAAAATTAACGAAACTACCTGATATACCGTAGTTAAGGTTCAACGGCCCTTCCGGTAAAGTGGTGAAAAAACTTAAGGAAGGCAAACGCTCAAACGGCGCATTATTAGTGGAGACTCGATCATCAATGATCTCAAACTCACTTGCTCTTGCCGTCACATTAATGAATTCATTAACATAATTAAGCCGAACATCTCTAGGTACAAATGTCGCACTGAAAAAACGCGCTTGGTTGCTTAAATCGCTGAAATAATCGATGTCAGAAACATCGTTAAAATTAACACCCAATGAGAGATTATCAGTGAGTTGCTGAGAATGAACAATCGATAACAGATGTCGATCATCACCAAACAAGTCATCATCCGGCAAAAACTCGCCATACACATAACTATTTGACGTTTGTGTTTGCAGTCTGTATTCAGCCGCAATTTGCGTGCCTCGATCCGAATAAAATCGCGGCGTTATGGTGGCATCTTGGTTTTTTGCAATGTTCCAATACCATGGAATTTCGATAACATTGCCGGACTCTTCGTCAGTACCAAAGCCAGGTGTCA
Organism: uncultured Gammaproteobacteria bacterium; assembly: GCA_964434375.1. Classification (GTDB taxonomy): domain Bacteria; phylum Pseudomonadota; class Gammaproteobacteria; order Arenicellales; family Arenicellaceae; genus Arenicella. The sequence continues at coordinate 16,802 of CAYSUU010000030.1, read as the reverse complement.
AAAATCCCGTCTTACGTTGATCGTTAATCGGAAACGTTAAATAAGGTGCATACAGTAGCGGCACTCCCTTAAAACGAACCAGCGCGCCTCTGGCAGTACCAATGCCCGCGTTTTGGTCTAAAACCAAGGATCGAGCACCAATTACAACACTGCGATTACCTTCTGGGCAAGTTGTGTATTGCGTGCTTTCAAGTCGCATAACACCCTCGCCTTCCAAGTTAACCACTGCCGCTCGGCCACGCGCTTCGATGTACGCTGTATCAATCCCATCATCACCAGATTCCAATGATTGGGCAAGTTTGAACTCCGTATTTGTTAGTGTTCCGACTTGGCTTGGTAGATGCACGTCAACGCTTTCGCTTGAGATATAATCACCATTGTCGGTAATAACCTCGACGTTGCCTTCAGCTTGTAATTGTTCACTGTTGCGATAGTATTTCAATACATCGCCAACAATTGTCTGACGCCCGCGAGTGACTTCAGCGCCACCACTTAAAATCACAAGGTCGTCGCCTTGAGCCTCTACATTATCAGCTTCAAGTGATATCGGATAGTCGCCATCTTCATCCGCTTCTAAAGCCGGCGAAGCATATTGAATCTCGCTTGGCTTACATACGCAGTTTATGCCCTTACATGCTGCCTGAGCAGACTGTGTGCCTGTCACTAACGCCAAAACCAAGGTAAAGGAGAAACAAGAGTAATTAAGGCTTGAAAGAAAACGTGGCATACGAGGTAAACTTGTAGAAATCACAAGTAGTCTAAACCGATTTAGCATTTAGGCGTTCCCAGATTTGAATTATCGTTATATATAATTATGTTTATTTTTATCGCGATCAGCGACTAATGATTGAACGATACTCTACCACCAAAACTACTTGGTTTGGTTCATAACAACAAAACAACTTTGGCCGTACAAAAATCAGTATACTCGCTAACATTCATTATAGAACAAAGCTGGCAAGCCTGCGATGCTAGTAAGCGATACTTTTCATTAAATCATTCCCTATGGATCAACGCCTCGACTCTTTAAACAATTGGCTGAAAGAACAAACGTCTATCAATATCGAACGCATAGAGCCAGCCTCAGAGGATGCGAGTTTTAGACGATATTTTCGGATATTCACTAAAAACGATCAATATATCGCTATGGATGCCCCTCCCGAAACCGAGCAAACTCAACCATTCATTGACGTTGCTCAACAATTAAGCAAGCTAGGATTGCATGTGCCTAAGATTCATTACCTTGACACGGAACTCGGATTCATCGTGCTCGAAGACTTAGGAACGCGCACTTATCTGTCGCAACTTAATGACGACCCTCAATCACTCTATAGTGACGCGATTGACGCACTCATCACCTTACAGACATCGGTTTCGACTCATACAGATTTCTCACCGCCGCCCTACAGTGCTAAATTGTTGCGTCAAGAGATGGATTTATTTCGACAATGGTATTTAAACAAGCACTTACAAAACACGACCAGCGAAGCTAGCTACGCAGTTTGGCTGCACACCCAACAATTTTTAATTAATGAATGCTTGGAGCAACCACAGACTTGGGTTCATAGGGACTATCACTCACGTAACCTTATGATTACAAATGAAAACTCCCCAGGAATTATCGACTTTCAGGATATGGTGCTTGGCCCGATAAGCTATGATTTAGCGTCGCTTTTTAAAGACTGTTATATCGAATGGCCTCGTCAAAAACAGATTGAATGGTTAACTGAATACTACCAAAAGTTTAATCAACGAATGAACGAGAGTAACTTCGATATTGATCAATTGATTCGTTGGTACGATCTCACTGGACTTCAACGACATATTAAAGTGCTCGGTGTATTTTGCCGCCTCAACTATCGAGACAATAAAGCGCATTATCTTAATGACTTACCGTTAGTCGCAAAGTATGTGCTCGACACGCTCCCTCGGTATCCAGAGCTTGATGGCTTTGATGCTCACTTTCGCCACTTAATAGAAAAATCACTATAGTGAACTATGCGGCCAACAAAACCGTTATGTTGCTTGCGGCCGGGCATGGCAAACGCATGCTGCCTCTGACTAATACGACACCTAAACCGTTATTAAAAGTTGGCCAACTTAGCCTAATCGAACATCACATTGTAAAACTTGAAAATGCAGGCTTTAAACACTTAGTCATCAATATCGCTCACCTTGGTGAACAAATTCAACAATGCCTTGGGGATGGTGCGCGCTTTGGTATAAAAATAACTTATTCAAGCGAAATAGACGATGGACCATTAGAAACAGCCGGCGGTATACTAAAAGCACTACCTCTAATAAAAAGTGATTCATTTATCTGCATTAATGCCGATATTTTCACTGATTATCGCTTTACGGAATTATTAGATTACTCTCTCGAAGAAAGCGTTAAAGGGCATTTAGTCTTAGTTAAAAATCCAGAGCATAATCCCGATGGTGATTTTTTAATTAACGACCAAGGCTTGCTCGCCAAGCGATCCAATAAAACTGGATACACCTATAGCGGGATCGCTTACTATCATAGATCGCTCTTCCAAGATCTAATTGCACACAAAGGAACAAGAGCGGACAATAAAAAATTAGCTTTAGCGCCGCTATTTCATGAATGGATTAACAAGCGCTATTTGGGCGCAAGTCTGTACCATGGGGCATGGACCGACGTTGGTACACCTGAGCGACTACAACAACTGAACCTGACTATGGACTAAGCCTAGACCCTCAAATAGCTATAACTGCTCTATAAATTTTTGCATTAGAGACAACCCCACTTGTGCCTCATCAATATCAACGAAATTGGAGATTTGGGTAACCTGCATACCTTGATAGCCACACGGGTCAATGTTGTTAAAAGGCGACAAATCCATATCCACGTTCACGCTCAAACCATGATAAGTATTACCGCGACGAATTCGTAAGCCTAAGGCAGCAATTTTCTCTCCATTAACATACACCCCAGGTGCATCATCACGTCTTATAGCCACAACTTTGTGATCATCAAGCAAATTTATCACACATTGCTCAAGTGCATTAACCAGACTTTTAACTCCCATTGAATGCCGTTTGAGATCTAAAAGTGGGTACATCACCCATTGACCTGGTCCATGATAAGTAATTTGCCCACCTCTATCCGTTTTGACTACCGGTATATCACTAGGTAGTAAAGTTGCCAGGTCGCAAGCCGTGCCTTGGGTATAGACCGGAGGGTGTTGCAATAACCATATTTCGTCGGTCACTGAATCATCCCGCTGATTAGCAAATGCTTTCATCGCCTGATACGTCGAACTGTAATCAAGTTGACCAAACTGCTTTACGCTAATCACTACTCCTTTGGCAGTAGTGACGTATTCTTGGGAAATTGGCTGCATATCTACAATTTACTCGTTTCGGGCAAGCCTAAAGCGTCATCACCACCCGTGTGGACGCCGAAATAATTTGATAAATTTGTTCTAGCTGCTCACGGTTCTGTAGACGAACTGTGAAGGTCACAGATTCAAATTTTCCGGTGCGGCTTGGATTCGTTTTCATCGAAAGCAAAGCGCCATCCACGATCACCGGCTCGACTATCGCTTTAATATGATCCTCTGCGGATTCATCGTTGACCGCGCGGCACATTGCCTTAAAGTCAAAATCACAAGGATATTCAATCAGATCAAAACCGTCTCGAGCGTCTGAAGGAGGGATTTTCATAGGAAGGTTAGGTGTGTGGTTACTCGAAAAATACTTAGCGCAAACGCAGTTTAATTGAGTCAACAAACTGTTTCCACCACGAACCTTTATCCACAGTGTGGGCAGCGACCAAGGGCACTTCATCCAGCACTTTATCGTCTAACTTAATTTTTATAGAGCCCAGCACTTGCCCTTCTTCGATCGGCGCTTCAATATACGGCGCGTGCACAAGCTCGGTACGCAAATTATCTGATTGCCCTCGCTGTATCAGCACAGAACCCTCAGAAAAAGCGCGCAGTGAGAGAGAATCGTCAATACCACCGAAGATTTCAATATTTGCAAGTTCGTCCTCGACCGACACGGCATTAACGAGTTCATAACTATTGAACCCATAATTTAATAAACGTAAGACGTCTTTAGATCTTTGTTTTTCGCTCTTAGAACCCATGACTACGGCGATCCAACGATGATCTCGCCGTTTAGCGCTGCCTACTAAACAATATCCGGCTGCCTCAGTATGACCTGTCTTTAAACCATCAACAGTACTGTCCTCCCACAACAATTTGTTGCGGTTAAATTGTCGAATACCATCGTGCGTATATTCTTTTTCCGAGTACCAAGAGTAAAACTCGGGAAACTCATCGATGATAGCTTTTGAAAGTTTGGCTATATCTAACGCTGACATGGCGTGTCCTTCGGCAGGCAGACCACTACTATTTACAAAATTTGATTGACTAAGACCTAAATCAGTCGCGGCCTGATTCATTAAAATCGCAAAACCATCTTCGCTACCACCAGAAAACTCTGCCAAAGCAATCGCCGCATCATTACCAGATTGAACAATGGAGCTTCGCAGTAAGGCACCCAATTCCAAACGTGAACCCTCTTCGGCAAACATTCTAGAACCCTCGGCGCTCCATGCAGCTGTACTAATTGGCACTTTATCACCCATGCTTAATTCACCCGTCTTTAACTGAGAGAACAAAACATAATTGGTCATTAACTTGGTAATACTCGCAGGCGGTAACGCTAAGTCTGGGTTATGCGACAACACCACCGAAGAGGTATGCGCATCAAACAACACCCACGCTTTAGCCTCAATTTCTAACTCAGCCTTGGCTAGCCCTACAAAAAATTGTAGTAAAACTAAACTGGCAGGCGCTATCAAGCGCCAATATCGACTACAAACCATCTTGATCCGCCTTGCGTTTAGCTTCAGCAATAGCCTCACTTAGGTCATACACTGCCATTGCGTATAGCACGCTTTGGTTATAGCGCGTAATGGCATAGAAATTCGGATAAGTATAAAAATATCGAGGGACCACTTGATCGGCTTCTGGTACTTGTTCAGTAACGCTCGCGGCGCCGTTGCCTGGTATCTTTAAACGTTGATCTCTAAAAATATCGCCGTTCTGATTAAGCTTGTTTAAAGCGATTAATGCTCCACAACTTACCTTATGATCCTCTGCGATCTCACACACAGTATCACCTGCCCGAACGATATAAGAACCAGCCTTGTGCTTGTATTTTTTTCGATCGCTGGCATCAAGCATCAAAACATTAAGAGCTTGCGAATCGACAATAGAATCATTTAACAATGCCCCTTTTTCGCGCAAGCTAGCGCCAGTAAAAGGTGTCTTTCGCTTACGGTTTGCAATATCAACTAAACGTGGGTCAACGCGATGAAGAGCTCTAGAGGTAACCGGCTCGCCTGGCTTCCATCCATTTTCAATGAAATAATTAGCGATACTGCCGATAGCATCTACTGGCTGATCAATCAAATCGGTTTTTCCGTCGCCAGAAAAATCAACGGCGTAATTGCGGTAACTGCTTGAAATAAATTGCGGATAACCAACAGCACCCGCATAGGAGCCATAAATACTGAGCGGGTCTATTTTATTTTCCTTAGTGAGAATTAGAAACTCTTTTAACTCACTACCAAAAAAAGCCGATCGACGCGGATAGCCCGTGGTCAAGGTAACCAAACTATCTATTACCTTATGCGCACCCTTGAATTTGCCAAATTTAGATTCAACCCCAATAATCGCCGCAATCATACTGCTGGGTACACCGTACTCTTGTTCCGCTCGGTCAAAGGTCGACTGATGTTTTTTCCAAAACGCCACACCTTGCTCAATGCGATCTTGTTTAAGAAAGATTTGTCGATAACGACCCCAGGTTAAACTATATTCTGCTGGGCTTTGCAAAGCATCTAGTACAGATTGCTTGACCTTAGCTTGGGCAAACAATTGCTCCAGCTCACTAAGACTATAAAGTTCCTTTTTAACCAGCTCATTAGCAATTACCACTAACTTAGGGTGCTCGCTCAAGACCACAGCCTGCGCATATGAAGCACTAAAACTAAACAGGCAAACAAAAACTAAGAAACGAAATCGATGATAAACAAACATAAGCTACCGTGACATTAAACTACGATGATGATGAATACTCATTAAAATTCCGAAACCCGCCATTAATGTAACCATGGAAGTTCCGCCAAAACTAATTAAAGGCAGCGGTACGCCAACCACTGGCAGCATACCAGATACCATGCCAACATTAACAAATACATAAAAGAAGAATGTCATAGACAAACTCCCAGCCAACAATCGAGAAAATGTATCTTTAGTATAATAAGAAATAAATAATCCGCGCCCAGTTAAGACCACATATAAGGCCAACAACATTAGCACACCAATGAAGCCATTTTCTTCTGCAAATACAGAAAAAATAAAATCAGTATGACGCTCAGGAATAAACTCTAATTGTGACTGACTGCCTTGCGTCCAACCTTTGCCTTGAGCGCCACCGCTACCAATGGCGATCATCGATTGAATAATATGGTAGCCCGCGCCTAAGGGGTCGGACCATGGGTTAAATAAGGTTAGAATCCTTTTTTGCTGATACGGATGTAAAAACTGATAGGCAATAGGCATCGCGATTGCGCTAAAGACGGCAAGTATGGCAATGTGCCTCCATGCAAAACCAGCCAAAAAAATAATCAAAAGACCTGACATTAAAATCAAAATAGTCGTGCCTAAGTCCGGTTGTTTTAAAATAAGCACAGCCGGTAACATCAACACAACCACAGCCAGAGCTAAATTATTCCAGTTTGGTGGCAAAGCTTTTCGAGTAAGCACCCACGCCACCATCATTGGCAAAGCGAGTTTCATAGCCTCTGAAGGCTGAAATCTAAGCACTCCTAAATTTAACCAACGCTGAGCACCTTTTCCGGTATCTCCGACCACCAACACCAATATCAAAAGCACAAGTGCGCCCACATAAAAATATGGCGTCCAACGAAACAAAGTATCTGGGCGTATCTGTGCCAACGCCAACATAACAACGAGGGCTACACTAAGCCTAGCACCTTGGCTGATCAGCAAGCGCAAGTTTTCACCACCTGCACTCCACAAAATCAACATGCTCGCTACACTCAAGACAACTAAGCAAAAGAAAATCGGCCAATCAATCTTGAAACTAAACATCAGTTAAGCACGACAGGTGTAGATTCAACAGCATTCGCATCTTTACCCAACAAATAATAATCCGCCACTTTTCGCGCAACGGGAGCCGCCGCACTACTGCCGCTGCCACCATTTTCGACCACCACGGCGATCGCAATTTTGGGGTTTTCTACAGGCGCAAATGCGACGAATAAAGCATGATCTTTTTGAAATTCGGTAAGTTTGGATTCATCGTATCGAGCACCTTGAGGGATCGCGACCACCTGAGCTGTACCGGTCTTGCCAGCCATACTGTATTCGATATCTTTGCCTGCGGAATAATAAGCCGTACCTCTTGGATGCTCGACCACGGCTTGCATTGAGGCAACAATAGTAGAGAAATTTTGCGTGCGTGCACCGACCTTGGCGAGGGTTTCACCATTTATTTTTAGCACTTGCTTATGTCGTTCACCATCAGGTGTTTTACCCGCATGCTCTAAACGCCCGACTAGGCGCGGTTCAATTCTCTGTCCGCGGTTAGCCAAAGTGGCTGTAATGACCCCCAATTGTAAGGGCGTTACTAGAGTAAAACCTTGTCCTATCCCTGTATTTAAAGTGTCGCCGGGATACCAAGGCTGACCATATCGCTCTCGCTTCCAGTCGCGCGACGGCATAAGCCCAGATGGCTCGCTATTTAGATCAATACCGGTGCGCTTTCCCAAACCAAAACTACTTAAAAAAGGAGAGAGCTTATCAATGCCAATGGCATTTACCATTTGGTAGAAATAAACATCACATGATTTCATTATCGACTCAGCCAGCGACACAACGCCATGACCGCCTCGCTTCCAACATCGATAGCGATGGGTGCTGCCTTTTAATTGAAAATACCCAGGGCAAGTTATATTTTTTGACGGATCCCAACCGTGCTCCAGAGCCGTGAGTGATACCAAACCTTTAATCGTTGAACCAGGAGCGTAGCGTCCACTTAAAGCACGATTCACCAGAGGCGTATTAACATTCTCTCTCAAAGCATTGTAAGAACGGTGATCGATACCGTTTACAAATTTATTTGGGTCGTAAATTGGATTGCTGACGAAGGCTAATATTTCGCCACTTTCAGGCTCAATTGCTATAACGGAGCCACGTCGATCACCAAGGTATTCGCGTGCCTTCACTTGCAGGTCAGCATCAATATTCAAATAAATATTGTCACCCGCAATAGGCGCACTCCGATCTAAGGTACGGATTTTTTGACCATGCGCATTAGTTTCGACTTGTTCGAAACCAACCTGGCCTAATAACTCCGCTTCATAACGCGCTTCTATACCCAATTGACCAATATAATCGGTTCCTTGATACGCTTGTTTGTCGATGGTTTCCAAGTCACTTTGGTTAATGCGTCCAACATAACCCAATACATGCACCATTTCCCCAGCGTAAGGATAATTGCGCTGCAGACGAGCTTGTACTGCTGCTCCAGGTAAACGATGTTGATTGACCGCAAAACGTGCCGCTTCTTGTTCACTAAGATTAATCTTCAGTACTTGTGCTTCAAAATCAGGGCGAGCTAAAACCTGCGCTTTAAACTTACGTATTTCACTCGGCGACACTTCAATAATCTGACTCACTTTATCAAGCAAGGCATCCATATCGTCGACTTCAATAGGACGAATTTCTAATGTGAAAACCGGAATATTCTCTGCTAACACTTTACCATTGCGATCAAATATTTGACCTCGAACCGGCGGCACAGGTACTAATCGAACACGATTATCTTTCGACAATACTTCAAAACGCTCATTTTGATAAACCTGCAAATACCAAACACGACCGATTAACGTGAAAGTAAGAAAAGCTAGAATAACGCCAAGCATGATCAGGCGCGCGTGTATTAAATTGGTTTCACGCAAATAATCTTTAAGCTCTATTTGTTCTCCAACCATAATTAACGAATTCTCAAAGCACGGCGCAATTCTTCAAGAAGAATAAAAACGAAAGGCCATAAAAGTAAAGACGCCAAAATAGGATACCAATATTCACGCGTAATAGTGAAACCTGAAACAAGGCCGTAAAGCCAGCCGGTAATGAGTTTGAATATGCCAATAAAAAGACCCACTAATAGAGTCTGTTGCCAAACTGTCATTATCCGAATTTGCTGATTACTGGAATTGGAAATAAATGCTAACGTCGCTAAACCTAAACCAAGCACGCCGAACTTACGTACAAACAAAGCCTCTAATAGTGTACCAACAATAAATGCCGAAAACGGGCCTATGTGTTGTGGCTTTTGTAAAGCCCAATAGATTACAACCATAGCAATCCAGTCCGGCCAGAAATGAAATAACCAATCCGGCAGCTGCACAACGGTCAAGATTAAAGCTGCTATAGCTGAAATGGCAACTCCAAGCACAACACGCCCGAAATCTTGATCATCACTAACCATCCGAAGCCTCCTCTAACTGCAGCTTTGGTCGTTGCAATTTTCGCTCTCGTGATAACAACAAAACATAATTCGATCGATCTAAATTCGCAATCGGTGACGCTAATACTTTGATAAAAGCTTCGTCTTCTTTGGTTTCAATGTCGCTAATTACCGCAACCGGATAACCATTCGGAAAGCGCCCTCCCATACCGGTACTAATAAGTACATCACCGAGTTGCACATCAGCGTTTTGGTTGAGATAAGGAACCTGTAGATTCGACACACTTCCAATGCCATTTACCACCGTACGCAAACCTGTGCGCTGAACCTGCACTGGCAAGGCATGGCCCGGATCAGTAATAAGCACAACAATACTGCTTAATGGCATCACTTCAGTGACCTGACCGATTACGCCTTTGTCGTCAATCACGGCTTGGCCCACGTAAACGGCATCGCGTAAACCGCGGTCTATGGCAACGCGATGGTTGTCTCGATCTAAGTTTACGTCGCGCAACTCAGCCAAAGTGATCTTTTCCTCTAGACGTTCTGAAGCATCGAGCAAGGCTCGTAGGTCTTTGTTTTCTTCCTCTAGAGTACTTAACAATAAGGTCTCAGATTTTAATTTAAAATATTCGTTTCTGAGGTTTTCATAAGCAATATCAATGTCTGCTTCAGCAGTTAATGCGGGGGTGAAAAAACGACCAATTTGACCAGGCACTGAGGCGACCGTTTGAATTGGCGCCAGCAACACAGATAGAACATTACGAGGCGTTTCGAGCCAAGAAGTCTTAGAATCTAACACCATCATAGCCACACACACGCACACCACTACTCCGTACCGAGCCCACGCCGTATTTTTACGAAAGGGATTGGCCATTTAATTGCTCACAAATAGCCCTTAAGCCTAGTGGTTAATTTTACTCGTGTGCAAACACATCACCAAGATTATCCATTTCTTCTAGTGCGCGACCACAACCACGTGCAACACAAGTAAGAGGATCATCAGCGATGACGACAGGCAGGCCAGTATCCTCCATTAAACGGCGATCCATATCACGCATTAAGGCGCCACCACCAGCGATAACCATACCTTTATCTCCGATATCGGCACTTAGTTCCGGCGGAGTTTGCTCAAGCGCTTGTTTGATCGTTTGTACGATCGATTCCAGCGGATCGCTAATTGCTGAATAAATTTCTTTACTACTTAATGTGACAGCGCGCGATAGGCCTTCAGCAATATCACGCCCTTTAACTTCCATTTCTCGCTCTTCAGACTTGTCCCATGCTGTCGCGATTGCCTTTTTAACGCGTTCGGCGCTGGCTTCACCAATCAGTAAACCATGATTGCGACGCACGTGATTAATAATAGCTTCATCAAAGGTATCACCAGCGACACGTAGCGACGTCGAATACACCATGCCACCAAGTGACATAACACCGACTTCAGTGGTACCACCACCAATATCCAACACCATAGAACCAGTCGGCTCTGCGACTGGCAAGTTTGCCCCGATTGCGACAGCCATAGGCTCTTCTATCAAGTACACCTCACGTGCGCCCGCGCCGTAAGCCGATTCTCGAATAGCGCGTCGTTCTACTTGTGTTGAACCACACGGCACACAAATAATGATGCGTGGGCTGCCTTGCAAAAATCGATTCTCTTGAACTTTTTTGATGAAATACTTCAACATCTTTTCCGTGACATTGAAATCAGCAATTACCCCATCTTTCATAGGTCGAATTGCTTTGATGGATCCTGGCGTTCGTCCAAGCATTTTTTTTGCTTCGGAACCAACCGCCAAAATACTTTTATTACTCAAACCACCGCCTGGCGCATAACGAATAGCGACGACCGACGGTTCATTCAAAATTATGCCTTTTTCTTTGACATAGATCAGGGTATTTGCCGTCCCAAGGTCGATTGCGAGATCGTTGGAAAACAATCCTAGTATGCTGCGAAACATCGTTGTGTTGAGCCTTTATAGTTATTAATAGTGTGTAACCACGTTAAGCGCGATATTGTAACGCCTTCCGGCGATTTGCGCTATTCAACAACCGCGCTATCTATGGTAATTTGATGGTATATCTAAATATCAGCCGATAATTGTACAAAGCTCAGGCCAAATAACCGAATAGAGTGCAATTTAAAGCCGTTTCAAAACTAAAAACCATGTCAATTGATAATAAAACCGTGCAAGACATTGCACGCTTGGCTCGCTTGCGCGTCAGCGACGCCGAATGCGAAAAATACGCAATCGAGCTCTCCAATATTCTTGATTTTGTCGCTCAAATGAAGGCCGTTGATACGAACGAAATTGAACCTATGACACATCCGTTTGACGCCACCCTGCGTATGCGAGAAGACCAAGTCAGCGAAGGTAATCAGCGTGAGCACTTTCAGAAAGTCGCGCCAGAGACCGATCGCGGCCTATACCTGGTCCCAAAAGTAATCGACTGACCCCTTAGAAAGGAAACTATTTTGAGCATAAAAACTCTGGCAGACACCGCTGCCGATCTAACCGCTGGTAAAGTAACAAGCGTAGAGCTTACGCAAGACTCTCTAACAAAAATTGAGAATTCAAAACACAACGCTTTTATAAGCACCCTGGCCGAACAAGCGCTTGATCAAGCGCGCCAAGCAGATCGTTTAAGAAAACAAGGTGACCCACGCGCTTTACTGGGCGTGCCTATCGCACAAAAAGATATTTTTTGCATAGATGGCAGCAGAACAAGCTGTGGCTCTAAAATGCTGGAAAATTTTGTTGCCCCGTATACCGCGACGGTTGTAGAAAACATGCATAGGGCGGGCTTAATCAGCATTGGCAAAACTAACATGGATGAGTTCGCCATGGGTTCGTCCAATGAAAATTCTTACTTTGGCGCAGTGCGAAATCCTTGGAGCCAAGACTCACGACTAGTGCCGGGTGGCAGCTCGGGCGGTTCTGCGGCTGCAGTATCAGCGCAGTTAGTGACTGCCGCCACGGGCACCGACACTGGCGGCTCCATTCGTCAACCTGCTGCGTTCTGTAATTTAACGGGAGTCAAACCAAGCTACGGGCGGTGCTCACGTTTCGGGATGGTTGCTTTTGCCTCATCACTCGATCAAGCAGGACCAATGACGCATAGCGCCGAAGATGCAGCGCTCATGCTAACTACAATGGCGGGCTTTGACACAAAAGATGCCACTTCTGTAGATGTTCCCGCTGAAGACTTTAGCGCGAAACTTGACGACTCTCTCGAAGGTCTGACGATCGGTTTGCCGCAACAATTTTTCCAAGACGGCCTCGATGATGAAATTGCCCAGCTTGTCACTGATGCAGTCAAAGAATACGAAAAATTAGGTGCAACCATCAAAGACGTCAACCTACCGAACGCAAAACTCGCCTTACCGAGCTACTACGTTATAGCGCCAGCCGAAGCTTCATCAAATCTTTCTCGCTTTGACGGCGTACGCTATGGTTTTCGAGCTACTGAGTATGACGATCTAAGCGATATGTATACACAGACGCGTAGCCAAGGCTTTGGTGAGGAAGTCAAACGTAGAATCATGATCGGCGCCTACGCCTTGTCTTCCGGTTACTATGACGCTTATTACTCTAAAGCGCAAAAATTACGCCGATTGATCAGCAATGATTTCATTGAGGCATTTAAAGAATGCGATGTCATAATGGGGCCAACCACGCCTACTACCGCATTCGCTGAAGGCACTAAAAACGCTGACCCGGTGGCTATGTATCTCAATGATATCTACACCATTCCGGTGAATTTAGCTGGCTTGCCTGCCGCATCAATACCAGCCGGCTTTAGTAAAAGCGGCTTGCCAGTAGGCTTACATTTAATCGCACCTTATTTGCAAGAAGCCAAACTATTAAACATCGCGCATCAATATCAAAAAATCAGCGATTGGCACCTGCGCACACCAAGAGGACAAAACTAGTGTTTCAATGGGATAAACAATGGGAGGTTGTCATCGGCTTGGAAGTTCACACGCAACTTCAAACCCAATCTAAAATATTTTCTGGCAGCTCGGTCGCCTACGGCGCTGAAGCCAATACACAAGCAAGTGCGGTTGATCTAGCCTTACCCGGCACCTTACCTGTCATGAACCTTGAAGCCGCCAGACTTGCGATTAAATTTGGCTTAGCGATCAACGCTGAAATCAATCAGCGTAATGTATTCGCGCGTAAGAATTACTTTTATCCTGACCTGCCAAAAGGCTATCAAATTTCACAAATGGAACTGCCGATTGTTGGCAAAGGCATGATAGAAATAGAAACGCACGAAGGCATTAAAGAGATTGGCGTAACACGTGCCCACCTTGAAGAAGATGCGGGAAAATCTTTACATGAGGAATTTAGCGAGCAAACCGGTATCGACTTAAATCGTGCAGGCACGCCCTTACTGGAAATTGTCTCAGAACCAGATTTACGCTCTCCAACCGAGGCTGTGGCCTATTTGCGTAAACTACATAGTTTGGTTCGTTACATCGATATCTGTGATGGCAACATGCAAGAAGGATCTTTTCGTTGCGACGCTAATGTCTCAGTTCGCCCGCGTGGACAAAGCGAACTTGGAACCCGAGCAGAACTTAAGAACATTAATTCATTTCGTTTTGTTGAGCGCGCTATTGAATACGAAATAGAAAGACAAATCGAAATTCTAGAAGATGGCGGCACAGTCGTACAAGAAACGCGACTTTACGACGCTGATAAACACGAAACACGATCCATGCGGTCTAAAGAAGAAGCGCACGACTACCGCTACTTCCCTGACCCAGATCTTCCTGCAATGGTGTTATCCAACGAGTTCATCGAAGACGTTCGAACAAGCTTACCGGAATTGCCCACCGCCAAACGAGATCGTTTTATAAAGCAGCTCGGTTTAACCAGCTCCGACGCTAGCTTGCTGACCAATGACCGTGAAACCGCTGATTTTTTTGAGGCCGTATGCACTGCCACTAAAGCCGACAACAAAACCGTCGCTAATTGGATGATTGGTGAACTATTTGCGGCGCTCAATAAATCCGAAATTTCGATAAGCGCCTCCCCTATCTCAGAAGCTCAGTTCACACAATTACTCGACCGACTGACAGATAACACTCTATCCGGTAAAACCGCAAAACAAGTATTTGCAGCATTATGGGATAACGAAGGTCAAGTTGATGACATTATTGAAGCCAGAGGTTTAAAACAGATCACCGACACCGGCGCAATCGAAGCAATTGTAGATGAAGTGATTTCAACTTGCGAAGATCAGGTTGAGCAATTTAAAAGCGGCAACGATAAAGTTATTGGCTTTTTAGTTGGTCAAGTAATGCAGCGCTCTAAAGGCAAAGCAAACCCTCAAATGGCTAACGAACTTCTGCAGAAGAAAATGAAGTCATGAACAACATGGATTTCTCTGAATTAATGCATAGCTGTGAGCTCGATAAAGAGCAAAATGTTCATGCAAAAATCACTGAAAATTGGATGCAAGGCCGCACAACGTACGGTGGCTTATCAGCTGCGCTGTGCCTTAAAGCGGCGCTACTTAAAAACCCAAGCCTACCACCTTTAAGATCCGCTCTAGTCAATTTCATCGGTCCCGTCGGTGGCACCATAACACTGCGACCCAAGGTGTTACGCGCTGGAAAATCTGTCAGCAATATACAAGTTAATATGCACGGCGAACATGGACTAGCAACGCACTCAGTATTCAGCTTTGGTGCATCAAGACCCTCCAGATTAAATGAGAACTTCAACAAGCCACCAAGCCTGCCCAGGCCTGAGCAATTGAATGACTTTTTTAGCGCCGAAATGGCACCGAGTTTCACTAAAAATTTCGAAACAAAATTGGCTAAAGGCGCACACCCAATAAGCGGCTCAAACGAACACGAACACTTTATATGGGTAAGGCATAAGGATAAAAACGCGAACGACCTTACCGCGCTAGTCGGCATTGCGGACATGCTTCCACCGGCGGTACTGCCGATGTTTGAAGAGTTCGCTCCAATCAGCTCAATGACCTGGATGATCAATTTTCTAAGTGAAGATACAACAACCGAAGATGGATGGTGGCTTATGCGCACCGCAGCAGATCATGCAAAAGACGGATACTCAAGCCAAGATATGCAAATTTGGAATAGCCAAGGCAACTTAGTAACAACAGGACACCAAAGTATCGCAATTTTTTATTGAGCAAACTCGTAAAGCCAAGAAAGCTGCTTTATACTCCGCCACACTGAAGTTTACGCGCCTGTAGCTCAGCTGGATAGAGTACTTGGCTTCGAACCAAGTGGTCGGGGGTTCGAATCCCTCCGGGCGCGCCAAATAAAGAGACCAGCCTTGTGCTGGTTTTTTTGTTTGGGGAGTTCGGCGGACTTGAAGAGAACCCCTCGGTTCGACAAAATTGTCAGGAACAATTTTGCATGGCCGATAGGCCATCGCATCGCGGCGAAGCACAGGATGTGCGAAGTAATCCCTCCGGGCGCGCCAAATAAAAAAGCCAGCGAATGCTGGCTTTTTTATTTTCCGACCTCAGATAACTTATCTTCAAGTACCAAACCATCGCTTATCTAACTTAACCTTCATTCTATTCGACAGATTCAATACCAAAAACATCTCGATATACAAATGCATAAGCCAAACTAGATAAAGGCACAGCCCAGATCAACCTTATTAATAAAGCAAGACCACCAGCCAAAATCACAAAAAAGTTATTAAGAAAAAACCCGCGAAGGAAAACCATTTTTTTGCACTACTGCACGCGAAGTTTGTACAGCTTCTAGCGGGCTCATATTCTTTTCGAAAACGAGCGGCAAGGCAAAAGACAAAGTTACCACAAGGTAAATACCAGGAAGAATCAACAATAGAAGACCAAGTAATATAAGTATTTGAACGATCACCGAGACAACAAAAAGTGGAATGATTTTATCGTAGTAATTAAAAAGCTCCCCCACACGAATTGGGCTACCAACGGAATGCTTAAGCGCAATCATAAAAAGGCCCGCATACATTGGCGTTAATAAAAGGCTCGTTAGTAACTGCGCTACAACATCACCAAAGCCAAACGCCTGCGGGTTTGCTGAGCCAAGCGTAAATGTAGTAATTACATTCAAGATAGCGGCAATAACTAGGTAGATAACCATGGCTATCCAGAACGTGCCTTTTAATCCTAGTAATTTTTCCCAAGCCCTTTTTTATACGTTTCAACGGGATCGAAACTATAGTTTCCAGCAAGCGCACTCTCTAGCGAACCGTAAGCCCCTACTTCGACCGGCTTAT
>CAYSUU010000029.1:0-23315 GCA_964434375.1 uncultured Gammaproteobacteria bacterium | reverse complement strand
CTGCTTGTTCGCTAATCTCGGTCCATCTGTCTGCTGAATAAGGGTGGCTGCGAAAGGCTTCAACCGAAACTTTACTTGCTATTTGTTGGGCTTCTAGAGATTCAAAGCGTTTGAATAATTCCTGTGCGCCGCGAATATGACCATATTCAGCTTGTAAAGCTTGCGCGGCCAGTAAGTCAGCGGCGGATTCTTGTTTTCTGGAATAATTCATTAAAGTGAGTTGCGCTGAATTGCTTATCAGCCAATCGCCGGCGGTACTGCCAGAAAAACCACTGACGAATGTGGCAAAGATGGTAATACTCAGGCCTTTGCCCAAAGCGGAAATTGGATGCCTTAGTTTAATATGTGCGATTTCATGAGCCATTACCGCTGCTAATTCGTCTTCGCTTTGTATTTGCTCTACTAAGCCTTCAAAGAAAACAATATTGCCGCCTAAAGTCGCCAAGGCGTTCACTGTTTCGCTTTCATGGTAGTGAACGCTTAGTTTTATTTCCTCAGGCAAATCCATATGCCTTGCGAGCCGGTCTGCCAGTGCTTGTAATTGTTTGGCGGTGGCAGAGTCTGATGGTTCAAAATATTCTATGCGCTCGACCATTTTTTGTTCAAACGAAAACGGTACGCGTTTTGCTAGTGCTTCTGAAATGATACTTAAAACAATGATGCTGATTAACAAAACCAAGCCAACGCCAATAATGAGCTGGCTAAATTCTTTAAGCGGGTGCTCTTGTGAAACGTTTACGCTTTCATCTACTTGGGGGTTTTGGTATTTCATTTCTTAGCGTTTTACTGCGCTACCGTAGACCAATACCTCAACTGAACCTAGTGCCCCTTGTGCTCCTTGCGAGATAGACGCGGTTTCAAAACGTACATTGAAAATATGGTTAGCACCTAAACGTTCAGCCTCTTCTTTCATACGTAAAACGGCTTCTCGGCGACCTCGGTCTAACAGAGATTCATAGCTGCGCAAGCGCCCGCCTACCAATTTTCTTAAGCTGGCGACAAAACGCTTAAAGTAGTCAACTGATACCACCACATTGCCCTGCACAAGTTGCCCACCATTGCCATCTTCGCCTTTTGGGAATTTACTTTCAAACACTAAAATACTTGTTAGTGCGCGTTCCCGTTCGCGTATGGATTTATAGTGCTTTTGTTCTAAGGTGGTGCCGACGATATAGCCAATAATTAATAACAATAAACCAATAATTAAGCCTGCCATGTTTTATTCGCCCTCCGCTAACACGACCGCTGTGCCGTAGGCAAAAAGTTCGGCTGCGCCTTGGGCAACCGAGGAGGTAGCAAAGCGAACGTTTATGACGCCGTTGGCACCTATGCCCTCGGCCTGCTTAAGCATGCGCTGAGTTGCTTCGTCGCGTGCTTCACTCATTAGTTCGGTATAGCCGACCAGTTCTCCGCCTAGGATGTTTTTGAAGCTGGCCATAATATCTCGACCAACGTGTTTGGCTCGTACGGTACTGCCTTGTACTAGGCCTAGATGTTTGACTATGTGTCTACCTGGAAGAGTTTCTATATTTGATATAAGCATTTATGTCTCCTTAGCTGCGTTTAATAAAATATGGGTGCGAAACCATAAATTTCAAGCTAGTTACTTTTAGTTAGTTACTTTGAATAACCTACCAGCTGCCGGTGTTCCCCATAGAAGACCAAGGCTCTTGCGGATCAAGATTTTCACCGCGTTGAAGTAGCTCTATAGAGATACCGTCGGGTGATTTTATAAAAGCCATACGGCCATCGTGTGGTGGGCGATTAATGGTGACACCTTTATCCATAAGCCGCTGACAAATTTCATAGATGTTATCGACACGATAAGCTAGATGACCAAAGTTTCGTCCGCCACTGTATTCGTCTTCATCCCAGTTATGGGTAAGTTCAACAAGGGGCGCCTGACTTTCTTTAGCTTTGTCTAAATCATGCGGCGCGGCTAGAAAAATTAAGCTGAAACGAGCTTTGTCATTATCGTAGCGTCTTACTTCGACCAGTCCGAGTTTGGTGCAAAAGAAATCTAGCGCGGCGTTTAAATCGCCTACGCGTATCATTGTATGTAAATACTCTAAGCTCATAATACGGTGTAAAAAAATTATTTAGACCTTGAGTGTAGCACTCAATATTTAAACGATGTGCTTTCGTCTCTAAGGAGTTAGGTTCTAACTTCCACCCCTAGTTTGTGCGCGGCTTGGCATAGGCAAGACGACCAAGTGAGTCCGCAAGGTGGTATTCATCAAGACCAGAAACAGCCACCGTCGCGGCGTCTTCAAGGCTAAGTTTGCCATCTTCGGCAATTAATGAATCGTCTAAAATTACTTCTACAATTTCACCAATGATTAATACCGTGCGATTAAGTTCGATATCAATTTTTTGACGAAATTCTACGCCTATTTTTATTTTGCTTTGGCTAACGTAAGGCGCGGCAAGAGAGTGGAATTCTTCACTTAGATTGGTTTGATCAAACTCAGAAATTAGCGCAGGATAACGTGCCGAAGTATGGTGTGCATCATTAACTATGTGCGCACCAACATGGTTGATGGTAAACACCTTTGCGGAATAGATATTATCTAAAGTGTCGCGAGCGACACTGTGTGGGCGATTCACAAAAGCGATCAATGCTGGATCAGCACCAAGGTGCACTACTGAACTAACGATACTCAAATTAGTAACGCCGTGTTTATCAATACTGCCAATGAGGTTGGCGCTCTTGTAGCCTGATAATGAATTAATGAAATGCGCACGATGGCGCTTTTCCATAGCCTGAAAGTCTTCGGTAGTGAATGTCTTTATCGCCATATTAGCCCCCGCAATTGGCATATGAACCTATGTTTTTAGTCACTAATCATCATAGTTTTCAGGATGAAAATGACGTTCCACAAGCTCAATAAAAATGTGTAAAGTCTTAATATGCAGTTCTTGCACACGATCCGCGTAGTCGCCCCCTTTAGTGCAAACATAGACCTCGGCGAGAGATTCTAGTTCACGGGCTGCACGACCACTTAAAATGATGGTTTTAACGCCTAATTTTTGAGCCGCTTTGGTTGCTTCAACAACGTTTTTACTCGTGCCGCTGGTGCTAATGCCAATGAGTACATCACCCGCTTTTGCATGACTTTCGAGATAGCGTGAAAAGATAAACTCATAACCAAAATCATTCGCTACGCAGGAAATATGACTGGGGTCGCTGATAGCAACGGCAGCATGCCCACGACGATTTTGCCGATAGCGGCCAGTCAGTTCTTCAGCAAAATGCATAGCATCGCACATGGAGCCACCATTGCCGCAAGAAAAAATGGTGCCGCCATTTGTTAGGCTTTCTATAATTAGCTGCGCGGCAGAGTCGATATTTCCAAGCTCGGTATCATTATTGATTAATGCATCGAGTGCTTGTTGTGACTCTTGTAGGGTATTTTTTATTTGCTCTTTCATTGGCCCAACCACTCGGCGGCTTGTTCAGCGTAATAAGTTAAAATGGCATCCGCACCGGCGCGTTTAAAAGCCAGCAAAGATTCCATCACTACATCTTGTTCCTTAAGCCAACCATTTTGGCTGGCAGCTTTAAGCATGGCGTATTCGCCACTTACCTGATACACCGCAGTAGGCACACCAAGTTCTTGTTTAACTCTGTGCACAATATCTAAATATGGCATACCGGGTTTTACCATTAGATAGTCCGCCCCTTCGGCAAGGTCTAGGCGCACTTCATGCATTGCTTCATCGCTATTAGCAGGGTCCATTTGATAGCTGTATTTATTACCGCCGGCAAGATTGCTGGCGGAGCCCACAGCATCTCTAAACGGGCCATAAAACGATGATGCGTATTTGGCCGCATAAGCCATGATTTGTACGTTGACGTAATTATTCTGTTCTAACGATGCGCGAATAGCGCCAACGCGCCCGTCCATCATATCGGATGGGGCGACGATATCAGCACCCGCTTTGGCATGCGATAAGGCTTGCTTAACCAACACTTCAACCGTGGCATCATTCTCAACATAACCTTGCTGATCTAATAAACCATCTTGCCCATGAGAGGTGAAAGGGTCGAGCGCCACATCTGTCATGACGCCAAGCTCTGGCACTGCGTCTTTAATAGCCGCGACAGCGCGTTGCGCGAGGCCATCAGGGTTATAAGCTTCTTTGGCATCGTCGCTTTTGTCTGCGTCACCAACGACAGGAAACAAGGCTATTGCGGGTATGCCAAGTGCGGCGATTGTTTTGGCTTTGTCTACCATTAAGTCAATGCTTAAACGTTCTACACCTGGCATAGAGTCAATAGCTTGACGCTGTTGATCGCCTTCAATAACAAAGGCCGGTAGGATTAAATCGTCTACGCTCAATTTGTTTTCACGAATCAAGCGGCGCGAGAAATCGGCGGCCCGTAGGCGACGTAAACGACTGTTTGGAAATGCTCTGTTCATCGGCGCAAGTGTCGCATGAATGTGGTTTCTTATAAAGCGAGGCTTTCGATCTTAGTTTGCTAATTCACGAACCATGCGACGCCCACCGATGCGCGGCATTTGATCTAGGATAAAGGTCGCGCGTTCGTTCAAATATTTGCTGGGTTGTGCTGGATTTGATCTCGAAGGAGTTGGCAGAGCCGCGCTAATTAATGCCGATTGTTCTGGTGTTAGTTGGTCTGGCGTTATCTGAAAATAGAACTGACTGGCTGCACCGACACCAAACACTGAACGACCAAATTGGGCGAAGTTCATATACAGTTCAAGAATTCGTTTTTTGGGAACGATTAAATCCATCCATAGTGCCAGCCAAGCTTCAATGCCTTTGCGTAAGTAACTCCGGCCAGGCCATAGGAACAAATTTTTCACGGTTTGTTGGGTAATCGTGCTTGCGCCACGCGGTTGGCCGTCTTTACTTTCTTCAAGTGCAGACCGTATTTGCTTTAAATCTAGGCCATAATGATTAGGGAAGTCTTGGTCTTCGGAGGCTATTATCGCGTTTGGAAAATACAAAGATATGTCTTCAAACTCTACCCATGCATGCTGAATATTAGTGTTGTGGTTGTGTTTATTGAGTTCAATAAACGCGCTCGTAGGTGGGTCGAAATACCTGAGTACAAACATCGGTAGTGCCGACACTACGCAGATGAAAATAATTAAACGAAAGACAAACCTGAAGAAGCCGCCACCTTTGCGTTTACTTTTGGATTTGTTTTTGCGCTTACGTCTTGGCTTAGCGATAAGACTGAATTCATCATTTAGATCTGATTGGAAACTGCCTTTGATCTTGCTATCGAAGTTTGGTGCCGAGCGCGTCTTTGTTTTTGGCGCCTTCTTTTTTGCTTCACGTTGATGCCTTGATGGTCGACCTTTGGGGCGCATTAAATCCGTCATTTCGTATTAAGGCTAGTTGCTTACGAAGGGTGTAACGCGCATAACTTCTTCTATGGTGGTAAAGCCTTGCGAGACTTTTTTAGCACCACTATGGCGTAGAGTTAAAAGTCCGTCGTCTTGCGCTTGTTTACGCAATGCGCGCAGATCAACGTCGGACGTGATATGACTTTCTAGGGTATTGGTCATCTCGAGCATTTCATAGAGACCAATTCGCCCAAGGTAGCCGGTTTGGCGACATTCGATACAGCCAACAGGTTTGCACACGTTTGTTTGTTCTAAATCTTTGTCGGGGCTAAAGTCTCGCCAAACTGAGTCTTCAATGGTGGTTGGCTCCTTGCAATGTTTGCAAAGTGTTCGAACCAAGCGTTGTGCCATAACACCTAATACCGTGGCACTAATTAAATAGGCCGGAATACCGAGTTCTAAAAGACGAGTTATCGATGAGGGTGAGTCATTGGTGTGTAATGTGGATAGCACCAAGTGGCCGGTGAGTGCAGCCTGTACGGCCATTTCCGCTGTGGCTAGGTCACGTATCTCGCCGATCATTATTATGTCGGGGTCCTGTCGTAGCAGAGCTTTTACGCCAGCGGAGAAGCTTAGATCGATTGAATTGTGCACTTGAATTTGATTGAAGCTTGGTTCCACCATTTCTATCGGGTCTTCAATCGTGCAAACATTAACTTCGCTGGTGGCGAGGTCTTTTAGCGTTGAGTATAGCGTTGTTGTTTTACCTGAACCTGTTGGTCCGGTAACTAAAATAATTCCATGCGTATGGCGTGTAAGTTGATGCCAAAGGTCTAGTTCTCTATCTGAAAGCCCGAGGTCGGTGAAGCTGCGCTGTAATACATCTGGGTCAAAAATCCGCATGACCATTTTTTCGCCCATCGCAGTGGGTATAGTAGATAAACGAAGCTCAATTTCTTTATTGTCTGGCGTGCGTGTTTTGAGACGTCCATCCAACGGCCGGCGTTTTTCTGCGATATCCATTCGTCCTAGAGTTTTCAAGCGGCCAATGATGGCAAGCATGACATTGGGTGGTACTTGGTAGGCATGATGTAATAGACCATCGATACGAAAACGCATCTCGCCAATTTCTTTACGAGGTTCTAAATGAATATCACTGGCGCGTTGTTCAAACGCGTATTGCAACAGCCAGTCGACCACCTGAACAATATGATGATCTTCGGCATCAAGTTGACCGCTTCTTCCTAGTTCAACTAATTGATCTAAGTTTTGTTGTAAGGAAATGCCTTGTTGTGCATCGTTGATGCTCGAGCGATCAATTGATTTTGCGAGCGTGTAAAACTCGTTTTGATATCGGTCAATATCATTAGGGTTAGCAAAAACGATTTTGATGCTTTTTCTAAGCAGACTTTCAAGGCCGTCTCTCCATTTAAGGTCGAGTGGATTTTTTACCGCCAGCGTTACAAAGTCTTGGTCAGCATGGACAGCCAGAAAGCCGTGGTTTCGTGCATATTGTGGAGCGACCACTTGGGTAACAGAAGCAATGTCAATTTTTAGCGGGTCAATCGCAAAATAGTTAACATCCACTTGTTCAGCAAACCATTCACAAAGAGTTTCTAAATTTATCCTCTCGCCGGTTTCTCGATGCTGAGGTAAACTTTTTGCGATACCGGTAATGGGATGTGATTCTTTGCCATTTGGGTCCATCAAGTTGGCGTCAATACGTTTTGCTTCAGCCACAGTGATCATGTCATCCTTGAACATGGCTTTAAGTATACTTTTGTGGGTTAATTTATCGATCATTCTAGCGCGAAGCTCGCCAATCTAATTTGATTGTCTCGATGGTATGTCATGAAATGCTATCATGCCAGCAAATATAGGAATCCTTACTAAAAGGATAGGCGCCAGTGGGTTCTAATTTAGTTCTAAACTGGCTTTACCAAAGGCACAAAAATTATGATTAGACTCGTACTCATACTCTTATTTTTGATCATCGTGTGGCTGCTCTTTGTTGCCAAAATTAGTCGTATGCAACGTATCACCGCGGTGGTTTGTGCGTGTCTGCTTTTTGCTGGCGCAGTGTGGTTTGATGATAATCGCAAGAGACCCAAGCCCAATCTGTTGAGTGTCGATGCGGTTCGTAGTTGTGGATTGCTCGTGGCGCCGCCTTATCGCAGTAACTACGATTTTAGCTTGTGTTTTAGAAATGAAGCGCAAAGTGGCAAAGTGAAGCGGTTAACCCTTGATGTAACTGGTAAGCTTTGTGGGAGCGCTGAGAACGAGCCTTGTAAGGAAATTGAGACAGTACGGCGCGACCTGCCAGTAACGATAGAACCAGGTCAAACTATGCGTGTCAAACAAAGTCTTAAGTTTGATAGGGTAGCGGCTCTCAAGTCTAGCGACGATAACATAGAGCAAAACTTGCAATGGTCAGTGAAGATAGCCAGTGTTAAGGCTACGCCAAACTGATTCTGTGACCACAACATTAGTTTAGAGATGATGGCTAATGCCTAGAACGACTCTTGTAAATCTTGTGCGAGCCATGTTTGGCGCTCTGGCCTTGGTATTTGTATTTGTCCTTTTGCGTAGCTTAGGCGGGCCCGCTTTAAGCACATCGGTAAACTCCCCTTTTGATGATGTGGAAATTGGTGAAACCGCTCTGCGCCGTTATCAAGGGCAACGAGTATGGGTGAGTAGATTAAGCCCTCAGTTGATTACTATGCTTAGGAAAATAGACGCGGTAGTTGAAGATAAAAACTCTGGTTGTGCGCCAGACGTGACGCTTTGTGTGGTTCTTGCCAAGACCAGCGTCGATGGTATTGAGATACGCTATAGCGCTAAACGCCCAGCTAATATTGCTCGATCAACACCTTGGGCAGGAGGTTATGTGAACCCCAATACCTTAGCGGTATTTGACTTATTAGGGCGAGCCTATATTGGTACGAATTCATCTAGTAAGCCATCCCTTAGCCTCGTCAAAGTAGAGCAAGCGCAGTAGTCGTTAATAATCTATTTGAAAATTCTAGCCCATCCAAATAAGTGGTTGCTCGTGAAGCATGGCAGCTTGCTCACGCAAACTTAGAATATGGTCTTCCCAACATTGTTGAGTGTTAAACCACGGGAACGCGCGCTTAAAAGCTGGGTCGCTCCAGCGTTTGGCAAGCCAGCCGAAATAATGGATTAGGCGTAAGGTGCGCAGCGCTTCGATTAAGTGGAGTTCACGTGCATCAAAGTCGCTAAATTCGGTATACCCGGCGAGCACGGCATCTAGAGCGGCGGTTTGATCACTTCGGTCGCCTACTAAAAACATCCATAAGTCTTGTATTGCCGGAGCCATCCGTGCATCGTCGAAATCGACGATATGTGGGCCGTCGTCGGTCCACAATACATTGCTTGGATAACAATCCCCGTGACAACGAATTAGGTTTAATTGTCCGGCACGATCATAACAGTGTTCCGCTTCTTGCAGTAATTGCTCTGTCAAACTTGTGTAGGCTTGCAGTAAATCTTGCGGGATAAAGTCGTGTTTGAGAATGTAGTTGCGCGCATCCCAACCGAAGGTCGTGACATCGAGTGTTGGTCTATGTTTAAACGCTTGGATGCGGCTTACTTGGTGCATTCGCCCCATAAAGCGGCCCATTTGTTCTAGTTGGTCGAAGTTTTCTAGATCTAATGCGCGGCCCCCTCGGTTCGCAAAAATTGCCATTCTAAAGGCACCTCTGTTTAACAACGTTTCGCCGTCAATTATCAAGGGCGGCACCACGGGCAGTTCAATGTCTGCTAGGCTTTGGGTGAAGCTATGTTCTTCTTTAATTGCGTCATCGCTCCACCTTTCGGGTCGATAGAACTTAGCAACAATTTGTTCGTCACCATTTAAACCAACCCTATAAACTCGGTTTTCATAGCTGTTTAGCGCTAATAAACGACCATCGCATTGATAACCGAATGTTTCGATTGTATTGAGAACTTGGTCAGGTGATAGTTCAGCAAAGGCGAGAGTTGCCTGTTGGTCAGTCATATTGGCTAGGCGCTCTGAGCACTGGAATCTCAAGTGAACTTGGTGTTAAGGTGAGCATAACATGACTGTGGTTTTTGCAGTCTAAGTAACGTGATATAAATGAGCTCGTGAAAACTAAACAAACATCTGAGATTAGCTTAAAGGGCGATGCGCCAATATTGATAGCGCATAGGGGTTACTCTGGTCGTTACCCTGAGAACACATTGCTGGCCTATGAGGCGGCTTATGAACATGGTGCGAGGTATATGGAGCTTGATTTACAGCTAAGCCGAGATCATGTGCCAGTGTTGCATCATGACGCAAGTCTAGCGCGACTCGCTGGGGTCGATGTTGAGGTGACCGAGATTACGAACGAGTATTTTAAAAGCTTGCAGGCTTCTTATCCGGCCCGGTTTGGTGAAGAGTTCGTGGACAATAAATTCACTACATTCCGAAAGTTTTGTGGATGGTTGGCGCGCCACGATGACGTCACTACTTTTGTAGAAATCAAGCAAGAATCCATTGATCAATTTGGCGTGCCGTTGTTTGTTGATGAAGTTTGGCGACGGATTAATAAGGCTGGGGTAGAAGACCAGTGCGTGGTCATTTCTTTTAACGAAGAAGTTGTAGAATACACGCGAAAAATTTCTTCTATGCGTGTTGGTTGGGTGTTGCCGCGATGGAATGACGCGAATAGAGAGATTTTGGAACACTTACAGCCTGATTTTATGTTCGTTGATAAAGCGTTTTTGCCTGCATCAGATGAATCTGTGTGGCAGGGTGATTGGCAGTGGGCTGTGTATAACTTGGATGATGTTAGTTCTGCAATTGAGATGGCCAACCGTGGCTTTAAATTTTTGGAGACCAACCAAATTGGTACCTTGATGGGCGACCGGTCCTTGTCAAATATGAAAGCCCAGTAAAGTTATTTTGTTAGGCTTAGAAACATTGTTGACGGCCTAGTTTAAGGCCGTCAACTTTGAAAACGATTTACTGAATTGTTCGTTTTCTAACCTTTGGCTAGGGAGTCGCGAATTTCAGCAAGAAGTTTCGCTTCGTCAGAAGGCTCAGCTGGCGCTTCCGGTGCTTCTTCCTCTGCTTTTTTCGCTGCGTTCATGCCTTTGATTACCATAAACAAAGCAAAAGCCACGATTACAAAAGTAAGCATTGCGTTAATGAATAAACCGTAGTTCATTGTTACCGCACCGGCTTCTTTTGCAGCTTCAATTGTTGCATAAGTTGCACCGTCAACAGGGTTGCTGATTACATAGTGCATGTTACCGAAGTCAACGCCGCCAGTTAGTACGCCGACCCAAGGCATGATAATGTCGTCTACAAATGATTTTACGATGGTGCCGAACGCCGCCCCTATGACAATACCCACTGCCATATCGACGAAGTTACCTTTCATCGCAAACTCTTTAAATTCATTTAACATAATTTAGCTCCAGATTTTTAATATAGTGTTTATTTTAGTATTTTTATTACCCGACGCTTTTACCATATATGACCTAAAATTGTGATTTTAGTTAATAGGCTTTTCCACAGACCTAGCCGTCCGCTTCTCTAGCATCACGGTAATTAAAGCCTTGGTAGATAGGTTTTGCAAGTGACTTGTGCTGGACTTAACTTAAGTTTACTTGATAGAAGGGGTGGTCTGAGACGCCCTTGTCATGAAAATCGCCACCTTCAACCACAAAACCTTTAGTTAAAATCCAATCTATACGCTGTGATTCTTGGGGGTCAAGCTGAGCAATTTTAATCGCGTCGCTTATCTCGATATCACTGAGCGCTGTACCAAGTTCTTCCCCTGTGCAATTGAAATCACCAAGTAATATGGCGGGCGAATATTTAGAAAATTCTCTTAGGACCACTTCTATTTGCTCCTTTCGCCCATTTTTGGTGTGTAAATGCGTATTGAGAATGTGAAAGCCCTTGCCATTCCATTCAGCCTTGGCAATGGTGATATTGCGATAGCTCTTGCCCGATTGGTCGGGTAACATTTTCGTGTGCCATTCACTCATAGGCAGTTTGCTTAGTAGCGCATTACCTCGATGTTCTCTGAGCCAACGCAACCGTGTTGCGTTAAATAGCCAGGTAAAACCTCCTTGCATCGCCAGATGTTGGCTTTGGCTTAGGCCAATTCCAAACCGATTTAGCCAGCTGGGAGCATACACTTCTTGAATTCCGACGATGTGCGATGACTCAATGAGTTCAGCGCTTTTACTGATATCTCGTTGACCATTCGCGTTTTTACCAGTTTGTATATTGTATGTTGCGACCTTTAAAAGCACTTCCTTTTGAATTGATTGTTCGGTGGGTTGGTCGCTGATCTTTTTTGAACCCTGAGGTATCGGATTAAAGCCATAGCCTGATTTTTCTTGCGCGGGTCGAGCTTTGCGGATATATAAAAATCCGCCCAATACGCAAATAACAATGAGGTAAACCATTCTTTATTTCGCCGCCACCAGATAGGCTACATAACTTAAGCAAGAGTCCCCTTCTGTACTAACGCTAAACTCTCCATTGCCGCTCTCACCGTCTTCGTCAGTGCCTTCCCAGTAGCAGTCAACTCGCGCAAAACCGGCTTCTTCTAAAATTTCTGTCAGTTCTGGCAGGCCCCATAGACGCCATTCATAGGTGAACGCGTCTCGCATTTCTGTGCCGTCGGGAAATCGAAAGTGAATATGCAAGCGTGCTGAACCTGTGATGGGATTGATTGAATCTTGGTCCCATACATAAGTAAAGCTCTCATCATCCATCTCGGTTTCTTCTTCGAGCTCTTGCATGCTTTCTGGCCCACCATGCAGGTCGCAAATAAAAACACCGTCTTTGGCAAGATCGCGGTATACGCATTTAAAATAGTCGAGCATTTCAGCACGCGTCTTAAAAATCCAATAAGAAAAATTTTGTGCGCAGCGTACGTCCGGTGCTTTACGACTTGGTGTGCGCGCGTCTTCCTGATATTGCCTTACACGCTCGGCTACTGCACCGAGTGGCTCGAGGTTGTGCTTTTTGCCCCAAGCTAATGGCTCAGGGTCAATATCATATGATTCACTTGTGAAGTCTGAGCCTTGTTTGGCCCAATGTGCCGATAACAAACAGGTGCCGCAAAAATCTTCGCGAAAGTGGCGAGGCTCTTTACTGCGAATTTCTTTATAAGTATTAAATAAAAACTCGACATCGGGTTCGGCTGATTGCACCGCACGTTGATACAATACGTACTTGTCGACCGAGTTAGCGGTTAGTTTTTTATTCATGACGGTGTTTTAAAGGCAGATTATTACGCTTTTTAAAAATGAGCTGAAGTGTAGCCGAATTATTAACTCCATCGCTATACTATTGTTAAGCAATTTATTGATCCGCTTGCTTGGGTTAAGTGAGACAATTGTAGTGTATTGATAGCGCACAATCTTGAAGTAGTGCTTTCAGTATTTGTCGCTAAGCTATTGATAAAATTAAGTTCTGTAATCTGTTCTAAAAATTTGAAAAATAGACTTATTCACACTTTTTTGTAAGTCAAGATTTTTCGTAAGTAAATTTTTTTTAATTTAAATTGAACCACTTAAATAAAGATAACTAATTGATATATAACAATATTTTCGGATGCTCAATTTTTAATCAAATGCAAGAAAGTCAATATTCATCAAGTGTTAGCAAGCAAAGTGCATTTTTATACACAAAGTTATCCACAGGAACTGTGGGTAAGGTTTGTGTATCAGCTTGGCGACTAAGACTGGTGGGTTCAAATTAGCCTAATGAGCCCTTGTATTGTCAGTGTTGCAATTCCCGTTCCTCTGCGCCAGAGCTTTGATTTTACAGTACCGCAGGCCTTTCAAAATCCAGAGGTTGGCGCGCGCGTACTAGTGCCGTTTGGTCGCCAACAGAGGGTCGGGGTGGTGCTCGAGATTAAACAAAGCTCGGATTATCCCCTCGATAAGCTCAAGCCGATTATCGACTTAATCGATCAGCAGAGCATCTTTGATAAACACCTGTGGGCCACACTGATTTGGTTGTCTAATTATTATCTTGCGCCAATTGGCGAAGTCATAGAAGCCGCATTGCCAATTGCATTAAGACAAACCCATGCGGTGGAGCCCACGCCTAGTAGGACTTGGTCGTTAAGTGATTACGGCAGGTCTGCCCCTATCACCGAGCTTGATAGAGCGCCGTTACAACTTGCGATAGTGAAAAAATTTCAATATCAGTCTAGCCTTGCGAATCACGATTTTAGAGATTCTTCATCAGCTTGGCGCCAAGCTATAAAAGCGCTAATAGAAAAGGGTTGGGTAGTCGAGTCCCAAGCTGTGCCGGCTCTTTCGTCTAAGGTTGCCGAGTCTGACGCCATACCCGCGTTAACGCCCAGTGAAGAACAGCAGCGAGCGATAGAGCAAATATGCCATTCGATCAACAAAAATAAGTTCGAATGTATCTTGTTGCACGGCATTACCGGTAGTGGAAAAACCGCAGTCTATTTTAAGGCCATGCGCCAAGTACTCGAGCAAGGTAAACAGGTTCTTCTAATTGTTCCCGAAATAGGATTGACGCCTCAGTTGTTTGAACGTATCGAAACATATATGCCTTATCCAGTGGTGGCGATGCACTCAAAACTTAATGATACCGAACGTCATCTAGCTTGGTGGCACAGTAAGC
This sequence comes from uncultured Gammaproteobacteria bacterium, assembly GCA_964434375.1. Classification (GTDB taxonomy): domain Bacteria; phylum Pseudomonadota; class Gammaproteobacteria; order Arenicellales; family Arenicellaceae; genus Arenicella. The sequence goes on along the minus strand of CAYSUU010000029.1, from coordinate 9,344 downwards.
AAGGCAACGCGCGGATTGTTGTTGGCACGCGTTCGGCGGTATTTGCGAATTTTCAAAGCCTTGGATTGGTGGTGGTTGATGAAGAGCATGATGGTTCGTTTAAGCAACAAGAGGGTGTACGTTATCATGCGCGCGATGTAGCAATTTATCGCGCCAAGCAACATAACATCCCGATTATCTTAGCCTCAGCGACCCCGGCTCTTGAAACTTTGGTGAATGCTAAGCAAGGAAGATATAAAAAAGTGGATTTAGTGCAACGTGCTACCAAAGTGCCGTTACCAACGATCGAGTTGATAGACTTAAATCAGCAACCATCTACGGATGGTTTGTCGCCAGGTATGTTAGCCGCCATAAAGAGTACCTTGAGTAACCAACAACAAGTTATGTTGTTCTTGAATCGTCGCGGTTTTGCGCCTGTTATTTTTTGCGCTGATTGCAAGCAAAGCTGTAAATGTCATCGCTGCGATTCAAATCTCACATTACATCGCCATGCCAATCAAATGCGCTGTCATCATTGCGGCTATCAGGGTCGAAAGCTAGATACCTGCGGTAATTGTTCGTCTAGTAATCTACTTGAAGTGGGTGAGGGGACGCAGCGCGTCGAAGACGCACTAACGCTGCGTTTTCCTGCTGCTCGCATATTGCGTATTGACCGAGACAGTACCCGGCGTAGAGGTGCACTCAGTGAGGCACTAAAACAAGTGCATGACGGTGATGTCGATATCGTTTTAGGAACGCAACTAATCGCTAAAGGTCACGACTTTTCTAATTTGGCGATGGTTGGGGTGCTAGAGGCTGACGCGGGGATTTACTCTACCGATTTTCGTGCCACTGAAACCTTGTTTCAACAACTTGTTCAAGTGTCTGGTCGAGCTGGCCGCCATAAAAAAGGTGGTCGAGTATTTATTCAAACGCGTTTCCCGGAGCACTCGTTTTTTCAGTTTTTGAAATCGCATGATTTTAATAATTTTGCCTTTGATCAAATTGAACAGCGTTTAGCTGCAGGTTTCCCGCCCTTTGGTTTCTTTGCCCTTTTGCGCGCTGAGTCGACACATCAAGCTAAAGCGCTACAGTTTTTAAAACGCGCGAAACAGGCTTTATTAGCCTATCAAGAGTTGGTGGTTTTTGACGCTGTGCCAGCGCCTATGGCGCGGCGTGCTGGGCGTTATCGCACGCAATTATTATTAAGCAGTGTAAAGCGATCTTCTTTAAATTATAGTTTGCAACAGTGGTTACATATCCTTGTTACTGACACCGACCTAAAGAAGCTTGCAAATAGCGTGCGTTGGTCGATCGATATTGACCCAATCGACTTTTATTAAAAAGTTTTATCGACGATAAGTCGATTAGAGTGAACGTTTCGCCGTATTATCCAGAGAGTTATCGATAAAGGATTGGGACTGTCTTAGCTTGATTTTGAAAATAGGTTGTAAAGCGAATAAGGTGAATATTTTTCCGAAGATACCAATCGCTGCGCCTATTGTGCCGCGCACTGTGCCACTGATTTTTGATTTGCCAATGCGTTGTTTAGTTTTTACTGGCACTTCTGCATATGCCATTGCGGCCTGAATAACTTTTACTTGCATTTCAACGGTCCAACCAAAGCGCTTGTCTTGCATATTGATCAGCTTTAAAGATCGATAGCGAATGGCACGAAATGGCCCAAGATCGCTGACCTGTTCGCGCCAGATCAATCGAATCAAACCACTGGCGAGCCAGTTCCCAAATTGTTGATGTGGAGAAACAGCATTCGCTTCTTGCAAGCTTGTTTGTCGAGCGCCGACAACTAAGTCGTTGCCAGCGATTAGTTTATCCAGTATGCGTTGAAGGTCATTCACGTCAGCAGAGTTGTCGCCATCCACAAATACAACAAAATCCGGTGGTGTATGCTCAGCCGTACTAAGCTTGTCTATGCCTCGTAAACATGCGAAGCCATAGCCTTTACGAAACTCATGGTATACGTCAGCACCTGCTTGCTGCGCAATTTTAGCGGTAGCATCAGTTGACGCGTTGTCACATACTATAATGCGATCAACTAGGCCTTGTTGGGTTTCAGGACACTGTAAACTACCCAAGTCTTTGACCACCTTGGCAATCGCCTGCTCTTCGTTATGAGCGGGTATGATGACGGCAATCGTGTACGACTTGTACGACATATCAAACTCAGTAATAGTTGTTGTGTATATAAAAGACCTTACATGTAGCTACAAACTTACTTTTCATACCTAAAATGCACCAAAGTTCATCTTTATCAGCAAAGCGTCAACAACTTTGGATTGCTGGCACATGTGCCCTACTAGCCTATACTTACCTGTGCTGGAGCTCGCAAGCTTATGGGCAAGCAAGCTTGGTTGACTTATTGCTTAGCGCGACAATAAGCTTCGCGGCAAGTGTTTTTGTATGGAACTCTTACCGAAACACCGAGCACTTACCGTTGTTGGATATTTTGGTTTTTGCTTTGTTATTTAGGTTCATTGGCGTATTTACCTTTCCCGTATTGGAGGACGATTTTTATCGTTTTCTGTGGGATGGTTTTGTCACTATAGAGCAAGGAACACCCTATGATACACCACCGTCAGATTGGTTTAGTCGCGATTTGCCAGTTCCGGTAGAAGCACTATTAGACTCAATTAACTACCCTGATATAGCGACCGTCTATGGGCCAAGTTTGCAGTGGCTATTTGCTTTGAGTTATTTAATTGCGCCAGGAGAATTATGGCCAATAAAGTGCTTTTTATTAATTGCCGATATTATCCTTATCGTGGCTTTGTTGCGTTTAGCGCCGGCGAAGCATTTGGTTTTGTATGCGTGGTCGCCGTTGGTGATAAAAGAATTTGTGATTTCCATGCACCCGGATTTAATCGGCATGACTTTTGTTGTTCTCGCCCTGCTCGCCTATCGCTCGCGTTTTGATACTTTAATGGGTTCGCTTTTAGCCTTAGCGTTGGGGGTTAAGGTTTTTGTAATCGTATTGGTGCCGTTCTTATTGTTGTTACGATGGAGAGCTTGGCTTGGTTTTGTTGTTACTGCGCTTTTCATTTCCTTGCCCTTTGGCCTCTTGGCGTCTTGGATACCAGAAGGCTTATCGGCAATGGGTGCGCACTGGTTATTTAACGCCGTGTTATATGAATTGTTGGGTGGGCTTATTGATTGGAATATTCTAAAGTTGATTTTACTTGTCGCTTTTATGCTTGTGGCAGGTACCTATGGATTACGTTGGTTCTTAAAATATCGGCAAGCCGATGCGGTTCGAGATTTACCTAGAGCCGATATCATATTTGCCGGTTTGTTAATCGTTTTGCCTGTACTTAATCCTTGGTATTTAATTTGGATATTACCTTTTGCGGTAATTTGGCCGAGTGCGTGGGCCTGGGTTGCGTCTTTTTCCGTATTATTGTCCTATGGGTCGGCTATCAATTTGCCAGTGATCTTTGGGTTAAAGTCGGTCGATTATCAAATTCCTGTTTGGGTTTTAGCGCTGGAGTTTAGTCTAATTGGGTTGGCGATTATTTGGGACATTAGACGCGGCCGACAAGCACCAGAATAAGCAAATAAGGTAGACATAAAAAAGCCACGCAGCGTAATTTACGCTCCATGGCCTTTTCGTACTACTTATTTAAAACTAACCGCTTATATTATTATATAAAACGTTGGGAGATTATTAAGTCCCTTGTAGTCCTAAACGGTGACGTTTATTGAGGTAGTACAAGACATACAATAAGCTGTCACGAGTTAACTCTGTGGCAACTAATGATTCAGGGTTGTCACAATTGTAAAGATTTTTAGCAAGTTCTTGATAGCTTGTTTTTTTGAATGCTTTGATTGTTTTGCCTTTAATTGGAAGGATTTCGCCTTCACTAGCAACACAGTAGCTAATTGCTGGTTCGCCGTCTGCGCGACCGCGATATATGGCTTTGCCTTGTTCGTAGATTGTGTCGACTTGGCGTTGTTGAGGGGCTGTATAGTTGCCACCACCACTGAAACCGCCACCGCCACCGCCACCGCCACCAGAAGCAAATGCATTACCTGAGACTGCTACGCATAGTGCCAAAGCACCGTTTATAATTTTATTTCGCATGAGATAGTTCTAATTACAATGATTGAGATTTCTACAGAGACCTGCTTATAACACATTTTCTTACAAAAATTTTTAATTGGGTTCCCTTTTACGATGTGTCAAACTACCTTTCAGCTAAAAAGAACCTCCAATTATAGCAAATGGAAAGTATGCATGACCTTGAGATTCTCATTGAATCTGATCGCCAACTTATTGTTTTAGAGACCGAGCGCGAAGGGTGTTTTATTGAAGGCTTCAAGCGTTTAGCCAAACGTTCTCATCGAGCCTATTATCAATGGCGGTTGACTCAGGGTTTAGAAAGGCTTGCGCCTGGATACGAAACCCAAGCCTTTAATCGAGAATTTGATAAGTTATTTGGTCAAATACTCAAAACTGAGCTAGCTAGCGTCTATGTTTTGGTTGATTTTCATCATCAGTTAAGTGAGCCGTTAGCCATTCGTTTTATAAAAGACGTGTTACTGCAAACACCTCAGCACACCTTAATATTGCTTTCTTCGAGTGTTGAGTTGCCGGACGAATTGCGTTCACTGGCCACGCATTACAAACTACAGTTGCCAACGCCAGCGCAACTTAAAGGTCTAGTGAATGACTTAGCCGTGAGCTATAAGAGCGAGACGTCTCATACCTTAAAAGCCAGCGACAAAGGCATTGTTAACAGATTGGTGAAACAGCTTTGTGGTTTGTCTGAACGCGACGCCGAGCGCCTTGCCCGACATGCTATTTGGAATGATGGCGTAATTGACCAAACGGATTTAGACGATATAGCTAAACATAAGTTTGAATTGCTTAATGAAAATAATGCCCTGAATTTAGAGCTGGACTATGAAGAGCTCGACAATATCGCGGGTTTTTCTAAGCTCAAAGAATGGCTCAACATGCGGCGTAAGGTGTTTATTGGTGAGGTTAAATTGCCCGGTGGCGACATTCCTAAAGGTATGCTGCTGTTAGGCGTTCAAGGTTGTGGTAAGAGCATGGCCGCGAAAGCCGTGGCAGGATCATGGGAGTTGCCACTTTTACATTTAGATTTTGGTACGCTTTATAATCGTTTTTATGGCCAAACCGAAGAGAATATGCGCACTGCCTTAGAGGTCGCAGAGAAAATGGCGCCTTGTGTGTTGTGGCTTGATGAAGTTGAAAAGGGCATGTCAGCAGTCTCAAGCAATGACGATGTGTCTAAGCGACTATTGGGGACTTTCCTAACTTGGTTGGCGGAAAAAGACGATTCAGTATTTGTTGTTGCAACTGCCAATGACGTTTCTGCTTTGCCACCAGAATTATTGCGTAAGGGGCGGTTTGACGAAGTCTTTTTCGTTGATTTGCCAAGCCCTGAAGAGCGGCGTTTAATTCTGGAGATTCATCTTAAGCGTCGCGAACTTAGTAGCAAGGGTTTAGATCTATCTCAAATAGCGAATCAGGCCGAGGGTTTTTCGGGAGCCGAGCTAGAGCAATTAATCGTTTCGGCGGTGTATCAAAGCTATGCACAAAAAGCGCCTTTATCGAGTGAGCTTTTAAGCCAGCTTGCGGATCAAACCCAGCCTTTATCTGTGCTTATGGCGGAAAAGATTCAAGCCTTACAACATTGGGCTGAGGGGCGAGCGGTAAGAGTATCCTGAACGTTTTAGTCGGCCACCGAGACCATAAGATCATCCGACACGCCTTCTAAAATTTCTTCTAGGTCGTTTTCACTCACATCGTCTGGCATGGCTAGGAATAGGTGGGCTCGAAAAAGGCCATAACCGGCCATCGATGCACTTTCTACCTCAGTATCTAAATTATCAATATTGATGTTTTCTCTGGCTAGCGTATCTGCAATTTCTTGAACAATGCCCGGCCGGTCATTGGCTTCCACAACAATTTGCAGGCTATTAATTTCTAGTGAATCTTCCGTGCCTTCCTGGTTGTTGTGTACCACAATGTCGATGCCTTGCTTGGATAAGCCATGCAAAGCTTTGACTAAGCTATTGTGCCGTTGTGACGGGACTTCAAGGTGTACGATGCCAGTGAACAAACCACATAGTCGCGACAAGCTGCTCTCCAACCAATTACCTTTATGGGCCAGCACTAGCTCAGATATCTCTCCGACAATGCCAGGGCGATCTTTGGTGAAAAGCGTTATAACTATGCGTGTATTACTCATTTTATTGGCAAGCCGAGGCTTGGCGTAAGATCGTTATGATATGTCTAATTATGACATATATAGGTCTCTAGAAACGGCGACCTCGAGTCAGTCGATTTATGATGAACATGACAGCATCGAGCAACCAACTTTACTGCGCGCCCAATCAGGTCGTTTTTGGGCGAAGTGAGCCTTATTCTTTTGTTCTGTGTAAGGTTTGCGAAATAGTTCGAGCAATTCTTCTACCATCGAAAAATCACCGTTTTCAGCTTTATCAATCGCTTGTTGTGCCAGATAGTTCCTAAACACATACAAAGGGTTGACTGAATTCATTGCGTTTTGACGTTCAATATTCCTTCGGCCGTCTTTATTGCGCCGTGTTTGATAGCGCTCTAGCCAGTCGTTTAGTGCTTGCAAATACTCGTCAGTGTGCTCATCTTGATAGTAGCAGTGCTTGAATGTTTGGAATTCTAAAGACTGGCTGGCAAGCGCCCGATAAAACAATGTCATGTCGGTTTCGGTTAAGCTCAGCAGGTGTTCAAGTTGGCTAAAGAGTGCGTCGTCTCCATCTTCAAAGGCAAGTAGTCCTAGCTTTTGCGCCATCATGTCGTGCCAGCTATCTTGATAGTTTTGTTGGAACTCTTCTAATACTTTCTCAAGCCCATCGGTCTCGCCTATCAAGGGGTATATAGCATTCGCAAGTTGATAACAATTCCACAAACAAATATTGGCTTGCTGTCCGTAGCGATAACGCCGGTTTTGCGCATCGGTTGTGTTGGGCGTCCATTGCTGGTCAAAGTTATCAAGCCATCCGTAAGGCCCGTAATCGATCGTTAGCCCGAGTATCGACATATTGTCGGTATTCATAACGCCGTGCACAAAGCCTACTCGCATCCAATGCACCACCATTTCAACCGTCAGCTCACAGACTCGTTTAAACCATGCCAAATATAATTCTTTGCTGCCTGCTTGATTGTCTTCAAGCAATTCGGCGAAATGATGGCGTATAGTGAAGTCGGCAAGCTGACGCAGTTCGTCTATTTCATTGCGAGAAGAAAATATTTGAAAGCTGCCAAAGCGAATGAAACTCGGCGCTACTCGGCAAACCACGGCGCCCGGTTCGTACGCGGAGTTACCGTTGTACATGATGTCGCGCATCACCTCTTCACCGGTGGTAATTAAGCTTAATGCGCGTGTGGTTGGTACGCCAAGATGAAACATGGCTTCGCTGCATAAATACTCGCGGATAGATGAACGCAGCACGGCCAAACCATCGGCCGTACGCGAATAAGGTGTTGCGCCTGAACCTTTTAATTGAAGACTAAAATATTCACCAACTGCATTGACGGTCTCACCAAGGTTAATGGCTCGCCCATCACCAAGCTGGCCGGCCCAATTACCAAATTGATGACCGCCATAACACATGGCGTAAGGCTGCATGCCTTCAAGCAGCTCATTACCAACGAAGGTGTTTACAAAGTCATCGCTGGCCGTGTCGGCTTCAGACAGCCCTAAGTCCTCGGCTACTTCCAGCGCCAGCGATACTAGCTTAGGGGCTTTAACCGTCGTGGGTGTTACAAATGAATAACATGCTTTACTCACTTGGCGCCGATGATTCTCTTTAATCGGATCAGCGGGTAGTTCCTTAACAAAGCGATTGTCGAATTTAAGTTTCATTGCGTTTTACTGGTGATTTGTTTGCGCATCAAAAATAACAAAATTAGAGAAGGTAAAACCATCACCGCTGTAATGATAAAAAACAGTCCCCAATTGCCACCCAAGGTATCAACCATTAACCCGCTAAATGCTGCTAGCGTAGTGCGGCCAAAATTACTAATTGATGCCATTAGAGCATATTGGGAGGCAGTGTATAGACGGCTTGTTAAGTGAGAAATGAACGAGACAGATGCCACGGTTGCAAACGCAGCTGTAAATTGGTCAAAAATAACGGCGGTTGCAAATAACCATTCTTGCGGACCTATCCAAGCCATTGCCGTAAATAGTAGGTTTGTTGAAGCCATGGCAATGCCACTGATAAGCAAGCCTTTGACGATACCAAAACGCATATTTATAAAACTTGCTATGATGGAAAAAACGATTATCGCCCACCAGCCAATTAGTTTGGAGTAGATACCTATTTGCGTATTGCTGAATCCGATTTCCTTATAAAAAACAATCGACATTTTGCCGAGAAAGGCTTCACCTATTTTGAACATAAATATGAAGGCTAGAATACCGATCGCTAATTTCAGTCCATTTCTGTGAACAAACTCAACTAAGGGTGCTATTGATATTTGGTATAACCAATCTTTCTTAGTACCCGATAACCTCGAGTTCGAAACAGTATTAGGCTCTCGGATTAAAAGTACAAAACTAATACAGAGCAAAATGAACCCGGCTAAGAACAGATAGATATTGCTCCAATTGAATTGCGGAAAATCTGAGAGGATAAGTGCCGCCGCCCCAGGGAGAGAATAGCCTGCCCACCAACCACTCGTGGCCATAGCAGCAGCGGCAGGTATTTTATTTTGTTCGTTTTGATCTAGAATTTCGATACGATACGCATCAATGGCTGTGTCTTGTGTTGCGGAGGCAATCGCAATGACCAGCGCAAGAATACTTGTTGCTGCAATACTGACACGTGGGTCAAAAAAACTAATGCCGATAACACAAGCAAAGATACATAGTTGCAAAAAGATGATCCACGAACGTCTTCGGCCGAGGGTGCCTAGAATTGGGAGTTTTATACGATCTAGTATCGGAGCCCATAAAAAATTTATTGCATATACCGCGAACACCGAGCCAAAAAAACCGATCGCTGTGCGACTAAGCCCGCTTTCTTGTAGCCAAGCCGTCATAGCAGAACCTATAAGTACCCAAGGAAAACCACTGATTACTCCTAGGCCAAATATTATCCAGAGTCGTCTATCCCAATAAACACGAAGATAAGAACGTAACTGCGTTGTCTGCATAAGTTGGATAGTGGCTAAATGTCGTATTCAATAACAAGCGGCGCGTGGTCTGAAAAGCGCTCGTCTTTGTAAATCAAATCAGAGCCAGCCACTACTTTGTCTTTTAAAGCATTGGATATCACCTGATAGTCGATACGCCATCCGGTGTTATTTGCCCACGCTTGACCGCGATTACTCC
>CAYSUU010000028.1:0-24391 GCA_964434375.1 uncultured Gammaproteobacteria bacterium | reverse complement strand
GGGAATTGAAGAAAGGAGAATGTCGGATACCGATATGTTGCCCTCTTCTTTGGCGTTACCAGCGGCTCAACAGGCTCTTGAAGGCTTATCCGACATTACTTTAGATGATATTGACTTAGTAATCTTTTGTGGCATTGAACGCGATATTCCCGAGCCAGCTACTGCCCATAAAATACAGAAAGAGCTTGGTCTAAACGCACGCTATGCCTTTGATGTAGCTAATGCCTGCTTTGGTTTTGTGGATGCAATGCAAATAGCCGATTGCTACGTCGGTAACCGAATGGCTAGAGCAGCCTTAGTCGTTACTGGGGAAATACCAACGAGGGTTTTACGTGCGGCGCTAGATGTGTTAAAAAGGGGTGTCGACATTAAGACAGCGCGCCGAATTATCGGTGGTTTGTCTGTTGGTGATGCTGGTGGTGCCGTTGTTATTGCACCTACTGAAGAGGATAGTCGATCTGGGTTTGAGCTTTTCAATTCCAATACTTATACAGACTTTCTAGACAAGTGCATGTATAAGCGCTCTTCTGATGGCTCAATTAATGGACAAATGGAAATGGGTGTACTCGCGAAAGCGTTTATTAGTATTCATGGGAATATAATTGACGATACGCTGGATCAATTAGGGTGGTCGGAGTTTGATTGGCTTATTTCACATCAAGTCGGGAAAAAGCCGTTTGACCATTTGTCTAATTTAAAGGGTGTCGGGCCCAAGAAGATGATAAAGACGCTGGATAAACTAGGCAATATTACATCAGCGACGTTTCCGGTGAATTTTCACAAAATGGTAAGTGAAGGCGCAGTCAAAGTGGGTGATAAGATCGGCGGCTGCTTTGCCGGTTCTGGAATTGTTATCGGTCAGATGGGATATCGATATTAACGCTGGTTACAAATGATGAATTTGCACGCTTCTAACACTAGGAGGCGTGCGTTCAGGAGAAATAAAATGATGTTTATGAGTGTTATCGTATTACCTGCAATTATTGCATTGATGATTAAAGTGGGGGTGCTTACCATTACTATGCGTGAGCACAAAAAGGATTTAATGTTTAATTTGGTAATCGTTGCATTCGCTGCCTTAAATTTAGCTGAAATCACATTGCTGGTAAGGCACATAGCCACCTCCTTCGCATCACTCTATCTTATTAAATCCTATTACCTGCTGGCCACGGTTTGTCTTGCTTTAGTTATCTTGTACGTTGTGCGTGCGACTGAACAGAACTATAAATGGCTAGTACCTATGCTGGCCACCATTGTGATTGGTATGTCTGCGCTCATCATGTTTTCATCACTTGTGATTGCGGATGTGAAGTTATATAGCTATGCAAGCACAGCTGTGCCCGGGGTGATGTATTGGCTTTGGCAGTTAGTTGCACTCGTGCTATTAATCGGTGTTTGTCTTCTTAGTGTACTTGGTTACTGTAAGGCTAAAAACCATCAAGTTGAGATAAGAAGTGTTTATGTTGGTTGCGCATTAGCGCCGCTGATTTTGTTTTCTGTGATTATATTAGGGCTTATGTTTATGGGCTTTCAGGTCACGGCAGTGGTTTCGACTTCGATTGGTTCATCGCTTTTCGTTGTAATAATGCTCGCCAGCGAATATCAGCACAAGCTCACCGATGTTCGTCGTTTCATACCCTGGTCGAACGAGCGAAGATCTAGCCGAAAAATTATGGAAATATTTTCGGGTTACTCACGCGATGAGCTTGATTATCGTGATGCGGTGAGTGAGATCGAGCGTTTATTGGTGTTGCACAAGTATGATAAGAACCAAGGTAATGCCAGTGAAACGGCGGGTAAAATGGGTATTCCTAGGTCTTCTTTGTATTCGGCCTTTAATCGATTAAATATAAAGGCTAAGGGCGAGACTAAATAGTCTTCTCCCTAGCTTTTTTTAAGCTAAATATCCGCGCCGAAAGACTTGATTGGCGCGAAGTGTTTACTGCCATAGTACTTTGCAAAGTACGGAATGTCTCGCGTGTCTTGAATTCCAGTTGATAATCCCCTTAGAGTCATGAAAGCTGGGGTTGTCCAATAGTTACTAGAGCTAATCTATAGTAGTAAACCCGCCCCTACCGGTAGAATCACACACGGCGTTAGACCGACCGCACCAAATTTCTCGCAAAGGCTGCCGACATTAAGTGCGCTTAGTATTGTTGTCAGAGCGAAATGGTGGTTGGTGCGGTCATAGATCTAAAGCTTTGACCGAACCGCAATAAAAACACGCAATAAATTGCGCCTAACTCACCGTAACTTGGTTCTAAGATGGCTCTCAACTTTCCACTAAGCAAAGAGATGAAATAAATTTGTCTAAGTAATGAGCAGAGCATCATGGCAAAGCCAAATAGCAATATTTGCAAATCGCTTTTTATTAGTGGAAGAAGAGATTTGATGCTAGCCTTTTTGGTATTGAAATGCTGGCTGATAGCTCAAGTGTGTCGCATTAAAGCTAGGACTTTCACCGAGCTACATTAGAATATCAACTGAAAATAATTTGGAGTGAATTTCTTGGGACTGTTTATTGGTGGTGAGTGGCGCGACAATGGGCGCGCCTTCGATGTGTATAACCCTGCTACGGGCGAGAAGCTCGCAGCGGTGGTAGATGGTCAGCTTTCTGACGCAGTGGACGCTATTGACGCGGCTCATAAGGCATTCGATGCTTGGTCAAATTCAACGGCTTACGCGCGTGCTGAAGTGTTACATAAAGCGCACGCGTTGATGATGTCGCGTAAATCGCAGTTGGCCGAATTGATGACACGCGAGCAAGGCAAACCACTCAAAGCGGCTAATAATGAGATAAAATATGCTGCCGATTTTTTACGTTGGTTCGCCGAAGAAGCCGTGCGTAATTATGGCGAGACGATTCCCTCTGCGCGCGCAGATCAGCGTTTTATCACACGTAAGCAAGCGGTCGGCGTTGTGGCAGCGATTACGCCTTGGAATTACCCAGTCTCAATGTTGACTCGTAAGCTTGCTCCAGCGCTCGCAGCCGGTTGCACGGTGGTATTAAAACCGGCTGAAGCAACACCGCTTTGTGCAATAGAAGTGTTTAAAATTTTGATTGAAGCGGGTTTACCAAAAGGTGTCGCTAATCTAGTTTGTTGCAGTGAACCGAGCCTAATTGGTGAAGAATTTTGCAGTAATACTAAGGTTAAAAAAATAACTTTTACGGGCTCTACAGCGGTAGGCCGAACTCTAGCAAAATGTGCCGCCCCGCATTTAAAACGGTTTTCTATGGAATTGGGCGGTCATGCTCCGTTTATCGTTTTTGAAGACGCCGATCCTGTGCATGCGGCTAAGGGTGCTTCGCTTGTAAAGTTCTTAAATAGTGGTCAAGCATGTATTAGTCCGAATCGCATTTTTGTACAGCGAAATTTATTAGACGCTTTCAACGAAGTATTGTCCGCTCGTATTAACAAGCTACAAACAGGTAATGGAATTGACTCAAGTATCTCTATAGGACCGTTGGTAAGCCAAGCAGCGCTTGATAAAGTTGCAAATCAAGTGAATGACGCCGTCGAAAAGGGCGCGACGGTCCATAATGGCGGGCAAATTTTGAACCAAGGCGAATTGGCCCATGGGCATTTCTACGCGCCTACTCTGCTCAGTGGAGTGACGGAACAGATGCTTATCTATAGGCAAGAAACCTTTGGGCCAGTTGCTGCGATTATACCTTTTGATGACTATGAGCAAGTGATTGCTATGGCAAATGATACTAACTACGGCTTAGCCGCATACGTTTATACGCAAAATTTGTCGGTTGCTATGCGTGCCTTTGAGTCTTTGAATTTCGGCATTATTGGGATTAACGACATAAACCCGACCAGCGCTTCAGCACCTTTTGGTGGCATGAGTGATAGCGGCATAGGCCGAGAAGGCGCTCGCGAAGGTTTGTCTGAATATTTAGAAACTAAATTGGGTGGTTTTTCAATCTGAAGCTAAGAGAGTCATGAATGCCTTGATATCAAAAAGCCGGCGACTTAGGTCTACTCCGTTCAGTCAGCGAGTAGAAGCCGCGGGAGTGAAAGCATATTCGGTTTATAATCACATGTTACTACCAGCGGTATTTGAATCACTAGAGGCTGACTATTGGCATTTGTGTGAGCATGTTCAAGTTTGGGATGTTGCTGCCGAGCGACAAGTTGAATTAAAGGGTCCGGACGCGGCTCGATTAGCGCAATTAATGACACCACGAGATCTCACTAAACTTGATCTGCTGCAGGGCATGTATGCACCTATTTGTAATGCGCAAGGTTTCATACTTAACGACCCAATAATAATTAAAATAGCGCGCGACCGATTCTGGATCTCTGTGGCGGATAGCGATATAAAATTGTTCGCGCAAGGCCTTGCGATTGGTATGAGTCTAGATGTCGAGATCTGTGAGCCAAACGTGTCACCGTTAGCCGTACAAGGGCCAAAAGCTGAACAACTGATGGTGCGAGTATTTGGTGAGAGAATACCAAAAATTCGATTCTTCAGAGGCCTGATGCTTGAATTTAAGGGGCAAGAGATGTACGTCGCGCGCTCTGGCTGGAGTAAACAAGGAGGTTTTGAAATTTACCTGAATGATCCGGCTCTTGGTCCAGTTTTGTGGGACGAATTATTTGCTCAAGGTAAAGACTTGCATGTCCGAGCCGGTTGTCCAAATAACATAGAACGCCTTGAATCTGGTTTGTTGAGTTATGGTAATGACATGGACGAGTTTGATACGCCATTTGAATGTGGGCTAGATTCGTATCTCGATCTTGGCGCGGATATTGATAGTTTAAGCATTGAGGCCTTACGTCAAAAACAAAATAAAGTAAGTCGAAAACTAGTAGGTTTGGCATTTCATAGTGCGCCGAACTTAGGCTCGGAAAACGTAACGGGTGGTTATGATGTTTTTCACCAAGGCCGATATATTGGTGAATTGCGCTCGCAAGCTTGGTCGCCTAGGTATAATAAACAGCTTGCATTGGCCATGCTTGAACTGAATTTCCTTGAGCAAAATAATGTGCTTGAGGTAGCCGGTCAGAAAAGTCTGTTTCACTCAATTCCTTTTAACTTTGATGAGTTAACCTAATGAGTCGTTCTTCGTTTTTACACCCAGACACTATTGCTCTACATAGCGGTTATGCGCCCGATAGCGACCACGGTTCGAGGGCCGTTCCTGTTTATCAAACCACATCTTATGCCTTTGATAGTGTCGATCAAGCGTCATCGCTTTTTAATGTAGAGCAAGGTGGACATATTTATAGCCGTATATCGAACCCAACTGTGGCGGTACTTGAGCAGCGTCTTGCTGCGTTGGAGGGCGGAAGCGGCGCGATTTGTACTGCCAGTGGTATGAGCGCCTTGTTCACCACGTTTATAACGCTGTGCTCGGCTGGTGATCATATTGTAAGTTCCGCTCAGATTTATGGTTCCACTGCTACGCTGCTGCGACACACGCTCAAACGTTTTGGGATTGAGGCAACTTTTATCGCTATTAATGATGCGGATGCGCTAGGTAATGCGATAAAAAAAAATACAAAGTTGGTGTTTTGCGAATCCATAGGTAACCCTGGATTAGAAGTTGCTGATTTGCCAAACATTAGCTCAATTGCGCACCAAAACGGTATTCCATTGGTCGTTGATGCAACCTTTGCTCCGCCAGGTTTAACTAAGACCATTGAAAATGGCGCCGATGTTGTGGTGCATTCAGTCACTAAATGGATTGGCGGGCACGGTGCCGCGATTGGTGGCGTAATTATTGATGGTGGTAATTTCGATTGGCAAGAAAGTGGGCGTTTTCCAGAGCTTACCGAGCCCTATGAGCCGTTTCATGGTATTCGTTTTTGGGATGAATTTGGCCCGAATGCTTTAGCAATGAAAATACGCGCCGAGTCAATGCGTGATGTGGGCGCTTGCATGAGTCCTAATAATGCATTTTTATTATTACAAGGTCTAGAAACCTTGAGTCTGCGCATGCACAGGCATTTAGCTAACACACGAGAATTGGCGCTTTGGCTTACTGAGCAGGAACAAGTGGCGTGGGTCAATCATCCAGATCTAGACGGCCATGCAGATAAAGCATTGGCGCAAAAATTGTTTCCGAGTGGTGCTGGTTCCATTCTAAGCTTTGGCGTAATAGGCGGTATCAAAGGGGGAGTGGCGTTTATGGATGCTTTGTCTATTGCTAGCAACGTCGCCAATGTAGGAGATTCACGAACCTTGGTGTTGCACCCCGCCAGTACAACGCATTCACGCTTGAGCGCTAAGGCTATGGTAGCTGCAGGAATCAGCCAAGAATTGATTCGCGTATCGGTCGGCATTGAAAATATAAAAGACATACAAACCGACTTTTCCAAAGGCTTGAACGCAGCCCAACGACTTGTCGCGAAACAACGTGAATCAGGTCAAGACAAGAACCAGGGGGCCAGTTAATGAGGACTCAGCTGGATGGTTCAGAGGTGTACGTGGCGACTGGTGGAAAGGAATACGTAGAAGGTCAGCCGACTATTATGTTCTTGCATGGCAGTGGCATGGACCATCGGGCGTTTGCATTGCAAACCCGTTGGTTTGCCTTTAATGGGTTTTCCGTACTAGCCCCTGATTTTCCTGCTCACTCTTTGTCACAGGGTGAGGCGTGTGAATCAATAGAAAGTTCGGCGCTATGGCTGCAAAAATTATTTACTCGTCTGAACATTCATAAAGCACATGTCGTGGGTCATTCTCAGGGGTTTCTAAGTGCTTTGGAATTTAGTTCGCGTTTCCCTGAATTAGTGAGTTCAATTACCGGAATTGCTGCAGCATGGTCGATACCTGTTAATCAGATGCTGCTGGATACGGCCAATAGCTCACCAAGCAAAGCTGCGGACATGATGCTTAAATGGGGCTTTGGAGATCAAATCCATATGGGTTATAGCCCAACACCTGGAATGCAGCCCATAGCCGCTAGCCACCGTATAATGAGCTCTAACCCACTCGCACAAGATTTGAGTTCTTGCGCGGACTACCAAAATGGGCCAAGCGCTGCGGCAAAGCTCCAGATACCCAGTGCAATGATACTGGCAGGAAAGGACAAGATGACGCCGCTAAAAGCCGGTTTAAAAACTGCTGAAGCAATGAAATCAAAGGTCGTTATTCTCGAAGAACACGGCCATATTTTGCCCCTAGAGGCTCCTAAAGAAGTTCTAGGTGCATTGAAAGAGTTTATTTTAGAGCTGAACTAAAAAGCTGAGCTAAATAGAATATAAACGATTGTTGCTGATGTGAGGATAGAGGAATAACTTAGAGGCTTAACGATGCCAATTGAATACGACCAATTAGAGAAAAATGTGGCTAACCACGTTGCTTTGTCACCGCTGTCTTTTCTGCATCGAACGGCTGACGTTTATGGTGATCTAACGGGAGTTGTTTATAAGGATATTGCTCGAAGCTGGAGTGAGGTTCGTGATCGTTGTGTTCGTTTTTCATCGAGTTTAGTGCGCCACGGCATAGGACTAAATGACACCGTATCGGTTTTCGCTTTTAACACTCCTGAGATGTTTGAAAGTCATTTTTCAATTCCAATGTCTGGGGCCGTTCTAAATACCATCAATACGCGACTCGATGCGAGCACGGTAGCGTACATCATTGATCATGCTGAATCTAAGATGTTCATTGTCGATCGTGGCTTATGGCCAGTGCTTGAGCAAGCACTAGAGCGCTGTTCTAGTTCGCCGGAAGTTGTTGTTATTGATGACCCTTACGCCAGCGACGATGAGCAACATTCACTTCCAGACGGTGTCATGTTGTATGAAGACTTAATTGAACAGGGCGACCCTGACTTTCTTTACTGCTTGCCACAAGATGAATGGCAAGCGATTTCTCTTAACTACACGTCAGGGACCACAGGTCGACCTAAGGGAGTTGTGTATCATCATCGTGGCTCGTATTTAATGAGCTTGGGAACGATTGCTTCATGGAATATTCCGCATCGGCCTAATTATCTCTATTCAGTGCCCATGTTTCACTGTAATGGCTGGGGCCACGTGTGGACGATGACCGCCAAGGCGGCAACCGTAGTGTGTCTGCGCGGATTTAATCCGAGTGAGGTTTATGATTTGTTAGATGAGCATAATATTAGTCATTTTGGTGGCGCGCCGATCGTCTTGAATATGCTGTTAAGCGCGCCGGAGGCGGCAGACAAACATTTTGAACCGAAGATACAAGTGATGACCGCGGGTGCGCCGCCGCCAGCGTCTGTTTTAGAAAATGCCACTAATATCGGTTTCGATGTGATGCATGTTTATGGTTTAACAGAAACCTATGGACATATTTTGCAGGCTGCACCGCAAGCGACGTGGAGCCAGTATAGTGAAGAGATGCAAGCCGAATTAAAGTCTCGTCAAGGAGTGCGTTTTACGATGACTGAAGACGTTGATGTGGTCGATCAGAAAACGCGAGCTTCGGTTCCTCATGACGGGCAGAGCATTGGTGAGATAGTGATACGCGCTAATACCGTAATGAAGGGTTATTTAAAAAATCCGCAAGCGACTCAAGAAGTATTTGATAGCGGCTATTTATCGAGCGGTGATTTAGCCGTAGTGCATCCAGATGGGTATATTCAAGTTAAAGATAGAGCTAAAGATATCATTATTTCGGGTGGTGAAAATATATCCTCGGTAGAGGTAGAGAATACACTTTATAAACATCCTGAGGTAAGTGAGGCAGCAGTGGTTGCTATGGCAGATCCGAAATGGGGCGAAGTCCCATGCGCCTTCGTTGAGTTGAAGGCCGGCGCTCAGTGCAGCGATGCTGAGCTTATGGCCTTTTGTGCGGATAATATGGCGCGTTTTAAGCGGCCAAAGAAAATTGTATTTGGCTCACTACCCAAAACAGCAACCGGTAAAATACAAAAGACGGTGTTGCGCGAACGTCTCGGATAAGACTCCTTCTAATTCCATAGAAAACTGTTAGCTATTCGATTGCGCTCAAGCTAGATGCCTGGCATGAAACTCAATATGCTCGCCGATAAAGGATGCGATAAAGTAGTATGAGTGGTCATAGCCTTCTTGATAACGTATTTGCGCAGGATAGTTGGCCTTCTCTGCTGCTTCGATGAGCAAATGTGTTTTTAATTGTTCATCTAAAAAGTCATCTGCATCGCCTTGGTCGATCAATATTGGTGGTTTTTGATTGGCTTTTGAAATGAGTTCACAGCTATCGTGTTTTGCCCAATTTGTGCGGTCCTCACCTAGATATCCGGTGAGTGCTTTCTCTCCCCAAGGGCAATTAAGGGGCGACACGATCGGTGAAAAAGCCGACACCGATTTAAAAGCGTTAGGCGAATTCAGTGCGATTGTAAGGGCGCCATGGCCTCCCATTGAATGCCCTGAAATTGATTGTCGCTTAGCATCTACATTGAAATGACTATTAA
Source organism: uncultured Gammaproteobacteria bacterium (assembly GCA_964434375.1). Taxonomy (GTDB): domain Bacteria; phylum Pseudomonadota; class Gammaproteobacteria; order Arenicellales; family Arenicellaceae; genus Arenicella. Next base: position 15,006 of record CAYSUU010000028.1, on the reverse strand, counting down.
TCAGTGCTGGTAACTCTATGCTCACATAGTCATACATTTGGTAGTGCTCTTTGTAAGGAGCTTGTGTGGCGTTTACATAAAAGCCGGCGCCTAAACCAAAATCCCATGACCCTTCTGCGTCGTCCGCAACACCATCACCGCGAGGGCTGGTGTCGGGGCACACAATGGCAATACCATGTTTAGCCGCGTATTGCTGTGCGCCGGCTTTGGTAACAAAATTTTGGTCGGTGCACGTGAGACCTGAAAGCCAATAAAGAACCGGTACAGGAGAGGTTTGCGCTTGTTTGGGTAAGAAAATAGAGCATGTCATCTCGCAATTCACTGACGTAGACTGATGAGTGAATTGCTGTTGTTGACCGCTGAAAATTTTATTATTAGATTTGACCTGCATATACAAACTGGCTCGACGTTTTAATAATTAGTTATCTGAAGAGTTTACACCTTAAGCGAATGTCGAATATGACAAAGTGAGGTAGAGTGCTTAATCTCAGAGCTTATATTTAAGGCTGAAAGTCACAGCCCGTGGTCTTCCGGGAAAGAAGCGCTCGCCGGTGAAGTTGGTGAAATCGGCTCTTTCGGCATAAAGTTCATCACTAAGGTTGTCAATTCTAAATGAGGTAGTGAACGCTTCACTGACCACATATTCTAACCGCAGATCCCATACTGTGTGACCAGGGTATTCGTTCGTATTTTCGGCATTGGTGAAGTAGCTATCGACATACTGTACCCCTAAACTTGAATTGAATTTTCTATTAGGTGACCAATTTAGTGAAGCATTTGCAACGTTGCGAGGTGCTGTATCTATTTGGTTGCCATTAATGTTGATGTCATCAATAAATTGATCAGAATCGTATTGGTGTTGTGCCAAAGACCAAGCAGCCTGCCAGTTCCATTGATCGCTTAGCTGGTGGCGAACGGAAAGTTCAATGCCTTGGCTGTCTGTGCGGTTTCCATCAACATTGAAAGAGTCGCTGTCGCGGATAATGACGTTTCGTTGTTGCAGCGAGTAAATATTTGCGCGCAGACTTAAGTTTTCCGTAACATAGCTAGCACCAAATTCGAAAGACGTCGCTCTTACGCTATCAAGCGAAGCAACGTCTTGATCTCCTTGTAAACGATAGAGTTCTGTTGCTTGAGGAGCCCTGAACGAGTTTGATGCATTGGCATAAAAATCTACGTTCTCGGATAAAGTATATTTAAGTTCAAGTTTGGGTGATACGTCTAGAAATGAGTCTTCTCGGTCTTGTGGGCGATTATAGCGGCAGCCACCAAATCCGCATTCACTGCCGTCAGGGCGCGTTCTACCATCCAGAGTAAGGTTGTCGTAATCAAAATCAAGCGATTCAATTCTTAGGCCGGAAGTTAGAACAAGACGTTGGTTGATCTGCCAATCTAGCTGCCCGAATGCGGCCAGCTGTAGCGCCTCTACTTCATAATCGTATTGTATTCCTGTCGGAATTGTTTCTTGTAAAAAAGCCGAACCTTGGGTCGGAGCATCTTGTGTTTGTAACAATGAGCCGTTTGAGATATCCGCATCTAAACCAAGTGACCATTGGATCGCTGAGTCACCCTTTTTGGTATACAGTGCTTGTAAACCAAGGCTGTCGTGCTGGTTTTCTTCCAACGGTTGACCCGGTAAAAAATGCAGTAAGAAACGCATATCCGTACTACGAACAAAGGGCGTGATAGAGAGAGTGGAGCCATCATTGAAGTTCCTCGAAATCTTGGCCCATGCCCTAAATGATTCAGATTCTCTAAATGCTTCTGGGTTTGGGTTTTCACTTATTCGGTTGGCGTCTAAATAAGCATCAGTGCCGACTAAAAAGCCGGCGGTTTCTTGGTCTAAACGAGTATAGGTGGCGCCAACATTAATATCCCATTGTTGCGCTTTTAAGTAATGACGCAAGCTCAGTTTTTGTTGATTAAACCCCGAGTCTTCGCGAAAACTATCTGCATCAGTCACTGACGCATAGATCCGACCATATTGTGTTTCATTACCATACGATATGGCGGCTTTGGCTCGGTAATAATTGTCTTCGCCCACGTCGAGCTGTAATACATCGGTGCCGCTAGGCGCAAGTGAAAAATTTATGCTTCCATTTAAACTATTGCCCCCATAAATGACGCTGCCCGGCCCTCGGGTTATTTCAACTTGATTTGCCGCTTCGAAATGCGTATCAAATAATTCGTTTACATTACAAAAAGCTGTACCTCTGACTGGAATACCTTCTTCAAGCACCAGTACATTGCCGCAAGCACCGGCGCCGGTTAGTACCGCCGAACGTATGCCTGGCAAAGATTCTTGACCATCACCGCGTTGGAAATTAACACCCGGCACTTGGCTAATTAATTCATGAATGTGTATAGCGTTGGTATCACTAATATCTTTCTCGCTAATCACACTTAAATTCGCGGGTGCGTCACGCAGTGAGGTTGGGAGTCGGTGCGAAAAAACCGTAACTTCTTCTAGTGTATTCTCTTGTATAGGCGCTTTAATTGAATCGCTATTGGCGCGTACATCGTGATTTGCACTAAAGAATGTAGAAATTATTAAGACCTGGATGCACAGATGAGTTTTATTCATTTTATTATTGTTTACTGGTGTGTAAGATCGAACGCAAACACAGGATTTTTGAGGCATGGGAATATCATAGCCGCTATCGCCGAGCTTTAAAATTGATAGTTAAGGTTTTAATCAATGTGCGTTTGGTGTGATCAAAAAGAATCTGATTTTTGTTCTTAATTTAGCCAAAAAAGACAATCTAATTTACACTATAGATTAATTTGGTTTTATCTATTGATATTAACTATGTCTCACCTTTTGACTATTACTAATGCGATTGTCTTGTTAACAGTATTGGTGTCTATGATGCTCATGGATGATCGTCGGCGTAAGGCAGATTGGCTGTTTTTGCCTGTAGTTATTTCGCAGCACAATCAGTGGTATCGCTTTTTAAGCTCCGGCTTAATACATGCTGATGGCATGCACTTATTTATTAATATGTTTGTGCTTTGGTCTTTTGGTAATGCATTGGAACAGTCTTATTTTCCAGCTTACTTGGAAGGTGGCGTGTCATTTAAGTTTTTATTGTTGTATCTTAGTGGCATAGTCATTGCGTCTATCCCTAGTTATTTGCGTCATAAGAATGATCCCTCTTATGCAGCGCTTGGTGCCTCGGGCGGAGTGTCTGCGGTGGTGTTTGCTGTGATTCTTTTTGCTCCATGGCAAAATCTGTATTTGTATGGTGTTATAGCTATTCCGCAGATACTTGCTGGTATCGCTTATCTAGTTTATTCGTGGATGAAAGATAAGAAGGCGAATGATAGTATTGGGCACTTGGCTCATTTCAGTGGAGCGGTCTGGGGTTTGGTGTTTCCATGTTTAATGGAGCCAAAACTAGTGGGTCATTTTGTTAAGGCCACTTTAGCTGGGCCGAATTGGTTGTGAAGAAACCCTTTTTGTTTTACGTTTTTATCACTCTTTCGTCGGTAATATATGCGCCAATGAAATATTAACTTCAGATGTACTTTATTTTTTATCTTTGAGGAAAAAAATGCTTAAACGTTGTATCGGTTTTTTGAGTCTCGCACTTGGGTTTAGTTTTGCCACATATGCTAATGCCGCGCAGGATGCTCATGCGAATGAGTCAACAGATTCGGCTGTTTGCGAAGGCTTTGGTCCACAGACACCGCGGGATATTGACGCTATCTCCGGAAGTAATTCAGTTGTCTTTAGCTTGGCACCCCCGAGCGAAGATATGAATTTGTGTAATATACATTTTCATAATAATGCTGAGCACAAGGCGGCCGCTTTCTCAATTTATGCTGGAGAAGGTGATAATGGTAATGGTGGCGGCTATCAATGCGGCATTTCAAAGGAGCTAACATCATCCGAATTGAAAGCGCCTGAAGGAGAAATATGTAAGGGTTTAAAGCCGGGTGATACGATTGAAGTTCATTGGGTGCACACAAGTTGCGACGTAGCGCCAGGACCTGGTTTAGGTTCGTGTTTGTCAGATAGTTGCGCAACTCCAAACTTGCGCGTAGAGACTCAGGTTTTCACTTTGGTAAACGATACTGACGCAATGAATTTCGCTGATTTAGATTATCAAGGTAATCAAGTAAATGGTTACCATCAAGCTAAATTTATTCCAACTAATACCGGTTCGCCGATAGAATTTTTAGGTTCAACTACTGGACCTAAGTACACGGCGCAAAGTTGTTCACCTTTACAGGTAAGTTGGAGTGTTCGACCACAATGCGCAAAGCTTGATATTAACTCTTTAGGTAAATGGTGCGAAGGTAATGTTTTCGATGAAGACCATGCCCATGGAGTGCGTAAGCTAGTCACTGATAAACGTTTGTTGTCGCCCATTGGAAAATAGATATTTGTCGAACCAGTAATAGGAAAGCTCGGCCATTAGGCCGAGCTTTTTTTTGTATTTAAATTTAACTGTCGCAGTATTACGGGCGTCTTATGTCACTTAAAATATGAGTATAAGAAATGTTTTGTCTTGCGTTAATCCTTATCTGTTTATAATGGCTTAAAGGTTCAAACTATTATTTCATCATGAAGCTCTATCAGTATCCAAAGTGCAGTACTTGCCGCAAAGCCGTTAAATTTCTAGATCAAGCGGGCTTAGACTATCAATCTTTTAATCTTGCCGATCAGGCACCGCCAAAAACAGCGTTGAAGACTATGCTTGCGGCTTATCAGGGCAACATAAAAAAATTATTCAATACTTCAGGCCTAGTTTATCGAGAAATGAATCTTAAAGATAAGCTTGTCGACATGAGTGATAAGCAGGCGATTGAGCTATTGGCTAATAATGGGATGTTGGTTAAGCGACCATTTCTTCTAAGCGGCGACAAAGGCATTGTTGGGTTTAACGCTGATGCATGGCAGGCCTTAATTGATTAAGCTGTGGCACAAAAAATTAATCAAACACTAGAGGGTATTGCTGCCGTAGCAGCTTCCTTTCACAAAAAAGTCTCTGTATTTTTATTCGTGTGCTTGCTTGCATTGACGCCACTTACAGTCGATTTGTATTCTGCTTCGTCCGCTTGGTGGTGGAATTTAATTCTGCTTAGTTTGGTGCTTATACCCTTTCTGTTTTGGGTGTTTGTTTGGCGAGTGCTTGAACAGTTAATGGCTGCGCCAAAGCTTGCAGCTCGATTGCTTAAAGAAAAAGACGATCAGGGTAAGTCAATTGCAGACAGTGAAGATCAAAGTTTTAGAAACACGAAACCAAATAATATTAGAGGTGTTTTATCAACCATAAATAAAATTCGAAAGCACGAAGGGTTAGAAACCTTGTTTGACGCTATCTCGGGGATTACACTTATTTGTAATCCGGTATTTTTGATATTGGCTTCTATCTTGTTTTTGTATTTGGTTGGCTTAATCTTGATAACTCCTTTGATTTTATTAATCTAATTATGAACATCTTAGACCAGATCGGCATTCAGCAATGGCGCTTGCGAGATAGGCCAAGTATTAGTGTTGCCGATACCAAGACTGTCGATCCGACGGCTCAGGATGAGTTAGCTGCGGTGCAAACCCGAGATTATAGTTGGGATATGTTAGAGCAATTTTTCGCGCAAGATGAATGCGATAGTTGCAAACAAGGCGGCAGCGTACTCGGAGAAGGTGATCGTGACGCCGATTGGTTATTTTTGCTTGATGCTCCAAGCGCGGATGCGATTGCGCACTGCAATGTCATCAGCGGTCGCGCGCGAACCTTGTATCAATCGATTTTAACCGCCTTACGGCTACAAGTTGAACAGGTATACACCACGAGTGTTTTTAAATGTGCGCCGTCTCAAGACGTTCTGCTTAATGCAAGTTGCCAAGAAGTTTTGGGATCGCAAATAAAGCTATTAAAACCAAAAGTGATTGTTTGTTTAGGTGAGTTTAGTGCTCAGAGTTTGATCAAAAGTAATGATGATTTGGCCATATTGAGACAGCAAAATCAGAAATGCAGTTATACCAAAACAAGCGTTATAGTAAGTCATAGTTTGCTTGATTTATTACAGACCCCAAGTTTGAAGTCTCAAGCTTGGAGTGATTTTAAGCGAGCGAGGCGAGCTGTCTTACGTGATTAAGCAACTTCGTGATATGAATTCACAAGACCTTAATCAGGTTGTCGCTATTGAACGCAATGCACAGCTTAGCCCATGGTCTCGTTTGTCTTTTGAGGAGTCGCTTAATCGCAAACACTATTGCCGGTTATTAAATGACCATGATCGCTTGCTCGGTTATCACGTTACAGCGCCTGTTTTAGACGAGTTGCATATTTTGAATGTGGTCGTTGCATGTTCGTTTCAAGGGCAGGGACATGCACATGACTTAATGCAAGATATCTTTGATTATTCGAGTATCGTTAAAGCCAAAAAGATATTTTTGGAGGTTCGAAGCAATAACATCGTTGCGCAAAAGCTCTATTTAAAGTGGGGTTTTGAGCAAATATCAGTTCGAAAAAAATACTATCAAGCCATTACTAATGAAACCGAACGGCAAGATGCTATTGTAATGTTACGCTCACTTGAGAAGCACCAATAATTGTTGGTTTAATCGCAATATTTGATCAAGGGCTAGATGGTTCCAGTCTATTAATTGCTGTACACCGACATTGTAGCGGCGTGAGATTGACCACAGAGTGTCGCCCGCACTCACCGTGTGCGTCACTTTTTTTGAAGATTGTGTCGTGGCTAAGCTCGAAGTATCAATATTATCTACCTTAGGCACCAATAGCGTTCCTCCGGCGCGAATAAAAGAGCTTTTCAGTTGATTGGCTTTTCTGATTTCGTTGGTTGATACACCGTACTTTTTTGCGATTGAGCCTAAGTTATCGCCAGAAACTATTTGGTGTCTAAGATAGTTAATGTTTGACTCGTTTAATGCAATGTCTTTCAGACGAGCGTAGCTCAAATCGTGAGGCTGCGGTACAAGGATTGAATAATCGCCTTGCGGAGGTGTTGCCCAGCGTTTGAAGCTGGCATTCAGATGTCTAAGTTGCTTTAAATCTGTATTACTTCGTTGCGCAAATTTTCTTAAATCTATTTGTTGGTCTAAAGAAATTACTGCAAAGCCCGGTTTTAACGGTAGTCGAGGTAAGTCAACGTTAAAATTGTGAGGTTGCTGGATGATACGGCGCAAAGCCACCAGTTTTGGTACGTATCGACGTGTTTCCGAACGTAATCGCAGGCTCTTATAATCTAATGCTAAACCTTTTCGTTTATTTGCGGCGATTGCTTTTTTTATAGTCGCAGGGCCCGCATTGTAGGCTGCTAATGTTAACCACCAATCACCATCAAATATTTTGTTAAGCTGCTCTAGGTAATCGAGTGCTGCCGATGTTGCTCGCACAGCATCTAAGCGGCCATCGTACCACCAGGTTTGACTAAGGCCGAATTCTCGACCGGTTGATGGGATAAATTGCCATAAGCCTGCGGCTTTAGATCTTGATACGGCATTTGATTTATAGGCGCTTTCTACGGCCGGTAGAAGCGCTATTTCCATTGGCATGTTGCGCGCTTCAAGTTGCTCAATAATATGATATAAAAATGGTTGTCCGCGGTTAAAAAGATTGCTCAGATAGGTCTCATGACTGGTATTCCAGCGTACATACGTATCGACGTCTTTGGAGTCAAAACGCGGAAGCGTAAAGCCGCGTCGCAAGCGGTCGAACATATCTTCCACTGTAACTGGCGCGCTTTTGATGTTGTTAGAAGATGGTGGTGATGCGATTGTATTACTCGAGCTTGTAGTGATCACCTGGGGAAGCTTTTCTTCTGTACCCGGGGTTTCAATGCTGTTTGGTGCTTCTTCAGTCGGTTTAATAGTTGGAGCGCTAGTATCCGTTTCTGCCGTTTTATTTAGTATTGCACGCGATGGTTTCGATGTATTCTGCGACAACGATGGTTGTTTGGAGCAGGCCGTAACAAAGAAGATCAAAGCTAATAAGAAAGTGTGCATCAATTTCATGCGCGCATAGTAATCATGCCTTGGTTTTTCGTCAATGATCAAGCGCAGCTATTTAATGTAAACTATGTATTTAATTTTAAGTTTTTTAACCGGTAGCTTATTTAAGCGCACCTTAGAATTCGACAAAGATGCAAAATAACTGGCAGCAAAGTAACTATGCTCAACAGTACTTCGAAACTGAACGTGAGTTTTTGTCGACGGGGCTGCGTCTAGCGATTGGTCCTTGCGTGTTGCAGCTCGGCGATTTGTTGGATTCGAAGGTTATTGAGCAAATGGATTTGCCGTATGTGGTAAAAGCCAATATCCAAGAGCCTCAACAGCTTAATCAAGAGCCTTGTCAAAGCAAGCAAGCGTTTGAGCCTTGCCCTAGTCAAGAGCTTGTCGCTGATCCGGCCTTTTTGCCGTTTGATGTGGATTCTTTTTCGACCGTTTTAGTGCCACATGTTTTAGAACTTCACAAATTGCCACATCAAGTATTACGTGAGGCTCATCGTGTTTTACAGCCCGAAGGACACATTGTTCTTACTGGTTTTAACCCCAATAGCTTTATTGGTTTGCAGCGTTTCATTTATAAGCGAGCGGTACCGCCGGGGCGTTATTATTCGGTGCGCAGAGTGATTGATTGGCTGCAATTACTTGGTTTTGAGGTGACCGCAAGTGCTATGTTTCAATACGCGCCTTTAAGTCAGCAAGCGGGCGTTACCAAAACGTTTGCCTTTTTAGAGTCTGTTGGTGGCCGCTGGCTGCCAATGACTGGTGGTGCTTATATGATTGCCGCTAAGAAGCGCGTGGTTAATTGTAATTTGCTTGAAAAGTCACCTCGCAAAGTGAAACGCTCGAAATTGATTGCGGCTACGGCCAAGCATATAAACCCCAATTCATCTAAGTGAAATGCTTAGTGACTGATAAAAACATTGAGACATAAGAGTAGATAGATAAACGTGAGCAAGCAACTTGATATATACACTGATGGCGCGTGCCGCGGTAATCCGGGGCCTGGTGGCTGGGGTGCTTTGTTGATATACGGCGATACCCGCAAAGAATTATATGGTGGAGAGCGCGACACTACTAATAACCGAATGGAGTTGCGTGCCGCGATTGAGAGTTTGCGTGCCTTAAAGCGAGAGTCAACGTTAACGCTTTTCACTGATTCTCAGTATGTTCGCCAAGGCATTACTCAGTGGATCGATGGTTGGAAATTGCGCGGTTGGAAGACGGCGGCAAAAAAACCGGTAAAAAATGCTGACTTATGGCGCGAATTAGATAGTGAGGTTAGCAAGCATTCTATAAAATGGGTATGGGTAAAAGGCCATGCAGGTAATGCGGGTAATGAATTAGCCGATCAGCTAGCTAACCGTGGAATCGACGAGCTGGAGCAAACTAAATGAGCGATTACACTCGCCAAATTGTATTAGATACCGAAACAACAGGTCTTGAGCATCATCAAGGTCATAGAATTATTGAAATTGGTTGTGTTGAACTTATAAATCGTAAGCTGACAGGTAATAATTTCCATCAGTATCTCAACCCTGATCGCGAAATTGATTTAGGCGCGATGGAAGTGCACGGAATTACCAATGAGTTTCTGGCAGATAAGCCTCACTTTGAGGATGTCGCTGATTCCTTGATGGATTATCTGAAAGGCGCTGAGTTGGTTATTCACAACGCTAGTTTTGATGTCGGCTTTCTGGATGCTGAGTACACGCGTCTAGATAACGGGGCCGAGGCAATCCGTGCTGTATGCGGCGTACATGACACCTTGTTACAGGCGCGTAAACAGTTTCCTGGTCAACGTAACGATTTAGACACGTTGTGTCGACGTTTTCATATAAATAATAGCCATCGTGAGTTGCATGGAGCCTTATTGGATGCCGAGATTCTGGCTGACGTATATTTGGCTATGACTGGCGGGCAGGGTGACCTTTCGCTCGATGCTAAAGTTGAAGTGCCTAAGGCTGGTATAGTAGGTAGCGGATTCGATTTTTCGTCGATGGTATTACCATTAGCGAGGACAAACCCTTCAGAAGAGAAAAGTCATGTAGAATGGCTAGATCGTTTAGATGAAAAAGTGGGTGGCGAGTGTGTATGGTCCAAGTTGGTCAAAGCTCAATAAGCTCTCACTTATAGCATCGTCTGAGCAAAAGTAGAGTGTTGCAGTTGTGAGTGCGGACTTTCCATATTAATGAAGTTTTTTTTGTAGCTTGAATGAGTAAAGCAACTAACCTAGATAAAATAAAAAAGTTAGCAGGTTATGACCTGTCCGGTTTCAACCTCGTGGGCAGTGACCTCGCAGGTGCACAGCTGTCTCAAGCGAAGTTACGAGGTGCTAATCTATCCGGCGCAGATCTTTCTGGTGCTGATTTGAGTCAAGCTGATTTGACTGGCGCCAACTTGTCTGGAGCTGACTTGTATAAGGCTAAATTTGCTGGTGCTAAGTTAACGGGTGCTAATTTGTCTCATAGTGATGCGACCGGTGCCGACTTTCGCGATGCTAGTTTGTCCGCAGTAAATTTTGTGTACTCAAAGTTGGCTGGATGCAAATTTACCGGTGCATTGTTAAACGGTGCCGACTTTGGCGACAGTGATCTATCCGGGGCCGATATGAGCCAATGTAAATTAACTGGCGCTAGTTTTATCAATGCTGAGCTAAGTCTCACTAATTTTTCCTACAGTAAGTTGTTTGGTGCAAAGCTGCAAAGCGTAAACCTCAGTGGCGCTGATTTACGTAATAGCGATTTAGGTGGCGCTCGCTTAAGAAATGCCGATTTAAGCAAGGCCGATTTGAATTCAGCAAATTTATTTAGTGCTGATTTGAGTCAAACTAATTTGTGCGCCACCAAATTTGAATGCGCCAATCTTCGTGCAAGTTCACTTAGCGGTGCGCAACTTGCGCAAGCTGATTTAAACGGGGCAAATTTGTCGGCCAGTAGACTCAGTCGTGCAGACCTGAGTCGCGCGAGTTTAGAAGAAAGTAACTTATCTTCCGCTCAAGTGTCTGGGAGTGTGTTTACTCAAGCTAATATAAAAGCTGCGAATCTAATTGCCACGGGTTTAAGCCGAAAGTTCACTTTGAATGAATTTCCAGACATTGAATTTTCAGAGCAAACACGGTGGGATCAAGCTTACTATCGGCGCAACAAAGTCTCACAATCTCATGCTAAAACTATTGAAAAAGAGGCTAGTAAAAAGACCTTTTTCTCTCGTTTATTTGGTTAAACGACGTTCGCTACAAGATTTTTATATTTTCGTCTTACTTGCCTTTATTTGTGTTGACTGAATCAGCCTAATTAAACAGCTAATTCAGCCATGTAAAGCACTCTATTACTAGAACACCACTAAAATAGCAACGCCACCCACTATGGATAGAACAATGGTATACGGTAATGCCATGAATACCATTTTCATGTAGGACAAACGAATCAGTGGTGCAAGCGCAGATGTTAATAGGAACAAGAATGCGGCTTGGCCATTAGGTGTGGCAACACTGGGTAAATTAGTACCGGTGTTAATCGCGATTGCCATAACTTCAAAATGTTCGCGAGACATTGCGCCAGAATTAAGTGCTGAGACCATCTCATTAATGTAAACCGTCGCTACAAATACGTTGTCGCTGATCATTGAGAGCAAGCCGTTGGCGATAAACATAACGAGGGGTTGAGCTTCCAGAGACATGCCTAAGACAATATTAGTGACGGGCTGAAATAAGTGTTGCTCATGAATAACAGCAACAATGGCAAAGAACACCACAAGCAGTGCTGTAAACGGCAGAGCTTCTTCAAATGCATGACCAATCTCGCCTTCTTCCGTGATGCCATTAAATGCGGTTAACAAGACGATGATCATCAAGCCAATTAAACCTACTTCGGCAATATGAAAGGCTAGGGAGCCAACGAGTACTAAGCCGATGGCGGCTTGTGTGATCAATTGCGCTGTATCGTTGCTGTTGCGTTCTTTTTCTTTTTCCGCGTCGAAATCTTCGAGCACCGACCGAACTTCGTCTGGCAGCTTACTACCGTAGCCAAACCATCCAGTTATTTCTAGAAAAACGCAGGTCAGTAGTCCAGCCACAAGCACTGGCATGGTGATAGGCGCCATACGAAGAAAGAACTCGATAAACTCCCAGCCGGCTTTTTCAGCAATTAATAGGTTTTGTGGCTCGCCTACAAGGGTGCATACTCCGCCGAGCGCAGTACCCACCGCACCGTGCATAATAAGGCTACGTAGGAACGCGCGAAACTTATCAAGGTGTTCTCGGCGATAATCATGCAGTTCATCATCACCGGAATGGTCGTGCTCGTCATTGAATGTCTTACCCGAGGCAACGCGGTGGTACACACCATAGAAACCCACGCCGACACTGATTAACACGGCGGTTACAGTAAGCGCATCTAAAAACGCTGATAACACGGCACCAGAGATTGAAAATAAGAATGACAGAACGACCTTGTTGCGCACCTTGATCAATAATTTGGTAAAGGTGTAAAGCAATAAATCGCGCATAAAGTGAATTCCAGCGACCATAAAGACGAGTAATAGAATTACTTTAAGGTTGGCTTCAACTTCGTGATAAACAGTGTCCGGCGACGCCATTCCAATGACTATGGCTTGCAATGCGAGTAGTCCACCAGGTTGCAAGGGGTAACATTTTAGCGCCATGGCGAGGGTAAAGATAAATTCTAATACGAGAACCCAGCCGGCGATAAAATGTAAGCCTGAGAACCAAATAATTGGATTAATAATCAGAAAAGCGATAATGGTGTTTTTATACCAATCCGCTGATCCGCCAAGAAAATTGTCACGAAAAGAACTAAATGTGAGGCTGGACATGTATTGTCTCTCTAGTATGGCAAGCAAACGCTATCGTTAGTGTGCCAGAATAAGTATTTAGGTATATCGGCTATCATAGCAATCGGACTATGTGGGCTCAATCAATATTCAGCGCACTTTTGGCTATTAGACAAACGTCATTAATATATAGTTTGGGTGAATTACATGATGGCAGCTACATTAATATAGAATAGATATTCAGAGGTTCTAGGCTTGTTTTATCTTAGGCTTCTTATGAAAAACTCAGCTGGATTAGTTGTATGCAAAACAAGATTCATAATCAAAGCAATCGGTTGGCACCTATTGGTTTGGTCGCAGGTCCAATGATCGCCTGTTTTATATTGCTATGGGGCGCGCCCGCTGATTTTGTCGAGCCAGGACAGGTACCCGGTGCCTGGATAACGCTCGCCTTACTTTTGTTAATGGCAATATGGTGGGTGACAGAGGCGGTGCCTATTCCGGTTACTTCATTGCTTCCATTAATTGTATTGCCGCTCTTTGGAGTCAGCTCGATTTCGAGCGTAGCCGCGCCCTACATGCACCCGATTGTGGTTCTCTTGATGGGTGGTTTTATCTTTGCCAAAGCGATTGAACATTGGGGCTTACATGAGCGAATCGCACTTCATGTAGTAAAAAGAGTCGGTGCTAGCCCAATGGGCTTGATTGGTGGTTTTATGTTTGCTTCGGCCATGTTATCGATGTGGATATCTAATTCCGCAACTGCGATTATGATGATGCCGATTGCGCTTTCCGTGACAGCGGCAGTCCATAATGATGATGGAGGATCGAGCAAGCCCTTTACCTTGGCGCTTTTGCTTGGTATTGCTTATGCTTGTTCAATTGGTGGTCTAGGAACGCCGATAGGTACACCGACAAACTTGATTGTCATGGGCTACTTAAGCCAACAAGGTGGTAATGAAATAAGTTTTTCCCAATGGATGATGATCGGAATACCGGTCGTTATTCTATTATTACCTCTAGTTTGGCTAACATTGTGTAAATGGGTGTTTAAGATACCCAATACAGGCGCAGATAATGCACGCGCAAAAGTCAGTGACAGTTTAGATAAAATGGGTGCTATAACGGTGCCCGAAAAGCGCACCTTATGCGTATTTATAGTGATCGCCGGTTTGTGGATGTTTAGAAGAATCCTAAACCGCTGGGAGGTGGTTATAGGAGGAGAAAGTTATGTGCCATTTTCTGGTCTGACTGATCACGTGACCGCGATTTTTGCGGTGCTTTTATGTTTTGTTATTCCTGCCGGTGGCGCTAAGGCTAATAAAGGTAAAAAGCTATTAGATTGGAGCGTGGCAGAATCAATTCCTTGGGGTGTACTATTATTGTTTGGAGGTGGTATGTCGCTCGCGCAAGCCATATCTTCTACCGGCTTAAGTGCCTATATTGGGAGTGCTCTCTCGGTATTTGCATCATACCCTATACCAGTGTTGATATTTTTAATTGCAGCGGTCGTATTAGCGCTTACCGAAGTTACCAGCAATGTAGCTACCGCGTCAGCATTAATGCCGGTTATTGGTGCAATCGCAATTCAAACTGGTTTGCCGATTGAAATGATGGCAGCCCCTTTAGCCTTGGCGGCTAGCTGTGCTTTTATGTTACCAATGGCAACGGGACCGAATGCGGTGGTTTTCGCAACTGGAGAAGTGAGTCTAGCGACGATGGCTAAAACGGGCTTTCGCTTAAATTTGATAGCGGTTGTGGTTATTCTGCTTGTGTCTTACTACCTAGCTCCCATAGCTCTAGGCCAATAAACAAAACAAAAAAGGCGTGTTTAATAATTTGCGCACCGCCGCTCGTCCAAACTTTTTCAGGGTTGATTTACGATCGCGCTTTTGCCTTGCAATTTAACAGGTAGATTAGGCTGAGATAATTGGGCTATCGCGTTGCCGTTTTGGGGTCTAACAAAAAGAAATGTAAAGCCATTAAAAAAGCCCTAGCACTTTTGGTGCTAAGGCTTTTTTAATGGCGTCCCCAAGGGGATTCGAACCCCTGTTACCGCCGTGAAAGGGCGGTGTCCTAGGCCTCTAGACGATGGGGACGTCTAGTTTCCTTCACTTTCACCTGTGGTCATTGGCAATTTACATTTGCAAAGTAAATTTTGCGAATATAAAGGCTCTTCTGGTGGAGCTAGGCGGGATCGAACCGCCGACCTCTACACTGCCAGTGTAGCGCTC
>CAYSUU010000027.1:0-25246 GCA_964434375.1 uncultured Gammaproteobacteria bacterium | reverse complement strand
TCGTGAAGGTGGCCGTACTGTTGGTGCGGGCGTAGTTGCAAAAATTACCGATTAATGCTGCTCTTAGGCTTTTAAGTTATTGTTTCGATGCCTTTTATGTAGCGGTACTGGTTGATAAAAATAGCAATTCCGTATTGCAGTCAAAAGGGCTGGATAAACTCGGTGCGCTAATGTATATTAGCGCACCTTTTTGCGTATTTATAGTTTAAAAGTTAAGCCTAAGGGGCTGATTTTTATAAGAAATTTAGTTAAGGCCAGTAGCTCAATTGGCAGAGCGACGGTCTCCAAAACCGTAGGTTGGGGGTTCGATTCCCTCCTGGCCTGCCACTAATGTGTTGTGGCAGTTAAGTATTTTCTAAAAATACGTGGTGTAAATGCGGATTTTATTCGTATTTTAAAGATTAGTTTGAGCTCTAGATTGATAATTAAATCTGGCGCATGAGAGAGATTGATGGTTGATAAAATCAAGCTGTTATTGGCGGTGCTTATATTGTTTGGGGGTGGTTATGCCTACTATCAGCTTCCTGATTTAGTCGGGCAAGATGTCTCCATTGTGATCCGTATTTTAGTGTTGCTTGCGGCGATAGTGATTGCAGCTTTTGTTGCTGCAATGTCTACGCAGGGCGCTAGTTTTATTGAATTTTCTAAAGGGTCTCGAACTGAGCTTCGTAAAATGGTGTGGCCAACATGGCCAGAAACTCGCCAGACAACCTTGATTGTTTTGGTTGCTGTCGTGATAGTTGCTTTGTTTCTTTGGATGATTGACAGTATTGTGTTTGAAGTCATCTATGACTTTTTATTAGGTGTGGATGATTAGTTTTGGCCGAGGAAAATGAGATGACAGACATTATAGAAGATTCGCAAGACCCCTCTGCTGTCGCTAGTGAAGCGTCTGAGCAAGAGATGCGTTGGTTTGTCGTGCAAGCTTTTTCAAACTATGAGAAGCGCGTAAAGCTGTCTTTGGAGGAGCGTATCGCTCGCCATGGGATGGAGGATTTGTTTGGCGAAATTTTAGTGCCAACTGAAGACGTGGTGGAAATGAAAGCCGGTCAAAAGCGTACCAGTGAGCGTAAGTTTTTCCCTGGATATGTGCTCGTGCAGATGATTATGAATGACGAGTCATGGCATTTAGTTAAGAGTACCCCGCGCGTATCAGGGTTTATTGGAGGAAAGGCATCAGATCCTACACCTCTGACGGATGCTGAAGCGATGGGAATTTTACAACAGGTTCAAGATGGTGCTGACGCGCCGCGTCATAAGTTCTCTTTTGAGCCTGGCGAGTTAGTGCGTGTTACCGAAGGTCCATTTGCGGACTTTAATGGTACTGTTGAAGATGTGAATTATGAAAAATCGAAATTGCGTGTTGCTGTTTCGATTTTTGGACGATCGACGCCGGTAGAGCTGGATTTCGGTCAAGTAGAGAAAGGCTAGTTTTAGAGCCATTAGTGACGCTTACTCGGCGTTGCGATTTAAATCTCAGTGCTCACGTACTACAGTACGCTCCGCGCTGATATTCAAATCGCGCCTTGTTTAAGTATCACTACTGACACTCAAACAGAGGCCTAGTGAAATTTTTTTAGGAGAGCGCCTGCGACTTTTAAGTTGGCAGGGTGAACTTAAACTTAAAGAGAACCGGGGAGTTTGTAGCCCAAACGTTGGTACCCAAACAATAGCGTTTTTAGAAATGCTACGGAGTAAAAAATGGCTAAGAAAGTCGATGCTTTAATTAAGCTTCAAGTGCCCGCCGGTGGCGCTAATCCAAGTCCTCCAGTTGGTCCAGCCTTGGGTCAGCATGGTGTGAATATTATGGAATTTTGTAAGGCGTTTAATGCGGCTACTCAGGAAATGGAGAAAGGTCTTCCGGTTCCAGTCGTGATCACTGTTTACGCTGATAAAAGTTTCACCTACATAATGAAAACTCCGCCTGCTTCAGTGTTGTTGAAGAAAGCGGCTGGTATTCAAAAAGGCTCTGGCGTTCCTCACACTGACAAAGTTGGTAGAGTGACGCGCGCGCAATTAGAAGAAATTGCACAAGTTAAAATGGCTGACTTGAACGCCTATGACGTCGACGCAGCGGTAAAAATTATTGCTGGTTCTGCGCGTAGCATGGGAATTGAGACGGACGAGGTGTAATCATGGCAAATTCAAGCAAACGATTTAAAGCGGTTACTGAAAAAGTAAACCCAGATCACTTTTATCCTCTTGAAGAAGTATTTCAATTGGCGAAAGATACAGCAACTGCAAAGTTCGACGAAGGTGTCGATGTTGCGATTAACTTAGGTATTGATGCGCGTAAATCGGATCAAGCTGTACGTGGCGCAACTGTGCTACCAAATGGTACAGGTAAATCAGTACGGGTTGCTGTGTTCACCGACGGTGACAATGTGGAAAAGGCCAAAGCTGCGGGCGCAGATATTGTTGGCATGGATGACCTCGCCGAGCAAGTTAAAAAAGGTGAGATGGATTTCGATCTTGTTATCGCTACGCCTGATGCGATGCGCGTAGTTGGTCAACTTGGGCAAATCCTAGGTCCGAAAGGGCTGATGCCAAACCCAAAGACTGGCACTGTTTCCGCGGATGTAGAAACAGCAGTTAAAAATGCTAAGGCGGGTCAGGTTCAATATCGAATCGACAAGGCCGGCATTATTCATTGCACCATTGGGAAAGCTTCTTTTTCAACGGATGCACTGAACGAAAATTTCGAGGCCTTGTTGGCGTCATTGCATAAGGCTAAGCCTTCTGCTGCCAAAGGTCAGTACTTTAAGCGAGTATCAGTATCCACAAGTATGGGGCCTGGTATTCGTGTAGACAGACAAACGCTTCCTCAGTTTTAATTAATCGAGAAAGACTGAGTTTGTTTACATTGGGTGCTCTCTGAAATACTTCAGAGGGTGTGTCAAAGACCGTAGGAGTGCTGTTTTAGTTTTTTGCTCAAGGCGTAAAAACTAATGGCTCTAAAACTAAGATAGAACTTAATGTCCTACGTAGATGGTGTCCCAGAGAAAGGTTTTACTTTTGTAAGCCGATTGTAAGGGTGCCAAAACTGGAGGTTGCTCTGATATGAGCCTAAATCTTGATCAAAAGAAACAGGTTGTTGAAGACGTCTCTGCCGTTGTTAAAGACGCGCAAGCTACCGTTGTTGCCGAGTATCGTGGATTAACCGTAGAGCAAATGAAAACTCTACGTCGCGAAGCTTACGACAATAATGTGTATTTGAAAGTGGTGAAAAATACGCTTTTAAGACGCGCTGTCCAAGACACCGATCATGCATGCTTAGATGACTTATTGGTTGGTCCATTGGCATTTGCAGCTTCGGAAGATCCCGTTGCTGTTGCCAAGGTGATTAACAAATATGCCAAAGAGTATGACGCGTTCAACATTAAAGCGGGCTCTATGCAGGGTGCGTTGTTGACTGAAGGTGATGTGAAAGCGCTTGCGGCTCTTCCGAGTCGTGACGAGTTGCTCGCCAAACTTATGGGAACCATGCAAGCGCCGGTTGCCAAGTTTGTGCAAACACTCAACGAAGTGCCTACAAAATTCGCCCGTGGTTTGGCTGCGGTACGTGATCAGAAAGAAGCCGCTTAGGCTTTCAACGATTCGTTTCAACCAGTTTTTACATTTTAATGATGGGCTATTAGGTCCATAGAGGTTTTACAAATGAGTAAAGAAGATATCTTAGAAGCGATTGCTTCAATGTCTGTTTTGGAACTTTCTGAGTTGATCTCAGAAATGGAAGAAAAATTCGGCGTATCTGCAGCGGCTGCTGCGGTCGCGGTAGCTGCTCCTGGAGCAGGTGGCGCAGACGCTGGTGGTGCCGAAGAGAAAGACGAGTTCGACGTTGTTCTTACCAGTTTCGGTGAAAACAAAGTGGCGGTCATTAAAGCCGTGCGTGGTGCTACAGGTCTTGGTTTAAAAGAAGCTAAAGACATGGTAGAGAGCGCGCCAGCAACAATGAAAGAAGCCGTTGCGAAAGCAGAAGCAGAAGAAATGAAAAAGACTTTAGAAGAAGCTGGTGCTTCTATAGAGTTGAAATAAGAGTTTCAACTGTAGGTACAAGGTCATTTGTGCCGCTCCCTAAACGGGGTTTAGTTCAAAGGCTGGCTGGTGGAAACCGGCCAGCCTTATCCCGTTTATAAGAGGGAGTCATTAAAGTTCGTATCATTTGTTTGGTATGGGCTTTTAGACTTAGGTCATTTTAAACATTAACGAGCATTGCGCTGCTAAATAAAGTGAATGCTCCACGGTTTGTAAAAACAGAGGTTTATCCATGGGTTACTCGTTTACTGAGAAAAAGCGAATTAGAAATAGCTTTTCAAAACGTCCAGAAGGCGTTTTACCAATCCCTTATTTACTGCAGACTCAGTTAGAGTCGTATAGAAAGTTTTTACAAGCTGATGCGGACCCCGATGGGCGTCCTACCAAAGGCTTGCAGGCCGCGTTTCAGTCTGTTTTCCCGATTGAGAGTTTTAACGGTAGCGCTTCGCTGGAGTTCGTAAGCTATCGTTTGGGCGTGCCAGCATTTGACGTGCGTGAATGTCAGCAACGAGGTCTAATCTACTCAGCTCCGTTACGCGTTAAAATGCGTTTGGTGATTTACAACAAAGAAGAAGGTAAATCCACTGGCACAAAAACGATTAAGGAAGTTAAAGAGCAAACTGTTTACCTCGGCGATATGCCTTTGATGACCGACAACGGGACGTTTGTAGTAAACGGTACGGAACGGGTTGTCGTTGCGCAATTGCACCGCTCGCCAGGTGTGTTTTTTGACCATGACCGTGGTAAGACGCACTCATCTGGAAAGCTATTATTCTCTGCACGGATTATCCCTTACCGTGGTTCTTGGTTGGATTTTGAGTTTGACCCTAAAGACCTCGTGTTTATTCGTATTGACCGCCGTCGTAAATTAGCGGCCACAATCTTATTGCGAGCGCTTGGCTATTCGACACAAGAAATTCTGGAGATGTTTTTCGATAACGACACCTTTAATGTGTCTGAGAAAGAAATTTCGATGGACCTTGTGCCGTCTCGTATGCGCGGTGAGCAACTTGCCTTTGATATCACCAAAAAACGCGGCGGCGTTGTGGTCGAGGCTGGGCGTCGCATAACGGCTCGACATATCCGAGAGATGGAGGAAGCCAAGCTTACTTCAATTGCGGTACCCAAAGATTACTTTGTTGGTCGATCGTTGGCTAAAGACATCGCTGATACAGAAACTGGAGAATTGCTAGCTGAAGCTAACCAAGTTGTTAGTGAAGAATTATTAGAAGCGTTTATCGAGAAGGGTGTTAAAAAGATAGAAGTTATCTACACCAATGATATCGATCAAGGTGCGTATGTCTCTGAAACCCTACGTGCCGACCCAACCAATAGTGAGTTGGAAGCGCAAGTAGAAATCTATCGCATGATGCGCCCAGGCGAGCCGCCCACAAAAGAAGCGGCTCAAGGCTTGTTTGCTAATATGTTTTTTAACGCTGATCGTTACGATTTATCGACGGTTGGTCGTATGAAGTTTAACCGACGTTTAAATCGTGAGTCTGATGAAGGCGCAGGGATTTTAAGCAAGCAAGACATCATCGATGTAATGAAGACCCTGATCGATCTTAAAAATGGTCGAGGCGATATCGATGATATCGATAATTTAGGTAATCGTCGGGTACGTTCGGTTGGCGAATTAGTAGAAAACCAATTTCGAGTAGGTTTGGTGCGTGTAGAGCGTGCGGTACGTGAGCGTTTAACCTTGGCCGAAGCGGAAGGTTTAACCCCGCAAGATTTAATTAACGCTAAGCCTGTATCGGCCGTAGTAAAAGAATTTTTTGGTTCTTCGCAATTGTCTCAGTTTATGGACCAAACTAACCCACTGTCGGAAGTGACCCACAAACGACGTGTTTCTGCGCTCGGCCCGGGTGGTTTAACTCGAGAACGTGCCGGCTTTGAAGTTCGAGACGTGCATCCAACGCATTATGGTCGAGTATGCCCAATTGAGACGCCCGAGGGGCCAAATATTGGTCTAATTAATTCGCTGGCTGTTTATGCTCGCACTAATGATTTCGGCTTTTTGGAAACACCTTATTTAAAAGTCGAGAAGGGTAAAGTTACTGATGAGGTAGCGTACCTATCGGCTATTGAAGAACGCAAATTTGTTATTGCACAGGCCAATGCTGAAGTTGATGGGAAAGGTAAGTTGACTGATGAATTGGTTAACTGCCGACATCGAAATGAATTTTCATTGGCAACTCCGGCGCAAGTTGAGTTTATCGATGTGGCGCCATCGCAAATCGTATCTGTGGCCGCGTCATTGATTCCATTTTTAGAGCACGATGACGCTAACCGCGCATTGATGGGCTCGAATATGCAACGCCAAGCTGTGCCAACTATTCGAAGTGAAAAACCGTTGGTCGGTACAGGTATGGAACGCACCGTTGCGGTGGACTCTGGTGTGGCACTTACTGCTAAACGCGGTGGTTCGGTTGAGTCAGTTGATGCAGCTCGAATCGTGGTACGGGTTCATGAAAATGAGGTGAGCGATGGTGACTCAGGTGTGGATATTTACAACCTGACTAAATATACGCGTTCAAATCAAAATACCAACATTAATCAACGCCCATTGGTAAAAGCGGGTGACTCGATTGAGCGTGGTGATGTTTTAGCAGATGGTCCATCAACCGACATGGGTGAGCTAGCGCTTGGCCGTAACGTGATGTTGGCTTTCATGCCTTGGAACGGTTACAACTTTGAAGACTCGATTCTTATTTCAGAGAATCTTGTTAAAGAAGACGTGTATACGACTATCCATATTGAAGAACTAACCTGTATTGCACGTGACACAAAACTCGGTTCAGAGGAAGTCACGCGTGACATTCCTAATGTTGGTGAACATGCTTTAGGGCGCCTTGATGAAGCCGGTATTGTTTATGTTGGCGCTGAAGTTAAAGGTGGCGATATTCTAGTTGGTAAGGTAACGCCAAAAGGCGAAACTCAATTAACTCCAGAAGAAAAATTATTGCGCGCCATCTTTGGTGAAAAAGCGTCGGATGTAAAAGATACTTCGTTACGCGTACCTTCTTCCATGAAAGGTACTGTTATCGATGTGTCTGTGTTTACTCGTGATGGTGTAGAAAAAGATACTCGAGCTTTAGCCAATGAAGAATCGGAATTGGCCAGTGTGCGTAAAGATTTAAACGAACAATACCGAATTGTTGAAGAAGACGCTTATGCTCGTATCGAGAAGCTTCTTAAAAACAAAGAGGTGGTTAAAGCCCCTGGCTTGAAGAAAGGCCAAAAGGTAACGGCATCATACTTAGAAGAAACGGATCGAACTAAGTGGTTCGAAATTAGTTTAACTAATAGTGATGCGGCGGATAAGTTAGAGCAGCTTAGTGAGTCTTTAGTACAGCAACGCACTTATTTTGATGAGTTGTTCGATGAGAAGCGTCGTAAGCTTGAAGCTGGCGATGACTTGGCGCCAGGCGTTTTGAAAATGGTGAAAGTGTTCGTAGCCGTTAAACGTCGCTTACAACCAGGTGACAAAATGGCGGGTCGTCATGGTAATAAGGGTGTTATCTCTAAAATCGTTCCTGTCGAAGATATGCCATTTATGGAAGATGGAACCACGGTGGATATTGTTCTGAATCCATTGGGTGTTCCGTCGCGGATGAACGTAGGCCAGGTATTAGAAGTACATCTTGGTTGGGCAGCCGCTGGACTTGGTAAAAAAATCAACGAAATGTTACGCCAAGAAAAATCAGCCAAGCAAGTAAGAGATTTTCTAGGAAAAATTTACAACAATAGTGGTAAGCCTGAAGACCTCAAAGCCCTTAGCGACGATGAAGTGATGGAAATGGCCGGTAATCTAACGGGTGGTGTTCCAATGGCAACACCAGTATTCGATGGTGCCGCCGAATCTGAAATTAAGAGTCTGTTGGAATTAGCCGACTTACCAGTTTCAGGACAAACTACTTTGTATGATGGCCGAACTGGCGATAAGTTCGATCGTCCCGTCACGGTTGGTTATATGTACGTGTTGAAGCTCAACCATTTGATTGACGATAAGATGCATGCTCGTTCAACTGGGCCTTATAGCTTGATTACGCAACAACCGCTGGGTGGTAAAGCTCAGTTTGGTGGTCAGCGTTTTGGTGAGATGGAGGTATGGGCACTTGAAGCCTACGGTGCTGCTTATACCTTGCAAGAGATGTTAACGGTGAAATCCGATGACGTGAGTGGTCGTACGAAGATGTACGAAAACATTGTTAAGGGTAACTATCAAGTTGAGGCAAATATGCCTGAGTCTTTTAATGTGCTTGTTAAAGAGGTTCGATCACTCGGCCTTAATATCGAGTTACAAGAAGAGTCAATTAGCTAATCGTTACCAAACTGGTTCCTAAACAGAGGGAAGAACAATGCAAGATCTACTAAATCTATTTAAACAACCTGGTGCGGTAAACGATGATTTTGACTCAATCCGGGTCAGTATCGCTTCACCAGAGAAGATTCGCTCGTGGTCATTCGGTGAAGTTAAAAAACCGGAAACTATTAATTATCGTACCTTTAAGCCGGAACGTGATGGTTTGTTTTGCGCCAAGTTATTTGGTCCAACTTCCGATTACGAATGCCTATGTGGTAAGTACAAACGCTTAAAACATCGTGGCGTAATTTGCGAAAAATGCGGTGTTGAAGTCACACTGACTAAAGTGCGTCGCGAGCGCATGGGTCATATTGACCTAGCTTGTCCGGTTGCTCATATTTGGTTTTTGAAATCCTTACCGTCGCGTTTAGGCTTAATGCTTGATATGACGGTTCGTGAAATCGAACGCGTTTTATATTTCGAAGCCTACATCGTCATAGATCCAGGTATGACTCCGCTTGAGGCAAAAACCTTGATGACGGAAGAGGCTTATCTGGATGCTGTTGAAGAATACGGCGATGAGTTTAAAGCTGCGATGGGTGCCGAAGCGATTAAAGTATTGCTAGGCGACGTTAACATCGTTACTGAAATTGAGCGCCTCCGCGAAGACATGGCGAATACGGGTTCGGAAACTAAAATAAAAAACATCACTAAGCGTTTGAAGGTTCTTGAAGCTTTTCAAAGCTCAGGTAACGATCCGCGTTGGATGATTATGGAAGTGTTGCCGGTTCTTCCACCTGATCTGCGCCCATTGGTTGCACTAGATGGAGGGCGTTTTGCAACCTCGGATTTGAATGATCTTTATCGTCGCGTTATTAATCGTAACAATCGTCTACGCCGATTGCTGGATTTGAATGCGCCAGACATCATTGTGCGAAATGAAAAACGCATGCTGCAAGAGTCGGTTGATGCTTTATTGGACAATGGCCGTCGCGGTAAAGCGATTACCGGGGCTAATAAACGTCAGTTGAAATCTTTAGCGGATATGATCAAAGGTAAGCAAGGACGTTTCCGTCAAAACTTGCTTGGTAAACGTGTTGATTATTCTGGTCGTTCGGTGATTGTTGTAGGTCCAACCCTGCGCCTCCATCAATGCGGTTTGCCAAAGAAAATGGCCTTAGAATTGTTCAAGCCGTTTATCTTTAATAAGTTAGAGTTACGTGGTCTAGCGACCACCATTAAACAAGCTAAGAAATTGGTAGAAGCAGAAACGCCGGATGTTTGGGACATTCTCGATGAAGTAATTCGAGAGCACCCAATTATGCTTAACCGTGCGCCGACACTTCACCGTTTAGGCATCCAGGCGTTTGAACCTGTATTGGTCGAAGGTAAAGCGATTCAATTGCATCCGCTTGTTTGTACGCCGTACAACGCTGACTTTGATGGCGACCAAATGGCGGTACACGTACCTTTGTCAATCGAAGCGCAGCTTGAAGCGCGCACATTGATGATGTCTACCAATAATATTTTGTCACCAGCAAACGGTGACCCGATCATCGTGCCATCGCAAGACATCGTCTTGGGCTTGTATTATATGACGCGCGAAATGATTAACGTTGAAGGTGAAGGCAAAGCCTTCTCAAATGTTGATGAGGTGCGCCGCGCCTATGACGCAGGTCATATTTCTTTACACGCTAAGATAAAAGTACGTATCGACGAAACGATTACTGATCCCGATACCGGCGAAAGTGAACATCGAAGAGACCTACATGAGACCACAACTGGTCGTGCATTATTATCGGATATTCTTCCAAAAGGTATGCCATATGCGGCGATCAATCAGAAGATGAAAAAGAAAACCATCTCTGAGACCATTAATTTGTGCTACCGAACGGTCGGAATGAAAGAGACCGTAATTTTTGCCGATCAATTAATGTACACAGGTTTTAAGCACGCGGCCATGGCTGGTATTTCTATCGGTGTTGACGACATGGTTGTTCCTGCTGAAAAGCATGAGATCGTTGATGAAGCTGAAGATGAAGTGAAGCATATTCAGGAGCAGTATTCCTCCGGTCTATTGACTGACGGTGAGCGTTATAACAAAGTCGTCGATATTTGGACTCGAACTTCCGAGAACATTGCTAACAAAATGATGGATAACCTCGGTTCAGACGAAGTCGTAGATGCCGAAGGTGAAACACAAGAGCAAGAGTCGTTTAATTCGATTTATATGATGGCCGACTCGGGTGCGCGTGGTTCACATGCGCAAATTCGTCAGCTCTCAGGTATGCGTGGTTTGATGGCGAAACCGGATGGTTCTATTATCGAAACACCGATCACTGCGAACTTCCGCGAAGGTTTGAATGTGTCTCATTACTTTATTTCAACTCACGGGGCGCGTAAAGGTTTGGCCGATACGGCACTAAAAACCGCTAACTCGGGTTACTTGACTCGTCGTTTAGTCGATGTTTGTCAAGACTTGGTTGTCACCGAACAAGATTGCGGCACTGAAAATGGTGTGAAACGAAAAGCTCTCGTACAAGGCGGTGACGTGGTGATTCCGCTTAGAGATCGTATTCTTGGTCGTGTGGTGGTTGGAGATGTAATTTCAAATATCAATGATAGTGTTGTTGTACCTAACGGCACAATGATTGACGAGAAACTGTTCGAGTTGATTGAAGAAAACAATGTTGACGAAGTTACTGTTCGCTCGGCGGTTACTTGTGACACGCGTTATGGTATTTGTTCAAGTTGTTATGGTCGAGACTTAGCTCGCGGTCATATCGTGAATCGAGGTGAAGCGGTTGGTGTTATTGCGGCACAATCAATCGGCGAGCCAGGTACACAGCTTACGATGCGTACGTTCCATATTGGTGGTGCGGCCACCGCGGGTGCGTCAGTATCTAATATTGAAGTTAAGAACACCGGTTCGGTTAAGCTAGAGAACATTCGTTCGGTTACTAACTCAGACAAGAAACAAGTAGTTGTTGCTCGTTCGGGTGAGTTGATTGTACAAGATCAAAATGGCTCAGATAGAGAACGCTACAAGTTACCTTATGGCGCGGTATTGGAAGTGAATGATGGTGACGCTATTGAAGCGGGCCAGATTGTTGCTAAGTGGGACCCTCATACACACCCAATTATTACCGAGGTTGCAGGTAAGGTTAAGTTCTCTGAGATGACTGAAAACATGACGGTTATCAAGCAAACAGACGAACTTACGGGTGTTACTTCTTACGAGGTTATCGATCCAGCCGAACGTCGTGGTACGGCACGTGATCTTAAGCCAACGATTGAATTAGTTGATGGTCGTGGTAAGCAATTGACCATTGCAGGCACCGATGTGCCAGCGCGTTATACGCTGCAAGCTGGTGCAATTGTAACTGTTGATGACGGGCAAAAAGTGGGCGGCGGTGACGTGCTAGCACGTATTCCACAAGAGTCCTCTAAAACGCGTGATATTACCGGTGGTTTGCCACGTGTGGCCGAACTGTTTGAAGCTCGTAAGCCTAAAGATGCAGCCATTATGGCTACCGCATCGGGGGTTGTGAGTTTTGGTAAAGAAACTAAAGGCAAGCAACGTTTGGTGATAACAGATCCATCTGGCGAGTCGCATGAAACGCTTATTTTGAAAGGTCGAACCATTAATGTATTCGAAGGTGAGACTGTAGAGCGTGGCGAAATTGTTGTAGATGGTTCACCGGTCGCAGAAGATATCTTGGCGCTCAAAGGTAAAGAATCTTTGACGGATTACATTGTTGACGAAGTACAAGATGTTTATCGTTTGCAAGGTGTAACCATTAACGACAAGCATATAGAAGTTATTATTCGTCAAATGCTGCGTAAGGTTAAAATTACCAAGCCGGGTGATACTAAGTTACTGCCAGGTGAGCAAATAGAACGTACTCGTTGGTTAGAAACGAATGAGAAAGCGGCTAAAGACGATATTGTTCCAGCGCAGGCGGTGCCAGTATTGCTTGGTATTACTAAAGCATCGTTGACGACTGAATCGTTTATTTCGGCCGCGTCTTTCCAAGAAACCACAAGAGTGCTAACTGAGGCTTCGATTGCAGGCAAAGTCGATCACTTACGTGGCTTGAAAGAGAACGTTGTTGTAGGTCGACTGATTCCTGCAGGTACTGGTTTGGCGTATCATGAAGATCGTGTGCGTCGACGTCGTGAGGACGAAGAGAAAGAAGCTGAATTAGCGGCGCTTTTGAATCAAGAAACTGCCGATGCAGAAGCAGCTTTTGACGCTTATGAAGATTCAGATGAAACAGCTTCGACGGCTGAATAATCAAATGTTCATGCCACTATAAGGCGTAGTCATAAAGCGCTAGTTATAGCGTTATAGATCAGAAAACCCCTGTTTGTGCAGGGGTTTTTTTGTTCAAGACTTTGGCTTACGCGATTATCAAGGCGTTAGCGCGTAAAAGGACTGCTAAGTTAATGCGATCTGTCATTGATATTATTGTTCCCAAACAACATCGTTTGTTTGATCCTCAAGTACCGACAAATATTTGTCTTCGAGTTGACTGCGTTTGACCTTAAGAGTCGGTGTTAGCAAGCCATTTTCGATCGACCATTCCTCCTTCACAATGTATATGCCGCCGATAACCTCATGTTTTTCTATTTTGCTGTTTACTTCCTTAACTGTATTTAAAAGGCTTTCTTCGATCTGATCTTGATTCATTTTATTGGCGACCTCTTTAGATAACACAATGACCGCCATTGCGGCTGGTAAGCCACTTCCCATGACACAGATTTGTTCGATTAACACGTTGGCGCCCATTTTAGATTCTATTGGTACCGGTGCGACATACTTTCCTTTGCCCGATTTAAACAAGTCTTTAACCCGGCCAGTGATTCGGTAAAAGCCATCTGAATCAACTTCACCTTTATCTCCGGTTCTTAAAAAGCCATCGTTAGTGAACGAGGCAGCTGTAGTTTCCGGGTTACGATAGTATTCTTGAAATAAGCCATCACCTTTGATCTGAATCTCACCTTGTTCTGACAACCTTAATTCGAAGCCATCGACAGGAGCACCAATAGTGCCTAGCTTTTGCTTTTTAAACGGAAAGTTTGTGGTTGCCAAACCGATGGTTTCTGACATCCCCCAACCTTCTGAAATGTTAATGTCTAATTTCGCAAACCATTCAAGAACAGACGCAGAGATCGGTGCAGATCCACTGCCAAAAGCTAGTGTATTAGAAAAGCCTAATTGTGCTTTTATCTTGTTTTTGATAATGGAATTTAATATTGGTATCTTGAGCATAAAATCGAGTTTTTTCTCAGGAATACTTGCTAGAACTTTCGATTGGAACTTTACCCATAAACGCGGTACTGATAAAAAGAACGTCACTTCCGCACTACATAGGTCGTCAATAAACGTATCGATTGACTCATTAAAGGTGACCGTCGCTCCAGTGTAGAGACTCGCGTATTCCACTAAGCCTCGCTCCGTTACGTGGGCCAATGGTAAGTAGGACAGATATCGTTCTTCGTTTCCACCTCGATGGTCTGCCGTAAGTTTGGCTCCGGCTGTACCAGAAAAAGCCGCATTCTTATAGGTTAGCACCACTCCTTTGGGGGCGCCGGTAGAGCCTGATGTATACACGATTGAAAACATATCCTGCACTTGCGCTTGGTATGTTTGTTTTAAAGCCGCACTGTCGTTGACCAATTGTGTGAGCGTTAAGTCGGTTTGCTTAGGGCCTTCGCTCATTGCAATCGTTTTAACGCCGTTTGGAACTGCGCCTACCGCAACTGAGGTCTTTGCTAAGGACCCGATAAAGACGGCTTTAGCGCCACTGTGTTTTAGAATATATTCAATTGTATCGTGCCCGGCGGTGGCATAAATGGGGGTCGGCACTAAGCCTGCGGCTATAATGGCAAAATCAGCGATAAACCACTCCGCGCAGTTGGTCGAAATGATTGCTACTCTGTCTCCCTTCTCTAAGCCGTTGTCTAATAAGCCTTGAGCGAGGCGCAGAGATTGATCATAAACCTGAGCCCATGTTAATTCGTGGTAGACCCCATTTTTAGGTTGACGAAGGTAAACCTGACTGCCACGTTCTTCTACTTGTTGTGCCAGCGCTTGCATAGGCATAACGTTTAAATCAGTAATAAAAATGATGTATCTCCTTTGATGTAATCAAACGAATCATTAAAGATCATTTGTTGTTTTTATAGGGCTTAGAGTACCGTTTAATAGGCAATCTATCCATAATAGTTAAATATAATTGTCTTTTGCTTGGTCGTATATTGTGCCAAGCACATGTGAGCTATTAGTTAAGTTGTATTGAATCGGTGTTATGGTTAGTTTAATCAATCGCCAACAATAGCATTCATTTATGGGTAAGAAATACGATGTCGTGGTTTGGGGCGCAAGCGGCTTTACTGGCAAATGGGTTGCGAGACACTTAGCCGATCATTATTCGCAAGCTCAACTTCGCTGGGCTATCGCTGGCCGTGATGCCGATAAGCTCGCCAATACGCAATCATTTTTGCAACTAGATAAAGAGCCACAGCCAGCACTTATACTGGCGGACAGTAATGATAAGGAAAATTTGCATGCTCTAGTGGCGGATACCAAGGTCGTTATTTCTACAGTCGGTCCTTATGCACATTATGGCTCGTTGTTAGTGAAGCTGTGTGCGGAGCAGGGTACTGACTACGTTGATTTAAGTGGCGAGGTGCCGTGGATGCGTGACATGATTGATACACATTCAGAGGCCGCCAAGAATAGTGGCGCAAGGATTGTCCATAGTTGCGGTTTTGACTCTATTCCATCCGACCTGGGCGTTTTCTTTACACAAAAGAAAGCTCGCGAACAACTTGGTGAGTCATTGCAATCGATAAGCTATAACTTACTCAAGACCAAAGGCGGAGCAAGTGGCGGTACAATTGCATCAATGATCAATATTATTGAGTTGGCCGTTAAAGATAAAAGCGTCCGACGCTTGCTAGCCAACCCGTATTCTTTAAATCCCAGTGATAGCTTTGCTGGGCCTGATCAACAAGATCAATCTAGCGTTATCTATAGCGATGATATGCAAAAATGGACGGCGCCTTTTGTTATGGCAGGAGTAAATACGCGTATCGTTCGTCGTTCAAATGCGCTTATGAACTTTGATTACGGCGAAGACTTCAAGTACAGCGAAACAATGGTGGTTGGTCCGGGAATCAAAGGATATTTATTGGCTAAGAGCATTTCTGCTGCGATAAAAAGTATGATGTTAAGCAGCGCTGTTCGGCCAGGTCGTGCTCTGCTTGCCAAGGTTTTACCCGCTCAGGGTGAAGGCCCCCTAGTCGACCCAAACGATCCAGGTTTTTACAATATTCAATTTGTTGGTAAAACTCGTGACGGCAACTCTTTTGCCACGCATTTGCATGGTGATAGTGATCCCGGATATGGATCGACATCTAAAATGTTGGCCGAATCGGCCATATGTTTAGCAAAAGATAATGTCTCTGTAGGCGGTGGTTTTTGGACTCCTGCGAGTTCAATGGGTGACGCTTTGCTGGCGCGCTTACAAGATAAGGCTGGGCTTAGCTTTAAGGTCTTAGGTGGTTCTCGAAAAAAAAGATCTGTCTAAGGTCACTTTCGAGGCTAAGCATTATGGGCCGTACCGGGTGATTATGGTTTGGCGTTTTAGGTTTCGCGCTTGTTTGCTATTTGCCGTTCACACCAATTATTGATTACGCTGATAGTTTCTTGTTGTGTGACTATATTTGTGTGCGATAGACCGCTATTTGGAGGTCGTGGGGTTAATACTTCGAACTCTGAGGTTATACCTGGTGGGCCATCTTCGGTCATCGTTTCTATCTCGCCAACCCATCGCCAGGCGTCAAAGCCGACAAAAACTCTGGATAGAGTCAGCACCACAAGCATCATGACCATGATTGCAGCAATACAAATCAACGCGGATGATAGTAGCACCAAAATGTGGTCGGGTAGCCAATCAAAGCGACGATAGGACGACCACCCGAATATCAGAAGCCCGACACAAAGAAAGATATTAAGCTTGCGGCCTCCAATGCGCATTGCAACACCCGCTAACCAATTGAAAAATTGGCCGGCACGTAGTAAGCCGGTTGCTTCATCACCGCTAGCACGTATTAATAAAATCGGTATTTTAGGGTCAATAAAACTCAATTTCTCAATATGTTCGTCCAGAGAAATATCACTGCTAAAGCGCTGACGGATAATTTGAAAGATGAGAGCGCTAGGAATGATGACTGAAGTAACAAATACTAACAGTGCCATACACCATGTGAGGACTGAGCTGTTTAATAAATCATAACGTAAAGAAAATTGAACGAAGCCGACAATTATAATTGCTAGTGAAATAAGCAGGGTGCTGATGCTTAATGGCCTGCGACGTGGGTATAAAAATGGTGTGGCAAGGCAAATAATTCCATCAACATTCGAACGAGCGGCTTCATCTTGAACAGCATACATGGCGACGTTGCCGCCATGACTGTGAGCAATAATAAAATTAGAATTGGCTTTTGGTAATTTTGTTAAGCTATCACTAAGTTGTTTTGCACCATTGAGTCTAGCTTGGTTGGTTAGATCGCGAATTTTACTAAACAGGCTTGTACCACCCCACGGTCTAGGAATAGTAAAGGTAACGTTAGTGGCATTTTTGTTTTTTAATAAAGCCCTGAATCCTTGTGAATTTTCAGTACTTGTTTCGTTTAACCAAGCAGATTTTGCACCAAAGGTTCCATGAACTAAGGTGTAATTAATCTCCGGGGTCTTTTTGCTCATAGGATTATTTAAAGTTGCCTTGATTAATAAAGCCCAAGTTTCGATACCATTCAAGTTGGCGCAGGCGGCCATCACGTTTAAGTTTTTTAGCGTGAGTCTCACTTAGGTGTGCAGCCCACGGAATATTAAGATTTTGCCAACTAAAATCTATCTCAGCCTCTGGTGAGATGTCAGCGATTAACAGCGTTGCTATTTGTTTTTGTAATACAAGGTCTTCATGGCCTAAGCCTTCTCCGGCGGTATACTGACGAATGCCGTCAACTTCGAATTCGGCGCTATGATGAACGTGTCCGTTTACAAAATAACCACCACCGGCTTTTTTGATGGCTTTAGTCAGCCATGCGACTTCCCCGACTCCGCCTATATTATGATCATCGTGAGGCCTTGGGTCTTTTAACGGTCGGTGTGTAAACACAATTTGTGGTTGCGGTGATTGTGCAAGTGATGTGAGTAGTTTGCCTCTATTTCCTGATTGTGCGGGAAAAAAATCAGCCCCTGTATCGAGATTGACGAGACGCACTCCGTTTACGTAAAAGGCATTGTTCATAGGGCCAATTTCACTGCGAAAATGGTGGTAGATTAAGCCATTGTCGTGAAAGTCATGATTGCCCACGCTAACAAAGCACGGTAATGGTGCGTTATTAAATGCTTCTATTGCTTTTACGTATTCTCCGTTAACATAATTAAAGTCGCCTAAATGTAATAGGTAATCGGCTCCAAGTTCTTGCGCACGATTGATGCATGCGCCAAGTTCTGCGTTCGCACCGGTATCGCCAATAATAGCGAAGCGCCTTGTTTCGCCTTCTGGGAGTTGCCAATGGAGTTCAAACTGCTGGTTGGTGGGCTTAACTTCAACGATACGAGTGATCCCCTCTATTTGTTCGCTTAAATCGATGGATGCTTTAGTTTTTAAGACCAATTTTGCCGCCTCAGAGACATTGTTGACCGAAAAACTTAGCGGCTTGCCTTTGCCGTTTATGTTCAGTTTGGGCTCTGGTGCGTAAGCGCGAAAATGCTCTGTGTAAAGCCTTGCTTGGTCTTTACTAGTATTCGCTGTTAGGTGTACCAAGTCTGTGTAGAAGAAGTTGCCGAATTCGGTTTCAAGTTGATCGGGCAAGCTATGTGGCTCAAAACTAAGAGCCGGATAGCGTAGCCCACGGCGCCAAGCGTACGTTCCTAAGGCGGCGCCCATCCCTAGTGAGAGCCCACTGGCTAATAATAATCGCCTATTTATTTTCATTAAGACTTAAGGCTAGGTGTCGAGAGTGGCTTTGCACGTTTTAAATGACGCATAGCTATTCTACGGTAATTGTGATTTTGTTAGATAAGACGGGCTTATCATGGGCAATGTGAAGATAGTTGCCGAACAGTAATTGCAAGCTGTGTTGTCCAGGGCTCAAATCGATTGTTGTCTCGGTTTGAGCATCGCCAAAATGAATAAGTTGTTTGTTGACTGGCAACGGTTTCTGCAAGTTGGGTAGCTCTTCTAAGTCAATTAATAAATGATGATGTCCAGAATTTTCTTCGTTTTCGCCAGCTTTTCTAAGAGTCATATTCTCAATCCCAAATTTAATTGTGACGGGTGAAGCTACGGTGGCCCCATGAATGGGTTGGATAATAAATACCCGCGCGTTTTCCGGAGACTTAGAAACTAGTTTTGATAGATTCTTTGACAGTTTGGCCTCTGTCTCGTTTGTTTTTCTTTGAGTTGTATTGTCTTGTGTTCGAGCTGCTTGCTTAAGTGTATTTGTCGTCGTTTCTAGCTTAGGAGTATTAAAAAACAGTTGAGAAATCGTTAAACCAATTACTACCGATGTGGCAATCATTAAAAATCGTTTCATGAAATATTACTCAATTGTATTGGTTTGTTTAACACTATCTGGTTTCAAGATGCTTAGTTTAATATAAACTATGAACCTAAAGACTGTATCAATGATTTTTATCTCAAACTTCAACTATTGTTCGACTGTGATTTGACTATGAATAGCAAACTTACTTACTCCCAAGTTCAAGATTATTACGGCAAAGTACTAAAAACCAGTGATGACTTGAAGACCGACGCTTGTTGCACTGACGAAGGCCTCCCATCTTATTTGAAACCGATATTGTCAAAGGTGCATGATGAAGTTCTTATGCGTTACTACGGTTGCGGTTTAGTGTTACCTGAACAACTCGAAGGTGCGAGAATTCTTGATCTTGGAAGCGGCGCAGGACGGGATGTTTACGCTCTATCGGCTTTAGTGGGCGAGTCGGGCGAGGTTGTGGGTGTTGATATGACGGCCGAACAGCTTCAAGTAGCTGAGGACTATCGCGATTATCACGCTGATGTCTTTGGCTTTGCTAAGCCAAACGTATCCTTCAAAGAAGGTTTTATTGAACAGCTCGATAAGCTTAATCTAGAGCCAAATTCTTTTGACATCATAGTTTCTAACTGCGTTATCAATCTGTCACCGGACAAACAAGCGGTGCTCGAGCAATGCTACGACTTATTAAAACCGGGTGGCGAAATTTATTTTTCTGACGTTTATTCCGAACGTCGTACACCACAACATTTGATAGACGATGAAGTTCTTTGGGGTGAGTGTATTTCAGGCGCACTGTATTGGAACGATTTTATTAACCTGTCTAAACAATGTGGCTTTAAAGATCCACGTTTAGTTAAGAGTCGGCCTTTGGCGATAGAAAATGCGGCGCTGCAAGAAAAGCTCGGTGATCGCAAATACTATTCGGCAACTTATCGTTTGTTTAAACTTGATGGGCTGGAACCTGCTTGCGAAGACTATGGCCAAGCTGTGATTTATAAAGGTTCGATAAGCCATCATCCTGAAAAATTTGTACTTGATGAACACCATGTGATTGAAACCGGCAAAGTGTTTCCTGTGTGCGGCAACACTTGGCGGATGTTAGCCGATACGCGTTTTGCCGAGCATTTTGATTTTATTGGAGATTGGTCAAATCATTACGGCATATTCGAAGGTTGTGGTACCACCATGCCATATTCTGGTGATAGTGGTACCACAAGTGCTGCAGCTGATGACGGAGCGTGTTGCTAGGTTTTCTTCAGGGCTAGCTCGTTCAAGCTAGCCCTCTATCGTTTAACGCGGCTTTTAAACGCGCAAACGTCGCTAGCGAATTTTACTCCTCATTAAGCAATAAAAAACCGCCGGTAGTGGGTTGCCAATGGCGAGTTTCGCTAGTGCTAATTGCGCATCAATTCTGCCAAACCCTCGTGTTGTGTTAAGCCCGCCAATAGCAGTCTTTGTCTTTGTTTTTCGCACTGCTTCGGGAGCGAACAATGGTCCAGCACTAAGCAGCAGAGCTGCGGCCGCTGATGTGCCGAAAATGTGCTTGGATAAGCGCCCGTGCCTGTTACGCTGACGCAGTCAATTGCGGCAATATCGGGCTTTTGTCGGACTTCAAATTGAGGGTCAAAAACCGTACTTCAATTATCTTTAAGAGGTTTAGCTTGTTATTAAGAATTGACATAAACTAATCAATACGTAAATACGTCCACTGTACCTATCGGCTTTTTATAATCAATAAATGGAAATACAAGCACCTTTAGTCCTTTTCGTTTTGGTCGCGTCTATCACGCCCGGGCCAAACAATATCATGATGTTGGCCTCAGGCCTCAATCATGGTGTTAGAGCAAGTATTCCGCACATGCTAGGGATTGTTTTCGGTTTTGCTGCTTTGTTGCTGTCGGTGGGTTTTGGTTTTGGTTTTCTGTTTGAACGTTATATTTGGTTACATCAAGTTATTCAGATTGTTGGTATCTGCTATTTGATTTACCTCTCGTATTTAATCGCTAACACTAATACTCACGTTGACATTGATGCTGGGGAAAATGATGCCGAACAAGTCTCAAGTAAGCCCTTTACTTTTCTTCAGGCGGCATTGTTTCAATGGGTTAACCCAAAGGCTTGGGTTATGGGTACAAGTGCAATCGCAACGTATTCGACCGTTGGTTCCGACTCCGTTCTGCAAATCTTAGGAATTGTCAGTGTCTTTATGGTGTTTACACTTCCGGCAATCCTTGTTTGGTTGATTTTTGGCGTTGCTTTGCAAAAGTTGTTGTCCAATGATGATTATCGGCAATGGTTTAACGTTTGTATGGGATTATTGCTCTTCGCGTCCGTTGTACCATCAATTTATGGGTTGGTATTTAACTCCATTTGACGGTCTTAGCTTGTTGTATGGCCGCAAATTATCCGAAATCGTTAAATTTTAACTAATTGTCTGAAAATTTAGGGATTTAGAGCGCATTTTGCTTGCATCAAGCATGCTGCACGAATAGAATTCGCGCCACTGATTCGCCGTAACTGCTAGAGACCTGATAATGTCGGCTCTCAACGGGCTCAACAGCCTCTTTAGTAAGACGGAAACTGTTTAAGTTTTTTAAGTAAATCAAGCAGTTAGTGTGAATTCATTTTGAGATTGTGATTTTTTGGGTACGCGAGCTGGCCTTTTGGCTGAATTTGCTCGTAGTTTTCCTTGACTATGTGTGGTCAACTCCATAGAATCGCGCCTCTTTGACGCTCCGAATGGCGTAAATGCTGATTTCAGCTTGTGTTCGGGGATTTTTGTCGCTCTGTCTATTGTCTGCTCTGCAGCTTAGATACCGATTTTTTGAAAAACTAAAATTCGATTATGCCTACTATTAATCAATTAGTACGGAATCCGCGTAAGAAGCAGGTTCAGAAATCTAATGTGCCAGCGTTGATGGCTTGTCCCCAGCGTCGTGGCGTGTGCACGCGTGTGTACACAACAACTCCTAAGAAACCAAACTCAGCTTTGCGTAAGGTTGCGCGTGTGCGTTTGACTAATGGTTTCGAAGTGACTTCCTATATTGGTGGTGAAGGCCACAATCTGCAAGAGCACAGTGTGGTCTTGATTCGTGGTGGTCGTGTTAAAGATTTACCTGGTGTGCGTTATCACACCGTTCGCGGTGCATTGGATACTTCTGGTGTTTCTGAGCGTCGTCAGGGTCGTTCTAAATACGGCGCTAAGAAACCTAAGTCTTAATTGACTGGTTTAAAGAGACCTAATTTATTAGGTTAACTGAGAAGAACAGTATTAGTTAAAAGGTTTAAAAGAAATGCCACGTAGAAGAGAAGTTCCAAAACGCGAGATTCTGCCGGATCCAAAATTCGGAAATGTGACACTTGCTAAGTTTGTCAACATATTGATGGTGGATGGTAAGAAGTCCGTTGCCGAAAAAATTATTTACGGCGCTCTAGATTTGATCGGTGAGCGGCGTGACGAAGACCCATTGGAAGTGTTTGATGGTGCTTTAGAGAACGTTAAGCCTTCGGTAGAGGTTAAGAGTCGCCGCGTAGGTGGTGCAACTTATCAGGTGCCAGTTGAAGTTCGTGCGAGTCGTCGTACTGCTTTGGCTATGCGTTGGGTGGTTGAGTATGCTCGCGGGCGTTCAGAAAAGTCAATGACGCAGCGTTTAGCTGGTGAATTAATTGATGCGTTTGAAAAACGCGGTGGCGCAGTCCGTAAAACTGAAGACGTACATCGCATGGCTGAGGCCAATAAAGCGTTCAGCCATTTTAGATTTTAGAATGATTGCGGAGCATGTTTCGCAATGGCGAACCTGTTCGCCCTAGCCGCTGGCGCTTTCGGCTCTAAACTAAGTGCAACAGCCTTCAGCGCAAGCTTGTTAAAGCGAGCGCCGAGGTAAAAAGCTCTTTTACAACATGAGAAATTGATTAGTCATTAAGTAGAAATAGAAATGGCACGTTCAACTCCAATAAATCGATACCGGAATGTCGGCATCATGGCTCATATCGACGCGGGTAAAACCACGACGACAGAGCGCGTTTTGTTCTACACAGGTATTAGTCACAAAATCGGCGAAGTGCATGATGGTGCGGCGACGATGGACTGGATGGAGCAAGAGCAGGAGCGTGGAATTACTATTACGTCGGCGGCTACTACCACATTTTGGCGTGGTATGGACGCGTCTTATGATGAGTATCGGATCAATATTATTGATACGCCGGGTCACGTTGATTTCACTATCGAAGTAGAGCGCTCTTTGAGAGTGTTGGATGGTGCGGTTGCTGTGTTTTGTGCTGTTGGTGGTGTTGAGCCTCAATCAGAAACTGTTTGGCGTCAAGCGAATAAATACGGAGTGCCGAGATTGGCTTTCGTGAATAAGATGGATCGATCGGGTGCGGATTTTCTGCGCGTGGTGGAGCAAATTAAAACTCGCTTAGGGGCTCAGCCTTTGCCGTTGCAATTGGCAATTGGGGCAGAAGAAGAATTTGAAGGCGTTATTGATTTGGTGAAAATGAAGGCCATTTATTGGGACAAGGATTCCATGGGTGTGCAATTCGAAGAAAGGCAGATTCCTGAAGGTTTACAGAGTAGGGCTGAAGAATATCGTGAAGCGATGTTGGAAGCAGTGGCTGAAAGTTCGGAATCGCTAATGGATGAATATCTGGAAAACGGTGACTTGTCCATTCAGCAAATTAAAGAAGCCGTAAGGGCTTTGACGATTGCTAATGAGGTAGTGCCAGTGATGTGTGGTTCTGCTTTCAAGAATAAAGGCGTACAAGCCATGCTTGATGGCATTGTTGACTATCTTCCCGCTCCGACTGATGTCGAGGCGATTCAAGGGATTGATGAAAAAGAACAAGACGTTGTTCGAGAATCGAATGACGATGAGCCGTTTTCGGCTTTAGCGTTCAAGATAGCGACTGACCCTTTTGTTGGGCAGTTGGTGTTTTTTAGAGTGTATTCAGGCGTGTTAAATGCTGGCGATGCAATCTTTAACCCGGTTAAAGGTAAGAAAGAGAGAGTTGGTCGAATTTTGCAAATGCATTCGAACAACCGAGAAGAAATTAAAGAAGTTCGCGCTGGCGATATTGCGGCGGCGGTTGGACTTAAGCAGGTAACAACGGGTGATACTCTTTGTGATCCTAAAAGTGTTGTCACTCTTGAGCGTATGGAGTTCCCTGCGCCAGTGATCTCACAGGCTGTTGAGCCAAAAACTCAATCTGACCAAGAAAAGATGGGTGTTGCGCTTGGTAAGCTAGCGCAAGAAGATCCATCGTTTAAGGTGCGTACGGATGAAGAGTCGGGTCAGACTATTATTGCTGGCATGGGTGAATTACACCTCGATATAATTATCGATCGTATGAAGCGCGAGTTTGATGTGGAATGCAATGTGGGTAAACCGCAAGTTGCATATCGAGAGGCAATTAGTAAGCCTGTCGAGCACGAAACTAAGTACGCCAAACAATCCGGTGGTCGCGGACAGTATGCCCACGTATTTTTACGTATAGAGCCATTAGAGCGCGGGGCAGGGTTTGAATTTGTAGACGAAATAAAAGGTGGCGCCGTACCGCGCGAGTTTATTCCGTCGGTTCAAAAAGGTGTTGAAGATGCATTGGAGGGTGGTGTTTTAGCTGGCTATCCAATGATTGATGTGAAAGTGGCTTTATATGACGGTAGTTTTCATGATGTTGATTCATCGGAATTTGCCTTTAAAGCAGCGGCAGGCCAAGCGTTTCGTGAGGGTTGTCGAGAGGCGGGTGTTGATTTATTAGAGCCGATTATGGCTGTAGAAATTGTCACTCCAGAAGATTATATGGGTAATGTCAGTGGCGATGTTAATTCTCGTCGTGGTGTTATCTTAGGTATGGAAGACGTGCCCGCGGGCAAGTTGATTAAGTCAGAGGTGCCGTTGGCCGAAATGTTCGGTTATGCGACCTCGTTAAGAAGTGCGACCCAAGGTCGAGCTTCTTACACAATGCAGTTTGAGAAGTATCAGAAGGCGCCC
Source organism: uncultured Gammaproteobacteria bacterium (assembly GCA_964434375.1). GTDB lineage: Bacteria > Pseudomonadota > Gammaproteobacteria > Arenicellales > Arenicellaceae > Arenicella. Next base: position 331 of record CAYSUU010000027.1, on the reverse strand, counting down.
AAGAATGTTGTTGATTCGGTGGTTTCGCGGTACTAACAAAGTAAGTAGTAATGAATTTAAATGGTTTTGCCAGGCAAGTTATGGTGAGGCTAAGTAAATCTAGAGGTCTTTGCAGACGAGTCAATGTTGGCTTACTGCGAGACGGGCAAGTTAGAGAGTGAAGGGTTCGCGATTAGTGAATTTGAAACTCAAACACATGTCAGTCGAAGCAGCGGAACGAAAGTGGCCGTCTGCCAAGACCTCCGGCAATAAATAAATCTCGTAGAGGTGATGAATTATGTCTAAAGAAAAATTTGAAAGAACCAAGCCGCACGTCAATGTAGGCACCATT
>CAYSUU010000026.1:0-26688 GCA_964434375.1 uncultured Gammaproteobacteria bacterium | reverse complement strand
CGCTTCTTGGCCGCTATCACGACCCCAACCCGATTGCTTATAACCGCCAATCGGTAGGGCAGCGTCGTACATTAGGTGGGAGTTTATCCAAACAGTACCAACCGCTAAATCCTCAGAGAATCGCATGGCATTAGAAAGACCTTCTGTCCAGACACTTGCGGCAAGGCCGTAATCTGAATCGTTGGCTTGCGCTAGCACAGCATCTGAATCGGTGAATCTCTGAGCTGATAATACTGGCCCAAAAACCTCTTCACGAACGACCGCCATATTATTATCACAGTCAGTCAAAACAGTGGGAGTTACAAAGGTATTATTCGGCCCGCCAAGTTCTCCACCGGTAAGCAAGCTTGCGCCTTCTTTAACGCCTTTATCAATATAGGCTTTTACTTTCTCGGCTTGTTTGGAATTAACCAATGGCCCCATTTGTGTGTCTGCATTTAAGCCATGGCCTAGCTTCATAGATTCGGCTATTTGCTTTATGCCCGCGTATAAATCATCGGCTATATCATCGTGCACATACAGCCGCGTACCAGCAACGCATACCTGACCACCATTAAAGAAGATGGCATTAGCCACACCGGGTATGGTGATATCAAGGTCAGCATCCGGCATTACAATCATGGGTGATTTGCCGCCTAGTTCTAAACTTACTTTTTTTAAGTTACCTTGAGCGGCATCTAGGATTTTACGACCCGTTACCGTTGAACCTGTGAACGCTACTTTGTTAACGTCTTTGTGTTCAGCCAAAGCCTGGCCAATTTCGTGACCGTAACCTGTGACTATATTCACAACGCCAGCTGGCACGCCTGCTTCGATTAACAATTCACCTAAACGAATGGCGGTCAATGAGGTGTCTTCAGCGGGTTTTAGAATAACACTGCAGCCAGCCGCAAGCGCCGGCGCTATTTTCATGACTGACAATATCAGCGGGCTATTCCAAGGGGTAATAGCCGCCACCACACCAACCGGCTCGCGCCTTGTTTGTGCGTGTACGCGTTTGCCTTCAGGTTGATAGCCTATAGAAGTAGGGATCACCGACGATTCAATTTTTGAGCACAGCCCAGCAAAGTATCTAAACTGCTCAGCGGCGCCTGGAATCTCTGCCCAACGGCCAACAAATAGAGGCTTACCTTGATCAAGCGTTTCTAACTCTGCCAATTCGTCAATATGCTGATCGATAAGCTCACCAACACGCCAAAGAATTTTTGCTTTTTCAGCTGGTGCAGTATGGCGCCAAGCGCCATCATCAAATGCTTTTTTAGCAGCCGCAACGGCAACGTCTGCATCCGCTTTATTTGCCCTTGGAAAACTTGCAAGCGTTTCTCCGCTCGCAGGATCGACGGTAGTAAATTCTTGCCCATCTATAGCCTCAACCCACTCGTTGGCAATCAACATTTTCTTATGTTGATCTTTCAAGAATGCCTTGGCGGCACTATTGGGTTTGGCGGCTGAGTCCAAATCGATGTTCATTAAGTCACCTTGCGAGTACCGCGGTTTCACTTGATATAATGATTTAATGTTATATCATATATTCAATTCCTTCAATTATGAAATGAGCTAGCTGGCGTCTGCACTTCTATGAAATATCCGTATTCAGCCATTCCATCACGCGGCAAACTAAAATTCCCTAATGGCGCGAAAGTCGCTTTAATCGTTACCGCTAACCTCGAGTATTGGGACATGATTAAGGACACAGACAAACCTTATTATGCAGGTGGGCCAGCGATACTGCCTGACTCATTGCCTGGTAATGTGCCTGATTTTCCGAACTTTATGTGGCGTGAATATGGGCAACGAGTTGGCATATGGCGAATTATCCGCTGCTTTGACAAACTGGGTATTCCTCTAGGTTGCACCATGAATGCTAAAACGGCGCTGCAACTTCCTGAGTTGATTGATGCCATTAAACAACGCGATTGGGAGATGGTGGCACACAATTATGAGCAGGGCGAACTGCTCACAGATCTTGCACATAAGCCAAAAGAAGAAGAAAAAGTCATCAAAGCAACCTTAGATGTTTATCAGCAAACAATGGGCAAAGCGGCTAAAGGATGGTTGTCTTCCTCACTCAGAGGCACGCTCAACACCTGCAATATATTGGCTGCCAACGGCCTAAGTTTTTATTGCGATCTCATGAACGATGACCAACCTTATCTGGTGGAAACCGATAGCGGTCCACTGGTCTCTATTCCCTATTCAAATGAAATCAACGATTTCACCTTATTGACTCGACGCGCTCATACCAACCAAGAATTTGTCGACATACTAAAGTGCGAATTATCAGAATTAATGGACGAAGCAAACGAGGACAGCAGTGGCCGACTGATGAATTTAGGTCTGCATCCGCATGTGGTTGGTCGCGCCTATCGCATGCCTGCCTTAAGAGAGTTTTTAACTTTTGCAAAAGAATTCGATGGCGTTTGGTTCGCCACCCGAGAAGAAGTTGCCGATTGGTATTTAGAAAATAACGACGGGCATATTAAATAACTAATGAAATTATGAGTGATCCTACTTTTAAGATTAATCGCCGAGTTGCTTTACAAGTTATGGCCAGCGCTGGTGCAATGGCATCATCTGGCTTTGCACATGCATTAGATCAGAAGCAAGCAATAGCACTTGCGCAAAACAACAATGATTTGTTTGGCGCAACTGGCACTCGTTTTAATCTGGATGAAGCACAACGGGTCATGCAAGAGCTCAAAATAGACGCTTTGCTGCTAGGCGACGGGCGTAACTTTCAACAGGCCACCGGTTGCTTGCCGGTTCTTGCTAAAATGGGCTGGCCAACCTTTAATCTGGCGATACTGGTTGCTAAACCTGAACCTAAGGTGCTAATCGTAATGCTGGGTTTTAGCCATTATTATATGGCGGCCGACTTACACACTTTTCCTGAGAGTGATGTATTTCTCTATGGTTTTGGTACCGCAGACGACATCGACCAGGAGGCTGCCCTTAATTCGTTCCGCTTTGCTGATCGTGGCGAAGCACCCTTAAGTGAGCTAGAAAAAAATCGATTGGCTTCTGCTAATTCAATACTAAAACAAGAAACATTAAAGAGCTCTCTGGGCAAAGCCGTGCACGATGCACTCAAATCTGTTGATATTAGTGCTGGGCGAATCGGATTCGATAACCCTGATCTCGAACAGGTTTTAAGCCAGTTTGTTCCCAATGCAACACTAACAACAGCTGATGATGCATTGCGCAGAATACGCACTATTAAATCGCCAATAGAAATTGAGCTTATGCGCGCCAGCTCGGCAATTAATGTGGCTTCAGCGCAGGCGGCAGTTGGTCAAATAGGTGCGGGCGCCAGCCATAAAGACCTACGCCAAGCCTTTGATACTGAACTTGCCAAGCATGGCGCTAGTTCTGTTTTTATGGTGATTGATCATGTTACTGACGAACAGTACAACGCTGACTTAGTCGCTGGCCAAGCCTTTGTTATAGACTGCGTTTGTGATCATCTAGGTTATTTAGGCGATTACGGACGAACCGTGTTCATCGGTGAACCGCATAAATCATCTTTAAATGCGCAAGTAACGGTTGGCAAAGCTTGGGACTCGCTTCGCAATCAGTTAAAACCTGGCCTCAAATTTTCTGAAATTGAAGCGCTGGGTCAAAAAGCCATGAGTGAACAAGGAACCACTTATCGAGTTCCCTTCAAACCCCACAGCGTTGGCGTGTTCCATAGTGACCATTATGGTAACGGCAGCTCTGCGCCGCGCGAAGATATCGTACTTCGACCTGGCATGATCATTAGTGTTGACTGCCCAGTATTGGAAACAGGGATTGGCGGCTCAGTGCATCTTGAAGACTTAATGCTTATTACTGAAGATGGTGCCGAGCCACTGCATGACCTTGGTCAACAAGCGATTACTATCTAACAGTACTAGCTTGATACGCAAAACAACTAGTGTTGTCTCGCTTTTTAAAATTCCTTATTTATTGAAGTAACGATACTTACCCAATAAAAGTAGGGGTATTGATCCACACACAAATCCTATGCCTGCAATCAAAATCATATTGTCGTAAGTACCCGTTTGCGCGAAGGCACGTCCAAATATATAGGGCCCCATACCTGCGCCGAGTGCAAAAGCCCCGTACATGCAGCCATAAACAACCCCGTAGCTTTTCATACCGAAGTAGCGCGCGACTAAAAACGCCATTAAGTCTTGCTCGGCTCCCGCTGCTAAGCCAATCAGAAGAACCGCAATTGCGGCGATGGTAAAGGTATAGCTTGGTTGAATTAATAGATAGCATGATATCGCTGGCAAAATGAGTAAGCCGAGCGCGATCAAAGGTGCCCAAAATCGATCAATCAAATAGCCACCCGCTATCCTGCCAACCATCACCGAGTAACCAATCAAACTGGCTAATAAGATGGCATCACCTCGTTCAAAGCCTTTGGAACCCATAAGGTTTTCCATGTTTGGAATGGTTCCGCCAACACCAAATGAGATCACCACAAAACAAACACACAACAACCAAAAGCGCCAATCTAAGAAAGCCGCTTTGGCGGTATGGCCTTGCTGTAGATGATTGGCAGCGTCGGTTACCATGGCGGGCACTTTGTCTTTTGGTATTGAAGGATCGCTAACATCTTTGAAGAGAAACCATGCGATCGGCAAGGCAATCAATAAGGGCAAAAACCCAAGACCAACAAACGCAGCACGCCAACCGTAAGCGTCAATCATTCCTGCCACATATAACTTAGCGACAATTCCGAATAGCCCGGTAGCGACCAAAGCCGAACCCAGTGCCAGACCTCGACAGTCATGAAACCAATGGTTGATCGCCCGTGTCCAAGTGATTGGCAAAGTACCGATGCCACACACTGCAACCACCACCCACATCAATAAAAAATAGGTATAAGAGCCAGGGTTAAGGGCGTGCAACATCAAACTCAATGAGAATGTAAATACGGAAGTAAGGGCAACTTTTCTTACGCCAACTTTATCCACCAATAGGCCGACCAAAGGTGCCATTAATAAGGCGCAAATAGTCAACACTGGTAAGGCCAGCATAACTTTATCAATGCCCCAACCAAACTCTTGCGCCAGCGGCAAAGCAAACACACCTAAGGTATAAACAGGTATCGGTGATAAGCCCAGACCAATACCAACTGCTGATGCAAGTACCACGCGCCACGCGTATGAAAACTCTTTCAAATTACCGCCGTTCGCTATTTCGGTGCTCATTTGTTTTTCTCAGGATTTGACTCTTTGTTATATCATTATGCTAAAATAACATAAATATAAACCCCTGGGTATATCAAGCATGCAAGACTCACAAGTCATTGTAGCGGGCGCAGGTCCAGTAGGAACTGTGGCCGCTTACTACCTCGCGAGCAAAGGTATCAAAGTGACGCTTTGCGAAGCCGGGCCTGACTGTGCGCACGACCTTAGAGCATCAACATTTCATCCCCCAACCATCGAGATGCTTGATGAACTTGATATTGCCAACGCCATTATAGACAAAGGCCTGGTTGCGCCTATCTATCATTTTAGAGAGCGCCAATCTGGTGAGGTCATTGAATTTGATCTTGGTGAATTAGAAAGCGAGAAAAAGTTTCCGTACCGAGTGCAATGCGAGCAGCATGTTATGGCCAGTAACTTGGCTAGAGCTTTAGAAAATCACGAAAACTGCGAGGTTTTGTTTAACCACCGAATCACCGCGTTTGAACAAAATGGTGATGGCGTAGAAGTCGCCATTGAAAACCCCTATGAGATAGTAAAGCTAAATGCCAAATACTTAATTGCGGCAGATGGGGGTGGCTCCATTATTCGTAAATGGCTAGGTGCAGAGTTTGACGGTTTCACCTATCCAGAAAAATTTCTGACACTGTCGACAAAGTTAGAATTAAAAGACTACATAGATAACTTGTCATACGTGAACTATGTCACGGATCCAAAAGAATGGTTGGTGTTACTAAGGGTACCGAGTGTTTGGCGAATTTTAGTGCCGGCTTCTGAAGATCAAAGTGATGACTTTTTAACCTCAGACGAGTACAAAGAAGATGTGTTGTATCGGCTTACCGGCCAACGTGATGTTAAAACCGAACACCGTACTATTTATCGCGTACATCAACGCGTAGCAACTAAGTTTAATTTCGGGCGAGTCTTTCTTACTGGCGATGCTGCCCATCTTAATAATCCACTCGGCGGCTTTGGCATGAATAGTGGTATTCATGATGCGTGGAATGTCTGTGAGAAAATTGTGACTTGCCTTGAATCACAACACGATGATGATTTATTTGCGGTATTCGATCGGCAACGTCGCAAAGTTACGCACGATTTTATTCAAGCTCAAACTATGCAAAATAAAACGCTGCTCGAACACGGCCATGCGGCAACTCATAAAAAGAAGCTACAAGAAATGCGCGACATTCAGCAAGACCCGGTTAAACGCAGACAATTTTTATTAAAGCAATCAATGTATGAATCTTTAGACAATGCCGCTTCAATTGCTTAGAGAACAACTCGGTGACTCAAATACAAGCATGAAAGACGCCCTCGCTTTTCGAAAATTATTTGGTGTTATTGGACCTTCCACTAACACCATTGTGCAACCCGACTTTGATGACCTGCGCGTGCCTGGCGTGACCAATCACTATAGCCGAATCGTTATCGAAAATGCCCAAGCTGTTTCTAATGAGAGCTTTATGGCGGGCACATTAGAGATCGACAAAAATACCATTGATGCAGTCAAAGGTGTGCTCACCTGTAAGCCAGACTACCTTGTAATGGGCATGTCTGCGGTCACCTTTTACGGTGGTGCTGAAGGCGGTGAAAAATGGCGCAACAATCTTGAACAAATATCGGGGCTTAGTGTGAGCACCGGCGCGCAAGCACTAGTCGCAGCCATACAAGCCTACGGTAATATCAAAAAAGTCGCCTTCATCTCACCCTATTTTCCTATTGCCAATGAACAGGTTCGAAACTATCTGAGTGACTTTGGCATAGAAACGATTCGCGACACTTGCTTGAAGTGCCCAAGCTGGACAGCCATTGCACAGGTGCCGCCGTCAACATTGATTGATCAGTTTAAAACATTGGACGGCGACGACGTGGATGCCCTATTGCAGGTAGGCACCAATTTATCAACCATTCGCACCGCCGCCGAAGCCGAACGCTGGTTGGGTAAACCAGTAATTGCGATTAATACGGCGACTTATTGGCATGCCCTACGCGCCAATAATATTGATGACAAAGTTTATGGCTTTGGCTCTTTAATGGAAAAAGATCGTTAATTAAGAAACAAACGCTAGGACAAAACGTTAAAGCGAGTGTATATAATCAACAACCTGCTGCTCACTAACGACATCCGCATATTTTGCATTCATGTCGAATAAATTTGCTTGATGCGGGTCGTCGTGACGATCTCCACAGGCGTCGGCAACGACAATTGGTATAAAGCCACTAGACACACAATCCACACAGGTAGCGCGAATACAACCACTGGTAGTTAGGCCAGTGATGATAAGACTATCAACCCCCATAGCGGTCAGAGTTGTACTTAAAGACGTACCAAAAAACGCGCTAGGGTATTGTTTAGAAATTATGGTTTCATCTACACTCGGGACCAAGCCTTTAGGCCAAGCACCCATAGCCTGTCCAGCTTGAAAGTGGCGCAAAGGCTTCACTTTCTTATAAAAAATACCGCCATCAATACCGCCACTTTGGTACACCACGTTGGTCAAAAAAATAGGAATATCTTTGTGTTTGGCAATTTCTCGTATTCGCAGCGCGCTCTCAAATTCATCCTCGATGTCTGCATAGAGCTCACAATCCTCATCAAAATAGGCCTGAACGAAATCGACCAAAATTAGAGCCGGACGACTGCCAAAACCAAGGCTATTATCATAAGCTTTTTTATAGTTCTCTAATTTATCCATAGTTTATTAACTAATTTGAATGCTGGAATTTACACAAGTTTAAATAAGCTAACAGATACCTTAATAGCAACTAAAAATCTCAACTAAAAAGCTCTTTTTATTGATTGTAAAAAATGTTCAAAAAGGCTTCCAAGTGCTATATTTACCTTATTGTTATAATATTATAGCAAATAAACTATGGGAAATCTTTAACTCCCTTTGATACCTTAACAATCATGGCATTCACTTTATTCGATAAACTATGGCAGCAGCATGCCGTAAAGGACTTAAACGATGATTCAACCTTGTTGTATATCGATCGAATTTTCCTGCATGAACGAACAGGAAGCATTGCCCTTAAGAGTCTCGAGCAAAGAAATAGATCCGTTGCAAATAACAAACATGTATTTTGTACCATGGATCATATTATCGACACCTTTCCTGGACGTGGTGATAAAACGCTAATGCCGAGCGGCACCGAATTTATTACCAGCACGCGCGATGCGGTTAAACGCGCAAATATCTTTTTATTTGATATTAATGACAGCGATCAGGGCATCTCTCATTTAGTATCAGCTGAGCAAGGTATCACCTTGCCTGGTTTGTCTGCGGTTTGTCCAGACAGTCATACTTGCACGCTTGGCGCACTCGGCGCACTGGCGTGGGGTATTGGCTCTTCCGAGTGTGAACATGCTATGAGCACCCAAACTTTACATGTTTCAAAACCGCAACAATTGCGCGTTCGCTTTGAAGGTTCATTGAACAAAGGTGTTACCGCTAAAGATTTAGTACTAACATTGATTAGCCGATACGGCACCGCAGGCGGTAAAGGCATGGCCATTGAATATAGCGGTTCGGTAGTCAAACAACTTGATATGGACAGTCGCTTTACTCTATGTAATATGGCTACAGAGTTTTCCGCTTTTACCGCGCTTATCGCACCAGATGACACTACAATTGATTATGTGAAAGGGCGAAACTTTGCTCCTGAAGGAAAAAAAATGGAGCTCGCTATTCGTAATTGGAAAGCACTAAAAAGCGATAACGATGCAAAGTTCGATCAAGAAATTGTAATTAACTGTGATGACGTCATGCCAATGATTTCATGGGGCACTAGCCCTGAACATTCGGCGCCGATCGATCAAGCTTTGCAGTTTGACACCAACAGTGACGAATCTACTCAGCTGGCTATCGATTACATCGGCTTAGAAGGTCAAGAAAAATTACAAGGCTTGGCAATTAACGGTGTGTTTATAGGTTCCTGCACCAATGGCCGCTTGAGTGATCTAAAAGCGGCAGCCGAGATTTTACGCGACCGCAAAGTAAAGCCAGGTGTAGTCGCAATCTGTACGCCAGGTTCAGCGCGAGTAAAAAAATCAGCAGAAGACCTTGGCATAGACGAGGTCTTTAAATCTGCTGGTTTTGAATGGCGCGAACCAGGTTGTTCGTTGTGCTTCTATGCCGGCGGCGAGGGTTTTAAACCCAAGCAAAGAGTAGTGAGCACCACCAATCGAAATTTTCGTGGGCGCCAAGGTCCACAAGTACGAACTCACATCACTAGTCCGTATATGGCGGCAGCAGCGGCCATAGATGGATGTATTACTGATTGCCGGAAATACTTATAGCACTCGGATTCCACATGAATGCATATCCAAAAATAACTGCGGCACAAGATTTAGGCATCCATACAGGTATCGCTGCACCAATGCGTATCGATAATATCGATACTGACCAAATCATCCCTTCAAGAGAAATGAAGCACGTTTCTAAGCAAGGTTTAAGTGCCGGTTTGTTTGCCGGGCAGCGCTATTTGGCTAGCGCCGATCTGCGTAAGCCTAACCCAAGTTTTATTCTTAATAAGAAGCCCTTCGATCACTCAAGTATCTTGTTGGCGGGTAAAAATTTTGGTTGCGGATCGTCGCGTGAACATGCGGTATGGGCAATGCATGAGTTTGGCTTCAAAGCCATCATTGCTGAAAGCTTTGGAAATATCTTTCGAACTAATTGTTTACGCAACGGCTTAATTCCTATCGTTCTCAAGGCCAAGGAAATAGAGCATATTGTGCAGTTTGTTAACGCAAAACAAACTAATAACAAAGTCACCATCGACCTACATAAACGCCAAGTAAATTTGCTCGATGAAAGCGAGTTTGATTTCGAATTGGAATCATATTTCCAAGAAATGTTATTTCAAAATCTCGATTTTATTGCTCTGACTTTGAAACACAAAAAATCGATCGACGACTTTATTCAACGCGATAAAATCGCGCGCCCTTGGGCATACCTATGACCAAGTACCTTTTGCCATTCTATATGCTAATGCTAACAGCATGTGCCAACACCACAGCCATTGAATCAGAAGCTGAATCACCAAAACCAAAAGCAACCGCGGCATTTGCGCCACCAGCAAATTCTTCTGCGATGCAAACAGCAAAACCTCTGGGATTAGTCTCAGGTAGACCAGCCCCTTTAAACGAAGCTTTGTTAGAGCAAGGTGAATTTACAGGTGCTATTGAATACGCGCAAAATCTAAGCAGTTATTCTCTATTAGTTTGGCATAAGGGCGCTCTGCGTCTAGAAAAATATTTTAAGGGCTTTGATGCTGAGCTTCGCCCAGAAACGGCTTCGATGCATAAAAGTGTTTTAGGATTATTAGTCATCGCCGCCATTCAAGACGGCTTTATTGAAAGCGTTGATACACGCATCGGTAATTATATTGAAAGCTGGAATGAGCTTCCCGAAGGAGACATAACAGTTCGGCAATTGCTCACTATGTCGAGCGGTTTAAACAGCTTAAGTCGAGAAGGTGGTTTTGATTCGCAGGCCATGAGGTTTTTCAGCGGTCGGGTCGATGCGCGTGACACTATTTTAGGCCTAAGGTTGAAAACACAGGCCGGTTCTAACTTTAGCTACGCTAATACCAATAGCCAATTATTAGCTTTGGTACTCGAATCGGCTACTGGCAGACCTTATAAAGACTATCTAAGTGAACGCCTATGGAAGCCAATTGGCGCGGACGATGCCTCAGTTTGGTATTATGAAGAGAATGGTTTTCCACGTACCTTTTCAAGTTTATTGGCTCGCTCACGAGATTGGCTCAAAGTGGGTTTATTGATTAAAGATGGTGGCGAATATCAAGGCCAGCAAATCATTGCACCAGAGCTAATGAAAGCAATGACAAGTCCATCAACCAACAATCCCAATTATGGTTGGCAAATATGGTTGGCAAATGTTTACGAAGACATGCGTTACTACAATGACCTAAAACTTGGCATAGGAATACCAGCCAGTGAACCCTTTAAGGCGGACGATATGATTTACTTTGATGGCTTTGGTGGTCAACGTGTCTATATCAGTAAGAGCCAGGACTTAGTTATAGTTCGAACGGGCGATACCCGCTTGGACTGGGATGACAGCGCCTTACCGAATATGGTGATCGAGAGTTTGAAAAACCAGTAAAACGTAACTCTTTAAATTATTCGCTTTACTGAGCTGTTTTACTTATCTTGCGTTTTCTCGGATTGCTCTAATAATGGTGTTTGGCAAATAAGTATTATCCCATTCTATACCTTCGCCACGTGGCCGACCGCCGGTTCGAACGATGACTAAATTTTCTGAGGGGACGATATAAACAACCTGATGTCCATTTCCATCAAACAAGAACAAGTCATCAGCTAAGTAAGGCTCACTGTGCAAAACTCCGTAGGCCTTAGCCTCACCTGGGGTGGCCCATCCACGGCGCTCAAAATACGGTTTGGCGAGCCAAATGTGTAGACCAAATGCAGGATTTGCTGGCGAAGGCGCTAAGTAATCTTGCATCCACCCCTGTGGAAACAGTTGCTCGCCATTCACTTCACCGGCATTAGCTAACAAAATCCCCAATCTTAGCCAGCTCTCAGACGGCAGTAATAAACAACAACCGGCATGCGCTAAACCATTCGGGCGATTCATCATCACTTGTCCGCCTTGTGCGCCTAGCGGCTGAATAAGTGACTCCGATAGATACTCACCATAAGGCTTGCCGGTTGCTCGCTCTAAGAGTAAACCTAATAGATCTGAAGTGACTTGGCTGTAGTCATAGGTGGTTCCAGGCTCGTTAACCACCTCATAATCATTAAGCATTATCTGCTCATTTTTACCGCCAATGTAGGAGCGCATGAACTTACCAAATGGACTTGGATCTAAGGTATAATATTTTTCAAAGCCAGCCGCCATATGCAACATATGCCGAATGGTTACTTTGGCCTTTGGTGTACCCTGCCATTCGTTTAGATAGCTCGCTGCAGGCTCATCTAAACTTGGAATAAGACCTTGTTTAATGGCACGCGCAATCGCTAAGCTAAGAACCATTTTGGCCATACTCTTGCCGACGATCTCAGTGTCGGCATCGGTGTCTTGGTAATGCTTGCGAAATTGCAATGCGCCGTTATGCCAGACCAACAAGGAGGAACTATTTCGCTGCTCGGCGTAGGCACTCACCTCATCTAACACTGCCTTAGGAATGGTTTGTTCGCCACTCGTTACTAATTCAAACAAACGGTGCTCGCCACCCTTGACCGGAAATTCAGAACCTTCCCAACCGGCCTGGGGTAAAATACCCCGATGATCCATCAACAGTTGATAGCGTTTCCAAAAGATAGGATCCTGAAAATAGATTCCCGCAACTGCAACCACAAGTAATGCTAGGACGCCGGCAAGTAGTTTTAGTAGAGTTTTCATCAGCGCTTAACGATGTCTTTATTGAGTTGAAATATATTCCAGATAGTCCAAGGCTTGATTAAGCGCTTGCGGGTCTGAAAAATCGGTTTGTTGATTCATTAAGTTACCCGGCACAAAACCCTGGCCATCAGTAAGATACTTAGCGAGGTTTTCTCTGGTCCAAAAAGTACCTGCCTCACCTTTTTCTATCATCGCGGATGAGTAGCGGCCGTAATCTGCTTGGCTTCCTAGCTGCTTATTAAAAACACCAAAAAGGTTTGGCCCCAATAAATGCGGTTGGCCTTTAGTGACGCTGTGACATTGACGACACCATGCGGTGGTATCTTGTGCCGCGGCTAAACTCTCAGGCGTTGCAAAAATCTCATCGGCTGACCGCAACGGTGCGAACTCTTGTTGCGACTCCACTAACACAACTTCTTTTGCGGGTGCTTGATGCCATGGTGGCAATACTTTAAATGCGAAGTAAGGCAAGTAAAGAAAGAACAGAATAAAGAACAGATAAACAATCCAGTAAGCCACTTTACGGTTGTTAGCCCAGCAATACGTTGCTAGCGCGACCAAGTATATAAACGGCGTTATTACGTAGGTGCCCATTGCCGCGATTGGGTGCAAGGATGGCGGCTGCGGTAGAGCTATAAGCAAGTGTAAGACCATCAGCAATGCAACCGCGATGCCTGGCTTTACGTAATTAATAAGTTGTCTATAAAGATAAACAAAGACAATACCCATAAATAGGTAAATGGATATCGAAGAAAACGCGGCGTGCATATAACCCGCGGTAGACCAACTAAAATCTAAAAATTGGGGCAAGTTAAAAACACCCAGCACTGGCGTATGGTCGCCTTTAGACCACGCTTGACTTAAACCGTAGAGCATTAAAAACAAGCTGCTAATAAAAAGCAATGACACCGCCGTAACGGACGCATCTTTGAAGGCATTCTTTATTTTAGTTGTAAAACCTTCACCAGGCTTAATTGCCCATATCAGCAAAAATAATACTAAAAAGAAAAATAAGGTTGCACCTAAACTTAGATGGGCATGATGAATCGCAACTCGTTCTTCGCTTCCGCGAATTAATCTAGGTGCCACACTAGACCACCACTGAGTCCATGAAAACAAGACAAAGAAAAGCACGAACAAAAACAGTTGAGCCTGTTGCAAAAAGTTGCGGATTTTATCTTTTTTAGACATGTCTTCGTTCCAATAGGATGTGCTGTGTAATTGTTTTTATCTAACGATGTTCAAATGTAAGAACGCCTTCTCTATCAGAAATCGTTGCTAAGCCCTCTGGGAACCTTATTGATTCTAAATCTGCGTTAGTCGGATCTGACTGTCCTAGGTAGTGTCGTATAAAACTCATTGACACCTCTTGTAGATTTTTGAGCGCTAGTGTTTGTGGGGCTTGATCGCGCTCAAGCCTACCAATCAGATTTCCCAAATAATGATCCATTTGATCTAGGGTAAGTAAATAGTTATTACCTTTATCTGCAGTCAAATAAGAAATAAAGTGATCCTCATAATTAGGCCAGATTTGTGGAAAAAAATCATTAGGCCCAGTAACAACCAATTGGGGCATATTAAAGCCTTGCCATGTTGCTTCGCTAATATGATCTTTCATCAAGCCCGGAGGCGAGACAGCCACAACGGCAACGACTCTAGAATCACTCAAGGACGCTGGAATCGGATAAATCGATTCGCCGTTTTGTTCGAGCTTGGCGCCAGCGAGCTGTTGGGAAGATAATGCGCCATAAGAATGTCCTGCCGCGATTACTTTATCGATCGACACCTCGCCTTGAAAATCCGACAAAGATTCAGTAATGACATCAATTTGATTGATGACGGCGTTTAAATCTAATAGGCGAGACGCCGCGATCCAGTCATTACCAAACTTCTTAGAAATAAGCGAAACAGCCTTTAAATCACCGCCGCTATCTAGGTGCAGTGGCGCCACCACAAAATAGCCACGCGCTACCCAATAATCAGTCAAATTTTGATACGACTTATTGTCTAGCGCGTGTCCATGAGAAAAAACGATCAAGGGGTATGCTTGATGCTCTGATGAATCTTTCACTGGATACGAAACTAATAAATCAACAGGGCGTCTATTTTCGTTTTCTGAACCAACAATTATCTCTACTTGTTCATGCTTGATTGGAAGAAGTGCTTGTGAACTAATCGACTTAGCTAAACTAGTTGCACTCCAAGAAAAACACATCGTTAGGCTAAAAGCCAATAAAACAAACTTAACTGTATCAGCGCGAAAGTTAGAAAGTCTAATCAATAACATAGCTTAATGGTTATGAACCCTTAAAACGTTAAGCAAAACAGTCCGTAGTTCTGCAAATAAAGAAAAAAACCTCCTAGGATCCTGGGTCGCTAGGAGGTCAAATTTACTCACTGAAGATAGTGTAAATAGTTACACTCTCTATCAGAATTTATAGGAGGCCGTAATACCCCATTGACGTAAATTACCAAAAGTAGGTATGTAATCTACAGCAAATGAAAACGGCACAAAGAATGCATTAGAAACAAACAATTCATCCGTTGCATTTTTAACCCAAAGTTCCGCACTCCATTTACCAAAGTCCAAACCGCCGCGAAGATTAACCAATGTGCGCGAAGGTATTGTTGCCAGGTTAATTTCAGATACAAATTGATCTGATTGACCAACAACATCAATTCGAGCAAAGAAACTTGACTCAGTACCTATACCTAGTGAACCTCTGTATGTTGCACCGAGATTCCATTGGACATCGGAGCTTCTAGGAAGCGTATTACCACCTACATCGCCGTCAGATGAACAAACAATATCGTCACAAGCATTAGCACGCTCTATCCGTCCAGAAATTGTTCCTTCGTCATAAGTTGCGTCAACATAAGCAAAACCGGCATTAAGAGTAAGGTTCTCAGAAACAAAATAAGACGTTTCAATTTCAAACCCTTGTGACTCAGCGCTACCAAGATTCAAAATAATTGCATTGTCAAAAAGTCCTGCATCAGTTGCCGTTGCATTAACTTGTAGGTCAGACCAATCAATAAAATAAGCTGCGGCGTTTAGCTGCCATGCACCATTTGCCAAAGTACCTTTATAACCAATTTCATAAGAGATGTTTTCATCGACATCAAAGAAACGCTCTTCATCAATTAGAGTAGTGTTACTTACATTTACTCCACCGGATTTCACACCTTCTCCTGCAGATACATAGATAAGCGCGTTGTCAGACAATTTATAATCAAGTGAAGCTTTTGGAGTGAAATAATCTTCTTCGTATGTAAACGATTGATTCAGATCACTAACATCTTTTTCTTCATCTGTGTATCGGCCTTCAAGCGACAGAGTTAATGCGTCACTTAAACCAAATTGAACTCGACCGAAGATCGCATCAGTACGCGTATTTGTAATGGTAGTTGTTGGAACCGCTGGCGTGCCAGGAACAAATGCATTATCAAGGTCAGCAATACTTGTCAGTGGTGCACTCCCACCAAGAGGAAGAGTACCGGCAACAAAAATGTCTTCATCATCACCATCAGAGGTAAATAAACCAATGGTCGCGACCGTTCCATTCTT
The DNA here is from genome assembly GCA_964434375.1 of uncultured Gammaproteobacteria bacterium. Taxonomy (GTDB): domain Bacteria; phylum Pseudomonadota; class Gammaproteobacteria; order Arenicellales; family Arenicellaceae; genus Arenicella. Next base: position 10,528 of record CAYSUU010000026.1, on the reverse strand, counting down.
GCCCTGAAAGTCAAAACGTAACTCATGTGAATCGTAATCAAACCCACCAACTGGCGTTAATGTAAAAACGTTTGATGCAGGACCACCAAAAAATGACGTTCCACTTACAGGGTCTCTATCAGAACTACCACCTGAAAATACATCACCTTGAATGTTACCAAATTTGTAATTTACAGACCAAGTGTCAGTAATATCGTAATTCAAACCAAAGCTTAGTACGTCAGTTTCAGCTTCGATACCAAACGATCTAGGGTCCGCAACAACGCCTGCTACACCACTTGGGCCTGGAACCGGTTCATCCGGCAGCTCACCACAGAACAATCTATTTTGTGAAATGCCTGTGAAGGCTGAAACAATCCCAGAACAGTTTAAATCATCATTCGCTGTGTTCAGGCGAGTAGCGCCGCGACCTTCTGTATCATTATTAAAGCGGTGATAGTCAAACTCGAAAGATAATTTTTCTGTAGCCTGATAATACAAGCCTAATTCAAAAGCGTCTTTTTCAAAACCACCAATATTGCCGTCAACCGCTCCTCCACCTACAGACACATCGGAAGGGTTATTATTCGTGAAATCACCGTCAAACTCAGAATAACCACCGGCTACCCGCAGTCCAAGAACATTAGGGACTAATGCAGTGTTGACTTCAGCACTAACATCAAAGCGCTCGTCACTGCCCAGAGTAGTAGTAACACTAGCTGTTGTACCCTCTAATGTCGGAGTAGCACTGACATAATTAATTGCACCAAGAAAGGCATTGGCACCATAAAGAGCACTTTGAGGACCTTTAACTACTTCGATACGCTCTAAATTTAAGGTGCCGATATCGACAGCGTATTGACGAGGAATATAAACGCCATTAAGAAACGTAGATACGTTTTGCTCGAGCTGTGAGATATTAATCTGACTGGCACCACGAATAGTTGGAGTACCAAAACCACCATTCGAATAATCTTCGAAAGTTAGACCTGGAGTCAAAAGAGCGATGTCTTCTAACTCTTCAATACTTTGTTCTCTAATGCTCTTTTTCGAGAATGCTGTAATCGCAACTGGGACGTCTTGAATTGATTCTTCTACCTTCCGAGCGGTTACAACTAATTCCTCGAGAGTAATAGCACTCTGAACCTCATCAGACTGAGCCTGCGCGTTCACTGGAAATAGGCACGCTGCTGCAATACTGGTTAACATCAACTTACTGGCTCTACTAAAACTGCTCGTCATCTTCTTTTCTCCTAGTATCAATTTAACGATATCTACCCAAGATATAATGTATGGGAAATATTCTTATTTGTTATTTGTCTAATTACCTCATTCATAATGATATTAAAGTATATCATTATAACTATCAATCATATTTTAGTAGTTATGCTAGTACTCCTCTTTTCCGCAATATTGAGATGTCCTGATCGGAATAGCCGATATCGTCTAAAATACTGGTGGTATGTTCGCCAATACTAGGTATAGCGCGCCTTAAGCCAAACTTTTCATTTGAAAATTCAACAGGCAATGCCGGTAATTTCGCCGTTGTGCCATCGTTGAGCTCTACGTCTATTAAACCGCCAGATTCCAACATATGCTGATCAGCAAGCAAATCTTCAGGCTTATTTATGGTTGCATACGGTAATCCAACGCGATCGAGCCTCTCGCTTAATTCATTCAAGGCAAACTGTTTAAACGCACATGTCACAACATCTAAAATAGTTTCACGTTGCGAAACACGCTGCGCATTAGTGGCTAAATCCTGATTGCCAATAAATTCCTGAAGTTCAAATTCGTTGCAAAAATTGACCCATTGACTGTCACTAACCACTGCGAGAAAAATTTTATCGCCATCTTTAACGTCTACAACATCATAGATGGCCCATGCTGAAATACGTTCGGGCATTGGTTTTGCTGCTTGGCCGGTAATTGCGCCTTGAGCAATATGTTGACCCATCAAAAATGCAGTGCTTTCAAAAAGAGAGCTTTTTACATACTCGCCGGTGCCAGTCTCTTGACGTTGGGCTAGGGCTGCGAGTATTGCAATCACGCCAAACATTCCCCCCATTACATCTATAACAGATGCACCGGCACGCAAAGGTTGACCGCTCGGGCCGGTCATATAAGCGAGCCCACCCATCATCTGTACAACTTCGTCAAGCGCAGTACGATTTTCATAAGGGCCATGTAAAAATCCTTTTGCACTTAAAAATATTAACTCACGATTAATGGTAGATAATTCTTGGTAACCAATCCCTAGTTTATCGAGTGCACCTTGGCGAAAATTTTCAATGACGACATCGGCAGTTTTCGCGAGTTTTTTAATTATCTGGCGTCCTTCATCAGATTTCACATCGACACAAATACTCTGCTTATTTCGATTGTACATTGCAAAGTAACCCGCACCAGACCCCTGAAGTTTTCGGGTTTTGTCTCCCCCTATCGGCTCAACCTTGATCACCTTAGCGCCCAAATCCGCTAATATAAGCCCCGCCGAGGGACCCATCACCATATGCGAAAACTCTATAACCGTAAGATTATCAAGAGGCAATTTTTTCATAGCTTAGAAATACCAGTGAGACAAACGTGTGCCGAGAACTTAGTTTTACTCATAGCCGGCAAATTATTTATAATGTTATAATAGCATAACAATAAGACTTCAAATTATAAAAATCAAATCACGAGAATGCCAAATCCAAATATTATTGTGAGCGAGGTTGGTCCTCGCGACGGACTTCAAAGCATTGATAGCATCATGAGCACTAAGGATAAGTGCGATTGGATTAAAATGATGGCGCAAGCAGGTATACGAGAAATTGAAGTAGGTTCCTTCGTCCCGGCAAAACTATTACCGCAACTTGCCGACACAAAAGAGGTGGTACTTTTCAGTAAGAAATTAAAGAATCTTAGTGTTGCGGTTTTAACGCCTAATCTCTATGGCGCTAAGGCAGCGATCAAAGCCGGAGCTGATAAAATCACTTTGCCGTTTTCGGTAAGTGAAACTCACAGCTTTAAAAATTTACGTCGCACACATGATCAAGTTCTCGAAGAGGTAAGTGCAATTAGGGCACACATTGACACATTATCAGATGATCTAAAACCACATTTTGAAGTTAGCCTGTCTACCGCTTTCGGTTGTACCCTAGAGGGTGCAATTAGCGAAAAAATAATTGTAAATTTTGCTGAAAAAATTGTCAGCTTAGGTGCAGATGAAGTGGGCTTGTCTGACACCACTGGTTACGCTACACCGAAGCATATTAAACGCTTGATCTCGCTAGTACAGTCAGCAGTTGGCAAGCAATACCTCACGGGAGTTCACTTGCATAATACTCGCGGTTTGGGCCTAGCAAATGTCTTATCTGCCCTAGAAATGGGAATAACCACGGTTGATAGTTCTATGGCTGGATTAGGGGGCTGCCCGTTTGCACCTGGCGCCAGCGGCAATATTGTCACTGAAGACTTAGTCTTTATGCTTGAATCAATGGGTTTCCAAACGGGTATAGATTTTGACAAACTTCTTGAGGCAAGAGAAATACTATCTAGAGCCTTGCCACAAGAAGAATTATACGGCTTCATTCCTGATGCTGGTTTACCGCTAGGCGGCCTTTATAAGGAACATTAAAACGGGACTATACTTTTGGTATATCCATGCTGCCTTCATACTCAGCCCAATCGCGAGTAACAAAATTTTCGTCAATTAAAGTGCGCTGAAATAAACGCCCCTCTTTGAACCATTGCCAAACGCGAGAACGCGACTTGCGATCGTCACTGACCTGAATCATCTCGTAGAGATATACGCCTGGTTCCCCATGCCGAGTCCAATTCAACATAGTGGTACGATTGAACGTATCCAAAGGTACTTCAGCTGCCCATCCATCGATGTGTGTATAAAAAACTAACTTATTGCCATCGATTTTAGTAGGGAAGTCTTTAACCTCTGTCTTACCATCCTCCCAGAAATAGTAGTTTGTTTGGTGATAAGTTTCTTCATCTACAAAGCGGCACAACAATCGAGACCGATGCTCATCGGTTTTTTCTCCTGCAAGGTTATAGTAGCGGTACCAACCTTCCCAAACACCTTCGTTACTGGCGATTATTGGCATATCGTCTTGAACAGACATAGGACCTCCTAAAGGTCTAAAATTCATCACTTTATGTTCTAATGTTATATCATTAACACATAAAGTGCACAAGCTTATGACGCTAGTTTTGCGCGCCGCAAGACACGAGTTATTTAATTAGTGGAGCTTAGTTCGTCTATTGATCTAAAACCATTCCATATTGAAATAGCTTTGGATTGTATAAACCAATCAAAATATCTACGGCCTTGCCATCCTCATCAAAATGTTGGCGATACAACTCTAATAAAGCGGAGTTATTTGCAACATTAAGAAGATTGGCAACGAACTCATCAGCATTCTGTGCTCCTAGCGTTTGCTCTACTTTAGCAATAGATATTCCATTTTCCTTAATAATCGATAAACGAGTTTGACGTTCAATTTTGCGCTTAGTTAAACCTTTCAATTCAGGCAAAGTCCAACTCACGTAAAACGCGAATACATTGCCATCTTCGTTAAACCGAGTGCGAATAATTTTAATCGCTGCTTGCGACTTTTCTAAGTTTAGCTGTACTCGAATAGCTTCTGGCGGTACAACTTTTTCGACAGAGATTACTCTTACCAAGCTATGCTTACCCATGTCTTCAAGGTTTTCTAGCAAACCAAGTAGCGGCGCTTTTACTGGCTCAGGAGTATATTTATAAGTGACGTACGAGCCTTTACCACGTTTACGCGCAATTAAGCCATCTCCAGCAAGCTCGTCCATCGCTCTTTTAGCAGTGATGCGAGATATATCCAATGCGTCAGATAATTGCTGTTCTGTTGGCATTTGATCGCCAAACTGAATTTCACCCGACGTTATTCCTCTTTTTAACGAAGAATAGAGTTGATGATAAAGGGGCACTCTAGAGGAAGCATTTGCCGCCGCCGCCCAATCGGATTTCAAAGACTGAATTAGCATACCGTTTTCACTTACTGTTATAGATTTAGAATAATCGCTAAAATTTTTTTGATAACGCTAGCGCTCAATACAATTAAAAATTACTACTACTATGACTAGTAGCTACTTTCCTACAATAGCTATTATATTGAAATAATTTGATTTAGCTACATATGACGCATTGTTATACTATTATGCTAATTAATCATAGCTAAAAATATTGTTAAAGCGCACCATGGAATTGAGCAATAAAACCGCAAGAGAAATTTTTCTCGAAGTAAAATCAAACCCCAAACGAGCGCAATTTGGATTTGGTAATAAAGCTGCTCTTATCAATATAGACCCACAAAAGGCCTACACTAGAACCGACCTTTATAAAACCGCTTACGAAACCGACCCCAAGCAGCTGGAGTATATCAACCTACTCGCTAATAAGTTCCGTAAACTTAATTGGCCGGTAGTATGGACACATGTTGCCTATATGCAATCTGGCGAAGATGCAGGTGTATGGGGACAGCGCACCGATACTCAAGACAGCCTACAAAACATTAAGTTTGATTCGGAGCGTAGCGAGTTTGATGACCGTTTGAATATCGATAAAGAGCGCGATGTCATATACCTTAAGAAAATGCCTTCAGCGTTTTTTGAAACACAATTGCAGTCATTGCTGGTCTTTCATCAAATAGATACGCTCATTCTGACCGGCGGCTCCACCTCGGGCTGCATCCGGGCAACCGGTGTGGAATCTTTATCACGCGGCTACAAAACCATCATTCCGGAAGAGTGTGTGGCGGATAAACACGAAAGCTATCATTTTGCTAACCTCACTGACTTAGCATTAAAATATTGCGATGTGCTTGATGTAAAAAATGTTTTTGATTGGCTCGATAGCCGCCAAGCATAATGAAACAAGACCTGGGTTTATATGGCTATTGGCCTTATCAAAATCGGCCAAAAATAGTGTGGCCGGGCGGCGCTAAACTGGCTTTCTGGGTTGCGCCAAATATAGAATTTTACGAACTTGACCCACCTACTAATCCCTCGCGTAAGCCTTGGCCTAGACCTTATCCAGATATAGGTGGCTATGGTATTCGCGATTATGGAAATCGTGTTGGCCACGCTCGCCAGATGGCGCTGCTAGATAAATACAATGTACGTGGCTCAATCTCCTTATCAACCGCTTTATGCGAACATCATCCCGAAATCATAGCGGCCTGCAAAGAACGCGATTGGGAGTTTTTTAGTCACGGCATTTACAATACTCGCTACACCTACGGCATGTCTGAGCAACAAGAACGCGACATGATCAAGGATTCGATAGAAACTATTTATAAACATACGCAACAAAAATGCGCGGGTTATTTAGCGCCTGCGCTATCGCATTCGGAACTAACCATCGACCTTTTTGCTGAAGTGGGTACAGAGCTTTTTGGTGAGCAGGCCGCTTATTACACCTGTGACCTATTTCATGACGATCAACCCACGCCGATCAATTTACGCAAACCTAAAAAGTTCGTCTCGATTCCTTATTCTTTAGAAATGAATGACACCATTGCCTATGTGGTCAATAAAATTGAACCTCGGCGCTATGGCCAACAGATAAAACGTTGTTTTGACCGACTATATGTCGAAGGCGAACAAAGCGGCACGGTGATGTGTATACCCACACACAACTATCAAGTGAGCTGCCCGCATCGTTTAAGGGCATTCGAAGAGGCGCTTGAGTACATTACCGGCCACTCCGACGTATGGGTCGCTACTGGTAAAGAAATCGCGGACTATGTTATCGAGCATTATTACGATGATTTAAGCGCAGAAATTTCGAGGTTTAGTACGATAGGAACACAACATGTCTGAGCAAAAACTAGCCGACAAGTTTCTCAAATATCCGCAACGAAAGTACGGCATGGACCATGATCATTATGATTGGTCGCAACTTAGTGAACGTGATCCAGTGGCATGGCCAAACGGTAAAAAATTGGCCTTGTGGATCAATGTTCCTATCCAATTTTTTCCTTTAAACCAACGCGGTGAACCCTTCAAAGTCCCAGGCGGCATGACCATGCCGTATCCGGATTTACGGCACTTCTCACTGAGAGAATATGGCAATCGAATCGGCATTTATCGACTGATACAAGCTTTTGAGCAATTTGATATTAAGCCGACTTACGCGATCAATAGTGACGCGGCTAAACGTTTGCCGCAACTGATGAATGAGATTAAAGAACGCGGCGAAGATGTTATTTGTCACGGCATCAATATGGATTGCTTACACCACAATGGACTGAGCGTAGATCAAGAAATGCAACAAATACTTGAAGCTAAGCAAACACTAAACAAGTTATTTGATAGGCAAATTAAAGGCTGGTTAAGCCCAGCCAAGAATCAATCATCAAATACGCTTAATCTACTTAGCGAAGCTGGTTTTGAGTTTGTCTGTGATTGGGTCAATGACGAGTTACCTTATAAGATGCGTACTAATAAAGGATCGCTGATGGCAATGCCTCTGGCGACCGAATTAGACGATTACTTTGTGGTGCAACAAAATTTCCATTCCGAAGAATCGTGGGTGCAGCAAGTGTGTGATGCAACTGATTTCCTGCTTAAAGAGGCCACCGCTGACAATGGCCGTATGCTGAGTTTGAATATACACCCTTGGTTAATGGGTCAACCGCATCGCATAGGCTATCTTGAAGAAGTCTTGGAGTTGTTATCAAATAACAAGGATATCTGGCACGCCAGTGCGAGCCAGATTTGTGAGCATTGGCAAACTAACGAGTCTTTAAAAAAATAGACGCTCTATATCAGAGCGCCTATTTAGACAAAACTAGTTTTAGTTTACAAATTTTGGCGCGACAGGTGGCTGCATATGAGTCTCCTCTATGCTTCTCGCTTTAATCTCTTCGATAGTTCCACCAAAGTTAAAAATAGGAATATCGTCGCCGCGCTCGGACACTTTGTTTTTGCGCAGCGCTTCTGTCGCAGCCATATCGACTTGCTGATCGTCGCCAATAACAACGCCATAACGCAGGGCGCCTTCAACCGATACTAAACCACGCTCAATATCTGTACGAACCAGTTCTGGATCACGTTGATATGGGTCTCCCCAGCCGCCACCGCCCCAGGTATTAAAATACAATAGGTCACCCTTTTTTACTTTAATGTCTTCGCATTTAGACGGCAGCCACTCTTCGCTGCCATCGGCTCGCACTAACTTTTTAGTTGAACGTAAACCGGTGTCGCCACCGTTAACACCCCAGGGGTAAGTCAACCAACGTTCATCATGCACACCTATATTGCCATCGCAAAGAAAGCGATAAGCAACACTCAAACCATTACCGCCGCGATGCAAACCAGCACCGCCAGAATCGACAATCGCTTCATAAGTTTCTACCCGCAAAGGAAAATAGGATTCTATAAATTCATTTGGCACATTGGTAAAACCCGGCCACAGTGAATGTCCATCTGGACCATCGCCAATCGGTCGACCGGGGATGCCACCGAAACCAATTTGAAATAGCTGAAACCATTCACCGTCGTCGTCGTAACCCGAATAAAACAAGTGTGGAGAGTCCGAGAAGCCCGCGGCATTCAGCATCTGGTCTGGCGCGCCCATACCTAGCAACGCACCCATCACATCGAAGATGCGTCCAAGTGCGTGAGTACGCCCAGATAGCGCGGCTGGATAATTGGGTTTCAAAATCGAGCCTTGCGGGATACGCACATCAACAAGATCGTAAAAACCATCATTGAAAAGTATCTGCGGATCAACAATGTTGATAGTGAACGAGCCAAAGAACATTTTGAACATATCTTCGTTCATGTAAAAGTTAATTGAGCTTTGAGCCTGTGGATCAGTACCATCAAAATCAAAAATCACCACCGAACCTTCGCGCCACATTTTACATTTGATTTTATAGGGGCCCATGCCCATACCGTCATCGCAAATGTAATCAGTGAACTCGCGCGGTTCTTCGGGAATGAACATTTCAATTATATGCTTCATAGCCGTGTGATTGCGCTCAAGCATAATGTCCATGGTCGAATGGAAGGTGTCCTCACCAAAGCGCTCAGAGATTTCTATGCACCGTTTACTCGCGGTTTTACAAGCCGCAACGAGGGCATTTAAATCAAAGCGATTCCATTGCGGCGTTCTTACATTGTGTAAAATCAGTTCCAGCACGTCCTCTTGTAGAACACCCTTTTTGTAAAGCTTAGTAGGTGGAATGCGAATGCCTTCTTGATAAATAGTAGTTGCACCAATCGGAATAGAACCAGGCACCATGCCACCATTGTCAGACATGTGGCCAAACATAGCTGTCCACGCGATATGTCGACCCTGGTTAAAAACTGGCACTAACACCAGCCAATCAGGCAAGTGGCTAACAGCGGCGTTACAAAGATAAGGGTCGTTAGTTAAGATAATGTCTCCCTCTTCGATTTCAGCATCGTACACTTCTAAGAACGGCACAATAAAGGAGCCAAATTGGCCAACCACCATTTTTCCATCACTATTAGCGATCATAGGAAAACAATCGCCTTGCTCTCGAATACCAGGCGACATAGCGGTACGAAATAGCACTGCGTCCATTTCTTCGCGCGCATTGCGTAAGGCATTCTCAATAATGTCTACCGTTACACCTTCAACATCAACGGTTTTAAGAGGCGTAGTATTTGTTTGTTTAATTGTTGCACTCATAGCGTCCTCCTATTTGTTGTTTGGGTTGATGATTAAGTTTCCAAGCGCGTCTACTTTGGCATTGTGTTGCGGCAAAATGACGGTGGTCGAATCCATCTCAAGCACAATGGCGGGACCCTGCACCACCAGCTCTTCGTGTAGTTTTTGCCGATCGTAGATATTTATATCGTACCAACCCGCTTGATAATAAAATTTGCTTTGTTCGATAACGCAATCATCAAGGGTTAGCTCGGTAGCTGCTAGAGATCGACTTTTTATTGGGTTAGCGGTTGCCTTTACTAAGGCGCGAATCATCAAAATTTCATGACCATCGCCTAGTTTAAAAGTAAACAATTGCTCATGCTCTTTATCAAAGGCATCGGTTACCAGCGCAAATCCTTTTTTCTTGAATTCTTCTTCTGTGAAATCTACGGTGATTTGAAATGCTTGCCCTGCATAACGCATATCAACTTGATAACTGACTTCACATTGCTCGTCTTTAATACCGTCTCTATTTAGTGACTCGCTGGCCCGCTTGCGTAGCTCTTGCAAATCAGAAAGAAGGTCGCGCTCGCTGACATCCGCAGCTAACTTAATATAAGTCCGAGTAGCTTCATCTTGAAGCTGTGTGGTGGCATCACCATAGGCACATAAAACACCTGGGCCCGGCGGCACAATCACCGGCCAAGCATCGGTTAGAATTCCAAGTGCATTGGCATGCAGTGGACCCGCACCGCCAAAGCCAACCAATGAAAAGTTTCTTGGGTCGTGACCTTGCTCAACTGACACTAAACGCAAAGCACCAAACATGGCCTCATTAACAATTTTGACGATTCCTTCTGCGGCTTCCATCAAACTAATGTCCATTGCATC
>CAYSUU010000025.1:22577-26898 GCA_964434375.1 uncultured Gammaproteobacteria bacterium | reverse complement strand
CCATTATCTGCACGCCGTTTGGTTGCACGTTGGACTACTCGACGTTGATCTCACACAGATCGCCGGACTTGGTTGTGTCATCTTACAAAGAGCCTGGCGAGAATTCCTGGGATGAAGCTAAATCTCTGTACGGGTCTCTTGCTAAGGGCGCTGCCAACTCTATCGTTAATTATGCAGGTTTGGAAACAACAGGTGGGCCAAACTACACGTCGCGGCAATCAGGAAAGGAAGATCAGCAAAGCTCTGAAGAAGGGCAAAGTCGTGCGTTTGGTAATCTGCACTTTAAGGAAACCAGTGTTATTGGTTCCCCAACGACCTATGTGACGGATCAAATATCAGGAACCTGTCCAGCGGAATCAGAAGAGTTTCGTCCTTACTACCAAACAGAATTTGATGCGTTTGAATGGCGTTGGGGCCTGCTGGAGAAATTTTATGCATCGTCTTGGATTCCTGGCCTTAAAGAGATTTCTCGAACTCCATTTACAACCTGGGGCGGGCTGCATCCGCGAATGGGCTTTATTAAGTCAGAACACCCAGCGCGTGCAGCGGCAGTCGCTGCACAACGATCCGTCGACATCATGACCAAAAAGCGCCAGCCCCATGTTTATATCCTTCAAAACAGACCAGATGGTCCAACGTTTCCAAGCGATTACAAAACCGACAAATGGCAGATGGTGTATCCCGAAGCGGATAACTTTTGTTACTCATTTGGAAGTGCGACTGATTATGTTTTTGAGCGAGTCGATCCAAAAGAAGAGTACGTCTTTTTGTACTGGCAACGACTCGAGTGTTGCCCGTATGCCAAGGGCGTTGTTATCGCCAAGATTCGTTCAGAAGAAACGTGTAATTAGAGTCGGAGCCAGAAATGAAAAAGTTAATAAGTTTTTACCTAACAGCAATGTGTCTTCTATCACAGCCTGCTTTTGCGGTCGGTGAGTCTCTTTACTATGAAATTGGTGGTGGCCGTCTATCGGATACCGCGCTCAATGATTGGAATGAGTTCACCATTGATCTAGATGCTTATGCCTCGGGCAGTTACTCATGCGGAGATTTTGATATAGGTGAGTCCATCAAAGCAAAGGTCAGAGAGCTTCGTAATGTGCCTGATGAATTTGAAGAGTATCTCAAGGTGGCTGCTCTGGATTACATCTATGGCTTGATCGCACTTTCAATACAAAAGGCTGCTCCTGGCGCATACGAGTACCTAACGAATGCGTATCTTCGACACAAAGAGTTTGTTCAGCTTAAAGTGGCATCGTGTAGACAAATCGAACGCTTGGTTCAGAACAACGGTATTAAGGAATTTAAAGATCTAGCTAAGTTGATTCAATGGCAAAAGGGCGCCGAGGCGGGTGAGTCTGTACAAGAAGCGGAAGCTAAAGCAGATGCCAGCCAAGGTGTACCCTGGGTTGACGGGGAGTACTACGGTGGAGATAACCAAGACCCAATCAAACTGGTCGAGCACAGCGTGGCCAAGGGCTATGAGTTTTTGACAGGCTCTACAGCGGCCAACGGCGATGACACCTCAAGTATTAGATCTGCATTTCCCAATTCATCAGATGCGGTTGACTGGGCGGTTCAAGTATTTGGCGAAAAGCTCATCACTTTCACCAAACCCAGCCAGTCTATTACCGGTTCGGGTCTTTACCCTGAAATCTCTAAGTCCACCGATGAACGATTAGCCACGCTCGATAAAGTGCTTAGAAAACCCACAGCGGCGACAAAAGCGGAGTTGGACTCATTGAGTACTCCTGGGTTCAGAGTCACCCCAGAAGCCTTGTCTGCGATTAACAGCCAAAGCCCAGAAGGTCAGAACCTGATTAAAAATCGGCTGGCCAGTGAAATAGCGACCTACCAAGCCATCGAACGAGCTTACTTTATCCGCAGTCTGGTGGTTGCCGCGTTAGATGAACCAAACTTTTACTTTACCGCTGTGATGCCAAAACACTTCGATGTCTTCATTGGCCGGATTGATGACGATATAAAGGTTGCCAGAAATCGCGCCAAGATACGGCAAGAGTTTGTCGGTGATTTAATGATTGATACGTTCAAACGAAAAGAGGAAGTTGAGAACCGATTGGAGAATTTACCAGACACCTTCCAGCCACAAGAGCAGACGCCTGATGGCGCAATCATTGAGCAGTAGTGATGTTCAACAAAGTTAAAAAAGTAGTATCAAGGCATAAGTTTGCGCTCGCCTCGATACTGCTGATCAACCTGTTCATCTTGGCTTTTGGGTACTTTCTGCGTGACCCCGTTGCCCAAGAAACCTTGGCAACGCAATTAGATGATCTAGAGCACTACTTCACTGTTTTTGGCGTTCTTCGAATAGCCCTAGAAGTTTATCTTTATTTGAACTGGCGAGGTTTTGTCGTTTGGTGCAAACATTTTTTTAACTTGGGGTATCGCAAGACGTGGTTTGTTCTTCAATGCAAATCCATATTTAAATTGTTTCTGATATTCGACGTCGCAACCTTTGTGATGCTGAGCTTCTTTTAGGAAAAAGCCATGAACGTTTCATCCATTTTGGAAATTTACACAACTTTCGCGGGCTGGGTATTCAACAACGTTTTAGTTGATCTACTTAAGCTTGGGTTCTTTCTATTGCCTTTCCTATTTATGATAATCATGAACATGAGGGAAGCGGCTAAGTCAGGTAGTTTTAAGTCTTCTATCGAGCTTGCGGTAAAAACGATAGAGTCGGATTTCTATGAAATGATTCTGATAGCACTGCTGTTCTTTGTGCCATTCTTTCCGTTAGAGCTGAATACCATTCAAAACGTACAGCCGGAGCGAAATTTTATCTCTAAGGACATTCCACGAGAGATAACGGCGGCGAACGATCCGTCACAATACGCGAGCTCCGTAAACCCATCAGTTACCTTTGTGCAAACTGAATTTGGAAACCCAAAAGTTCCAATTATGTTCTTCTTTGTGATCAAGGCGTCACATGGGATTGAATACAGCCTGAGCAAAGCGATTAGAGAATCAAATGCACGTTTTGATATTGGCGCAGCGGAACATGCGATGTCTCAGTTCACTTTGAATGACCCTAGTTTGACCAGTGAGTTTATCCAATTTAGTCGAGATTGCTTTGAACGAGCGAGATCTAACTACGTAAGGTTGGCGTCATCTAACAAAATTGACACGCTACTATCACCGACGAGCAGAGCGTTTCTCGAAGAGAATCCGTTTGATATAAATTACTACGGCTCGGTCGTGTTTCAAGACACGCCAGGTTTATACAAGCCTTGCAATAATCCAGCTGTTTGCTTTAGGACTTTACAAGCCTCACAACCAATCGAAGGTTGGGCTTACAGTGCTTCTCGTGACGGGCAGCGTGGTGTAGAAAAAGCGGGCCAACCTGGACAGCCCCTATGTGATGAGTGGTGGGCAAATCTACGTACAAAAATTATCGCGTCAGCACCTGAAATTACTTCGGTATGGCAAAAGGTGAAGCAGAATCTTGGCGTCACACTAGACCGCAGAGAAGAGGATTTATTGGCTGAGAACATATTGCGAAATTCATTCAAAAACGGGCAATCTCGAGGTTCAATCGTTAGTGCTGGTCTGCGGGCTGACCGAGGTTTGCTTGCTGATATTCACGGTGTTCTGGCTAATGAAGGACTGAAAGTTACTGAAGTCTTTTCATCATTTAAACGAAATGCCATGAAGAATGCGCTAGTTCTATTATTGGCTATTGCATTAATGCTGCTTTATATAAATCTGCCGTTAATGCTCTTGTTTACTGGGTTTAGGATAAAAGGTGTAGTGATCGCGAGCGGACTGATTTTTGTGTTAATCATGTCGCACTTTATTATCGCCGTGGTTGAATACATTGAGGTTTCGATATATTCCGGTGCTTATGCCGGAAACACCAACTATTTTAATGTTACTCCAAACTCAGAGACTACCGTTCTCCAGGTCTTCTTGAATCTGGCATATCCAATCACAATGATTATCTATTTTGTAATTATGGGGAGTGTACTGGGAGCAGGAGTGAATTCTCTAAATACTGGAACGTCAACTCCATCACAAGGCTTTACACCAACTAAACCTCCAATACCTACTCCGATTAAGAAATAGGTAATCGAAGATAGGTTTCTAGATTAGCGGCTTCTTTATCCCACCTGGGCCAGAGTCTGTTGTGCCATCACTGTAAGTCGTAAAGAGATAGCCATCTTCTGTTTCATAAGTGCCAGTAGGAACGATATCATCATTCTTCGGTTTGTATTCTGCGAACATGTTCCATAATGTAGGCGCAGCCCAAGCTAGGAAAGCAACAAGCTCCTCCCAGATAAATTTAGCGATTTTTTGTGCA
>CAYSUU010000025.1:14624-22477 GCA_964434375.1 uncultured Gammaproteobacteria bacterium | reverse complement strand
CCAAGCTAGGAAAGCAACAAGCTCCTCCCAGATAAATTTAGCGATTTTTTGTGCATTCATAATGAGTACCTCGCTATTAGTTCGGATATACAGATTATCCTAGATAATAGACTATTGTATTGTATCACAAAATGATATTATCTGCTTTGTAACGCTATGAACTGGTTGAAAATAGCTTAAAACCAGATTTCTTCAATACACCCGTCGGGAATTCATCCCGTCTGGGATTTGGTCTCCGACATCTCAATCTCGGAGGCATCCAATGGCTCATTTTCTTCAGGGAATGGCAGCCCAACTTTTATTATTGATCATCTTTACGCAAAAATCTGATGCGCTCGTTTTCGGGTTCTTGCTGTTTGTGTTTTTATTAATTCGTTGGGCTTTTTTGAATAAAACGTTGTTAACAGATAAGGAAGATTCTCAATCCGCAATCATTCTTCCGTTAGTACCAAATTCGAAAACGTCGCTCCCACCCCAATCAACGCCAATCAAAATTAGACTAGGTAAAACTACTCTTCAAATGATTCGGCATTGATGCTCTAAGTCAGATTTTAGAGCCCAACGTGCTTGCTTATGGCAAGTGCATTTTTACCACTCGGCAACCGCTTACCTTGCGTAATGTTGCTTTTACAGGAGATAACAGCATGAAAAAGTTCTTGAGAAAACAGACTCAACGGACCAAGCTGGGAAAAGAGCAGAAAAAGTTTTTAGCGGACATTTGCAAGACGCTCGCTATTACTGGATTTATTCTTCCAGCGATTGCTAATCAATTCTTTCCTCAGATAAGTATAAATATCGGTTTGGTCGTATTTATGGTTTGTTGTGGGATCGTATTGATATTGACTGGTATCCGCTTTTTAAAGCAGGAGTAAAATATGGAAGTAATATTGGGTTTTGGCGTACCGACACTGTTTTTAGTGCTCCTTGCGTTTCTCGATATGTACTCTCGTAAACTTGATGATGACTCTAACGAGTAATCGATAGTTTCCAACAGTCATCGACGGACAACCCCGTTTCGCATTTTGTGGAACGGGTTTTTTTGCTATTACCCTTTTGGCCTTAATTAACTATCACTTAATCGATTAGAAGCTATTGTCTTCAAAGAAATTAACTATCACTACATTTTTTCCATCATGGTAACTAAGTCTTCGCTTCGTAAATGGGTATAGCGCTTGAGCATCTGCATCGAAGAATGTCCAGTGATGGATGCAACCTGTTGATCAGAGAAGCCCGCTTCCACGAGTCTGCTTGTTGCTTCGTGGCGTAGGTCGTGGAAACGAAAATCATCCATTTCTGCAATTTTTAGGGTTCTGACCCAAGCTTTATTAATGATATAGGGTTTAGGTTTTTCGCCATTTTTTCCAGGCTTGCCGGGGAATACTAGATCGGCATCATCAGGCCTATCGTGATAGGTCATTACTTCTTTCATAGTTTCAAAAGCACTGCCCGACATCGGAACTGTTCTCACTAGGCTGTTTTTGGTATCGCGAATAAAAATCGTCTTTTTATTCATATCAACGCTATCCATTACGAGAGAAACGATTTCACCTTTGCGCATCGCTGTGTGAAGGGCAAGCCTAATAATCCAACCGACAAAAGGGTTGGATTGTTGTCTCGCCGCTCGCAAAAGCCTCTCCTCTTCATCCTTCTTGAGCCTTCTTTCTCGGCCTTTACCTGGGCTTGGTTTGCGAACATTCAAAACTGGGTTGACGGTTAGACCGATTCCCCATTCTTTTATAGAAACGGAGTAGAGATGGCTAAGAAGCGCCAGTTCTAATCGGACGGTGTTATTTGATTTACCTTCGCTCAACCTTTTGTCTCGAAAGTCCGAAATAATTTCAGAGTTGAGTGTCGCTAGGCTGTACTGGCCTAATCGTTCGCTTAGAAATTTAGCGCGTCCGATTTCCCTTCTACGTGAGCTTTCTTTTTTGGTGGGAACAACCTCTTTGACATAACGATCAAAAGCGGATCTTACTGATGTATTTTCGGACTTGTCTCTTGTTATGAAACTGCCTCGAACCATTTCGTCTTCTTTCGCGCGCGCCCAATCTTCCGCATCCCGCTTAGTGCGAAAATTCTTGTAGACCTTTGGCCATCCTTTGCGTCTAATCTCTGCTTTCCATGTTCCTGCGTTTGTTTTAGTAAAAGTAGCCATATTTGCTCCTACACTGCTCTTGGCAGTGCGCTTATATTGCGCTTTTCAGAAAAACAAGTCAAATAGGGCTCAAACGATTTCAGTGAAGTTATCGTATAAGTTGTTGATTTTATGGTGATTTAAAAGAAAATAAATGGTGGCCAGGGACAGAATCGAACTGCCGACACGGGGATTTTCAGTCCCCTGCTCTACCGACTGAGCTACCTGGCCATTTGTCTTCGTGCGCTTCCTGCTTCGGACAATGGTGCTTCCTTTCGGAGCCGCGCATTACAATGGAATGCGGGTGTTGAGTCAAGTATTTTTTGCGATTAGAACTCTTCTTGTATGGGATCGTTGGGGTTTTGCTTTGGTACGTAGTCGGCTGGCTTCTCTGCGCCACCGCCGAATAGGAATTTTTCCATCTCCGTTACGATCAATTCCTTGGCTTTTGGGTCCATTGGATTGAGTCGATATTCGTTGATGAGCATGGTTTGGTGGTTTATCCACTGGTCCCAGGCTTGTTGGCTGATGTTCTCAAATATCTTCTTGCCGAGTTCACCTGGCCAGGTTTGAAAGGCGAGGCCGGGGGCTTCTTGATTGAGTTTTTGACAGAATACGGTGCGTGACACAGTGGCCTCCAGTTTAGGCGTATTGCTCGAGTAATTTTTTCACCGGCGCGGCCAGGCCGAGCGCGGTATCAGAGCCTGATTTATACCATATTGTTGTATAAAGTGATGACGATTCGGCCACTTGCTGTGTGTTCGTTTGCGGCCGACATAGCACCGGGGTGATATCTAAATGGTAGTGGCTGAAGGTGTGGCGCAGTACCGGTAGTTCTTTTAGTACTTCAAACTCTGGCTTGTTTGCTAGTTGTTGCACTTGTGGTGGGCACCAGAGGCCGCCCCAAATGCCGCTCGGTGGGTTTTGCTGCAGTAAGAACTCGTCTTGTTGATTTTTAACCAACAGCATATAGGTGCTTTTTACTGGTTTGGCCTTTTTTGGTTTGCCGTGCGGGAGTTCAGTCGTTCGGTCATGTTTTAGCGCGAGGCAATCGTTTTGCAGCGGGCAGGCTTGGCAGTTAGGTTTGCTGCGTTTACACAGCGTTGCGCCTAAATCCATTATGGCTTGGGTGTACTTATCTACCCCTTGTTTAGGTGTGTTGGCTTGCGCTAAGGCCCATAGTTTATTCTCAACCTCTTTTTTGCCATACCAGCCTTCAACTTCATAAAAACGCGACAACACGCGTTTCACATTGCCGTCTAGAATGGCGAAATGCTGTTGGCTGCTAAAGGCGAGTATGGCGCCCGCGGTTGATCGGCCTATGCCGGGTAGGGCGAGAACTTGTTCGAAGGTGGTGGGGAATTTACCCTTGTAGTCTTTACGCACAATCTGCGCGGTTTTATGCAGATTGCGTGCGCGGGCGTAATAGCCAAGGCCGGTCCAGAGGTGCAGAACGTCGTCAATAGGCGCTTGGGCTAGGTCGCTAATAGTCGCGAAGCGTTCCATAAAGCGCTGATAGTAGGGGATAACCGTAGCCACCTGCGTTTGCTGCAACATGATTTCAGACACCCAGATGCGATAGGTGTCTTTAGTGTTTTGCCATGGTAGCTCGTGTCGGCCATGCTTGGCGTACCAACTAAGTACCGGTTTGCTGATGAGCTGCATTGTTTTAGTGGCTCTTGCGTTAATAGCTGGGGCGCTTCCAATAGAAAATTCTACGGCTAATAATAGCAGTTTGTGAGCCTATTCGGCTTGCTTGTCAAAGTGTTGTCTAAGTGCTCATCTCACTCGGCCAGCAAGCTTAAAAGATTGTAGTTTGTTGATGAAGTGGCTACGATAGTTTGCATTCTTTATTGGCCTTTTATTCATTGGCCTATCAACGGTATAGCAAACACGTGTCACGCTCTGTTACCCCGCGCCCGTCTGTTATTGCGCTCGCCCGATTTAGCCTGCAAGACCAGTCCTTAAAGACTGCCATTGCCGAGCTAAAGCGAGAGAAAGATTGGGCTGAATGGTTAGCTAACGTTGAGTTGCACGGCTTGTCTGGATTTGTAAATAAGCATCTGGATGAGCACGACCTGCCAATTCCCACCGCTATTAGGCTGCAGCTAAAGGCGCTTAAAGTTCGCCATACGGCGGCGGCGCGTGCGCGCCATAAAGTGCTGGTAGAGATTGACCACGCCTTTGCCGAGCATGGTATTTCTTATTTAGCCTTAAAAGGCGCGGCGCTGGCACCGCATGTTTATAAGCAAGCTTATTTGCGGCCCATGCGTGATATGGATTTATTAATCCCGCTTGAGCAGCTGGCCAAGTCTGGCCAAGTATTGCAAAGCATCGGCTTTGAGATGGAGCAAGAACAACCCAGCAAATACATGCGAGACATGCACCAACTGCCAAATGCCACTAAAGTGGTCGATGGTTTTACTTGTAGTGTTGAGTTACATAAAGATGGTATATCTCGCGAGGTTCGCGGGCATTATTACTACCCCAAAGACAAAACCTTATTGCAAAATATTGAATGGGACGCGCTTAGCTTTCAAGCCTTAGAAGACGTGTCTATGCTGCATCAGGTCAGCCGTCATTTAGAAGGCTTGCACCCAGCGGCTTTGCAAAAACTGATTAACGTTATGGACGTTATTGTTCTTGCTCAAGTAGTTTATGACAGCGGCGAATGGCCGCGCTTAAAGCGCGAATTCCCGCACGTTATTAACACTCTGCGTTGTCTGCATTTACTCACGCCGCTGCCGCAAGGCTTGGCCGAGGTGGTTGGCGAGCTGCCTAAAACAAGGCCACAGGGCATTGGTATTATTATGGGTTCTCTGCGTTCAGGTTTATTGCATCAGCGTGGCCTAATTGCAAAGCTCAAGCCTTTGCTGTCGCCATCAGACTGGTGGCTGTATTTGTATTACAATACCCATCCTGATAAATCATTGATGTGGATCAAGTGTGTTCGTCACCCATTGCGGCTTTGCAATTGGTTGGCTCGCAGGCTTTATTCGCGACTTTTAGGTGGTTAATGCCAAACACGGATATTTATAAACACGCCGACGATTGTCTGCTTGAAGATATGGATGGCGAATGCCTTTTGTACCATCCTGAAACTACAACTACCTTGCATTTAAATCAGCCTTCTTTGGTTGTTTGGAATTTATGCGATGGTGAGCGATCAGTAGCTGAAATCATTGCCGCTATTCAAGAGGCGTTTCCTGATCAAATCGAACAAGTTGCCGAAGACGTGGTGGATGTTGTCGCACAGTTAAGCGAGAAAAAAGTTTTAGTAAAAGTAGCTGCGCAAGGCTGATATGGCGCGTTGGCTTATAGAAAAGGCCGGTGTGCAAATCACCATTAAGGCCAAAGGCAAAGACGCTAATGCTTTGGTCGCTCAAGTATTGGCGGATATTCCATACCAAGAAGTTAAAGCTAGCCGCGGTGTGCGTATTGGTTTAAGCCGCGACGACGACGGCCTGTGGATATTGAAAGACAAAGCCAGTGATATCACTCGCAAGCTTGGGCAAACTGGTGACGTGGTATATCACCTAAGCGATCGCATTGTTTTTCATATTGCCGATAAATCACAAGGCGTGCATTGTTTGCACGCGGCTTGTGTTGCCTATAAAGGCCAGGCATTGGTAATTCCAGCCGACAGCGGCGCCGGTAAAAGTACCTTAACCACGTGGTTGGTTGCGCAAGGTTTTGATTACCTTAGCGATGAGCTTATCTTGGTGTACCCAGATGGTCATATAGAAGGCATCGCACGGCCAATTCAGATTAAATTTCATGGTATTACCCCCATCGAAGCGCTCATTGCTGAGCAAGACTTAGTCGAAACAGGCAAGCAGGTAACCGCAGTGCCAGTAGCGGCATTAAGCAACGCCAGTTCTTTAGATAGGGCTGATGGTATTGCGCTGTTTTTATTCCCAAAATTTGAGAAAGGCTCAGGCTTTAGTTTTGAGCAATTAACTAGTGCAAAGGCGGGTTTAAATTTAATGGGCAACCATGTCAATGCGCGCAGCTTAGAAGGCCACGGTTTTAGTGCCATGATGGAGCTCATGAGGAATACGCCATCATACGCATTACACTATGGCGGTTTTGGTGATTTACCGGCGGACTTTAAACAGCAGATTGAAGCGCTGTTAGCACCCAAACGCCACCGGCACATTCGCAGCTTTGTAAAAAGAGAAGGTAAGTTAACCAAGGGCCAAGAAAATGCCATTAATGAAATGTGGCCACGCCTAGGTGTTGAGCTTGAGCATGGGCCTATTGATTTTGACAAGTTGTTTGATCGCACGGCGCCGACTATTTTAGAGATTGGTTTTGGTAATGGCTTGTCCTTGGCCGAGATGGCTGAAAATCACCCACAAACCAATTTCTTTGGTGTTGAAGTACACACACCTGGGGTGGGTAGTTGTTTAGTGCAGGTGAAAAAGCGCGGTTTGACTAATGTGCGTTTATCAATGGACGATGCGGTTGAGGTGGTGAAGCAGCAAATAGCTGATGCCAGTCTAGAGCGTATTCAAATATTTTTTCCAGACCCATGGCATAAAAAGCGCCATCATAAACGCCGCTTAATTCAGCCTGAATTTGTTAAGGCCTTATTGCTCAAGTTGAAGCCCGGCGGACACTTGCATGTGGCTACTGATTGGCAAAACTACGCCGAGCATATTCTTGAGGTGTTGAGCGCTGAACCAGCACTCGATAATACGGCAAAGGATTACGCAGACAAGCCGGACTACCGGCCACAAACTAAGTATGAAACTCGTGGTGAGCGCTTAGGTCATGGCGTGTGGGATATTATTTTTTCGCGTAGATGATTAAAATTATTAGGATATTAGTTTTAGTTGCCTTGGTGATAACCGCGGGCACTTTTTATTATCTTGGTTTGCGCGATCAGGCTAATGTATTGATTGTTTTGGGGGCGTGTTCAGAGTTGGCCTTTTGGTGTTTTTTGTATTTCTCCAAAAAAGATTCTGATTAGCATCAGAGCTGGTGTTGAGCTTTCATCACGATAAATATCAGTGGAGATGACATTCTTAGTTTTTATTTCGCTTAGGAATGCTTACTATGAAAAATACTATAGGTCTTTTGTTTGCCGTCTTAACGTGGGGTTTCTGTTCTATTGCTATGGCCATTGAAGAACCGAAATATTCAATTGTAGAAACTGACGATAAGTTTGAGCTTAGAGCCTATGCGCCGATGATTATTGCGGAGGTATCGGTACAGGGTTCCTTAAAAAGTGCCTCTAATCAGGGTTTTAGATTAATCGCGGATTATATTTTTGGCAACAACATCGCTAGTAACGGCGAAAAGCAAAAAGTTGCTATGACCGCACCGGTAACCGTACAAGCCCAACCAAAGCTGTTAAATGTAACTCAGGAAGTAGATGCACAAGAGCAACCACAAGAGCAAGAATGGAAAGTGCATTTCGTAATGCCTAGTGAATATTCTATGAGTGCTCTGCCAAAGCCGAATAACCCTAAAGTTGAGCTGAAAGAAGTGAGCGAGCGTTATTATGCGAGCCTGAGGTTTGCTGGCCTGACCGGTGAGAAGAAGGTGGCGCGTAAAACCAAAGAATTGCAAGAATGGATGGCGACTAAAAATCTAACAGCAAAAGGGCAGCCTGAGTTGGCGCGTTATAACCCTCCTTGGACCTTACCGTTTGCTCGGCGTAACGAGGTGTTGATAGAGGTAGAAAAGGGTTCTTGATTTTTCTGGCTGAGGG
>CAYSUU010000025.1:0-14524 GCA_964434375.1 uncultured Gammaproteobacteria bacterium | reverse complement strand
GCTGAGGGCTCTTAATTTACTTAGCTGAGGGCTCTTAACCTTTCGGCAGATGTTGAATAACTGTAGGGATGAGTGTTTCCAGCTTCTTTGCTGCAATGTCTGCATTCTCTAAAATGGTTTCAATGGAGTCGACCGGCTGGTCGGCGCCACCGGTGGCAACATTAGTAATAGCAGATAGGGCGAGCACTTCTAAACCACAATGCACCGCGCCTATAGTCTCCATTACCAGTGACATGCCTATGGCGTCACAGCCGCTTGCGCGCATGTGTCTGCGTTCTGCTGAGGTCTCTAGTTCTGGGCCGTTGACGCCGGCATAAATTCCTTGTTTCAGTGGTAGCTTTAAGTTTTTAGCACAGTTTAAAGCAAGCGCTTGCAGTTGTGGATCATAGGCGCGGCTCATGTCTGGAAAACGCAAACTTGGGTCGCTGTCGTTATTGCCTGTTAACGGGCTTTGACCGGTAAAGTTAATATGGTCATTAACTAACATGATATCTCCAGGGTTTAAGTCTGGATTAAGCCCACCGGCGGCGTTGGTGAAGATGATTTGTTTTGCGCCTAAGGCCTTGCTGAGATAAGACGTGGTGGCGGCGTCGCGCGGGCTATAACCTTCGTATAAGTGAAAGCGGCCCTGAAAAACAAGCAGTGTTAGAGAACCTACTTTTACAACGCTTAAAACGCCTTTGTGAGTTGGAGCAGTACTGGTGGGCATGCCGGGTATTTCTGTGTACTGGCTTTCAAATAATACGCCTGTGTTTTGCCCTGACTTGTCTGAATTTTTGGCGCCGCTTAAGTAATCTAAATCGCTTAAGCCACTGCCTAACACCAAACTGGCATCAATACTCTGGCCATCTATTTGTTGGGCAATGGTGTCGGCAGTAAGTTGCAAATTAGTTTCTGTATCCATAATCGTTGGAAATTGTAATAAACAATGAGTGTTCAACTACAAAGGGTTTATAGTTAGTCGAGCAAGATGCTAGAACTATAATCTGAACCAGCATAAGAACCAAACCTGTTAACCATAAGTTTAAATGGGATCATCACCGAATGAGCGCTAAGCAGCAATTTGCCAATAGCTTTTCGCAAACACCACAAGCCATTGGCCATGCTTGGGGGAGGGTGAATTTAATTGGCGAGCATCTTGATTATAACGGTGGCATGGTATTGCCGGCGCCTATCGAACGACATATAGAAGTGGCGATGGCCTTTGCTAACGCTGATCATGATGAGGTTCAGTCTAACGCCTTTGCTGGCATAGTAAAACGCAGCACTGTGTTTGAGCTGCAAGCTCATTGGTCGGATTATGTGGCTGCTAGTTTGGCTTTAGCGCGTAAATTGGGGCTGCTAAATGAGCCCGTAAAAGTGGCTATCTATAGTGATATTCCCGCCGGTGCTGGGGTGTCGTCGTCGGCTGCTTTAATTGTCGCGAGCTTGCGAGCGTTGCTAGATCTTAGTGGTTATCATGCAGGAGCAAAGCCAAGTGCCACGATTATTGCGCAATGGGCGCAACGCGTTGAGAACGAATACATCGGTGTGCCTTGCGGCATCATGGATCAAATAGCCGTATCGGTGACCGAGCCAGGCCAAGCCATTGCATTAGATACCGAAACACTCGAGCACTCATTGGTGGCTTTGCCTAAAGAATATCGATTTTCTGTGGTGCATTCCGGTGTGACCCGCAAGCTAGACGAAGGCCGCTACGCCGAGCGCCGGCAACAATGTGAAGACGCGGCGGCGAAGTTAAACGTGCCTCTGCTGTGCAAAATGACTGAGGAGCAAAGTAGCTCTATTGAGCAATTAGCCGAACCTTTACGCGGCCGTGCGCGGCATGTTTTTACTGAGCACCAAAGAGTGTTGCGTGCGATTGATATGCTCGCGCAAGGAGAGGTGCATGAATTTGGCAAATTGATGGATTTGAGCCACGAGTCTATGCGCGATGATTTTGAGATAAGCGTTCTAGAAATTGATCGCCTGGTGGCAAGCTGTCGCCAATATGGTGCCGTTGGTGCACGGATGACTGGTGGTGGTTTTGGTGGGTGTATAGTCGCCTGTATTGCCGCTGCTGACTTTAGTGAATGGTCAAAGAAACTGTTAGCTGCACACCCTGCGGCCAAAATTATATGCTGAGGTTTGTGCAATGAACGAAGAACTTAATAAGCAAGCCGCACTAGAACATACATCGCATCGGCGCTTAAATATACTCACTGGTGAATGGGTGTTGGTGTCTGCACATCGTTCACAGCGACCTTGGCAGGGCCAGCAAGAACAAGCGGCCGAGCAACAAAAACTAGAGTATGACCCAGACTGTTATCTATGCCCCAGAAATACTCGCGTGTCAGGTCAAGAAAATCCAGATTATCAAAGTGTGTATGTGTTTAATAACGACCATGCGGCCTTGTTAGACAGCGAGCCAGTGGTGTATCAGCAGGGTGATTTACTGCACGCTAAAACAGAAGTAGGTGATTGCCGTGTTATTTGTTTTTCACCGCGGCATGACTTAACGCTTGCGCATATGTCGGTTGAAGACATCGCCAAAGTAGTGGCGGTGTGGGCTGAGCAATATGATGAATTAGCTCAGCGTGATGACATTAGCTATGTACAGATTTTTGAGAATAAAGGCGCGGTGATGGGTTGTAGTAATCCGCATCCGCATGGGCAGATTTGGTCACAGCAATCGATTCCTGATGAGCCGCGTAAAGAGCTAGAGAATATGCGTGCTTATTACCATGCGCACCAGAAAGCTCCGCTGTTGATAGACTATCTCGCTCTTGAGTTACAACAAAAAGAGCGCATTGTGTGTGACAACCAGCACTTTGTGGCTGTGGTGCCGTATTGGGCAACCTGGCCGTTTGAGCTATTGGTGTTGCCGCGTAAGCAGCTTACTAGTTTGAGTGAATTCAGTGCCGCACAGCAAGTTGGTTTGGCTGACATTATTAGCCAACTTACCATTAAGTACGATAATCTATTCAATACGTCTTTTCCGTATTCGGTCGGGATTCATCAAGCGCCGGTGGACGGTGGTGACTATCCCGAGTGCACCTTTCATATGCACTTTTATCCGCCCTTATTGCGCTCCGCTAGCGTGAAAAAGTTTATGGTGGGCTATGAAATGCTGGCCGAGCCTCAACGGGATATTACGCCTGAGAAAAGCGCTCAGATGTTGCGAGCGTGTGCTGCCAAGCATTATTCAAATAAAGACTTGGCTTAACTCAGGGTTATTTAACAGAGCTTACAAGCAAATCGTAGCGATGTTGCCGTTTTCGGCAATAATTGGAAAACAGAATTCGTCGTCTGGTTCAGTGGGTTTGACCCTAAGAATGACTCCGCTATCAGAATTGACGTCTATTGATTGATTACCGATGACATAAATTTCCTTGTCTAATGAAACAGACAAGCCAGTAAAGAAATACGGTGGCTGGCTCGCGTATTGAAATTCCATAATTTCATTGTCGTCGTCCAAGTAAAATAAGCGCCCGTTAGCTTGCGTAAACAATCGGCTGTATTCACCAAAAACATACTTGTTTTGCAGTTCTGGTATAGCTTGTCCTTGGTAGACAAAGCCGCCGATTACTGAGACCCCTTCATCGTGGTCATACTCGGCTATTGGGTCTTCCAGTAAGGGTATGGTAACGCCAACTGGTGGAACATCGCTGATAAAAGGGTCGCCATCATTGAAAATGAAGAAGAAGCTGCCTTCTTTAAAACGCCAACCATAATTTAATCCAAGTTGGGTAGATGAAATAAGGTCGACTTCTTCTATCTCGCCTTGGCCAACGTCACCTACGTAAAGATCAAAGGCACCGTTACCAAGGTCATTAATCGAGAATCGGAAGGGGTTCCTAAAACCGACCGCAATGGCCTCATCAAGACCGTCTGTGTTTACAAAAGGATTGCTCTGTGGGATGCCATACAAGCCATTGGCTGAGTTATTACCGTCGACATCTATTCTTAAAATTGAACCTAATGGATTTTCAATTTGTTGGCCGTTGCCATCTGCGCCGTGGCCATCACCATCATCATTGGCACCACCACCATCTCCCAATGAAATGTAGAGCAGGTTGTCAGGTCCAAAATTTAAAGTTCCGGCGTTATGATTAAACTGAGGTTGTTGAATGATTAATATTTCTTGTTCAGTGGCGAGCACAGGTGAGCTTGCGTCATCGGTGATAGTCCATTCTGAAATCACACTGAAATGATCTTCTTCGCCTAGATCAACAACACTAAAATCGGGCGCGCGATCGATGTTGTCTTTAGACATGTAGGTATAGAAACGGCCGTTATTTTCAAAGTCAGGGTGAAACACAAAACCAAGTAAGCCGCGCTCATCAAAACCGCTATTGCCGGACGAAAGGTTAAATGGATTGCCAAAGTTTGAAACCAATTGATCGCTGACATCTAAGTATAGTTGCTGAGTCCCAGTGCTTGGTTGGAATCGCCATATTCGTCCTCCTTGGGTCGCTACAAAAAGCTCGCTTTCATTGCCAGGCTGTTTTGCTGCAAGTAAGGGTGCAACAAGGTTGTCTAATACCACTTCGAGCTCAATCTCGATATCTCCTTGGGCAATCGACGAAGGCCGAGGATCGAAAATAGGGCATGGGATGCGCACCGAATTTTGATCGACTAAACCACATAGCTCGCTGGGTGGAACACTTATAGGGTCTTCTAAATTATTACGAAACCGCACAATATTGTTTTCGCCTTCGCGCCAACCAGGTTGCGCTCCAGCGGCAATCTCTTGCGCAAAAGTGGGTTCACTCGGCGTTGCCTGTCCGGCTGGGAGCGTATCTTGGTCTATGGCACTATCGTTATCAATGACTAAAGCTCGAAATCGGAAAAAGTCTTCATTAACACTGGTGCTGCCGCCAAAAGATTCTCTGATTGTCCAACCATAAAAATTCCAGCCGTCGCCACCACTCGTGCTTTGATGGCATAGTTGACATCCTGTTTCGCTTGAGCGTGAGTCAGGATAGAGGCCTTCCCAGAAATCGATATATTGTCCGCGGGCACTCGCACTTTGGCTGTTTAATAGCAAAGCTAAGCACACAATAGTAAGCGTGCTCGCGACATATTTGTTTGCTAAAAAGCCATTCATTCTAGTTTCTTTAAACTTACCTTCTTTTTTGGTTTTCAAACTAAATGAATAAGTTGTCAAAAATCCCATCAAATTCTTCTAATGGACGTACCCCGCTAAAACTGGGTGCGGTACGTGGGAAAACCAGCGAGCCTGAATTCGGGCTCACCCAATCGCAAACCTTACTAAACAAGCTGTCTATCTCACTTCTTGGTGTAATGTCTGGCGTGCGGTTTGGTGCTTCGTCGTAGCTTGGTATTTCTTCATCGGGGAACATCTCACCATAGATTCCACCACGAACATTCTCACCGATAACCATCATTATGTTGCCACTGCCATGGTCAGTGCCGTTGCCGCCGTTATCACGAATCTGACGACCAAATTCACCGTAGATAGTAAACACAACGTTCTGACGATTGAGCCCGTTTAAGCTCTCCCACAATGCTGAATAGCCGCTATGAGGTTGGCTTGAATCGACTTCTGATGATGGGCCGCCGAAAATGTCTTTAAAGCCATTTTCAATTCCTCGTGACACAAACGGATTGTGTGGATCTGTGACCAGACGCGAATCCACTTCACGCTGATCTCCGTGCGTGTCCCAGCCGCCAAACCCTAGCGACAGTACCCGAGGGTTTAAGGCAACTGGTGTGCCGTTAATGTTGGTTGATAAATTATTAAGTGCGATTAAATCGTAAGTATTGAGAATTTGTCGACCAAACGAAGTTCTGTGTACGGTAGGTCTTTGTGATACAAAATCACCATTATTGGCCGGCCCAGGATTTACTCCATTTGCTCCGCCAAACTGCAATGACTGGATCAATGAAGGGATGGGGATTAAGTCGAGTCGCTCTTGAATTTCTTCGCCCAAGCTACGAGCATTAAACTCGTGGTCTAAAAATCGTTGGTAGGTGTTGCTGAGATTTTCTTGCCTTAGTGCGCCGTAATAGCTTGCAGCCGCTCGGCCCATTTTGTCGTCGTAATCGTTACCGCCAAACGCAAAGTTATCTAACCGCGCTTGGAATAAGCCAAATTCGCGTGAATTTTCTACCGCCAGTAGATCACTATTGTCGATCGCATTTGGATTGTAGCTGCTGGTAAATGGTTGCCCGACGGGGCCAAACGAGAACGGTGAGGGTGAACTGGTGGTAGCGATTGCTCTGCCACCGCTTGCTCGCGCTAAGCGCCCGCCCCAGCCCGAGCGATTGTTATCTTGTAAATCTATATTTAGATCGCCTTGAAATGCCATCAACTGAGATAGGTCATGCGCACGATTAGTACCACCAACCGCATTACATATTAAGGCAACATTGCCTTGGCGAAACATTCTTATCAGCCAACCAGCTTCTCTCCATATTCCAAACGTGACGCCGGTATTAAGGTTGCCTGCGTCGATTACGTTATTCGACCAACCATTACTATTATCACCAACTGTGATGGGGAAAAAGTCTTGTTCCCAGCGACTCTGCTGAGTACGTTGAAGCCCACTAATCCCGTTGGCATTCAGATTATGCGAGCGTTGCCGATTAGCCCAATAACGCGTACCAAAGTTGGCAGGATTGGTGTCGAAAGCGGGTGCAACTAAGTGTCTAAAGTCTGGGCCGCCATCTAAGAATAGATCGACTAAAACTCGATTCTGTAAAGGCGCAGCGCTACCCCAGGCATTTTGTGTGAATATCGGTAAGCTGCCTGAGCCATACAGTAATGCGGACGCGAGAGAGCCTTGGATGAAACGGCGCCTACCTTGGTCGTGCTTATTCATTATTGACCCTCCGCGAAAACAAATGGTGTTGTATAGATAAAACCGAGCGCGATATTGATTCGCTCTATGGTGTGAAGGCGCCGACTTCTTGTTAACTGTTGATTGTTATTAAGTCCTGTCGCGTCGATAGATGGGCCGCCTTCTAATTCTAAACGAACCTCACCAAGTCTATCCAAAACAGCTTGAATTTGAGGGTCAGTAGCAATCTCTTGGGCGGTATATACCTTGTTAATTATGTCTAATTCAAATTGTTCATAGCCACCATTATTAGGGCGACAAAAATCATCCCAGCGTCGGCTCGACATGATTTGCACAATGTCCGCATTGGCTGGAGGGTCAAATGTTGAGTTGCTAAACCGGTTCGGATTGCGACGATGGTCTTCGATAACGCACATCATTAGATTGAAATCCAATGATAGAGAGCCTTGTTCATTAATGGTTTGTTGATCGTTACCCGAATCGTCGTCATTAATCGGATCCATTCTAGCCGTACCTAATAATGCGAAAAGATGCGCGCGTTCTAAATCGGTATAATTATCTAAGTTACCTATGGCATGGTTCCAAAGCCATTCGGCAACATCAGCCACATAAAAGTTTCCATTACTGCGCCTTGGCAATACTGACGCCCAGTCTTTTTCCCAAGAATTGCCAGATCCATTTGGCCTTAGTGCACAATCGTCGCAGCGAGTAATGTCACGCATTTGCTCGGCATTGTCGGTTAGACGGTTATAGTTATTTTGGAAAATCACAGCTGAGTCGGCGGCAGCGGTACCTGTTTGACCACCGAATACATTGTTGAGTGGGCGAAAAAAGTCGCCAGCAAAGTCCTCTGAAGTAATATCCCGAATCGTACGACCGAGGCGCACACCATTGAAGAAGTTGCCTTCAAAATACGCTTCAATATTCTCGAGGTTGTTTTTGTTGGCTAAATACAATGTACGTTCGTGCGAGGTAGCTTTTTTGCGTTGCCGCGGGCTGTGGAATAGATCCGAGATTGCGTAGGCATGCAGAAAGTCCAATAAATTACGGTTGACACCCAGTGAGGCCCAAGAGTTTCTAAGTTGGTTGCGTTCGAAATCCCCCATATTGTCATCAGCTAATACCGAGATGATCATTACCGGTAGATTTTCCAAACTCTCAGGATGTTGCATTGAGATTGGCATCAAATTATCAATTTTGGCGGCCGCATTAGCCCCTGAGATAGACTGGCCGAGTATGTTGACTGGCGGGATATGATGATTGCTGGTTCCAAAATCAACTTCAACTTCATCATCCGGGCTATTGTTGTTGTTTACTAGCCGCATATCAGTGAGCATTTTTGCTGTTTCAGGGATGGTGACTTCTTCGTGATCGGGGTCATTCACGCCAAATATGCCGTAAAACAGTTGATGAATTTCACGCGCAAAGTCATCGTTACAGAAACACTCGCCGGTACTTTCACTCCATTGATTGAATCGGTGTGCGTATTGTACAGCGATGGCCGCACTTTTAGCTGCCTCGCCCATTACCTCGTAGTACGGTAGGCCATCCTCATGCGCTTGCATAATGCTGTCATAGTATCGCGCTATTTGCGGGCCATTAACACCTACGTCTTGGTTAACGGCAAGGTGGTAATTGGTTTCCCAAAAACCGATGCGTTGACGAAACGGATTTAGCCCACGTACTGTTGCCATGCGGGTAAACGACTCTACAAATCGGAAGCCATCAAGGCCGAGTGTGTCGCGTTCATCGAGCGGTATCGGGATATCAGACGTCGGGCTGCTTAAAAAGTTGACCCAATTGGTGAATAGGCCGATGTCATTTGCTGGGTTATTCGAGACATTTTCTGTGGCTCGGTATATGTCACTATCGGCAAGCGGCGAGAGTTTAAAATTATGCTTGTCGAAATTAAGCATTTCTTGGATGGCGCTTCGCGGGTCCATGTCGGCCCATTCCTGAATTTGAGCATCTAACGCATGACCACCAAAGGCAAAAATCTTGAGCACTTTGCGCACCGCGCGTTCATCCCATTCTCCACGAGTTAGGCGATTTAGATTGCGAAATTGCTGATTGGTAGAGCTTAGTTGTAATCGCTCGAGAGTGACCGTGAGGTTAGGGTTGTTAACCGTAATGATTAAAAAGTTAACATCTCGTTGGCTATTGTTAGAGAACTGATAACAATTATCCCTACCTTGCTGTGCGGGCAATGAGGTTTCATTAAACGTTACATCAACATCATTGGCGCCGATACTTGAATTGCTACTTAAGTCAAAGCAAAACTCGACCTCGTTAGCTTGCAGATCGAACTCGGCAAAAATTGGATTGTTTGCGGTTGCTTGAAAAGGTCCGTTTATCGTTTGATTTAGATTGAAGGCTACTCTTTGGCCATCCGGGGTGTCGATTGGCGCTGGACGTTCATTAAGTAGCAGCAGGTTAATGATGCTAGCTAAACCCGCTATTCGATCTTCACTTATTTGTGAATGCGCATTTGATAAAGGTATCAATGTTAAAAGTAGGCTAGCCCAGATTAGAGCGGCCTTAGTAATAAAGATGTGCCTTTTCATACAATTGAACCCCTGAATAAGCTTATAACACTCTCGGTTCCGCCTGTTATGAATATCTTATTACGTGGCGTCAGATAATTTATGCGCCCATATCGGCCGAGAATTAATTAGTTACTACTTTTTTGCCTTATTTTTAGAAAACAATTTGAACGGACGTTTTCTTGAGGCAGTTACCCAACCTACCTTGTCTTGTCAATACTAAAGGACATTTATACGAAATGCGAATTGAAACTGGCGAAGCCGTGCGCAAATTTTCTTATTCCATTAGCGCTGATCTACGAGGGATGGCTGACTTGTTTATTTACATATAAACAAACATTGTCAACTATCGGACACCCAGTTGGCGTGGGAAGATTAACAACATTGAAGACGCGTTTTCTAATTTTCTAGGTAGTGATGTTTAACCATTAATGTTTAATTAAAGAGGTAACTATAAATATGCACTTAAATCACATAAGTATATGAGTTTGAACGTTATTTTGGTAAAATTTCAGTGCGTTTAATTAGAACGATTAAGTGTTTTTTGGTGCTGTATCGTGTCCCCTAATGACCATAAAAAAGTTGAATTAAAGAGTCTTTGCTATGTTGTAAAAGGCGCTAAGCCTTGGGTCGAAAACTTTTTTGAAAAAATAGTGTCTAGAACTCGACATACGCAAATTAGCTATAGACCTGCAAACATTTCCATTGTATGTTATGTGGTTCAAACGAAAAAGTTGTTACAAACCCTATTAGATATTGTCTAGTTTAAAGACATTGTCAGTTTAAGAAAAAAGTCGACTTTAGTAGAAATCTTTTCAATTAGTTAGTTTTATTCTCATGGTTTTAGCATTGTACCAACTCAGTCAAAATATTTTAATATCCTGAGGGGGACTTTATGATAGATCATGAACAAGCTGGTGTGTTTGTTGACGGACTTCGCAATTATTTTGATCATTTAGATGTAGATGGATCGAGTAGTAAGGATGAGTTAGAAATTGGTGCTCCATTCATACTTGATGAATCTGATGACGCAGGCTTGGACTATACAGGGTCAATCGCCGTATCAGGTCATGATCACGGTAATATATTTTTTTCTGCCACCAGTTGCCTGTTAAAGACGATATTATTGAATTATGGTGTATCTAAATTAACCGACTCTAAGCACGAAGAC
Organism: uncultured Gammaproteobacteria bacterium; assembly: GCA_964434375.1. Classification (GTDB taxonomy): domain Bacteria; phylum Pseudomonadota; class Gammaproteobacteria; order Arenicellales; family Arenicellaceae; genus Arenicella. Next base: position 4,004 of record CAYSUU010000025.1, on the reverse strand, counting down.
ATAGTCGGAGAGGTTGCTAATACTATTGCTGGTAATGCTCGGCGGCAGTTAGGCAGCGACTTTATGATTTCAACGCCAACCGTCATCAAAGGCGCATTACAGACAGAGCACTACGACACAAGAATACGCAGCTATGTTATTCCTATGCGTTGGAAAAGCAAAAGTGCCCAGCTAATCGTTAATGTGTAAAAAATGGTTTGCTAATAAGCATATCGATATAGCTCTTCATTGTTGTAACTAACTACGTTTACACAATTTAATGTGCAGCGCAGTTAGCTCCTCGTTACCCTCTACACGTGCTCGATGACCCAGTAGGTCGCCGTGTTCTACATTTCCCTTCAGATAATCCTTGGCTACGAACATATCTCCAGCGCTAAATGTGTTGCTTGAACCATCTCTCAGTTCGATCACCAGCTGCCCGCTTAAGATGACTAATAGCGTTGGGTCGCCAGCGGTATGCCAGCCTGACACATAGCCAACCGCACTCGTACGTAGCCTGAAGTTTTCGGCGTTCTGTTGCTCAGATAGCATGCGCATAGGCTCGCCGGTCAGCGCGATTGATTCTTTACTAAAGTAGGATGCATCAAAGCCGTTATTAACGATGCAGCATAGAGTGATGTTGGTTTTGTTTGTTTCTGGTGGATGCATTACTAATTAGGATGGTGGTTGAAGGGTTATCGTTAGGCGATGATTATCACGTTGGGAAAATAGCTTTAAAAATTCATGTAATGATTCACGTTTTTTCCGGTCTTAAAATATAGAACAATAAAATTGATACCGGTACTTTAGCTTATCGTTGGAGACACTTTCTATAAGGCCAGCGTAACAGTGTAGATAAAAGAGTATGCGGGCTGTTGATTGGTTTTTGGGTAGCGTGTGGTGTGTCATGACGTCCTCACGTGTAAAGCAGGTCGAAGTGTTCGAATGGTTTTGAGTGTTTTCCTAAACGATCACTTCGACTTGCGCCTAAACCTTTAAGCCAGTTTACTTGCTAAAATTCTAATCAAAGTTAACGGCTAAATTTACAAGCGCCAAGGCGATAAGGCAAAGGCTAGATAAGCAAAAAACCGCAAACCTGACAGTGACGACATTATTCGTGTTCTGAATGAAGGAATGAAGAACACGTAAGCCAACATAGGACCAGGCCAGCAGTATCGCAATATTACCGCCGTTGCCATGATCGGCAAGTTCGCTCAGATGTGAGTAGAAAACAAGCGCGTAAAATATCGTTGGTTGTTCATGAAGATGATTATAGTTATCAGCTACTGAGCGTGTATCGCTTGGCAATTGATTTAACTGTCCCGGATGTTGCGCGTCTTGCGGGTCAATATTAGCCTTTTTCATAGCCGGTATTCGCGTTGCATACATCCAGGCCCAAACGACTAAGGACCATATAATTAGCGCCAGTGCGGGCTGCAGAAGAGCTTGATTCATGTGTTTTTAGTTTCTCAATTATTATTTGTTTTTACACTAAACGAGATTTCTTGCAACATCAACACTGATTGCGCCTTGTTATTACAAGACAGGAAAGCCAGTCTAGCAAAACCTAAATTGCCTGCCAGCAAGGACTAAAAACTCTAGCTGCTTAAGTATTTTTAGATGTGTAACAAAGAATTTTTTAGTGGTGAATGGCGGTTTCCCATTGTTCAACCTATTACTAAATAGAGAGTAAAAATTTCTTTCATTCAATTTCTAGATAAGGATCATCTAAAAAAGGCTCCTAATAAAATAAGCCGATTCAGGTCTCTTAAAACACAACATTTAATTTTAATGCCTAAGCGCGAAAGTGAAAAAGGCAAAAATATTTCGGAGTCTGTAATGAACTTAAAGAAAAGCGTTTTAAATTTAGCAGCTATCGTTGCGATGTCGGCAACAATTAGCGCGACAGCATTAGCAGAAGATAGTCCGTGGTCGATTAGTGCCAGCGTGCTATCGACTGACCTTGATACCGCTGAGACATCCAGCGCGCCAATCGCCGGAGTATCAAGAACCTTGAATATTGGCACAGACACAGACACCGGTTTTGGTATCTCTGTTGGCCGTACAGTGTTTGAACAAAGTCTAGGGCGATTACGCGCGGAATTGGCCTATACCAACACCGATTTAGACATTGAGAACATTAATTTCCTTGGAAATGATTTTTCAGCAGATGCCGTTGGCGGTGACGTAGAAGTTGAGTCAATATTTGCTCGACTTGTTTATCAATTTGAACTTGGAAAAATTGATCCATATGTCGGTATAGGTATTGGTAGTACCGACGTAGACGTAAATGCCGTATACGGCGGTTCGGCGGGTACCAGCCCGGGCGCGCAACCACCATTCGTTACAGATAATGATTCGGCTACCTCTTTGGAAGCGCGTATTGGCGTAATTTACAGTGTTGCTGATAACGTAGATTTGTTCCTAGAGTATTCACGTACAGAAGCAGACGATATTAGTCTTGATCGTCTTGGTGGAGGACCCGGTGGTTTACAAACAAGCACGCAAGAAGGTGACTTTGAGATTGATAGCATCGCCTTTGGCGTGACGTATCAATTCTAGATAGCTTTGGGTGGCGTGAGGATTTGGTAGGTGCCTCACGTGTAAAACAGATCGTAGTGATTAATAGGTTTTTAGTGTTTTCCTAACTGAGCATTACGATCTGTCCCTAAAGAGAGGCAGTGGCTGCCAATAGCAGCCGATTTTTAGATAGCCATGGATTAGTGTTTAGGCGTCACCAGTAACTTTCATGCCCGGGCGAATATGCTCGTTTGCGAAGTCGACCATTCGCTTTAAAGAGCGTTCAGCTTTGCTGCGAATCTGCTCATCGATGACAATTTCATTTGTGCCGGATTCTAATACATTCTCTAAGCGTTGCAGGTCATTCATTTTCATCCAAGGACACTGTGCGCAACTTTTACAGCTTGCACCCTTGCCAGCGGTAGGCGCAGCTATAAACTCTTTGTCCGGCGAGTATTGTTTCATTTTATGAAAAATACCGTCTTCAGTGGCGACTATAAATTTCTTATTTGGTAATTCCCGCGTGGCTTTTAGAATTTTACTGGTAGAACCAACGACATCGGCTAAATCAACCACACTCATAGGTGATTCAGGATGAACTAAGACCGCAGCGTCAGGTTCGGCTTTCTTTAAAGCCATCAATTCTTCGGCTTTGAATTCCTCATGCACGATACAAGAACCTTGCCACATGATCATGTCGGCACCGGTTTCATTTTGAATATAGTTGCCGAGAAATCGGTCAGGTCCCCATATTATTTTTTGCCCTTGATCGCGCAGATGAGTACATATCTCAAGTGCAATCGACGAGGTCACTACCCAGTCGGCGCGTGCTTTAACTGCCGCACTGGTATTGGCATAAACCACCACCGTTCGGTCAGGGTGTTGGTCGCAAAAATCGGAAAATTCATCAATAGGGCATCCTATGTCTAAAGAGCATTCGGATTCCATGTCTAATAAGAGTACGCGTTTCTCAGGGCTAAGTATCTTCGATGTTTCCGCCATGAATTTAACGCCAGCGACAATAACTGTTTGAGCGTCGTGTTCATAGGCGTAGCGCGCCATTTCCAAAGAATCAGACACGGTGCCGCCACTTTGCTCGGCAAGATCTTGTAAATCTTCATCCACGTAGTAATGCGAAACAAGAATGGCGTCTTGTTCTCTCAATTGTTTCAACAGTTTTTTTCGGAGCGCCACTTCGGCGTCATCTCCAAGAGCCGAATGCCTAATAGAGCGAGCTACTGAGGCGGCTTCATTAATCTGTGTTTCAAGCGCTTTTGGTACTTCAAGGGCTTTAGACATGTCGGTCTCCATATAAATATTCTATTGGGAATGCTACCACAGGGGGAAGGTATTGCTTGTTATACCTTGTGAAACCAATGTGCTTAGTGACTTATAGGCAATAAAAAAGCCACTGTTTATAATAGTGGCTTTTTCAATTTTTCTAGTGGCGATTAAAACGGTCGAGGAATACTCAATCCCGCTTTTTTAGCGCGTTTTTTCTTAGT
>CAYSUU010000024.1:0-27334 GCA_964434375.1 uncultured Gammaproteobacteria bacterium | reverse complement strand
ACGGGCGCGCGCTGTTTGCGCGTCCGAGCGAACGCAGTGAGTGTGAAGTGTTTTGCCTTGTTAAGTGTCTTTGTGAAATTCTATTTTTCAACTTTAGTTCACTCTTTCTTAGAATCTATTTTAAATGCCGCGAATATCGCGGCTCCACTAAAAATAAATACAAATAGAACTACTTGCCAAAACACAGGCCTAACGTAAATAGCTAAAGCAATAATAGAGAAAAACATTACAACACCGCATAAGGCGGAAAACCAAAAAGCCTTAGATGTATTGAAGAATATATATTGTTTTTCCATATTTAGAGTTCGACCCACTTAACGCCCAAGGTATGGGCGCGCGCGAAGTATGCGTCCAGCCCGCAGGGCAAAAATAGTTGGTTAAAATGTGTAGCGAAGCGGAACCGAGCCAACTGTTTTGTTCCGTTTGAAGTGCTTGTTAAAGCGCTACTTTTTATTGCCAAAATATAATGGGGAGCAGCCCCTTGATAACCAACACTAAAACAAACTGTATAGAGAGCATAATTGCCACAATATCCAGTTTAATTATTTTACTGTGTAAATTTCCTCTTAGAGAGACCCATAAAGAAAATAACAGTGTTAGTGGTAAAATCCCTGAAAGAAACGCTAAGGTAACACTCGCCGCCGTAATATCACCAAATCGTAGAAAGGATTGCTGAACAAAGAGGTAGCTTGGTAAGCAGAACAGTAGTAAGTTAAAAAATCCCCATTTTATTCGATCGAAGCTTGCTTTTTCTCGTTTAATGGCTCTAATTGCCCCGACTAAAAATATATAAAGCAGTCCAATCAGGCCAAAGATTAAGCTTACCCAATAAAGCCTCAACGTCATAGCTGAATCTTGCTTAAACGTGTTAAGACCATCACTAAGAAACAATTTATTTTCATTATCCCAGTAGAAAACATGGGAAGCTTGTGTCCTATTAACATCTCTGAATAAATGTTCGCCTACTTGAATTAAACGCCTATCAGCACTTTGCAATGACTTGATTAAAAGTTGCTCGTTAGCTTGTTCTAACCAAATGAAATTGAAAAGCATATCAATAAATTCAAATTCTGCGATCATATTTGGAGATAGCAGATAAATTCCCTCTAACGTTGATAAACTAACTTTCGATTCCGTATTCTCTGCTATAGGTGCTGGCATCACGCTTAGTTTATTAATAAATAATTCATTAAATTTTTCATAGTTGGCAGTTTCGCTATCGGTGTTAGCGGCGTAAAAAAAGCCCTTTTTTTCATCTGGAAAAAGACAAATATTGGCTCTAAATCCAAACGTTTCACCGGGATGACACATTCCAACAACGTTATGACGATCTCTTTTCACTAATGCCAATCCATGTCCCATTCTCAGACCGGCTTTGTGGGCATCAGTGTTCAAAGGCTCAGTAAGCATGTCCATATGTTCAGGATGTACAAATCCTTCGCCATTGACCTTGCCTCCATTCAATAAAAAATTCATAAACTTAGCCATGTCAGGAGCCGTTGTTGTGAATTGTCCTGCTGGTCTTAAATAAATAGGTACTGCAGCTTGAGTAACATTATTTTCATGGTACCCCATAGCTAATAAAGGATCGGCGGACTGACCCTGTTGGCTGATGAACTCAAAACTACTATCAGTCATCCCTAAAGGGATTAAAAGGTTACTATCGAGAAACTCTTCATAACGCTGCTTGGTGACAGCTTCTATAACCATCGCAAGCAATGCATACCCCATATTAGAGTATGAGTATTGTGTTCCAGGCTCGGTTCTAACCATTAATAAATTTTGTCCGCTTGATTTAAAAGCTTCTGCGAGTGGTGTATTTGGCAAAGGTTTAGTGCTTAGGTATTGCCACATTCTGAGATTGTCTAATCCAGCAGTATGATTAAGTAGGTTTTGGACCTTGATAGGTGAACGATGATGCCAAGCATTGTCGAAATTCAATTCTGATAACATTGCTTCAACATTACTATCTAATGAAAGTCTCCCTTCAAATATTAAATGAAGAACGCCCATTGCTAGAACCGATTTAGCAACTGAGCCTACATGCATTTTTTGTGCAGGCTTCATATGTTCAAGTTTTGAAATATTTGCATATCCAGCACTACCAACCTCAACATGTCCATTTGAAACGGTTGACCAAGATAATCCTACAATATCTTCATTTTCGATAGTATTTTGGATTTCCGTTTCAATATGAATATCGCTATCGGCATAAGCAATATTTAATGAAACTAAAACTAAAAATAATGATAATATTTTTGTGGGCACCAACTTCTCCGTATAGGACTAGCGCTTTAACGCCCAGCAAACGGGCGCGAAGTCATGAGCAGCCCGCCGCAGGCGTACTTTTGTGTCTTGTTATGGTTTTTCTTCATTATCGGAAAATGACTTGAAAGTATTCACACACTATCAACATATTTTCTTCGGGCTCATATCTCGAGCCAGCCAATTCTCTTGAATAGAATTCCCAATGCACTTCTCTCCAATATTTCAATGATTTGTCGCCTTCACCTTCAGTTCTAGCGAATTCTTCAGTGATTTCGTTATATGGAATTATCTCGACTTTTTCCACTTTGATAATACATTTTTCAATGCCACTCCAATCTGTTACAACAGAAATATCACCAACTTCAGGTAAAGGTTCCTGTTCTAGTTCATATGAGTATAGACAGCTAGCCGTTGCTCGTTTTACGTCATTCAACACCAATTCTGCACATTCATTCGCATCTTTTTCGTTGTACACCATATCCATCCGGAGGAAGTGAAACACCGGCTAGATCGCGAGAGTGAGCTATTACCCCAAGATGATAGGAACTGTGGTTTATTATCTGAAACAATTACAAGCCACTAAACTATCTCAAAAATTCAACGATCTATGCCAGCTTCGTCTTCGGCAACAATTTCTGATTCTGCGCGTGCTGCTTGCACCCACTTTTGTAAAGATGGGTGCGCGCGTAAACTATCGCAATACGATTGCGCCATAGTTGATAATTGTATTGAATAGGTTTTAAAGCGCATAACCACGGGAGCGAAAAAACAGTCTGCAATTCCAAACTGTCCAAACAAACGAAGTTCACCATTTGCATCCACTTGCGCATAGTGGCTAATAATCTGGTCTACGCGTCGAATATCTTGGTCAGCATTCGAACTCGTATCAACCACTCTTGAAGCGCGAATATTCATTGGCAGCTCATTGCGCAAAGCGTTAAAACCTGAGTGCATTTCACTCACGATAGCTCGAGCGGTTGCTCGTTCAACAACCTCTTTCGGCCACCCTCGGCCAGCCAAATAATGTTCGTTCACATATTCACTAATCGCGAGCGAGTCCCAGACTATTAACTCACCATCTTTTAAAACCGGTACGCGCGCGGTATTTGAAAATCGTTTGAGCCGCTCGCTCAAGCCTTCGGCCTTAAGCGAGACTAGCTGTTCATCAAAAGCGAGTTCAAAGCCGTCCATCAACAACCAAGGTCTTAACGACCATGTTGAATAATTTTTATTGCCAATGACTAACTTCATTTGTTTATCAAACAATTCGTTTTATAAAACGGATTTAGAAACCTTTGAGCTTGAGCGACAAATCAGTCGCGCTTGAGGCGTTCAACAAAGCGACTTCCTCTGAAATAATCTCGGCTTTCACCAAATCTTCTAAATGTTGGTCGAAATGCAGCATGCCTTCAACTTTGTCGCCGGATCTAATCAGGTCTTTAATTTCTTTGATTCGACCAGGATCCACCATAAGCTCACGCGCGAGTGGCGTTACACTCATTACTTCGCACGCCACCGTTCGTCCATCGCCTTCTTTGCGAGGTAGCAAGCGCTGAGTAACAATAGCTCTCAAATTATGTGCAAGTTTTGCTCGAATGGTGGCTTGTTCTTCGCCCACAAAACTCGATACCATTCGAGTAATCGCATCGGCCGAATTTGGTGCGTGCAAAGTACTGAATACAAGGTGACCTGTTTCGGCCGCAGTTAGAGCGATATCGATACTCTCTGGGTCACGCATCTCACCCATCAAAATTACGTCTGGGTCTTCTCGCAAAGCGGCTTTCATAGCGAGTGCAAAATCAGGCACGTCGATACCAATTTGACGTTGAGAAATAACCGATCTTTGTTCGGTGAAAATATATTCAACAGGGTCTTCGATAGTAAGAATGTGTTGATATCGGTCTTTATTGATTTCGTTCAACAACGATGCCATTGAGGTAGATTTACCAGAGCCTGTCGCGCCAGAAAAAATCACTAAACCTTGGCGCATTTTAGTGATTGCGTTAACTTGATCGGGTAGACCAAGTTCACCTGGAGCAGGAATAACATTTTCAATTACCCTCATCACCACAGCTAAATGACCAAGCTGACTAAACATGTTCACGCGCACTCGGTTCCCATCATTATCACTGAGCGCGAGGTCAACCTGGTTGTTTTCGCGATAGAGTTCAATGTGATGCTTTGACATCAAAGGAAAAATTAAGCGTTCAATCATATCGTCAGTCATTTCAGGCGAACCTTTGACCTGACGAATACGGCCATCTAGGCGCATCATTATCTGATGACCAGCTCGAATGTGAATATCCGACGCTTTAAACTTACATGCCGAACTAACAATACTGGTTAAGAACTCTAAAGCCTCTAGTGCTTGTGGCGTATCTTGAACTGACGGAGTCAACTTTTCGTTTTCTGTAGACATATTATTTTCTATTGGGGTTTATCCATTGAGCCCTTCAACTTATTGAGTTGTTAGAGCATTGAAAGTGGCAAGGGCAGATCCATTATCTAAGCTGCGCTCTACTTTTTCAATACAGCTAGGCAATGAATAATGAGGGCGAAAAGAAAAAAATATATGCGCAGCAGCTAAAGTTAGACTCTTGCGCGCCAAACTGGCCTCGCCATTAAGAACTGACAAACCAAGCGACAGGGTCTGTTGCACCTCATTTGCAGCAACTGATTCAGTCGCGCTTATGCGCGGAGCGGCGGCACGTGTGGCTTGCAATCGTGCATCTATTTCAAGGACTTGTTTTTCTAGCTTTTCAAACGAAGCGCAAAGGTCAGCCGAATCACAAAAATAACGTCGGATTGGCTTATTGAGCGCAGGCGCCAAACCACCCTCCACGCCCTTAAATAAAAGAACTTGTTGATAACCAACTTGCTGCGCCATCTGCGCATAAATACTAGGATATGCTTTATGCACATAAGCCAGTGCTAAACCAGTCGTTTCCGCACGCACTGGACACAACAACCTCTCAAGGGTTGTGAGTGCGGAACGTTTTATTATTTTATTTCTCAAACCTTGTAAAGCGTGTAGTTTGGGATTGTAAATCGATTGATCTAAGTATGCCCATGCATGCCTTTCAATGTTATTTTTCGCTGTTTTAGCGTCACTTAATGTGTCGATGCCGTGAGCTTGATAAACCTTGTGAGCAGTTACCCCATATTTGGGCCCAAGCGACTCGACCCCATGCATTATGACTGGTAAGCCGCAAGCAGCTAGTACCGGCGCAATAAAAGGGGTCATCGTTGTATTACGCACATAGCCATCAAACGGTTCAGCCAAACAAACAAGCGTATCGACCTCTGCGTGGCTGATCGCGGTTGTTTTCTCTAATGCACTTAAAAGCCCCGAAAATTCATCTAAGGACTCTCGTTTCATTCTTAAAGCAATAAGAAACACAGCCGCTTGAACAGGGTCTACCAAGTCATTGAGAATGCCGGTCATTACTTGTTCGGCTTGCTCGGAGGATATGTCTCGGCCTCGATCAGGGCCTACCGCAATTGCTTGGATTGCCTTGTGCACGGCCTCATCTAATTGTTGAGGTTTATTTAAACTTGTCATCAGTTGATAATGCCATAGTGTTCACTCACTGCGGTAGAATAAGCGCTATGCAAAACTATCCAATTTTTGTAAATCTTCAACAGCAACCCTGCCTTATGGTTGGTGGTGGCGAAATAGCCCTGCGCAAAATTCGTTTACTTCACTCTGCTGGTGCACAAATCACAGTGATCGCACCTCAATTATGTAAGGCTATTGAACAAGAATTTTCGGAGTCGATCACTCATATTCCTCGTAAATTCAAAGATACAGATATTAGCGGTTATCGGCTGATTACCGCAGCAACTAACGAGCCAAACGTCAATGCACGGGTCTCGCATCTCGCGCAGCAAATTAATGTGCCGGTCAACGTCGTCGATCAACCTGAGCTGTGTAGTTTTATCACACCCTCTATCGTTGATCGTTCGCCGGTTGTTATTGCTATTTCTACAGGTGGCGATGCGCCAGTGCTTGCAAGAGCACTACGCAGTAAAATCGAGGCCTTAATTCCGGCAAACTATGGGGCATTAGCCTCTAATATGGGGCGCTTTCGAGATAGACTTAAAGAGTTAGTTTCTAGCGAGCGCGAACGACGCCTATTCTGGGAGACCATCGTCAACGGACCAATTGCCGAGCGTTTTCTTTCAGGGCGCAATGAAAGCGCACAAAAAGAACTCGAAAAGGCCGTCGAATCAAGTGTTCACGCAACCGCCACCAAAGGCGAAGTTTGGCTCATCGGCGCAGGCCCAGGCGACCCTGATTTGCTTACCTTTAGGGCATTAAGATTAATGCAACAAGCCGACGTGGTTCTACACGACAGGTTGGTCAGCAATGAAATTCTGAACTTATGTCGGCGCGATGCCGATCGTATTTATGTCGGCAAGCGCAGAGCTAATCATGCCGTGCCACAAGAGCAAATAAATCAGTTGTTAGTTGACCTAGCCAAACAAGGTAAAAGTGTGGTTCGCTTAAAAGGCGGTGACCCATTTATCTTTGGTCGCGGCGGGGAAGAAATAGAATTGTTAAGTGAAGCCGGTATCGATTTTCAAATTGTGCCCGGCGTTACCGCAGCTAGCGGTTGCGCGACTTATGCCGGCATTCCCCTCACTCATCGAGACCATGCGCAGTCTTGTCTGTTTGTTACGGGTCACCTTAAAGACGGTAGTGTTGACCTAAATTGGCCCTTATTAGCGACCGCAAATCAAACTGTGGTTATCTATATGGGATTAGTTGGCTTGCCGATCATTTGTCAAAAATTAATCGAGCACGGCGTCGACAAAGATATGTCTATTGCTTTAGTTCAACAAGGTACCACGACCCAGCAACAAGTTTTTACCGGAACTTTAAGCACCATGGAGAGCATTATAAATAAGCAAGAGGTAAAGGCGCCAACTCTGATTATTATTGGATACGTAGTCGGTTTACGTGACCGGCTATCTTGGTTCGAACCCAATATAGATTAAACAATAATGCCTTATTGCTTTTGATTGTCGTTATATCAATATAGCAAGCTTAACCGGAGTCTGCTATCAACCTACGACCGATTAAAGATGACTTTACGATTGCATTATTAATATCATATACACAAGGTAAACGAATACAGGCGCGTGAAATGAAAATCAATAAAATTTCTGCTTTTTCCGACGGCAAAAATGGTGGCAACCCGGCTGGTGTCGTTCTCAGTGAAGAGATGCCTAGCACAAAAACCATGCAGCGCATTGCCGGCGAAGTTGGCTATTCAGAAACCGTTTTTGCACAAATGCAAAGCAATAAAAAGTATTGGCGCGTGCGCTACTTTTCTCCCGAATCGGAGGTACCATTCTGCGGACACGCTACCATCGCTTTAGGCGCTATGCTCGGTAAGACGTATGGCGCGGCCGAATATCAGCTGCAACTGAACGATGCTGAAATATCTGTAAGTGTTAATAGCAACTTAGATCATTATTCAGCAAGCCTTACGTCTCCGAATACACGACATGAACTTCTTAGCGATACGCAAATAAAAGAGACTCTTGCACTATTTAATTACACACCAGATCAACTATCCAACAATATTCCTGCTGCTCGTATACACGGTGGTGCTGACCACTATGTCTTATCATTGAACTCTCGAGCAGATTTAGCCGCAATGCAATACTCCTTAAAGGAAGGCAAACAATTTATGCGCGAACGAGATATTGTCACAATCATGTGGGTTTATGCACAAACAAATGAACGCTATCACGTAAGAAACGCGTTTGCTTCTGGCGGCGTTGTGGAGGACCCAGCGACCGGCGCAGCTGCAGCTGCTTTCACAGCTTATCTTTTCGATGCGAAACTAGCGAATCCAGAAAAAATAACGCTCATCCAAGGTGAAGATATGGGCAGTCGTTCAATCATCACCACCAAACATAGTCAACAAACCGGTGGGTCAGTGGAAGTGTCTGGACAGGCTCGGTTTTTAATTTAATTTTACCTTAGGGTTCGCCACTCTTCGCCTATCTTGTTTTTTTCATATCTCTAGAGGGCGACTAATATATAGAGAATCGAGTTATCGGGGCGCTGCACTACAATTAAAAAGCAGAAAAAAAGCAAAAAAAAGCCTCACAATCGTGAGGCTTTTTTATTCGCTTTTGCAAACTGCTTAAGCAGCAACAATACTAATATGTTTACGGTTTTTAGGTCCTTTGATCTCAAACTTTACTACACCGTCTTTCTTAGCAAACAAAGTGTAGTCACGGCCCATGCCAACGTCTACGCCTGGATGGAAGGTACTTCCACGTTGACGAACTAAGATGCTTCCAGCTGAAACTAATTGACCAGCGTAACGCTTAACGCCTAAACGTTTGGAATTCGAATCGCGGCCGTTTCTAGAACTACCGCCTGCTTTTTTATGTGCCATGTTTTAAATCTCCAATTAAACGTTATTATTCAGCCAAAAATTCTTTAGCTTGCTTAACCCATTCATCACGCTCGATTCGGCCTTTGAAGTTCAATTCACCGTCGATGCGTTCGATATCGTCAGCTGTGAAATCAGCAACCTGTTGAAAAGTGGTGATCCCTAGTTTTTCTAGTTTGCCAACAATGACTGGACCAACCCCTGAAATACGCGTTAGATCATCAGCAGCGCTATCTTTTTCAACGGCCTTTTTAGGTGCTGCTTTTTTCGGCTCTTCTTTCTTAGGCGCTGCTTTTGATGCGGCAGCCTTTTTAGCAGGTTTAGCGCCCGCTCCACCGATCGCCGTAATTTCTAGCTCGGTGTAATTTTGGCGATGCCCGTTACGAGTGCGTGAATTTTGACGACGACGAAATTTTACAATACGTAGTTTTTTACCACGACCATTGCTCAAAACCGTTGCTTCAACAGTTTTGCCCAAGGTAGGCGTGCCTACTTCGACTTTATCGCCGTCGCCAATCATTAATACGTGATCAAGAGTGACTTTGTCGCCTTCCTCGGCATTCAAAGACTCTACTTTTAATTTGTCGCCAACTGCGACGCGGTATTGCTTACCGCCTGTTTTAACTACAGCGTACATATTTTTACTCCGGCTTAACAGCCTTAAAGCGTTGCGAAGGGGTAGCCTACAAACCAGTGCGTGCTTATCTTTCTTCCAAAACTGGACCCAGCCAACAGAGCGCGAATTCTAGTGTCTTGGAGCGCCAAGGTCAATGCAATTACACTTCAAACTTGAGTATTTTCTATTCGATGAAGCAGGTCAAAACAACACCATTTATTCTAACTTTAGTTATAATCATCAAATATGACGATTATAACTACGCCCATAAGCGCTTCTGGCGCCCAAACTATTGATATCAAAGATGTTATTTCGCTGGTCGAGAATGATATGCAAAGCGTTACCGAGCTTATCGACGGCAATTTAAATAGTAATGTCGCGCTCATAAACCAATTAGCCGCTTATATCGTGCAGACTGGCGGAAAACGCTTACGCCCCGTAGCTCTTTTATTAACCGCCAAAGCATGTAACCCAGAGCATGCCCGGGTGGTGGAAACGGATCAGTGTTCATTAGCAGCAATTGTCGAGTTTATTCACACCGCCACACTGCTTCATGATGACGTGGTAGATGAATCTCAAATGCGGCGCGGCCAAGAAACCGCTAACGAAGTATTTGGTAACGCTGCTAGCGTACTAGTAGGTGATTACCTTTACTCTCGTGCATTTCAAATGATGGTCGGCGTTGGCAGCATGCGAGTTATGGAAATTTTGTCTCGCACCACGAACCAGATTGCCGAAGGCGAAGTAATGCAGTTAATAAATTGCGGCTCGGCGGATATAAGCGAACAACAATACATGGAGACAATACAGTCGAAGACGGCTATTTTGTTTGAGGCCGCTACGCAACTGGGGGCAGTTGCTACGCAACAGGCGCGGCCAGTAGAAGATGCGATGGCAGCTTACGGCTTACACCTTGGCACCGCCTTTCAGTTAATGGACGATATTCTCGACTACACCGCTGAAGCTGAGACCATGGGCAAGAATGTGGGCGATGACTTGGCTGAAGGCAAACCAACTCTACCGTTAATAAACGCAATTACGCGATCTTCTGGGGGTGACAGAGAACTACTTATTGACGCGATTACTAATGCGAGCCGCGAAAACATGGATTCAGTACTCGCCATCATCGAATCAACCGGGTCTTTAGCTTATACCGGGCGAGCCGCTCGACAACAAGCCAAATTAGCGCAGAACGCGCTGATACTTTTACCTGAATCTAAATACAAAGAAGCGCTTTCTGCGCTCGCTCATTTCTCTGTTGAGCGTAACTTTTAAGTCGTCATTAGACGACCTAAAAGTACCGAGCCCTTACAAAAAATCCCTTTTTATCCTTTATCGTCTTTGTCTAATAAGGATTCCATAAACATCACAACCGTTTGTTGATATACGTCGCGATTTTCTTTCTTGCGATAACCATGCCCTTCATTTAAGGCATTCATATACCAAACATCTTTACCTTGCTCTGATAAGGCTTTCACAATCTGCTCGGCTTCTGTCACCGGAACTCTAGGGTCGTTATTGCCCTGTACTACCAGCATCGGAATCTGTATTTTTTCAACACTATTGATCGGACTGATTTTTTGCAGATGCTCGTACATTTTTGGATCGCGTTCATCGCCATACTCTACTCGACGTAAATCTCGACGATAGTCCTTGGTGTTTTGTAAAAACGTAACGAAATTACTAATACCAACCGTATCCACTGCACCAAGTAATCGATCACTATAATAAACCGCACTTGCTAAAACCATGTAACCTCCATAGCTGCCGCCGCTCACCATTACACGGTTTTGATCAAGGTCAGGTTGAGTAGTAATCCAATCTAACAATGCCCCAATGTCTTTTACTGAGTCCTCTCGCTTAAAACCATTGTCGAGGTTTAAATAAGCAGAGCCGTAACCATCCGAGCCTCGAACATTAGGTGCTATTACCGCGGCACCCAGTTGGTTGATCCACATCTGAAAGGTACTACTGAAGCGCGGTCTATACTGAGACTCTGGACCACCGTGAATCGAGATAATCACAGGTGCCGGCCCTGTTGTATTATTTGGCTTATAAACAAAAGCCGGAATCATTCGCGGCTCTTCACCATCTAAATCGAAACTCGGAAATTCAACCAAACTTGGTTCAACAAAATTCGTGGTATTAAGTCCACCGACTTCACTATATGTCCAGCGCTCCAAGCCTCGATGCCGTAAGCGACTATTAGTGAGTCCTAACACATACGTATCGCTGGGGCTTTTAGCTGTGTTTAGAGTCAGTGCGAGCTGTCGATTATTGGGACTAAACTCAAGGCCACCAACGACCCCTACTGGCAAACCCGACACAGCTTGATAGCGTTCTGACTTAGGGTCAAACAAATAGACTTGGCTCACGCCACCTTCATTAACTGAAAAAGCTAAGCGCGTACGATCTTCACTCAGCGCCACATCTTCGATGTTCCAATTGATTTCGCTGCTTAGAAATTCACTACTCGCATCCGAAAATGAATAGTAGGCAAGCTGCTCAAAGTCACCTGCTTGGTCGGTCGTAAAATAAAAGCCATTTTCAGAGGCGTCGTAAGCCACCACATAGTTAACTGACGGCGCCGTTTCAGAGCCAAGCAATAACTCGGCCTCACCGCTGTTTACGTCTAGTAAATAAACGCGCGAGTCGGCCGCGCTCACATACTGTTGGATTAATACTTTATCACCTTGTGAATTCCAGTCGGCGGCTCCCCACCAACTAGTATCGGGCGCTTCAAATACCAATCTTGCCGTTGTAGGGTCTTCAAGAGAACTTATCCACAAATCGTTAGCCGCGCCGTTGCGTCGCGTGCTTTGATAGACGAAGGCAGTCCCATCACGGTTCCAACTCACTCCGCCATTGCGAGACTCTCCATCCGACACCATTAGGGTATCGCTTGTACTTGGGTCTAATAAGAATACTTGGGCATTCTCGCTTCCACCTGCGTCCATAGTAAAACTAATCAAATCTCCGCCAGGCTGGCGCGCGACCGCTCCTATTGGTTCATTAAGGAAGGTAAGTTGCTGCCTAGTACCACCAGGCGTTGATACCTCGTGAAGCTGCGTTACGTCACCAAACCGAGTTGAGATATAAATACTATCCCCACTTTGGCTCCAAGCTCTAAAGGGCGCTGACCGCACGTTCTGGTAGCGATTTAAATCAGAGACGATTTGATCGGGAATTTCAGGAATGTTTTGTAAAACTAGGTTTCCATTATTAAGTGTACGCTCCTGAAATTCACTGGCGCTGCCAGTACTGAATATTAAAAAGCTAGCGCAAATGGCAAAAGTTCTAATTAATCGCGAATTACCTATCATTATTATGACCCCGAGGATTTTAATAGTTACGTCTTCAAGATTCTTATTAAACTGATTCTGCTAAAGTTTCGCAAGACTTTTCGAACAATGCGGCCTAATCAACATGTTAATACCATGGTTTCTTTTGAATGCGCAGACATGAAAGACAGGCAAAAAAAAGCCCGTTAGCTTTGGCTAACGGGCTTTTCTTATCAATCATTTTATCTTCAACTATGCTGCATCGTCTTCTTCGAAATCTTCATCGTCATCTTCGAATAGTGCCGCATGCGCTTCTAAGTCAAAATCGACTAGTTGAATATAAGCCATTGGCGCATTGTCACCAGCTCGATTTCCGCATTTTAAAATGCGAGTATATCCACCTGGACGATCCTTCATGCGCTCGCCGATCTCATCAAACAACTTGGCAACAATGTCACGATCACGCAACTTAGCAAACGCCGCTCGCTTATTAGCTAATGACGATTCTTTACTTAGCGTGATAACCGGCTCAACGAACATTCTTAGTTCTTTGGCTTTAGCTACCGTTGTCTTAATTTGCTCGTGCTTCAACAATGACACCATCATGTTACGGAACATGGCCTGGCGGTGACTTGAATTACGATTAAACTGGCGACCTGATTTTCTATGTCTCATGACAAAAACCTAATTATTTTAGCGTGCTAAATCAGCACATTAATCGTTATCGACGCGTAGCGCGGCTGGCGGCCAGTTTTGCAACTGCATGCCAAGCGATAAACCGCGTTGTGCTAATACGTCTTTAATCTCTGTAAGTGACTTTTTACCTAAATTTGGTGTTTTCATAAGTTCAACTTCTGAACGTAATACCAAGTCACCAATGTAATAAATGCTCTCAGCCTTTAAACAATTAGCTGAACGAACCGTCAACTCGAGTTCATCTACCGGACGAAGTAGAACTGGGTCTACTTCAGGCTCTTTTTCTTCTTGCGCTACCGCAGCAATCTCTTCAAGGTTAACGAACACTTGAATTTGCTGGCTTAAGGCTGTGGCTGCTTTACGAACCGCGTCTTCGGGATCGATCGTGCCATTGGTTTCTATGCGCAAAGTTAGTTTATCTAAGTCGGTACGTTGCTCTACACGAGCATCATCCACCGCATAAGACACCTTTAAAACTGGGCTATAGGTCGCATCTAACTGCATTAGACCAATTTCTTTGTCTTCGTTTTGACCTTTACGCGCCTCAGAAATTTCGTAGCCGCGCCCACTGCGTACCGTCAACTCCGCATGAAATTTTGCATCTTTGGAAAGATGCGCAATGACGTGCTTAGGATTTGTAATCTCAACGTCTTGGACAGTTTGAATATCGCCGGCGGTTAACACACCTTCGCCATCGCCCGTTAGAGTAAGCGTTACAGGTTCGTCGAACTCTTTTTTAACTGCTACGTCCTTAAGGTTTAATAGGATATCGATGACATCCTCTTGAACACCTTCAATAGACGAATACTCGTGCAATACTCCGTCAATTTTTACTTCCGTAATCGCGGCACCCGGAATGCATGACAAAAGAATACGGCGTAAGGTATTACCCAAGGTATAACCAAAGCCGCGTTCTAACGGCTCAATAACTACTTTTGAGCGAGTACCGTCTTCTGTGTTTACTTCCACAAATCGTGGGGTCAACAACGGTTCAATCTGATCTGACATAAATTTCTCCGGTTATCTAAAGCGCCCTCTGGCGGACGTCAATAAAATGAGGATTTAAACTAACTCTATTAGGTCTCAACGGTACAAAACCGCCTGCAACATACGATTAACTACTTCGAGTAAAGCGCTACTACCAATGACTCATCGATATCAGCGGACAATTCACTACGTTCAGGAACGGCTTTATATACGCCTTTTTTACTTCCAACATCAACACTCACCCAGTCAGGCATGCCGATTTGCTCTGCAATTTCAAGCGCTGCGCCAATACGTAGTTGCTTCTTAGCTCGATCACGAATTTCAATTTCATCACCAGCTTGTACGTCAAATGAAGGGATATTAACAATTGATCCATTTACCTTGATCGCTTTATGACTCACCAATTGACGCGCTTCTGCACGCGTTACGGCAAAACCCATACGATAAACCACATTATCTAAACGCGATTCCAAAAGTGTTAAAAGGATTTCACCGGTAGATCCTTTACGCCGTGCCGCTTCAGCATAATACGCACGGAATTTCTTTTCTAGAACACCATAAATACGACGGAGCTTTTGCTTCTCTCGCAATTGTGTCCCGTAAACAGTAGCGCGTGGGCGGCGTGCAGTAGCACTCTGACCAGGCACTTTGTCTATTTTACATTTTGATTCTAATGATCGTGCAGGGCTCTTAAGAAAAAGATCAGTACCCTCACGACGCGCCAACTTACAGGTTGGTCCTATGTATCTAGCCATGGTATTACTCTATTTATAGTGTCAGTTTATTGTTGCTCTTGCGTTGGTGAGACAAACACCATCGCAAACGGGTTATACGCGACGCTTCTTAGAAGGGCGACAACCATTATGTGGAATTGGTGTTACGTCAGTAATCTGAGTAACTTCAAATCCGCAGTTATTCAAAGCACGTACAGCCGATTCACGACCAGGGCCTGGGCCCTTTACACGCACTTCTAAATTTTTCATGCCGAACTCTTGCGCCATCTTGCCGCAACGGTCAGCAGCCACCTGAGCGGCAAACGGCGTGCTTTTACGTGAACCACGAAACCCTGAACCACCAGCAGTCGCCCAACAAAGAGCGTTACCGTGACGATCACTAATAGTGACAATCGTGTTGTTAAAAGACGCTTGGATATGCGCAATGCCATCCACAATATGCTTTTTGACTTTCTTTTTAGTCTTTTGGGCTTTAGCCATGATTTACTCTCAATTCAAAAACAAGTCTTTCGGTTTAAGCCGAAAGCCGGCGCTAACCTTTTAATTAACGCTTGATTGGTTTGCGAGGACCCTTACGAGTTCTTGCGTTAGTTTTGGTACGTTGTCCGCGAACTGGAAGTCCTCGACGATGACGTAACCCGCGATAACTTCCTAAATCCATCAAACGTTTGATGTTCATAGAAATTTCACGACGAAGATCACCTTCAACTTCAACTTTAGCGACTTCGGCACGAAGTTTCTCCGCTTCACCTTCTGTTAAAGCGTTAACTTTAGTCGTGCGCTCAATTCCCGCTGCATCGCATATTGCTTGCGAACGGGTCTTACCGATCCCGAAAATCGAGGTCAGAGCGATATCAATATGTTTGTGTGATGGTAAGTTAATACCTGCAATACGTGCCACTATGTGTCTCCGGATGCTTCTCGCGTTCTTCTTAGGCTATAAGCCAGTGTTAAAACAGCTATTTAGTATAAATTTTAAGCTAAATCTCAACTCCCCAAAGGGCGCGCAATGGTACTCCAAAGCACATCTGAGATTCAAGTAAAACCCGTTAAAAACGTTAAATAACCTCTTAAGAATCTTTTTTCCTTTTATTGTCGCTCGCGCTATACCAAAACTAACGGTAATCGGCGTATCTTCGCACCCCAAAAAGGGGAAAAGGACAAAAAAACTCTCTATCTTTAATTAATAATTGAAACCTAAAGTTGAGCCTAATTAGCCCTGACGTTGCTTATGACGAGGATCGCTACAAATAACGCGAACCACACCCTTACGGCGAACGACTTTACAGTTTCGACAAATCTTCTTTACTGATGCACGAACTTTCATTTCAATTCTCTTTGGCGATCAACGCCCTAATCTAAATTATATTAACGGCGACGCTTACGTCGGCCACCGCCGTCAGAGTTTCCAGTTAAATTGGTCTTTTTCATCAAACTCTCATATTGCTGCGACATAAGATGAGACTGAATTTGTCCCATAAGATCCATGATCACCACAACAATAATCAGCAATGAAGTTCCGCCAAAGTAAAACGGAACACTGTAATTAACGATAAGCAGCTCGGGAATTAGGCACACCACCGTTAAATATAAAGCACCCATTAAGGTAAGTTTTGACACCACACCATCAATGTAACGCGCTGTTTGCTGGCCTGGGCGTATACCCGGAACAAACGCACCTTGCTTTTTAAGGTTCTCTGCCATCTCCTTCGGATCAAACGTCAACGCCGTGTAGAAGAAGGCAAAAAACAATATCATGCCAACATAAAGTGCAGTGTATAACACCTCGCCTGGCTGCATTTTTGTAGACACGTCGCGCAGAAAACCGGCGACCGCAGTGTTTGAGTCGGTTGCGAAAAAACCAACCAAACTAGCTGGGAATAAAATAATACTTGAAGCAAAAATAGGTGGAATAACGCCCGCCATATTCATTTTCAATGGCAAGTAACTGCTCGGTGCTTGCATCACCTTATTGCCGCGTTGTTGACGGGCATAATTGAGCGTAATACGCCGCTGCCCGCGTTCTACCAACACCACAAAACCGGTTACAACGACCACACCAACGATAAGAGCAAGCAATCCTAATGGTGTGAATTCACCACTCTTTGTGAGTTCGTAGGTACCACCTATCGCTGCGGGCAAACCGGCAACAATCCCGGCAAAGATGATAAGTGACATACCATTACCGATTCCTCGATCGGTAATCTGTTCACCTAACCAAACTAAGAACATGGTTCCGGCAACCAATGCAAGCACACACACTATAGTAAACTGCATGCCAGTAATAATTGTCACTGGCGCACCGTTGGCGGCGCTTTGTGCCTGTACCGTTGAGGCTACACCAATAGCCTGAAAGGTTGCGAGAACGGCAGCCGCGTAACGTGTCCATTTCTGGATTTTTCGTCTACCCGATTCACCTTCAGCTTTTATCTGCTTAAGGCGCGGTTCTACCGCCGTCAACATTTGAATAATGATCGATGCTGATATGTAAGGCATCACACCGAGCGCCATCACCGATAAGCGACTTAACGCTCCACCGGAAAACATATTCAAAACATCGAGGATCGATCCTCGGTTTTGTTCGAACAAGCTTGCTATCGCAATCGGGTCAACACCGGGAACAGGCACATGGGTACCAATCCGATAAACGATCAAGGCAGCAATGACAAAGCCAATGCGCGCCCAAAGTTCGCCTAATTTTCCAGAGTTCGCCAGTGCTGCTGCTTGTTCACGCGCCATGCTTATTCACCTATTGTCTAAAAATTAGATTTATCAGCTCAATATAGGCCGATTTTAACCGTCTACTTTTCCGCCAGCGGCTTCGATAGCTGCTTTGGCACCTTTTGTTGCACCAACGCCTTCAAGGTTTACGGCCTTAGAAAGCTCTCCAGAAAGTACTACCTTAGCGCGAAGATGGCCTGCATTAATTAAGCCTGCTTTGCGCAAAGAGGCCAAATCAACTACGTCGCCCTCAATAAGGTTAAGTTCGTGTAAACGAATCTCCGCCATATTTTTTGACATCCCAGAACGGAAACCACGCTTTGGTAGGCGCATTTGTAAAGGCATTTGACCACCTTCAAAACCAATCTGTACTTTGCCGCCAGAACGGGACTTTTGACCTTTATGGCCACGACCCGCTGTCTTACCCCATCCAGATCCAATACCACGGCCTACGCGTTTGCGAGCGTGCTTTGAACCTTCTGCAGGTTTAATAGTATTTAAACGCATTTGCTAGTCCTCAACCTTTAAAAGGTAAGATACCTTGTTAATCATGCCCCGGTTTTCAGGTGTGTCTATCACCTCAACTGTATGGTGCATACGTCGCAAGCCTAAACCTTTAACACAGGCCATATGCTTGGCACCACGGCCAAACATGCTTTTGACCAAAGTGACTTTAATTTTATTTTCGTTCGCCATTTTTCTTTTCCAAAATTGCTGTTGAGATACGGATTACTCCGTTAGCTCCTTAACGCTCTTACCGCGTTTAGCAGCAATTTGTTCTGGGCTCTTAATTGAACGCAAGCCTTTAATGGTTGCGCGCACAACATTAACTGGGTTGGTAGACCCAATGCATTTAGCTAACACGTCTTTCACACCAGCAGCTTCAAATACAGCACGCATTGTGCCACCTGCGATGATTCCAGTACCAGGTGATGCTGGACGCATAATGACCGTTGAGCCAGCATGAGTCGCTACCACAGGGTATTGTAATGTACCATTTAACAAATGAATTGGTTTCATCTCGCGACGACCAGACTCCATCGCTTTAGAGACGGCTAAAGGCACTTCTTTAGACTTGCCTCGGCCTATGCCGATTGCACCTTTTCCGTCACCTACTACTGTCAATGCAGAGAAGCCAAAGATACGACCACCTTTAACAACTTTAGCAACGCGTCTAACATTAATGAGCTGCTCTAGACTTTCGTCAACCGGCTCACGATTGTCACGATTATTTCTTTTTGGATTAGCCATGCTTAGTCTCCAGAACCGTTATAGCTTGAGGCCGGCTTCACGCGCGGCATCTGCTAATGCTTTGACTCGACCGTGGTATCTAAAACCTGAACGATCAAATGCTACCTCTTCAACGCCAGCTTTTTTAGCTAACTCAGCGATTTGTGTACCTACCAAAGCCGCTGCATCACAGTTGCTGGTATTTTTTGCTTCTTTTCTAATGCCAGAATCAAGAGTCGAGGTGGCAGCTAATACTTTGCCACCTGTCTCATCTATAATCTGTGCATAAATGTGCTGTGAAGTACGATGTATGCTTAGACGAGTAGAACCTTGTCGAGCAATCTTGGCGCGAATTTTGCGCGCTCTGCGCAAACGTGCTTGTTTTTTATCTTTCATGATTAACTCCGCCTACTTCTTCTTAGCTTGCTTACGCACAACGTGTTCATCGGCATAACGTACACCCTTACCTTTATACGGTTCCGGTTTACGATAGGCACGAATCTCGGCAGCAACCTGACCTACTTTTTGCTTGTCGATGCCAGCCACCACAATCTCAGTATTACTTGGTGTCTCTACCTTAATGCCTTCAGGCACTTCATAGACAACAGGGTGTGAAAAACCGAGTGTTAAATTTAATTTTTGGCCTTGAGCTTGAGCCCTGTAGCCAACGCCAATAATAGTCAGCTTTTTCTCAAAACCAGCGCTCACACCTGCCACCATATTGTTAACTAGGGCGCGTGTAGTCCCAGCCAAAGCAACTGCCTCTTTGCTGGTTTCATTGCTTGATACTTTAATAGTGGCATCTTCTTGTGCTACAGACACAAGTTCATGCACATTCCACTCGAGCTCACCTTTTGAGCCTTTCACCTTAACCAACTGACCATTCAGCGTCACTTCGACACCGGTTGGTAAGCTAATTGGCGCATTTGCGATTCTAGACATAATTTACTCTATGATTTAATGCAGCCTTCTATCGGGTTAAGCCCGGCAAGAACGCTTACTTAAACGTTGGTTCTGACTGCCTTAGCAGACCGAACAAAGAACTTCACCACCAACTCCGGCTGAACGCGCTGCGCGGTCCGTCATAATACCTTTGTTAGTAGAAATAATTGCCACACCTAAACCACCATTAACTTGAGGTAGTTCAGTTGCACTCTTATATACTCGCAGACCAGGCCTGCTAATACGTTGAATGTCTTCAATTACAGGAGAGCCTTCAAAGTACTTTAACTTTATCGTTAATGAAGGTTTACCACCGTCACTAGCTGTATCGAAATCGTCGATAAAACCTTCATTTTTTAATACCGCTGCAATCGCTGCTTTCATTTTTGAACCAGGCATGGTCAAAGAAATCTTTTCAGCGTGGTGCGCATTACGGATTCTTGTTAAAAGATCCGCTATTGGGTCAGTCATCATGGTCTTGTACCGTTTCTAAATCTGTTGCTTGTGTTTTTTGCGAAGGCTGGTTTACCAACTAGCTTTCACAACACCTGGCGCTTGGCCTTTTAGAATTACTTCGCGCAATTTATTACGGCTTAAACCGTATTTGCGGTAGTAACCGTGAGGTCGCCCAGTCAAACCGCAACGATTACGTTGACGAGTTTTAGCAGAGTCTCGCGGCAACTTCTGCAATGCCAGCATCGCTTCCCACTTATCGTCATACTCTGTTTCAGGGTTCGACACCGTTGCACGTAGTTCATCACGACGCGCTTGATAGCGATTATTCAATTTGCTGCGTTTTTTGTCGCGAGCGATCATTGATTTCTTAGCCATAGCAAAAATTCTCTTGATGCTTATTTAGTTTTAAGAGGAAGGTTAAAAGCGCGTAGTAGTGCTTCTGCCTCCTCATTGGTGTTAGCGCTTGTAGTAATGGTTACATCCATTCCTCGCAAGGCATCCACTTTATCGTAATCAATCTCAGGGAACACGATTTGCTCTTTTAGACCGAAGGTATAGTTACCTCGACCATCAAAAGATTTTTGGTTCAAACCTCGAAAGTCACGGATACGAGGGATCGATATTGAAATCAAACGATCCAAAAATTCGTACATACGTTCACGGCGCAGGTTTACCTTCGCCCCGATCGGCCAGCCATCACGGATTTTAAAACCCGCTACTGATTTACGCGCCAAGGTAACCACTGGCTTTTGACCAGTAATCGCCGCTAAGTCAGCCACCGCACTCTCAACAATCTTTTTGTTACCAACAGCCTCACCGAGACCCATATTAATGGATACCATTGTGATGCGCGGTATTTGCATTGCGCTAGAGTAGTTAAACTGCTCTTGCAATTTTGGGACCACGTTGTTCGCGTAGTGTTCTTGCAGTCTGCTCATTGTGTCTTACCTAAGTAGTGTATTGAAGGATTCATGAAAGTTAACTTAAGCGTCAACTTTTGAACCATCGCTTTTAAATACACGATGTTTATCTTTACCCTCACCGTCAATTCGAACTTTGTCCGCCTTTCCAGTTTTAGGGTTTAGTATTGCAACGTTAGAAAGCTGAATCGGTGCTTCTTGAGTAAGAATACCGCCTGTAACGCCCGCTGAAGGATTAGGACGCGTGTGCTTTTTAACAAGCTGTATGTCGTTCACCAAGGCACGGCCATCTTCCAGAATTTGTAAAACCTCTCCGGTTTTACCTTTGTCTCGGCCAGTGATAACGATTACTTTATCGCCTTTTTTGATCTTGTTCATTGTCTATCCCACCCGTTGTCTTTACAGCACTTCAGGCGCTAGTGATACGATTTTCATGAAGTTATCGCCACGCAGTTCACGAGTCACTGGACCAAATATACGAGTACCAAGTGGTTGA
Source organism: uncultured Gammaproteobacteria bacterium (assembly GCA_964434375.1). Lineage (GTDB taxonomy): Bacteria > Pseudomonadota > Gammaproteobacteria > Arenicellales > Arenicellaceae > Arenicella. The sequence goes on along the minus strand of CAYSUU010000024.1, from coordinate 5,571 downwards.
CGTGATGCGTTCAAAATAACCGCAGCATTTTTGTCGAAACGAATCAGCGACCCGTCTGGGCGACGCACGCCTTTTCGAGTGCGAACGATAACGGCGTCATAAACGGCGCCTTTTTTAACGCGCGAATTAGGAAGCGCTTCTTTTACGCTAACCTTAATGACGTCGCCAATACCGGCGTATCGACGCTTTGAGCCACCTAACACTTTAATACACATAACTTTACGTGCACCGCTGTTATCAGCTACCTCTAAAATACTTTGCATTTGAATCATGGGTTACTCCAATTTATTCAGTGCTTCAATTTCTTAACTTAACTTTGGTTAAAATGGTTTAAACGACAATCGCTTTTTGAACCACTTTTACCAAACGCCATGATTTATTTTTTGACAAAGGACGACATTCTTCGATAACTACCGTATCGCCTTCGCCACATTCATCACTCTCATCGTGTGCTAAATACTTCGTAGACTTACGAATGTACTTACCATACAAAGGATGCTTTTCACGGCGTTCGACCATCACTGAGATGGTCTTTTCCGCTTTATTGCTAACAACCTTGCCTTCAACGGTTCTTGCAGTATTTTCAGCCATTTCTAATTAACCTCTATTCGCTCAACTGTTCGTCTAACTAAGCCGACGCTTGTTCGTTTAACACGGTTTTAATACGTGCGACTTGACGACGAATTTGCTTGAAACGCGCATTGTTAGCGAGTTGTCCAGTACCTCGTTGCATACGTAAGTCGAATTCTTCTTTACGTAAATCAACAAGTTCGTTATTCAGATCTTCCGCACTTTTAGCGCGAAGTTCTCCTGCTTTACTTTCAGTAGCCATAACTTATCTCCAGCCGCGCTTAAATTGCACGCTTCACAAATTTACATTTGAAAGGAAGCTTAGCGGCTGCCAGTTTGAATGCTTCAGCTGCTAGCTCTTCACTAACACCTTGCAGTTCATACAACATTTGACCTGGCTTGACTTCCATAACCCAAAATTCAGGGTTACCTTTACCTTTACCCATCCTAACTTCCAAAGGCTTCTTGGAAACTGGCTTGTCAGGAAACACACGAATCCAGACTCGTCCACCACGTTTTATATGGCGTGTAATTGTTCGTCGCGCAGCTTCGATCTGGCGTGATGTCATACGACCACGAGTCGTCGCTTGCAAGCCGTATTCTCCGAAGCTCACCTTGTTACCGGTGTGCGCTAGACCGCGGTTGCGCCCTTTGTGCGCTTTGCGGAATTTGGTACGTTTTGGTAATAACATTTTTATTAACCTCTAATTCTACTAACGCCTAAGACGCTGGGGTCTCAGCTTCTTCTACAACTGGCGCTTTTACCTCTTGGTAAACTTCGCCTTTGAAGATCCAAACCTTTACGCCAATAATGCCGTAAGTAGTGAGCGCTTCAGACGTTGCGTAATCGATATCTGCACGCAAAGTATGCAATGGCACTCGGCCTTCGCGATACCACTCTGAACGCGCGATCTCTGCACCATTAAGACGACCCGAGATCATTACTTTCACACCTTGGGCACCGGCACGCATAGCAGATTGCACGGCACGCTTCATCGCACGGCGAAACATGACTCGCTTCTCTAACTGCTGACAGATACCGTCAGCAACCAAGCGTGAATTTGTTTCTGGCTTGCGTACCTCTTCGACTGACACCTGAGTAGGTAGTCCTGTCATAGTGGCAATCGCCTTGCGCATACGATCAATGTCTTCGCCCTTTTTACCGATAACGATACCAGGGCGAGCCGTATGCACGACTACATTGATGTTTTGTGCAGGACGTTCAATAGTAATCTCACTGACCGCCGCATTCTTCAATTTTGTTTCGAGATATTCGCGAACTTTTAAGTCTTGTAGTAAAAACTTTGCGTAGTCGCCTTTCTCTGCATACCACTTAGCATTGAAGTCTTTAACAATGCCTAAACGCATACCGTTAGGATGTACTTTTTGACCCATGTCTAAACTCCCAATTAACTATTGGCTGCTTCGTCACTCACTTGGACAGTGATGTGACTGCTTCGTTTTAAAATACCAAAGGCTCGGCCTTTGGCTCGTGGACGCATACGTTTCATAGTAGGACCTTCATCAACAAAACACTTAGAAACAAAAAGCTCATCGATATCGGCGCTTTCGTTGTGCTCTGCGTTAGCAATGGCAGACTCTAAAGTCTTCATCACTAAACTAGACGCTTTGGTCTCACCAAAAGACAAAATCTCCAGCGCTCGCGCTACCGATTTGCCTCGAATCTGATCCACCGCTAAACGTGCTTTTTGCGGTGAGATGCGTACATTCTTTGCTGTTGCTTTAACTTGCATAGTATTCACTCCTAACGACCTTTCTTATCAGCGATATGGCCTTTAAAGGTACGAGTCGGTGAAAATTCACCTAACTTGTGACCAACCATGTTCTCTGAGATCAACACAGGTACGTGTTGACGACCGTTATGTACTGCAATAGTTAGGCCTACAAACTCAGGCATAATCATGCTTCGACGAGACCAAGTTTTAATCGGCTTACGATCGCTTGCAGCAACCGCTTTTTCTACTTTTGCCCACAAGTGGTGATCTACAAATGGGCCTTTTTTAACTGAACGTGCCATTTAGCTACCCCTATTTTTTACGACGACGAATAATCATCGAGTCGCTGCGTTTGTTAGAACGAGTACGGTAACCTTTGGTAGGCACACCCGTTGGTGAAACTGGATGACGTCCACCAGAAGTACGACCTTCACCACCACCATGAGGATGATCCACTGGATTCATCGCTACACCGCGGACAGTTGGACGAATACCGCGCCAGCGCTTTGCGCCCGCTTTACCCAGTTTGCGCAAAGAGTGTTCAGCATTGCCTACTTCACCTAGGGTGGCACGACAGTCTAATAAGACTTTACGCATCTCACCTGAACGCAAGCGCACTTGCGCATACTTTCCTTCTTTACCAACGTACTGGATAGACGTACCGGCTGAACGAGCGAGTTGCCCGCCTTTACCCGGCTTCATCTCAACGTTATGAATAACAGAACCAACTGGGATATTGCGTAACGGCAAGGTATTCCCAACCGCAATTGGCGCATCCACACCCGAAATCACTTTGTCACCCGCGCTCAAGCCCTTCGGTGCCAAAATATATTTGCGTTCACCATCGGCGTAACATAGCAATGCAAGGTGTGCACTGCGATTCGGATCATATTCCAAGCGTTCTACTTTGGCTGGGATCGAATCTTTGTTACGACGAAAATCAACAACACGATATTTGCGCTTATGACCGCCACCTCGATGACGGACAGTGATGCGACCTACATTGTTACGTCCATTGATCGCACGCTTTGACTCCAACAGAGGCTTGTATGCTTCGCCTTTGTGTAACTCTGGAGTCACAACACGAACCGTGCCGCGACGACCTGGAGAGGTAGGTTTTAACTTTACCAATGCCATTACAATTACCTAATAAATAGTTACTTTAAAATGCTCTACGCTGAATACTTGGCAAAATCAATATCGCTGCCTTCTTTCAAACGTATGTAAGCTTTTTTACGGTCAGTACGACGCCCGAGAGCACCGCCAAAACGTTTCGTTTTACCTTTCGCGTTTAATACACGAACAGATTCAACTTCGACTTCGAAAGCTTGCTCGATGGCAGCTTTCACGTCGTTACGCGTTGCATCATTAGCTACATAAAACACAGCTTGACCGTGCTCTTCCGCAGCGCGTGTGCTTTTCTCCGTAACAACAGGAGCAAGCAAAACTTGATACAAACGATCTTTTGTCATAGTCGATGCGCTCATGCGAACACCTCTTCAATTTGTTTAACCGCTTCTGACGTCATTAACACCGTGTCAAAGCCGATGAGGCTAACCGGATTAATTTCGTGCGCTTCCATAACACTAACGTGATACAAATTACGTTGTGCTAAGGCCAAATTCTCGTCAAGCTCATGCGTTACCAGCAACACGTCATCTAACTGCATGTCTTTAAGCTTTGTTACTAAATCTTTTGTCTTCGGCGCAGTCAGAGCAACATCATCAGAAACAACAAGGCGTTCTTGACGCACGAGTTCTGACAAGATCGATCGCATTGCAGCTCGATAGGCTTTTCTATTCATTTTTTGTGAATAGTCTCGGGTTGTACCCGGAAATGCCATACCACCACCACGCCAGATATTACTGCGCGTAGTACCAGCACGAGCTCGGCCTGTGCCTTTTTGGCGCCACGGTTTAGCACCACCGCCAGAAACCGCTGAGCGATTCTTTTGAGCTTTAGTACCTTGGCGCGCACCAGCTTGATACGAAACCACAGCTTGGTGAATTAAAGATTCGTTATAGTCCGCACCGAATACAGCGTCTGATGCTTTTACGGCTGAACCATTTACTTGTTTAAGTTCCATGATGCTGTCCTACTAATTCGCTTTGACAGATGGCTTGATGATAACGCTGCCGCCCTTGGAGCCAGGCACTGAACCCTTAACCAAAATGACGTTGCGTTCCGCATCTACACGCACCACTTCAAGGCCTTGTTGAGTACGTTTACGCGCACCCATGTGACCACCCATTTTCTTACCCTTGAATACCTTACCGGGGTCTTGACACTGCCCGGTAGAACCCAAAGAACGGTGAGAAATTGATACGCCGTGAGTCGCACGCAAACCGCCGAACCCCCAACGTTTGATACCACCGGCAAAACCTTTACCGATACTGGTACCTTGCACATCAACTTTCTGACCTGCCTCGAAAAGATCGGCGTTTATTTCTGAGCCAACCTCTAGTTCTGCATCGGCCGCGCTAACGCGAAATTCAGCAAGACGAGTTCCAGGTGTAACATTGGCTTTAGCGTAATGGCCTTTCAATGCTTTACTTACCCGGTTAGCGCGACGCTCACCCGATGCAAGTTGCACTGACTCATAACCATCAGTCTCAACCGTTTTTACTTGTGTGACTCGATTAGTCGATATTTCGACTACCGTAACAGGTATTGACCGACCGTCTTCCCGAAAGACGCGGGTCATACCAATTTTTTGTCCAATTAATCCAAGTGACATTGTTTTATCTCTTGTTACGTTTATTTATCAGAGGGTTTCTTTAAAACAGGGAAACCGTGACTAATTCACTTTAATTTCAACATCGACGCCAGCCGCTAAATCCAAACGCATTAACGCGTCTACGGTTTTATCGGTAGGTTCAACAATGTCTACGATGCGCTTATGTGTACGCACTTCGAACTGATCCCGCGCCTTTTTATTGACGTGCGGCGAACGCAATAACGTCATACGCTCGATGCGGGTCGGCAAGGGAATTGGTCCACAAACCATTGCGCCTGTGCGCTTGGCAGTTTCAACAATTTCTTGTGCCGAACGATCGATCATTCGATGATCAAACGCTTTTAGTCGAATACGAATTTTTTGATTCTCGACGCTCATAGTTAAACCTTAGCTTCGTCTGTATTTTTTAAAAACCATGTTGCTCGGTGACTCTTGCATTTTGCAATTGGTCACCGAAACAACGATTCAAGAACTTAATCGGTAATTTTTGCAACTACGCCCGCACCAACAGTACGGCCACCTTCACGA
>CAYSUU010000023.1:0-32155 GCA_964434375.1 uncultured Gammaproteobacteria bacterium | reverse complement strand
AGTCCCAGTGTGGCTGATCATCCTCTCAGACCAGCTACGGATCGTCGCCTTGGTAGGCCATTACCCCACCAACAAGCTAATCCGACGCAGGCTCATCTAAATGCAAGAGCTTTCAAGAAGAGGCCCTCTTTACCCCGTGGGGCGTATGCGGTATTAGCATGAATTTCTTCATGTTATCCCCCACACTTAGGTAGATTCCTACGCGTTACTCACCCGTCCGCCACTCTACTAGTTACCGAAGTAACGTTCGCGTTCGACTTGCATGTGTTAAGCATACCTCCAGCGTTCAATCTGAGCCAGGATCAAACTCTCCAGTTCAATCTAATTACTAAAGGAATTTTTTGTTTTACAGCCAAAAATAATAAAAGCTGGGTCTCTCATCTTCCTCGGAATTGAGCTGCCTCGATCTAGTTAAGAGCGTGAGCCCTCAGCCGTCGCAAGACATAAAAGATGGTTTACCGGTTTTGTGTGAAACCTAATCAATCAAGAAAACGTCCGCACAAATTGTTTGGTTCAATTTTTAAAAGAGCTTTGTTGTTTTCCTTCACTTTCGTGGGGTAACAACGGGAGGCGAATTATACGCCTCAAACAACCTTCGTCAACACCTTTTTCATAACTATTTTCAAAAAAGATTTTGCAACAACTTTCTGAAGGCTTAAGCGTGAGTTTTCGCGGCCTCGCTTTGACTTAGAGTCGTTATCGAAGTGCGCGCATTCTACTCATTAACAAGCCTTCGTCAACACCTTTTTTAAACTATTTTCAAAAAAGATTTTATAACAACTTTTAAAAGACTTAACCGTGAGTTTTCGCGGCCTAGTTTTGAGTTGCAGTCGTTGTCGAAGTGCGCGCATTCTACCCATTCAGGAGTTTGGGTCAACCACTTTCTTCAACTATTTTTCAGGTAGTTCTGCGCGGTGATTAATGAGCCCATAAGGTGCGCCAATCTAAGCCTTTTTCCGGAATAAATTTAGACTAAAAAAGTCTACTCAAGGATGCTCTAATCGGCCATATTGATCATCAAAACGAACAATATCATCCTCACCCAAATAACTTCCTGTTTGTACTTCGATAATTTCTAGGAAATCGGTGTCACTAGGATTGTAAAGGGAATGCTTTGCGCCTATCGGAATAAACGTCGATTGATTCTCATTTAGGAGGGTTTCGTCATCGCCTAACAAGACTCGTGCAACGCCACTCAGCACTACCCAGTGTTCAGCTCGATATTTATGCGATTGAACTGACAAACGCGCTCTGGGCTTGAGTTTAATGCGTTTAACCTGAAAACCTTCGCCGATTTCAATTGAGTCGTACCAACCCCAAGGCCGGTAAACCTTTCGATTATGATCCGCTTGCCCGCGCCCTTGCGCCCGAAGCCGAGTCACTAACTCCTTAACTTTCTGGGAACTCTCTTTAGCACTCACTAGCACCGCATCAGGCGTCTCGACGATCACCAGATCACTCACACCAATTGTCGCGACCATACGAGCTTGACTATAAATAGTCGAATTTGTTGTTTGATGCGCCTCAACATCGCCATATAAGGCATTACCATGCTCATCTTTATCCGCTAAACGCCCGAGAGCAGACCAACAACCCAGATCGTCCCACTGAGCGTTTAAAGGAATAACCATAGCCCGATCAGTATGTTCCATTACCGCATAATCTATGGAAACCGCAGGACTGGCTGAAAACGCATTTTTATCGACCCTCAAAAAATCCAAATCGTTTCGGGTTTTACCGATGGCTTTTTCGCTGGCAGACAAAATTTTGGGGGCATGCTTTTCTAACTCGGCTAAATACACCTGTGCGGTGACCATAAATATCCCAGCATTCCAAAAATAACCGCCCTCACTCAAGTAAGCTTTAGCCGTCTTGGCATCAGGCTTTTCTCTAAATGCTTGTACTTTACTAAGCTTAGAAGTCGAATCAGCGTCGGCCTTAATATATCCGTAGGCAGTATTTGGCTCAGATGGCACGACCCCAAAGGTGATTATTGCCCCTTTTAACGCTTCAACCTTGGCATCGAGGACCGCGCGCTGAAAGGCGCTTATATCAACAATATTGTGGTCGGCCGGCATAATCAGCATTAATGCATCCGGATCGTCGCTCGCCAGATACAAGGCCGCTAGGGCGATCGCCGGGGCTGTATCGCGCGCACACGGTTCAAGAAGTATGGTTGATTGCCCAACATCAATCGCCTGAAGCTGCTCACCAACCAAGAAACGATGCTCTTCATTACATACAACCAAAGGACTCTGCACATCGTCTATGCCGCTACAACGAAGAATCGTGTTTTGCAACAAGCTATACTCGCCACCCATAAGTGGCAAGAATTGTTTAGGACAAGCACTTCGAGATAAGGGCCATAGACGCGTACCTGAACCACCCGATAATACAACTGGCGTAATCACCCTAGCCCCCTCATATAAGCTTGATTCTCTTGCATCCAAGCATAGGTCTTCTGCAAACCATTATTTAACGATATACGCGCTTGCCAACCTAAGTCAGTTAAGCGGCTCACATCAAGAAGTTTACGAGGTGCGCCGTCCGGCTTACTTGAGTCAAACACAATATCGCCTTTAAAGCCGACCACTTCTTTTATAGCCTGAGCTAGTTCTGCAATACTGCAATCTACCCCCGTGCCTACGTTGATATGTGAAGTAGCATCGCTTGCCGCAAATGCTTTTCGGTCTAATTGCATAATATACACACAGGCAGACGCCATATCATAAACATGCATAAACTCTCTAAGCGGTGCACCGCTGCCCCATACCTGCACTTGCTCTTGACCGGCTAACTTGGCCTGGTGAAAACGCAACATCATAGCCGGCACCACATGACTATTTTGCGGGTGGAAATTATCGTTTGGGCCATAAAGATTAGTCGGCATCACACTGCGGTAATCTCGACCATATTGGCGACTATAGGCCTGACATAATTTAATTCCGGCAAGTTTTGCTATCGCATAAGCTTCATTCGTAGGTTCTAAATCACCATTAAAGAGCGCGTCTTCAGACATGGGTTGCGGCACGAGCTTTGGATAAATACACGACGAACCCAAAAACAATAATTTGTTCACTTGGTTTTGATGCGCGGCATTGACCACATTGCTCTGTATCATTAAATTTTGATATGCAAATTCTGCTGGATAAGTATCGTTAGCGTGAATGCCACCAACCTTTGCGGCGGCCAAATAAACTTCATCTAACTTGTTACTGCTAAAGAACCGATTGACGGCAAGCTGATTACACAAATCCAACTCAGCTCTTGTTCGCACAATCAACTCTGTATTGGCTTGTGTTTTCAACTCCCGCACTAAAGCGGCACCCACCATCCCTTGATGGCCGGCTATAAAAATTCGTTTAACTGCCTGTTCATTCATAACCATGAGTCTTTAATAAAGAATTGCGTCGCGCAAACTTTAGATCATTAATCATCATCTCCTCGCACATTTGCTCAATGGTAATTTCAGGCTGCCAACCAAGCTGCGCTTTTGCCTTACTCGGATCACCCAATAATGACTGCACTTCGGCTGGGCGATAATAGCGAGGATCAACTTTCACAATTTCCATGCCGCTCTTTATATGCGTCAATTCAAGCTCATCAAACAAAGCTGTATCGATTGACGCCACTACTCCAACCTCATTAGCGCCCGAACCTAAGAACTCAAGTGTCACTCCTATTTGCGAAGCTGCCATTTTGACAAAATCTCTGACGGATAGCTGAACACCGGTAGCAACCACATAATCTTCGGCCACCTCTTGTTGCAACATAAGCCACTGCATCCTGACATAATCTTTAGCATGCCCCCAATCACGTAGAGCATCCAAGTTACCTAAGTACAAACAATCTTCTAAACCATAGGCAATGTTAGCCAACGCACGAGTGATTTTTCGCGTCACAAAAGTCTCACCACGGCGCGGCGACTCATGGTTAAACAAAATACCATTACATGCGTATATCCCATACGCCTCTCGATAATTCACCGTAATCCAATAGGCGTAGAGTTTGGCAACAGCGTAGGGCGAGCGCGGATGAAAAGGAGTGCTTTCGTTTTGCGGCGCTTCTTTAAGCTTCCCATAAAGCTCAGACGTAGCGGCTTGGTAAAAACGCGTCTTGTCTTCAAGCTTTAAAAATCGAATCGCTTCAAGTAGACGTAAAGTCCCTAAACCATCAACATCAGCCGTATATTCAGGCACCTCAAATGACACGGCTACATGACTCTGTGCAGCCAAATTATAGATTTCATCGGGTTGAACCTGCTGGACAATACGAGTGAGATTACTGGAATCGCTCAAGTCTCCATAATGCAAAACCAGCTCTTGAGACTCAACATGTGGGTCTTGATAGAGATGATCGATCCGTTGCGTATTGAACGATGAGGCACGACGCTTAATACCATGAACCTGATAACCCTTAGCCAGTAGCAATTCCGCCAAATAAGAACCGTCTTGACCAGTTATTCCAGTGATTAAGGCTTTTTTCATCGGTACATCCGGGTTAGGCAGCTATTAGTAAGAGTCGATCATGAGTGTAGCTAATTCACCTGCAAACACAAAGTGAACTGCAGGTCAGTTTGCTTGACGTTGATCTCAAATATAATTAAAAGACAAAACGATTTAAGTTTCGTTCAACGAAAACTAATTGCTGCGACCAACATCTGTTTGTTAGTCTCGTCGAATAAACCATACCGCACGGATGAAGTGATATACCACTGACTGGGCGCTAACGAGCTAGACAATTAGTTAAACCAATCAAACAGACTCAGCAGCTCATGACTCAACATAACAAAGCCGTCTTAATGATCATACTTGCAGGTGTTTGCCTAAGCACACTTGGTATCGGCACGCGCTTACTAGAGTCGACCAGCGGTCTACAAGTGGTGTTTTTTAGGTCAATCGGTACAGCCATCGCTATGTGGCTTTACCTTTTTATAATACATGGCAAAAACACACTAGTGCACTGCAGATCAATTGGTAAAACTGGAATATACGCGACACTGTGCTTGTCTGGAGCATCTATCTTTATTGTGTTGGCAGTCACTCACACAACCGTCGCTAATGCCATGTTCACTATCGCACTTGCGCCTTTGGCTGCCGGCCTATTCGCATGGCTATTTATTGGCGAACGCGTTTCTACTACCACACTTATCGCAAGCGTAATCGCAGTTGCCGGTGTCGGCGTTATTGTTCAGGGTGCGATCAGCACAAACGGCTTACTTGGAATAGTTTTCGCCATTCTCATGCTGGTTTGCTACAGCCTATACACTGTATGCCTGCGAGCGGGGAAAGAGATCGATATGCTACCCTGCATTGCGCTGCAAGCATTGCTACTCATTGTTGGCTTGGGTTTCGTACTAGAGAGCTTAAACATCCCAATCAAGGATTTATTAATTTGCTTGTGCCTAGGCGTTTTTCAATTAGCGCTAGGTACAACTTTGTTAACCCTGGGCGCGAGACACGTTTCAGCCGCTCAGGTAACACTGTTAGCTATGTTAGAGGTTGTTCTTAACCCGATCTGGGTATGGTTGGGAATAGGCGAAACGCCGAGTAGCGCTACTTTAATTGGCGGTTTTATTATTGTTACGGCGGTTTCCTATCAAGCTTTAGCCACCAAACCGTCGCCGGAACGATAAACACCTAGATAAAGGCAAAACTACAAAGAGTCTTGCAAATGAACATGCTGTTCTGCTATCCAAATCAAAACTAAGCTATTCGTCGGCCTTATCTTCCGGTTCGCTCTCCTAGATCAATAATCAGCTAGATTAAAAGTTGATTGCTATCAAATTTATTTCACATCAGAGCGAGAGTTAACAACGCCCCATAATCTCCGACACAAACGACGCTAGAAAGCGCCAATCATTGTGCTCGGCGCGCGATATCTAAATATGTCTCAAATCTTGCCGGTGCTCCATGTGCACGTTCTGGCGGTGCTTGGTCAGTTGCTTTTTAGCAAAGCAAAAGCTATTTAAAGGTGGCTCTATTAATGAGCATCAAGAAATACTTCTACATTATCAATCAAACGAGCATTTCCAAGATAAGCAGCAGCCAAGATAACCAACTGCTTGTCGCCCTTATTAGCAGGTTTAAGTGTTTGCTGACAGCATATATTTAAATACTGCGGCTTGAAGCCTAACTGCTCTAGTTGTTTCTTTGCCTCTTGCTCCAAGCTTGTTGCAAAATCTTTAGATTTAACAGCCTTAAACTTCATCAGTTCTTGCTTTAGCCACTGCAACGTTTGCTGCAAATGCGGAGCCAACTGGTGTTCAATTCCGGTTAAATAGCCGTTACGAGAAGAGAGGGCTAAGCCTTCTTCATCTCGAACGGTATCGACACCCACCACTTGCACTGGATAAGCTAAGTCTTCTACCATACGACGTATAATAGCAATTTGCTGATAATCTTTATTTCCGAATACTGCAATATCAGGTTGCACCATATTGAAAAAACGACTCACTACCGTGGTCACTCCGTAAAAATGTTCGGGACGATCCTTACCGCAATACATATCACCAATATCGGGCACATAAACAACGGTTTGATCTTTCAACTTACCGGGATACATAGTTTCTTTATCTGGTAAAAACAATAGATCCGCACCTAGTTCGGCTAGCATTCGCGCATCCTCTTCTGGAGTCGACGGATAATTGTCTAAGTCTTCATGCTTACCAAACTGAGTCGGGTTGACAAAAATACTCACAACCACAAAATCAGCACGTCGCTTTGCTACGCGCACTAACTCCAAATGCCCTTCATGCAAATTGCCCATAGTAGGCACAAAGCCGATAGTCTTTTTATCGTTACGTGCCGCACTAACAGCAGCGCGCAAAGAAGATATTCTCTGTACTTTATTCACTTTTTATTGCGCCATAGATTTTAAGTAAAACTGTGCTCTGGCCCGGGAAATTGACCCTGTTTCACATCCCTAACATAATTAGCAATCGCCGATTGAATTGAGTCGGCACCGTCTAGAAAATTCTTAGAAAACTTGGGGCTCTTCTTAGGATAGATGCCAATCATGTCTTGCAATACCAGTACCTGCCCGTCACATTGTGGACCAGCGCCAATACCGATTGTAGGAATCGAAAGTCGATTACTAATTTCTTGCGCTAAACTCTGAGGAACTAATTCAAGCACCACAGCGAAGGCTCCAGCTTTCTCTACTGCAATTGCATCATCGATCAACGCTTTAGCATCATCGCCCCTGCCCTGTACTCGAAAGCCGCCGATCTTATGAACAGATTGAGGCGTTAAGCCTATGTGTGCACATACGGCAACGCCCCGCTCACTGAGAAACTTAATGGTTTCTACCTGCAACTCACCGCCTTCAAGTTTGATGGTATGAGCGCCAGCCTGCATCAACCTAGCCGCATTTTCATAAGCCTGTTCTTTACTCACCTGATAACTACCAAAAGGAAGATCACCGACAATCATTACATTGCTCGTACCGTTGGCAACACACCGTGTGTGATAGCAACTGTCTTCCATTGTCACCGGCACTGGCGTTGTATGCCCCTGCATCACCATTCCTAATGAATCGCCGACTAAAATTGTATCGACTCCAGCTTGCTCAATTGCATGCGCAAAACTATAGTCATAAGCTGTCAACCAAGTAATCTTATCACCAGCCTGCTTCATCTTCTTTAGTGTTGTTACGGTAACCGCCATTATGCGTTCCTTATAGAGTCTATTAGAGGTGCATTATACCGCTAATGGATTAAAAAAATGCTTGCCACCCTGAATTCGATCGATTTGATTTACCAAGGCTCGATAATGAGCTTGATTATCGATAGGATTAATTTCCTCGGCATTAATGATTAATAAGGAGGTTTGACTATAGCGATGAAAATAGGTCGTGTACGCGTCGCTCAGTTTTTGCAAATAAGAAACTTCTATATCTTGCTCGTACTTCACTCGCCGTTTCTTAATCCGTTGTTTTAAAACGTTAACCGGTGCTTGTAAGTAGATCACCAAGTCTGGCTCTGGTCGATCAATAGTTAGATTTTGGAATACTTGCTGGTATAGACGAAACTCCTCATCATCCAATGTGATCTGCGCAAACAATGGGTCTTTTTCCAACATAAAGTCTGCTACACGACCCGGCGCAAACATATCTTCTTGACTAATGTTAGCTAACTGGCGCACGCGTTGAAACAAAAAGAACAATTGCGTAGGTAAAGCATAGCGCTTAGGGGTTTTGTAAAAGCGCTCCAGAAAAGGGTTTTCGCTTGGCTTTTCGAGCAGCAAAGAAGAAGCAAATGTGTTGGCGAGCTTCTTAGCCAAGCTCGATTTACCAACGCCTATGGGCCCCTCTACAACAATATACTTGCGCGCCGTATCGGCACTCACTAGCGGATTAGAACTATTATTATCAGAGCCAACCGTTTTTGATGTTGGGACGTTATTCACAATTTGCCTATCAACAGAACTAAAAAAAACAAGTATAAACTGCACACGCATTTCTCTCTCGACGATATTTAATAAATTTAGCTTACATGTAATATAGCCGCCGCCACGAGACCGCGAGCTCAGTCATCCAAGAGTCAAAACAAATCAAACGCACATTCTGTTTTTAATAAATTAACAGCAAGTCTCGAGTATCGTATAAATACTTGCTTAAAATAGACTCGATTAAAGAGCTTGGGATCGATTTAATTTCGATCTTTAATAGTTTTCACGTATCATCTACACACTACCAAAGACACTGATTTGCGCGTGCTGGAAACACCTGAGTAAAACACTAGCACTGAAACAGCCCATGAAAATAAACGCTATGAAAAATAACGCTTTAAAAACAGGAATCACCTTTATAGTCGCACTGAGTTGTTTGATAACAACAAAGGTTTCGCTCGCAAAAACACCAAGCTTTACCTACGTAGAGGCCGAGTTTATCACCAGCGGTAATTTTGAAGTCTCCGCGGACTCAGTTGGCGTCGACGTAGACACAGATGGTTTTGCGCTAACCGCCAGTCTAGAACTTGGCATATTTTTTATTCAAGCAAGCCGCTTCGAACTTGATGGCGACGCCATATTTGACACCGAAATTGAAGATAATATTAGCGCTTTAGCGGGCGGCCTCACGTTTGAACTTCCAAGAACTCAATTATATGGACTGGTTCGAATACGACGCGACCAATTAAGAGCCAGCGGCCCTCTAATTGATGAAGATGAAGACCTTACTTTTTTGGGATTGGAAGTAGGTGGCCGAGTTAATGTAACAGATCGAATTGAACTTAATGCTAACCTAGGCTTGCCGAGCACAGAAGAAGGCACGAGTTTTGGTTTTGGGGCTCAGTACTTCATTACCGATCACTTGGGCATTACAGCTAATTTTAGACGCATCGAAGCCGAAGACAGCGGTATTGAAGCTGAATTTGATACCACATCTATTGGTCTACGCTGGAGCTTCTAATCGAGTATGTCTGAAATCGAAACGTCAGTTGGCGCAAAGGCTAAAAAGCCCAGTGCCATAAGATTACTGGTAGATATTGTTGTCTGCGTTTTAATTCCAACGCTGATTCTTAAAAAGCTAAGCAGTGAAGATTTGCTAGGTGCAAACTGGGCATTAGTGGCGGCTTTAAGCCTACCGCTTGCGGTTGGCATCTGGGGCTTTATTCAAGAGCGCAAAATCAGTTTTGTACCCGCACTCGGTTTTATCAGCATTTTACTTACGGGAGGCATAGGTCTTCTTAAGCTACCCAAGGAATATATTGCTTATAAAGAAGCGCTTATTCCAACTTTTTTCGCAGTGGCCACCGTGCTATCCAGCTATACCAAACACCCACTTATTCGCACCTTTATTTACAATGACGCTTTTATGGATACCGATAAAGTAGCCGCAAAGCTAAGCGAACTAGACAAACATCAAGAATTTGACCGAATGATGATAAGGGCCACTTGGATGTTGGCAAGCTCATTCGTTTTATCTGCTGTCTTGAACTACGCCTTGGCCAAATGGATTGTAGTAGCGGAGTCTGGCACCGACGCATTTAACGATCAACTTGGGACAATGAACCTGTATAGCTATCCTGTAATTGTTTTACCCTGCATGATTATCACCATGTTTTCACTCTTTTACGTAATGAAAAACATACGACTGATAACGGGTTTGGATATCGAAGAAGTAATGCACCAATAGTTTGTGCTCATTGAGAAGCAGTATTAAAACGGTTACATTAGCGGCCTAATATTATTCGACCCATTCGCCCGATGCAGCAGCGCAATATTCTGGTTACCAACGCATTACCCTATGCCAATGGCCCCTTACATTTGGGGCACATGGTGGGCTTCACGCAGGCCGATATTTGGGTGCGATTTCAGCGCTTGCGCGGCCACAAAGTAGCCTTTGTTGGCGGTGATGATCAACATGGCACGCCCATTATGCTGGGTGCTGAAAAACTAGGCATCTCGCCACAACAGCTGATCGATGACATTGAGCAACAACACAAATCGGCACTGACTGGCTTTGGTATAAGCTTAGATAACTACACTGGCACGCATCATCCAGAGAATCAGAAACTGGCCAAGCAAATATACACCACGCTTCGTGACAATGGCCACATAGAGGTACGCACAATCAAACAAGCCTTTGATGAAGAAAAAGGCATGTTCTTACCAGACCGATACGTTAAGGGCACGTGCCCTAAATGCAAAGCACCGGATCAATATGGTGACAATTGCGAAGTCTGTGGCACTACCTACGACACCACCGACTTAATTGACCCGTATTCTGTGCTGTCGGGAAAACCACCCATCGAAAAAGAGAGTGAACACTACTTCTTCAAAGTGAGTCAGTTTGAAGATATGTTAAACCTGTGGAAAAACTCAGGCGCCCTACAACCAGAAATTTCAAACAAAATTGATGAATGGTTTGACAGTGGCTTGATCGATTGGGACATCAGCCGCGATAAACCTTATTGGGGCTTTGAAATACCAGACGCACCCGGAAAGTACTTTTATGTTTGGTTGGATGCGCCAATCGGTTACATGGCCAGTCATAAAATTCATTGCGAGGCGCAAGGCGAAGACTGGCGAGCGGTTTGGCAAAAAGACAGCACCTCTGAAATCCATCATTTCATTGGCAAGGATATTGTGCGGTTTCATACTTTGTTCTGGCCAGCCATGCTGGAAGCCACCGGGCACAAAACGCCTGATAGTGTTTCGGTGCACGGTTTCTTGACTGTAGACGGCGCCAAGATGTCAAAATCTCGCGGCACCTTTGTGATGGCCGAAACCTATCTCGAACATTTAAATGCCGAGTATTTTCGCTATTATTTAGCCGCCAAATTAAGCAATGGTGTGGTTGACATCGATCTCAACCTTGAAGACTTTTCGGCGCGTGTGAATTCGGATCTTGTTGGCAAAGTAGTTAACATTGCTTCGCGCTGTGCGGGCTTTATCGTTAAGCGTTTTGACGGCAGGCTTGGCGCAACTAACGCAACGCCCCATCTACACCAAGATTTTATCGATGCTTCCAGCAGCATTGCATCGCGTTATGAGAACAAAGAAACCTCTCAAGCAATGCGAGAGATCATGGCGCTGGCCGACAAAGCCAACCAATTCATTGATGAACACAAACCTTGGATATTGATAAAAGACGAAAACAAACTCGACGAAGTGCAAGAAGTTTGCACAACCGGCATTAATGCTTTTCGTTCGCTATGTATTTTATTAAAACCGGTGCTTCCAAATTTAGTAGAACAAGCCGAAGCCTTTTTAAACATTGATCCACTGGCTTGGGATGATCTCAATCAACCGCTATTGGGTCATACTATTAACAAATTCAAACCATTGATGACCCGCATCGAAACCGACACGGTTAACGCCATGATAGAAGACAGTAAAGAAGACCTGAGCGCACCAATCAACCCTAATTCACCATTAAGTCAAGACCCAATAAGCGCCGAAATCAACTATGACGAGTTCGCCAAGGTGGATCTACGAGTGGCTAAGATTGTCGCCGCACAACACGTTGACGGCGCTGACAAACTATTACAACTCACCTTAGATTTGGGCGGCGAAACTCGTAATGTCTTTGCCGGGATTAAGTCGGCCTATACACCAGAAGAACTTGAGGGAAAACTCACGGTTATGGTGGCCAATTTGGCGCCACGAAAAATGCGCTTTGGCATGTCCGAAGGCATGGTACTTGCTGCCGGCCCAGGCGGTTCAGACTTATTTATACTTAATCCAGACGACGGCGCTGAAGCTGGAATGCGCGTTAAGTAAATACGCATTTAGGCATGCAACGACAAGATAAAATACGTGCAATCGACGATTGGTTGCCACAAACCCAGTGTCAGCAATGCACTTACCCGCGATGCTATGACTACGCTGAGGCAATAGCCGACGACAGAGCCGACATCAACCAATGTCCTCCTGGTGGTGATGTTACGGTGCGCGGCCTCGCCAGTTTACTGGGTAAAATAGGTAAAGCAGTCGATCCTAAATATGGCATCAACAAGCCTAAGCAAGTGGCCGTGATTGACGAAAATATCTGCATTGGTTGCGTTATGTGCATTCGAGCCTGCCCAACGGACGCTATTGTTGGCGCAGCCAAACTCATGCATACCGTGATCGAGCAAGACTGCACTGGCTGCGAACTATGTATAGAGCCGTGCCCTGTAGATTGTATAGACATGGTCGACCAACACCAACACACCGACCTAAGCTGGCGCTGGGAGGATTATTCTCCACAGGCAACACAACGAGCTCGCCAACTCACCGAAGCTAAATTAGCGCGCGTCCAATCTCGCCAGCAAGCAAAAAGCTCGCTCAGTAAGTTAAAAGCCTTAAAACAAAGCGACAGCGAACAAATTAAAAGTGATATCGCCGCGGCCGTAGCGAGAGCAAAGCAGCGAAAGTACGGCAATGAATAAAACAAAACGCCATGAGATTTTCACACGATTTCGAACTGAGAATCCAAAACCGACTACCGAGCTTAACTATAAGTCTGACTTTGAATTACTGATTGCGGTCATCTTATCAGCGCAATCGACTGACGTCGGAGTCAATAAAGCAACAGATAAGCTCTATCCAGTGGCGAATACGCCCGAAGCTATTTATTTGCTGGGCATTAAAGGTCTAAGCGAATACATAAAAACTATTGGTTTATACAATAGTAAAGCCAAAAACGTAATTGCCACCTGCAAAATTTTGATAGAACAACACAACGGCCAAGTACCGGAAAACAGAGAAGCCTTAGAAGCATTGCCGGGCGTGGGTCGCAAAACAGCAAATGTGGTACTTAATACAGCCTTTGGTCAGCCAACCATGGCGGTCGACACACACATTTTTCGAGTATCGAACCGCACCAAAATTGCGCCTGGAAAAACCGTGCTCGCAGTGGAGAAAGGCTTAGTCAAATTTATTCCAAAGGAATTTATGATTGACGCTCATCATTGGCTTATCCTACATGGACGCTATACTTGCTTGGCACGTAAACCTCGTTGCGGCTCTTGCATCATTAGCGACTTGTGCGAATACAAAGACAAAATAATCGATGATTAGAGCAGCCAGCGGTATGCACTATGGTGCCAGCCCCGATCCAAGCCATGCGCGTGAAGCGGTCACGAGTGCCATCGCCAAACTCGGCAGCGATACGATTGGTTCAGTACTCTTATTTTTAAGTCCCGGCTATGCTTTTGAGCCTCAAGCCGCTCTACGTGAAGCTGCCAAAGCAGCTGGTACATTACAAGTATTTGGCTGCTGCGCAATGGGTTTAGTCAGCGACCAAGACTGGGTACTTGATGCTGAAGGAGCGACGGCCATGGTATTTACACCCGAAGTCGGTTTGCAGGCTCTAAACATTATGCTGCAGCGTTCTATTAAACCTAGCTTGGTATTAACGCTGTGTTCTCCAAACGCTTGTGAATTAGCTGTTAATCACAATAACTACCCCAAGTTCGGCGCAGTTGTTACCGATGAATACGGTCATGGCCCATTTTCAGTTTGGCAAAGTGGTCAAATCGTTGAGCATGAATACAGTTTTATGGCATTTGACCCTTCACTTGATATACAAATTTTACGCGCTGACAGTATTAGCCCCGTGTCGGCACCGCTGCAATTAAACAAAGCCAGTGGCTTTACGCTTGAGCAAATCGAACTGGAACCAGCGATTAAAAACTTATCACGTTATCAACAAGAAATTGGCGAAACACTGTGCGCCGTTAGTAATAGCAATGACCCGAATTTTATCGAACACGGAGACTACGAGTTATTCCATATTGTTGGTCGCGATAGCGAGCGCGGCACAGTGACATTATCTGGCTCAGCGCGCGCTGGGCGTTATCTAGTTTGGGCCAAAAGAGAACCAAAAATCGCTAAGCAGAATCTGCAAAACGCGATAGAGTCGTTTAAAAAAACACATTCCAAACCACCTAAATTTGGTTTTATGTATAGCAATATAAGTCGGGGGCCTGAATTTTACGGTGGCCGAGATCAAGACCTAGGCCTATTTCAAAGCGCTTTTCCAACAACACCTTTGATAGGATTTTACAGCAATGCCGAAATAGCGCCCAATAAAACCAACAATAGTGTTGTTCATCACCATTCTTCCTTATTAGCTTTATGTGTATGATACGCAGTTAAACTCAGGTCTTTTTTATACAGTGAGTATAAGCTGATTAATCTTCAATGAAACAAAGCCAAGCAATAGAATTTAAGAACGGGGAATTTATCCCGGCCGATGTCTTACTTATAGACGAAAACGCGGTTCCTACCACGGGCCCTCATTTTCATGAAGTACTTGCCGAGCACCAGCTCACATTGAAGCATGCGAAACCAAATGAACTGCAAATCAATCTTGGCAAGCTCTGTAATCTAGCTTGTCATCATTGCCATGTAGACGCAGGCCCGAAACGGACAGAAATTATGACGTGGGACGTCATGCAAAAAATTCTCTCTTGGGCCGAGCAAGCTAATATTAAAAAGGTTGACCTGACCGGCGGAGCACCTGAGCTTAACCCCCATTTCAAAGACTTTTGTGAAGCCTTACTGAAAATGGGTATTGAAATTACCTCACGTTGCAACATCACTGTTTTATATGAGGCTGGCCAAGAAGACCTAGCTCAATGGTACGCTGATCGAAAGATTCGTTTGGTTTGTTCACTGCCCTGTTATACCGAGGACAATGTCGATGCACAACGCGGCAAGGGTGTATTCGATAAAAGTATTTCCGGCTTACAGTGGCTCAATAAAGTCGGCTACGGGGTCGACCCAGAATTAAGCCTGGATCTTGTTTATAACCCTGGCGGAGCATTTCTACCACCAGAGCAAATGGGGCTCGAACAAGATTATCGAAACATGCTCGGGGATAACTTTGGCATTACCTTCTCTAGTCTACTCGCGATCACCAACATTCCTGTTAACCGTTTCGCACACGCGCTAAAACGTGATGGCGAAATTGAAGACTACCAACACCTTTTGGTGAGTAACTTTAATGTCAGCACAGTCGATAGTTTAATGTGTAGACACCTATTGAATCTCGACTGGGAAGGACGTGTCTTCGATTGCGACTTCAATCAAATGCTCGATATTCCCTTGAGTGGCGGCGAACAGACTTATTTATGGGACATCGCCATTGACGACGTACAAGGCAAACCGATAGCGACTAATCGTCATTGCTTTGGCTGTACCGCCGGCGCGGGAAGTAGCTGCGGCGGCGTACTTGCCGACTAATTTTCGTCAAACAGGCATCAGTGTATTGATGCCTGTTCATAATGCGGGAGATTACCTTAGCATTGCCATAGATAGCATTCTCAACCAGACCGACGTGGATTTGGAATTGCTAATCATCGACGATCATAGTACGGATAAAGCGATTGGAAAATTAGCTCACGATAATAGACTAAAACTCCTCAAGTCACCTTCTAAAGGCATCGTGCCTGCATTAAATGAAGGTTTAAAACACGCGAAAGGCTATTGGATTGCACGCATGGACGGCGACGACATTGCGCTACCACATAGACTTGTCCGCCAACGTGACTTTCTTTTAAAAAATCACAATATCCATATTTGCGGTGCGCAGGTAGAGATATTCAAAGACAGTGGCGACGCAGACCAAGGTTATCGCCATTATCAAGACTGGATTAATGCACAACAAAGCTGCATAGAAATTAGTAATGCTTTTTTTGTAGAGAGCTGCATTCCTCACCCAACTGCCTTTATGCGCAAAGATCACCTCCTTGACTTAGGTGGCTACCATGATAGTGAATGGCCAGAAGACTACGATTTGTGGTGTCGCGCTTACATCAAAGGGCTAAAATTCGCGAAGCCGGATGGCATACTCTTGCGTTGGCGAGATTATCAACAACGTACTTCCCGACAAGACGAGCGATATGCAAAACAACAATTCTTGAAATGTAAGGCGCACTATCTTGCTCAATATTTAAAGAACAAAAACATAAACGAATGTCGCATTTGGGGAGCTGGCCCTACAGGCCTCAAATTTCACGACCTATTAGAAAATGAGGGCATATCAGTGATTGGCTTCGTAGATATCAACCCAAGACTGGTTGGCCGCAAAAAACGCAATAAAAACGTAACCGTCATTAATAGTAGTCCGAACGAACGAGTTTTAAACAAGTTTCGCGCTATGAATATTATTGCAGTAAGCACCAGAGGCGCAGGCGCTCAAATAAACGATTTACTTATGAGTTTCGGCTGGCAGCCGCATAGAGAATTTATTTTAGCTGCCTAAAATCAATGATTTGATTACCGAAACCTAATAAAGATAGCTCATTTGAAATGCTATCTTTGTGCAATCTCGCCTTCACTCTAAATCGACCTATTGGCCCTTCGTGTTTCTATTAACAAGGTTATCTTTCCTAATAGCTCTTATGCTGTGTCATTTGATCTTCAGGCAGAAAACGGTGTGGTTAATATTGCCGGCGAGAATGGCATAGGAAAGACATCGATTCTTAAGTCGGTCGTCGGGATCCATAAATTCCAAGGTCATGCTATTTTTAACGATAAGGATATTAGAGATTTTAATGCTTTGGAGAAATCATCTATCGTTTTTTGCCCTGATAAATATCTATTTTCAGAGGCTATTACAGCTAAAGAATATTTAGATTTCATCGCGCTGTCGTATAACATTTTACCCGACACACAACCGTATAGAGACAGCATTAAAGAGCTAGGGATACCTAATAAAAAACTCACAGAAGAAATTAGAACCTTATCGTATGGAACCGTCAAAAAGCTTCTTTTAGCTGCCACATTTCTGCCTACAGCAAAACTAATTGTGATGGATGAACCGCTTAATGGGCTCGATGCAAAAGGTAAAGACTGGTTAGCTTCACAAATCCAATACAGACTGAATGATCACTTATTTTTAATGACTTGCCATGATAAATCTTGGTTAAAACAATTTTCACCACAAGAAGCATGGGTGCAAGAAAACAAGTGATCTACAGATACGTCCTTTTACTACTAAAGGACCTCTCGAGCACTGGCCGGGACTGGATAAAGTCGCAAAAACAAAGTGCTTTTATAATACTGGGCTGGGCCGGGCCTGTCTCGTTAGCGCTTCCTGTTTTCACCTATGAAGCATTTAATTCTCTGGATCAAAAAATCGCGGTAATCACAAACCTACTGCTTGTCTTTTTAATCAGCACATCGACTTCAATATTTTGTAACTCTGCTCACAAATTTAGTCATTCAGGAATTCTAAACAGCCTTCCTTTAGACAAACTGCAACGTTTTATTATGTGTTGCAGTTTTTCCTTGTTTTCTAACTTTCTATTTATTATCAGTTTAATAGTGAGTCTCGCCGTGGGCTTGGTGGTGTATGAGGGCTCCGGCAATTTTCTGGCGGTACTTTGGCGTATCTCCATTTATGCGTCAAGCTTGTGCGTAAGCAGCCACTTTATTTCCTACTTTAGAATACCTTTTGCCATTTCGGTAGTTCTATTGTTCACGGTCGGCTACATGACGATGTTTTATGGTGTCCTGACAGTTTTCCTGGTACTTGCACTAGGCTCGGCTTGTAAGTTTTTGGTACCAAACGCAAGCAGCGTACGACTACCAGTTAAGCCCAGCATGCTTGGCTCTTTAATTGCTAAATCGTCACTCATAACATTTTCAGTTCTTATCCTATTTGCCTTAATGATTCTTGGTTTAAGTGACTCTTTTTCACAAGCAGCACTCATTACCTTAAGCACCAGTGTGACTATGCTACTGAGTGAGTCCATCTCATGGGCAATCACATTTTATAAAAATAATTATTTGTTTGTTAATCACCTACCCTTTGGAAAACAAATAATGAAATCGACCTTAGTCAAATTCATAGCTTTAACTATTTTAGTTCAAAGCAGTTTTGGTACGACCATCTTTCTCCTATCGTCTAATGACACCTCATTAATCACACTGCAGTTATTAAGCATGTCAAACGGACTAATTTTTGCTATCTTTAAGGACGATTTTCGACTCGCATCTCAAGTAATCATATTATTGATTTATTTAATGTCGGTGTTTTAAATCCAATTTAGTGAACTCAATTGCGCTATCCAACATACCGCACGCTAAACATCAAAAATAACGGATAAAAAACCATGCAAAGTATTATTTCAAACTATGATGTACCGAATACATCTGACCGTCTAGAAGCTATTATCGCCGACAAAGGCTTTGTATTAGTCACTCGGATCGATCATTCAGGCGCAGCAGACAGAGTCGGTCTAGAACTAAGACCTGGTCAATTACTAATTTTTGGAAACCCTAAAATCGGCACCTTACTCATGCAAGTTGAACAATCAGTAGGACTAGACCTACCATTGAAGTTTCTAGTATGGGAAGACGAGGCAGGCGTCACACGAATAAGCTATGACGACCCTCTAAGCATTAAGGAAAAACGAAATGTGGTAGGCAAAGATGAAGTTTTTGAAAAAATGACGGCGGCTTTGAACGGTATGGCGACGGCTGCGGCCAATTAAAAAAGCGTAGCCTAAAAAATTCAACTAGCATACCTAGTTGATTGTCAGCCATTAAACTAATAGGTATTCAGCTTATAGACTGAATACAGACCGACAACATTTGTTAGGGGACTCGAGCTGTACTTTCGCATATTTCCTTGCCTATCTTTATATGATGCACCAAAGTAATATTTCTCTTAAATTGAAAAAAGTTACTTAAAAATTAGGGCATTAATAGAGCACCCAACACAGCCCCCAAAAGCACAACTAACCAAGGCGGCAGTTTAAATTGTTGTAAGGCGGAAAAAGCTAGCAGTCCAAATACGACATGGTAAGGCGTGCTAATCGTTGACACCAACATCGGTTGATAAAATGCTGCGACAAGAAGCCCTACGACACTAGCGTTTACACCCACTAGGGCCGCTTGAACGCCTGCGTACTCTCTTAAACGATCCCAATAAGGCAAACAGCCTAATACTAAAAGAAAAGAAGGCAGGAATATCGCAATAAGGCACAGTAAACCTCCAAACCAAGCGCTCTTAATAGACAGGCTTGTTGCACCTAAAAATGCAGAAAACGTGAACAATGGTCCAGGCACAGCCTGAGCCGCGCCATAACCGGCTAAAAATTGATCTGGGGAAACTAAACCTTGAGGCACCAACTCCGCTTGAAGCATTGGTAAGACCACATGACCACCACCAAAAACTAGGGATCCAACTCGATAGAAAATGTCGAAAAGAACGAAGCCTTGATTATTAGTCTGGGTGGCGATCAGTGGTAAAGTAAATAGAAGGAAAAAGAAAAAAGACACAAACCCGATTGCAACAGCACGTGATGATTGTGAATCTAAAGCGTTTTTTACGGATGACTTAGATGGCTTATTAAACAATAAACGCCCGATCAGGGCGCCAACAATAATTACAAAAAGCTGAATCAAAAAGCCCGGAAAAAACACTAAAACTAAGGCCGACACTAAGGCCACCATTTGTGTTTTATATTCACGACAAAAACTACGCCCCATCCCCAAAACAGCTTGAGCTACTACTGCCATAGCGACTAGTTTCAGACCTAACAATGCTCCGTTTGGAATCTCATAATGACTGATGCCGAGCGCAAACATAATCATCAATAGCGCTGAAGGAAGTGTAAAACCCAGCCACGCCATGATCGCTCCTAAGTAGGAACGCTGATAGTATCCAATCGCCAAACCCACCTGACTACTAGCCGGCCCAGGCAAGAACTGACAAAGCGCGACTAGATCGGCATAGTCTTTTTCAGACATCCATTTTTTTCGCTCAACAAACTCAGAACGAAAAAAACTCAGGTGGGCGACCGGCCCCCCAAAAGAAGTTAGACCAAGACGGAGAAAGGTCAGAAATAAACTAAACATGACAACTACGCCCCAATTTTAATAAGTCTATCTACCCAAACCTATTGAGTTTCGGGCCATTCAAAATAAGCGTCATCGCTTGCGGCTCCAGACCTCACGTGCCCAATCAAGTATTTGTCTTCATTTTCGAGTAAACCGAGCACCACTATTTGAGGAATATGCTCCCACGATGTCGGCCCTGCGATCAAAGCCTGACCCTTAATAATTACGCATGTATCTGCTTTAATATTTAATTCATCGCAATCTGCCACTGAGACCACACGGTTCTTCTGAACGATTATTGGCGCATCCAATAATCGACTTAAGGCAGGCGACGTAAATCTACTTTTTGTTTTGGCATTCAAGTCATACACATCTTTCAAACCACGCTTAAATAGAGCGACTAACTCGTCGGTCGAACTGTCATTATCTTGATAAACTTCCGAATATTCACTCAAAAAGTTTAAGACCTTTTGGTCTAGTTGCAGTTCACTTTTTGCTGCAACATGTAGTGGCATAATTGCAATAAGGCAACATAGTAATTTATTTTTCATAGCATAAAATTCCTTACATAGCTGTTATCGTTGTTCCCATTCGCTGACCGCGCCAGCGCCAAGTCCCTCTTTACGAATATAATTTATTAAATACGCATCATCTTTTTTTATAAACCCAATAACAATTTCCCATTCTTCGTCTGACACAGACTTGCCAGAAATAAGAGCGCATTTATTTGATCCGGCATCGAATTCACTGCAATCAACGTTCAGGACGACTGACTCATTCTGGATCTTGATTGGCGCATCCAAGAACTCGGTAAATGATATGTACTGACCGAGGCCGCTACTAAAAAAACGGGAATTTCTAAGTCCTTTATAATCGAGCTCGATTAAATATAGTGTCTTCACATCAGATGTAAACATAGCCACTAAATCAGCGATAGTTTTCGATTTATCATCATAGACTGCCAAGTAAGTCGATAAAAGCTCTGCCCCGCTCGGCTCGCTGGCTTTGTTCGTTTCAGATTGGGCAGCTATTGGGAACTGTAAAACTAAAACCAAAGAAACAATTACCACGATTTTTAAAAAAAACACTGGACGTACTCCCTAATATGCGCAGCTTTGATTATGCGCGGATAATTGAGGTCTAGAGTTTTAATTAACAAAACAATAGATAACTACTTTCCAGCTAACTTCTCTTCTAATTTCTCAATAATCGATTCCATTTCATCGACTTTTTCACGTGTTTTGGCAAGCACCGCTTTTTGCGTGTCGAGCTCTTCCCTACTGACCACATCAAGCTCGCTGATCACTTCTTGAATCGCGGCTCGAACATTATTGCGCACGTCGTCAGTAAGTGAATCTGGTAACGCGGCTTTAGCGGTATCCATAATTTTAGCGATAATATCGGAGGCATTATTTTGGGATTCGCTCATAGGGTGTGCTTTGCTGTTTTAGATTTGCTCTGACATGAGAGTCTAATTGTTTAAGCGCAACAAAAAAAGGCTCATCGAACGATGAGCCTTTCTTAGAGCTAGAACTAAAACATGTTTAGTCGTCGCCGTTAACCGCCTTCATTGATAAGCGGACTCGACCTTGCTTATCAACTTCTAACACTTTAACAGTGACTTCATCGCCTTCACTCAAGTGATCCGCAACGTTTTCAACACGCTCATTTGAGATTTGTGAAATATGAACTAAGCCATCTTTACCTGGAAGAACATTCACAAATGCCCCAAATTCCATAATTTTCACTACCTTACCTGTGTAGATACGATCTACTTCGATATCAGCGGTAATCTCTTCGATACGTCGACGCGCTTCAGCGCCGGCTGCGCCATCTACTGATGCAACGTTAATGGTACCGTCGTCTTCGATGTCGATGGTAGCGCCGGTTTCTTCGCACAAACCGCGAATAACTGCACCGCCTTTACCAATCACGTCGCGAATCTTATCTGGGTGGATTTTAAATGTAATGATACGTGGAGCATGTTCGGACATTTCTTCACGCGGCTTGTTAATCACTTTACCCATCTCTTCTAAGATATGGACACGTGCATCTTTGGCTTGCGCTAAAGCTTGCGTCATAATCTCTTCAGTAATGCCATCGATCTTGATGTCCATTTGTAAAGCCGTAATGCCTTCTGGCGTACCAGCTACTTTAAAGTCCATATCTCCTAAATGATCTTCATCACCTAAAATATCAGTTAGAACAGCAAAGTTATCACCTTCTTTGATTAAGCCCATAGCAATACCTGCAACAGGTGCTTTAATCGGCACACCAGCATCCATCATCGCTAATGATGAGCCACAGACAGAGGCCATTGAACTAGAACCGTTGGACTCGGTAATTTCAGACACCACTCGAATCACATACGGAAACTCTTCGGCAGTTGGCAGCACGGCTTGAACACCACGGCGTGCTAAACGACCATGACCGATCTCACGACGCTTAGGTGAACCTACACGGCCAGTTTCACCAACCGAATACGGTGGGAAATTGTAATGCAGCATGAAGCGATCAGTAATGTCACCTTCGAGTGCATCAATACGCTGTGCATCTCGCTCTGTGCCTAAAGTAGCGGCAACCGCTGCTTGTGTTTCACCACGAGTAAACAAAGCTGAACCATGAGTACGTGGCCAAACACCAGTGCGCACATTGATTGGGCGTACTGTTGTTGTATCGCGGCCATCGATACGTGGCTCACCGGCAATGATGCGGCTACGAACAATGTCTTTCTCTAAATCTTTGAATGAGGCATTTACCGCGTCTATATCGGCAACACTAGATTCATCGTTAAGCAATGCTTCTTTTACATCACCGTGAGCGGCTGAAATTTTAGCGACACGATCAACCTTACTGGCAGTTGAGAACGCGTCTTCAAGCGCAGCTTTAGCCACTTCTGCAACCTTACCAGTAACAGACGTGTCTTTTTCAGGTGCACTCCACTCTTTCATTGGTTTAGCTACTTCGGCAGCCATTTCTTTAATTGCCGCAATCGCTTTTTGTGATTCCTTATGCCCGTACATTACAGCGCCTAACATGACGTCTTCTGACAAAATGTTAGCTTCTGATTCAACCATCAACACGGCGTCCTCAGTACCAGCTACAACGAGGTCTAAATCAGACTCTTCAAGTTGTGCCATGCTTGGGTTTAATACGTACTCACCATTTGAGTAACCGACACGTGCTGCGCCTACTGGACCGTTAAACGGAATACCCGAAGTAGCAAGAGCGGCAGAAGCACCCACCAACGATACGATTTCGGTATCGATATTAGGGTCTATGGAAACAATGGTGATTACAACCTGCACATCATAACCAAAGCCCTTAGGGAACAATGGACGCAATGGCCGGTCTATAAGTCTACAAGTTAAGATCGCTTTTTCTGAAGGGCGACCTTCACGGCGGAAAAAACCACCTGGGATTTTGCCTGCAGCATAGGTACGTTCTTCAACGTCTATGGTTAGCGGCATAAAATCTCTTGGCTCACCGGACATTTTATTGACCACGGTGACCATAACAGTTGTATCGCCACATGAGGCGATGATGGCCGAGTCGGCCTGACGAGCAATCTCGCCGGTTTCTAATTTGAATTCGTTTTCACCGAATTGAAAGGTTTTTGTTACCTTTGACATACTAATTTTCCTATAAAAATATCTATTAAACACATACGCCCCATTGCGTATGAGTAACCTACAAACGGGAATTATCTTTGCTTTAAATATCAATATCAGCGTTGTGCTGATGAAGCGAAAATTCTTCCCTAAAAATAAGAAAGCCTTATCAAATTGATAAGGCTTCCACGGATTTCGATTACTTACGTAAGCCTAAACTCTTAATAAGTGTTCGATATCTTTCTACATCTTTGTTCTTCAAATAATCGAGTAATTTACGACGACTATTTACTAAACGCAGGAGACCCTGGCGTGAGTGATGATCGTGGATATGCTCTTTGAAGTGCGGAGAAAGATCTTTGATTCGTGCTGTCTGTAGTGCAATTTGCACTTCAGGAGAACCTGTGTCGCCATCGCTGATTTGATACTCTTTTACGATAGCTGCTTTATCTTTGGCGCTAAGTGCCATTATTTATTCCTCTTCAATTTGTTTAAGAAACACTCATTCCCTGAAGGGTGGAAACAAGCAATACCTATCTGAATATAAGTCAGACGCGCGTATTCTAACCGTTTGCACGCGAAATTCACCCTTATTTTACGCGTTTTTCCAATTATTTCGTTGCGCCGAATTTAACTATCCGCTTAATTATCAATAACTTAGAAATTAATAGGTTTAGTTGAGTATGAAAATTTTTTCGGTTTTTAATTGTTTACTAGGCAAAATACGCCCTACTGCAAATAACTTAGAGCGGTTAGTTGTCTGAGAATTATCACTATCTCGCACATATAAACGCTGCAAGTTTGACTCACCAGCGTCACTCATGTGCACGGTTTGGCCATTTAATAGACGTTGCGCTTGGTGATTTGAAATATGCATACTGGGTAGATGTTCTAATAAACTATCAATCGGTTTTAAAACATTTTCTAGTTCGCTTTCGAGCAATAAGTCTAGACTTAAAGACTGATCGACAGTGATAGACTTTATTTCGGTACGACGTAAATAGCTAAGATGAGCACCGCACTTTAATAGAACACCTAAATCGTGCGCTAAAGAACGAACATAAAAACCACTTGAACAATGTACATCGAGTTCAATCTCTGTGTCAGACAAGCGCTTACTAATAAGTTCGAAAACGGTCATCGGTCGCGCCGGACGGTCCACTACCTTACCTTGACGAGCGAGTTTGTAAAGCGGTTGTCCCTTACGTTTTAAGGCACTGTACATCGGAGGTTGTTGCGAAATTGAACCACGAAAATTGATTAATGCCTGTTCTATTTGCGCATCGCTAACAGACACTGACTTCGTTTCCAGTATCTCGCCTTCGGCATCGTAGGTGTCGGTTGTTTGCCCTAGAGTGACACGCGCGGTATAGCGCTTTGATGAGTTTAAAAAGTACTCAGAGACTTTAGTCGCTTGACCAAAGCAAATGGGTAATAAGCCTGTGGCCATAGGGTCAAGACTACCAGTATGTCCTGCCTTTTTAGCGTTGAAATGCCAGCGCAACTTTTTCATTGCCGCATTCGATGTCATTCCTTGAGGCTTATCTAATAACATCACTCCATGTACGTCAATTTTACGGGGCTTAGCCATCGATTAGACGCTCCCAGAAACACTCAATTACTTGATACAGGGCAAAAAAAGCCGCTCACTATGATTTGTTAAGCGCCTTGTCGATCAATGCCGACATACGCGCGCCTTCTGATATAGAGTTGTCATAGACAAACACCAGAATTGGGCAATGCCGTAAATCGACTTTGGACGCGAGTTGACGACGAATAAAACCGGTGGCGCGATCTATAGCCGACATCACCGAATCAATATCGACGTCGTCATCCATCATACTGGTTACGTACACCTTCGCTTGGCGCAGGTCTTTAGTAACATCAACATCGGTTATAGTTAGCTGATTAACACCTGGGTCTTTAACCTGGGTGCGCAATATGCTCGACAACTGTCGAGATATAGTCTGCGCAACCCGAGCGCTTCGTGCAAATTCGCGTGGCATAAATTATAAGGTTACCTTAACCTCTACCTTTTCGAAAATCTCAAGCTGGTCACCAACTTTGATGTCGTTGTAATTAGTCACACCGATACCACACTCTGTGCCGTTTTTAACTTCAGAGACGTCGTCTTTAAAACGTCTAAGAGAATCGATCGTGCCTTCAAAAATCACAACACTATCACGCAATACACGTACAAAGGCGTTTCGCTTGACTAGACCTTCGGTCACATAACAACCAGCAATGGTGCCAATTTTCGGTGCTTTAAAGACTTCGCGCACTTCCACATAACCGATAAAGTCTTCTCTGATCTCTGGATCAAGTAAACCTTCCATTGCGGCTTTAACATCATCAATGACTTCATAAATAATGCTGTAATAGCGAATCTGTACGTCTTCCTGTTCAGCCAATTTACGTGCTTGAGCATCGGCTCGAACATTAAAACCTATGACCACACCAGATGAAGCCATTGCGAGATTGATGTCCGATTCATTAATTGCACCAACCATTCCGTGCACAACGCTTACCTTTACTTCTTCAGTCGATAACTTAGCTAAAGATTCTGATAACGCCTCTATAGAACCTTGGACATCACCTTTTATAAGGACGTTAACCTTCTTAACTTCCCCTTCGCCCATTTGAGAAAACATATTCTCAAGTTTTGCGGCCTGTTGACGTGCTAAACGAGCTTCACGGTCTTTTTGCTCACGGAACTCCGCGGCCTCGCGGGCTTTGCGCTCATCATCTACCACCAATACTTCATCACCAGCAGCGGGAACCCCGCTCATGCCTTGAATTTCGACTGGCGTTGATGGGCCTGCAATTTTAATCGCTTGGCCTGCGTCGTTAACCATGGCTCGAACACGGCCTGTTTCACGACCTATGAGTACGATGTCTCCGTATTTGAGCTCACCATGTTGAACCAAAATAGTTGATATTGCACCACGCCCTTTATCTAAACGTGCTTCAACAACCAAACCTGTGGCATTCCCGTCGGGGCGACCTTTTAGCTCAAGAAGTTCAGATTGAATGGCCAAAGATTCAAGCATCTCATCCACACCATCACCAGTATGTGCTGAAACAGGAATCATAATGACATCGCCACCCCAATCTTCGGGAATAACTTCTTCAGCGGCCAACTCCTGCTTAACCCGATCAGGATCAGCTGACTCTTTATCCATTTTATTAATAGCTACCACGAGAGGCACATTAGCCGCCTTAGCATGCTTAATAGCCTCAATTGTCTGCGGCTTAACACCATCATCGGCAGCTACAACTAGAATAATCAAGTCGGTTGCTTGCGCACCACGAGCACGCATTGCACTAAATGCCTCATGACCCGGTGTATCTAAAAAAGTGACTTTGCCATTGGAGGTTTCTACTTGGTAGGCTCCGATATGCTGAGTTATGCCACCCGCTTCACCGTCGGTCACCTTAGCTTTTCGGATATAATCCAAAAGCGACGTTTTACCGTGGTCGACGTGACCCATTACCGTCACAACCGGGCAGCGAGGCTGCCATGTTGATTGATCTTCTTCAACATCCTGGCTTTGTTGGATAAAGGCTTCAGGGTCATCGGCTTTCGCTTCAACCGCATTATGGCCCATTTCTTCAACGACCAGCATCGCGGTGTCTTGATCGAGGGTATGGTTGATGGTGACCATGGTGCCCATATTGAATAGAGCTTTAACAACCTCAGCCGCTTTCACCGACATTTGCGCAGCCAAATCTGTCACGCTAATCGTCTCACCAATTGCGACATCCCGAACCACCGGCGCAACCGGCCGCTCGAACGCATGCTGATCTGACACGCTTGATCTAATATTGCTTGGGCGTCTCTTATCTTTGCGCTTTTTACGCCCGCGGGTTACATGTAATTCTTCACGTCCAGCAAACGCCTTTTTCTTTGGCTTAGCACGGCTCGCTTTATCAGCTGCAGGCGCTGGTGCAGCTGGCTTTGGCTCAGCTTGACGCACGATTGGTGAAACTCTCTTTCGATCTACCGCTTTGCGGATGATCGAAGGCATAACCACTTCACGTCGTCGTCGAACGGGTTCTTCGGGCTCACTAGGCGATTCAACGGCCGGCTCAGTTGCCACTTTATCTTCAACCTTTTCTTCCGGCGCGCTGACTTTTTCCTTTGTCTTCGCTTTTTCTTCTAACTTAGTTTCTTTAGTGCTCTTAGCCTTAGCCTCTTGCTCAGCGGCCTCGACTTTTGCTTGCGCTTCTTTTTCTTGTTTAGCTAGCTGAGCTTGCTCTTCAGCGCGTGCTGCCTCCGCTTCGGCTTCAAGACGCTGCTGCTCATCTAACTCAGCTTGTCGTGCCTCTTGCTCAAGCGCCAGTCTCTCTTGTTCGGCTTTTAGTGCAATTTCTTGTTCTCGCTCGCGCTCTAGTTCTTGGCGTTCGGCTTCTTGCTGTTCTAATACTTCACGCTTAACAAAGGTTCTACGTTTCTTAGTTTGCACTTGAACCGTTCTCGCGATACCAGTCTTTGACGTCTGCTGAATTTCGGAGGTGGTCTTCTTCTTTAACGTGATCTTTCCGCGTCCCGCCGATGCCGCAGGTGCGACCGCAGCTCCACCACGAAGGTGGTCAAGCAAAGCGCGCTTTTCTTCATCACGCAAAGAGTCTTCCAGAGTTTTTCCGGGTACTCCTGCGTCACCGAGCTGTTTTACTAAACGCTCTGGTTCAATACCAATTTGTTCGGCAAATGCTTTAATAGTTATGGTTGACATAATGTGTCTCTTTCGCTTCTGGGTTTGTATTTATTTAAAACGTATCTTGTTTAAACCTGATTACTCTCCCGTTTGCTCAGCCTCGCTTTCTTCTTCGATTGAAATACCCATTTCTTCAAACCAAGGGCGGCGCGCAATCATAATTAGCTCTTGCGCTCGCTCTTCACTAATAGACAAACCTTCTATTTCTAATAGTTCATCCGTCGCTGCCTCGGCTAAGTCTTCCATCGTTTTAATGTCGTTGACGGCTAAAAACTTAGCTGTATTTTCGTCCATCGACTCCATGTTTAATAAATCATCTGCCGGGTCAGCATTCTTCAGCAATTCTTCTTTTTGAATCGCCATAGTAACAAGCGCATCATCAGCACGCTTACGCAACTCATCAATCAGAGCTTCGTCAAATTCTTCAATCTCAAGCATCTCGTCACGTGGAACGTAAGCAATTTCTTCGAGACTGGTAAAACCTTCTTGAATCAATATAGTCGACACGTCAGCGTCGATATCAAGCTTAGCCATGAACATATCACGTACGCCTGAAGACTCTTCCTCAAGCTTCTCATTCGCTTGTTCAAAGGTCATGATATTGATTTCCCAACCAGTTAACTCTCCTGCTAACCGTACGTTCTGACCACCACGACCAATAGACAAAGACAGTTGAGTTTCATCAACGATCACGTCCATAGCACCTTTGTCTTCATCAACCATAATTGATTCGACTTCAGCGGGTGCCAATGCATTGATAACAAATTGCGCGGGATCTTCCGACCACTTAATGATGTCTACCCGTTCGCCATTTATCTCATTCGACACACTTTGGACTCGTGAACCACGAATACCGACACACGCACCGACTGGGTCGACTTTGGTGTCATTAGATTTAACAGCTATTTTTGCACGTAGGCCAGGATCACGTGCTGCCGCTACAATTTCAATAATATTTTCGCTCGCTTCTGGCACTTCTGTGCGAAACAGCGACAAAACCAGATTGGGGGAAATACGATCCAATACTAATTGAGGACCCCGATTATTCTGTTTCACTTCAGACAAAATGGCTCGAATTCGGTCTCCTGGACGCAAACCTTCGCGCTGGATCATTAAACGCCGTGGCAAAACCGCCTCTATACCACCTAAATCAATAACAGTATCACCGCGTTCTTGACGTTTAACGACACCCGAAAGCATTTCCCCCAAACGCGGCTCAAATTCTTCTCGAATTTTATTGCGCTCTGCTTCACGCACTTTTTGCATAATGACCTGTTTTGCAGCTTGAGCCGCAATGCGACCAAAAGGAACGGCTTCTAACTCTTCTTTAACAAAGCCACCAAGCTCTAATTCAGCATCGTGCTCTTTAGCCGCGCTAATACAGATTTGTTTAGTTGGAAATTCAAGTTCGGCATCATCTTCAATGACTTCCCATACTCGATAAGGAACGTAGGAACCATCGTCCTGATTAATAACACAGTGAACTTCAATATCTTCTCGATGACGCTTACGCGTCGCGGTCGCCAAAGCGGCTTCGATCGCTTCAAAGATAATGTCTTTATCAACCGCTTTTTCGGTCGAAAGCACTTCAGCCATCATTAAAATTTCGCTTGCCATTATTTAGCCCTCAAAAAGTTCACTCAATAAATTAACTAAAATCAAAAACCGCCACTAAATGCACGCGATCCATATCATTATATAAAAATTCTGCCTGCTCACCATCTAACAGCGCTGGCTCACTCGGTATCTCAAGATACTTAATTTAGCAGTAACCATCTGCCGCTATTCTACGAAACGCTTAACAGCGGAAACTTAATCCTTTGCCTGAATTAAGTAACTCGTCTATAAATCTCTTTAGTTAAGACCTATAGTGGAATACAACTAACGCCAATAAAAAAGGCGAGCCAAGCTCACCTTGCGACGAATTCAAAAGTGAATCCTCGAGTACTATTCGAAAACTAACGAGAAAATCACAACAAATCTCAATATTTATCAAATAGTACAAACACAAAGCCCCGCTTACAGCGGGGCCTTAAGTGAGCCTAGCGATTCAAGCAGAATCGTCAAGCCAGAACTGGTAACACAATTTTATATCAAGCGCTCATTATAATCAGCACCTTAAAAATTTGAGCAATTGATGGTCGCTCACCAGTAAAAACGTATCCAAAAACGGCCGCCAAACAAAGTAGTGTTCTCTTAAAAAAAGAGCACTAGCGGTCTTTAGGGCGCGAATTATACACAGGAACATCTACCTTTTACAAGCGAGTCAACACAAGCACAGACCACCTTTTAGAAGAGCCAGTCACTCGCTCTGTCAATCTTATTAAGCATTAAGCGCCCATCAACTGTTTAGACCGGACTAAAATGGGATACTGACCTTAACTTGACCCGCTTCTAATTCGATTTCGTCAGCCGTCTCGCGCCGATATTGAAACTGCAACAAACTGTTTTTCCAAAGCAACAAGTCCTGTACTAGTGAGCTCAAAGCTAAATAGCAAATCCATACTTAAAAAACGTGTTAACACGAGGCATCAAAATATCTTTTTGTCTTTACACTCAACGTCATTTGATCGACAACACCTTTCCATGGCGTACCAATTTCCCACTTTATTCCTTTAAAACCTACTCAATAACTAGAGCAGCTAGGCTATCCTAAACCTCAAAACAACAATCCTAAATTAACTAAAATCAAAAACCGCCACTAAACGCGCGCGATCCATATCTTTATAAAAAAGTTGCGTCTGCTCGCCATCCACATCAATCAACACCGATTCGTCAGACGCTTCAATTAATTGACCTTTAAAACGCTTACGCCCGTCAACCGAACTGGCCATTCTAATTTTTACTTGTTGACCCACTACGGACTTAAAATGCTCAGCCTTTGCTAATGGGCGATCGATACCTGGAGAAGAAACTTCTAAGGTATAACGATTAGATATTGGATCTTCTACATCTAAAATAGCGCTAAATTGACGGCTCGCTTTAGCACAATCTTGGACAGTAACACCGTCAGCTTTATCAATATAGACACGTACAATAGACAAATCGCCGCCTGCCATTTCAACGGACACGATTTCATAGGACAAGGCATCTGCGCCTGGCTGAAGAAGTTCTTCTATATGTGTGACTGTTAACGCCATGATACTCACTAGTAAAAAAACAATAAAAAAGGCGAGCTACGCTCACCTTACTACGAACCTCACAAGAAAACCCGTTCGTTAGTACCAAAAGATATTTAGGCAACCCGCATAAATGAGTTCATTCTAGAGGCCATCTAAACCAAAGACTAGTTAATCACAAAAATCTCAACAATTATCAAATAGTACAAACACAAAGCCCCGCTTTCAGCGGGGCCTTAAGTGAGCTTCGCAATTCAAAACAAACGCCAAGCTAATATAATCACAGTGCTTTTATAAACAAAAAACACCGCTGGGTTGGCTAAAAAACTGTATTGAGCAGCGAATACAATTTCATGACACCAACCACTTGGTAGCGGGGGCAGGATTTGAACCTACGACCTTCGGGTTATGAGCCCGACGAG
>CAYSUU010000022.1:0-33670 GCA_964434375.1 uncultured Gammaproteobacteria bacterium | reverse complement strand
TCGCGTCTGACTTTTGCTTTGGAATCTTGAATAAGCGCCACGTCCGTCGATGTGCCACCCATATCAAAAGTGAGAATATCTTTGTAACCCGCCTTACCACAAAAATACATAGCGCCAGCAACACCACCTGCTGGACCAGACATTAATAGATTTACCGGCGATTCAGAAGCAGCGCGCGCCGATGCTAGCCCGCCATCAGAGCGTAAGATTGACAGTTGCGTATCATCTCCCATTTTTTCGGCAATGGCTTGCTGAAGATTATTTACATACAGAGACACTTCCGGTAACACATAGGCATTAACGACAGTTGTTTCTGTGCGCTCGTATTCTTGCATCTCTGGAATGATGTCACTAGAGATTGAAACTGGAATATCACCAAACACTTCTTGTGCAAGCTTTTGCGCAGCAACTTCGTTGGCATCGTTTAAGTATGAATTTACAAAACAGATGGTCAACGCTTCTATAGCGCCTTTTGCTTTTAGTTTTTGTAAAGAAACCCGAAGTTCTTTTTCATCTAAATCGGTAACAATATTACCGTCAGCGCCCATACGTTCTTGCGCTTCTATGGTCAGCTCTAGCGGCGCTAATAATGGTTTTTTAATAAACGATACCCAACCACCCAAACCGCCAGGGCAAAAAGAACGAGCTACCTGCAACACATGTTTATAGCCTGCGGTAGTAACTAGGCCTACAGTTGCGCCCTTACCAGTGAGTACCGCGTTAGTTGCAACCGTAGTGCCGTGCATGACAAGATCAACCTGCTTAGGATCGACTTTGGATTCCTCGCAAATTCGGCTAATGCCGTTCAATACGCCTATTGAAGAATCCTCTGGTGTTGAGGGTACCTTGGCGGTATGAGTATCACCGGTTGCTTCGTTGATCAATAGCAGGTCGGTAAAGGTACCTCCTACATCTACTCCTAATCGATAAGTC
Source organism: uncultured Gammaproteobacteria bacterium (assembly GCA_964434375.1). Classification (GTDB taxonomy): domain Bacteria; phylum Pseudomonadota; class Gammaproteobacteria; order Arenicellales; family Arenicellaceae; genus Arenicella. Next base: position 32,737 of record CAYSUU010000022.1, on the reverse strand, counting down.
ATATTTTTCTCCAGCCTATAAGTATTTTTATATCTAAATTTTTTTTAGCTTTGCGTAACTGCATGTTGTCGATCTAGCCAACTGCGGGCTCGACCACCTTTGGCAGTACCAGTCAGTTCAATTGCTAAATCCGATGCTTTTAACAATTTAGCAAGATCAATATTGGTGGGTTCGCCCATTTGATCAAACATCATGACAACATCTTCGGTAGCGACGTTACCCGACGCGCCCGGCGCAAAAGGACAACCACCTAAACCGCCGATTGAAGCATCAAACTGTTTAATTCCAGATTGATAAGCAGCGTAGACATTAGCGAGACCCATCGCTCTAGTATCATGAAAATGGCAGGCCAACTTTTCACTACCATGCTGGCCCACAATTGGTTCAACGGTGTCGGCTACTTGTAATGGGTTAGCGGCGCCAATAGTGTCGGCATAGACAATTTGTTCAACGCCGTAATCCATATATCTAGAAGTCAATTCGGCGAGGTGGTTTGGGTCGGTATGACCGTCAAAAGGGCAACCAAAAGAAACCGCTATATAGAAGACCACTTCTATGCCATCGCGTTGCGCTGCGGCACAAATTGATTTTGCGCTTACTTCCGACTCGGCGGCGCTCATATTAACGTTTTTCATGGCCATGCTTTCACTTGCATAAAGCACCATGGCAACGCGTTTTGCACCAGCGTCTCTGGCTAATTCGTAACCTTTTTGATTGGGAATTAAGACTGTTTTAGTAACGTCACTTAGATGCTGAGCTTGCGCGAGAACTTGATCAGTTTCAGCCATTGCCGGAACGGCCTTGGGTGACACAAAAGCACCCACTTCAATGTGACTAACACCAGCTTCAGCAATTGCCTCAATCAGTTTAAAACGCTCGTCAGGCGTGAGTATTTTTTGCTGGCTCTGTAAGCCGTCACGTGGACCCACGTCGTTGATAATAATCATTAAGCAACAACTCCTGCGTCTTTAAGAGATTCAACATTTTCGTCAGTCATGTTTAAAATCTCTTTAAATACGGTGTCTGTATCCTGTCCCAAGGTTGGCGCTGGGGTAAACGATTCATTATCGTTCCGTGACAATTTAATTGGATTACCTGGCCCTTTAGTACTGTCGCCATTAGGATGATGCAAATCGATCACCATGTTTCGGTGAAGGATTTGCGGATCTTGCATCGCTTGGCTAATCGAATTTACCGGTGCACATGGAATTCTTGCAGTCTCTAATTTTTCACGCCAATGATTAACCGTGTTTTGAGATAAGATTTCGGTTAGCTTTTCTTCGATAAAAGATCGATCTTCCCAGCGACCCGGGCGCAAATCATATTTAGGATTATTAAACGGCTCGTAATCGACAACAGTGCAAAGGTTCTTCCAGAAATTATCCGTTATGACACAAATAACAATGTGCCCATCGGAGCATTGGAAAGTATTGTAGGGCACGTGTACAAAGTGCGAGTTTCCTATTGGATGAGGATCTTCACCAGAGAGACTTGCCATTGTTGACATGTAATTAAGCATCGACAGTTGCGCGTCCATCATAGAGATATCAACGTGCTGGCCTTGGCCAGATTTCTCCCGTTCTAGGAGCGCTGAAAGTATGCCCATGACCCCAAACATACCGCCACCGAGATCGCCGATAGGAATACCAGCGCGCACTGGGTGATCCTTATCAGGCCCCGTGATCGACATACCACCACCAAACGCTTGAGCCACCATATCAAAAGCTGGGCGTTTGTAATTCGGGCCATCGGAACCAAAGCCTGAAATCGCGCAGGTAATGATTTTAGGGTTTACCTCGCTCAATGACGCATAATCAATTTTAAGCTTCTCTGGAGTGCCAGCACCAAAATTACTTATCACCACATCGGATTCTTTTACCAAATCATAAAAAATGGCTAAGCCTTTTTCAGATTTGAGGTCGATGGCAACACTTTGTTTATTTCGATTAAGTGTTAAGTAATAAGCACCCATTCCGTTTAGCGAATTATCAGGATCATCGGCGAGTAGCTTACGCGTACCCTCTCCCGTTAATGGTTCTACCTTTATGGTTTCAGCACCTAAGTCAGCAAGTATCATTGCACCGTAGGGTCCGGACAGCATATGGGTAAGGTCTAGAACCCTTACTCCTGTAAGTGTTTTATTCATTGCTCAATATGAGTAGTAATCGTTAGTTGATCGAGTGTAATCCAAACTAATAATGCATAATATTTATTAATATTTATCGTATTAATGAATATAATGCATAGATAAGTCGATCACCCACAAACCAATGGATACTAATTCGATACAGGCCTTTATTGCGGTTGCAGAGACCATGTCAGTTACTAAAGCTTCGAAAAAGCTGTTTCTGACACAACCAGCGGTGTCGCGGCGTATTGCGCAGTTAGAAGAACATTTAGGCGTGAGCCTGTTTGATCGCGTCAGCAAAAAAATGTTCTTAACCTTGCCTGGGCGAAAATTACTGCCGCGCTGTGTGCAAATAATGAACGATATCGAGTTCGCTGCACGCGAAGCCCGCCATTTAGGTAATAAGGTGATGGGGCATTTAGTGGTAGGTATGTCACACCATGTTAGCTTGTATCGCGCACCAGAGAACCTAAAGCGTTACCAAGATCTCTACCCCGATGTAGAGCTCGATTTAAATTTTTTGACCTCCGAAGACGCCATTGAAAAAGTGCAACGAGGTGAGCTCGAATTAGCACTTGTTACGCTGCCGAATAAACCAATAACAAATTTGGAGTTCGTTGCTATCTGGAGAGATGAGTTATACATTGCCATACCCAACACGCCTGAGTACCGAACTGCATCGTTGCAGGAACTCGCGCAAAAACCAGTTATTTTGCCGCATATAAATAGCACCACGCGTAAGAACATTGATCGCGTTTTCGCCAATCAAAAACTAAACTTTAATCACATTACTGAAACCTCGAATTTTGAAGTCATCAGTAAGATGATTGAGACAGGTTTAGGATGGAGTGTTATGCCAGCACATATGATGAACAACAATATTGTGCCAGCCTTTGCTGATATTTTTGTAGCAACTAGAACTCAGGGCATTGTCCGACACAGCCAACGACAACTCTCGCGTGCTTCAGATGCGCTATTAAAGTTAATGATCGATCAGCTTTCTAATCCGCGCAAAAAATCAAAAGGAAATCGCCCTAAGTAATTGAGCTAAGTTTGTATTCCTAGCAGACGAATTAGTGATATTCCTCACCACCTGACACATTCATACATTCGCCAGTAATATAGGTCGCTTGATCGGAACATAAAAATGCACAGGCCTTAGCAATATCTTCCTGTAGCCCCGGTCGACCTAGAGGAATACGGTCATACATATCCTGCATATACTTTTCATTACCCTTGCCAGTCACTTCTGAGAAATGAGCATTTTGCCAGGCGCCGAGTCCGGTGGTGACATGATTAGGACAAATGGTATTAACATTAATACCATGACGACCCAACTCCATTGCCGCAACTCGGGTCAAACCAACAACACCATGTTTAGAACTTGTATAAGCCGATGCGTGGGCAAATCCGGACTTAGATGCTTGGCTACCAATATTAATAATCTTACCGCCCTTGCCCTGTTCTACCATCGCTTGCGCAGCGTATTTAGTGCCACAGAAAACGCCGCGTAAGTTCACGCCCATGACGGTATCCCATTGATCCACCGACATATCTAAAATCGATTCCATCAAATAACCAATACCAGCATTATTGACCCATATATCAAGACTGCCAAAGCTATCTCGTGCGAACTGAGCGGCCGCTTTTACTTCATCTTCATTTAATACATTACAGACAAACGACTTAGCAGACCCACCCTGTTCAACAATCTCATCAACAATCGTTTGCATTTCAGAGACGGTGCCAATAGCGTTCTCGGGCATGTGTTCACCTTGCGCTTGTCCTATATCTGTAATAACAACGTTCACCCCTTCTGCGGCTAAACGCTTTGCCATTGCTTCACCTAAGCCATTGGCACGACCAGCACCGGTAATTACGGCGGTCTTGCCAGCAAGCTCTTTATAAACTGGGGAGGTTTGATTTGTCATTGGTTCTATATCTTTTCTAGGGTTATAAACAGCGGCGCATCAGCAAATGTCTGAAACTCAGTCGCCACGTTCTTCATTGTTTCGGTCGCTACTTCTTCACCAAATTTGTCAAAGTCATTAATTTCGAGCAACTCTACATATTGGTATGGCGCGGCCGCGTCACTCCCCAATAAACCTGAGGTTTTGAATACTTCAAAACGCTCAATCGATTGCAAGTTATTGACGATGGGCAAATCCGTGGTTCTTGCCCACTGTTCGTAAACCGTGTCATCTACGCCTTGTTGTAAATTAAATAACACCACTATTTTTTTCATTGTTGTAACCCGTTTTTAATACATTGAATGGTTAATCACTACCTTCGTGAAAACCTTTATCGAGAGCTTTAGTGTTGTAGATAATAATTTCTTTGAATAAACCATCTTCATTACAATGAAAGATGTTGCAGTTTTGCATCTTGATTTCAACCCCTTCATGGTCAGTCAAAAAAACCTTGAAATAGGAAACCAGTGATTGCGATTCAACATCCACAATATTTACAAAATCATGAAAATTAATATCTGAAAAATTGCCCAGAAAATCAGTGAAATGAATGCTCAAAGCTTGCGCACCCAGGTAACGAAAACTGGCGGCAGGAAAACGCATCAAACAGTCATCGCTCATAGTCGACATAACCATGGAATGGTCGTGTTTGTTACAACCTATAAAATATTCATCTACGGCCAATTTAATTAATTCATCTCTACCTAACATTTTTATTTTTTACTCACGTGGAAACAATGGTTTAACTGACTAAATCAACCAGTTTGCGGCAATCACTTAGTGACTCCAGTGATTGGCATTGATCGATAAAAGCTTTTGGATCTCTATCTGGTAAGCCTAGCTCAAAGCAACGACGCACTTTGTTTTCTCGTTGTGTCTTACTGAGTGGATTGTTCGGCGAGCCAAGGGGGTCGGCGCACTGCAACTCTACGCTCTCGCCATTTTTGAGCGTGATCAACATCGACTGCGGACCCAAGGCATTTTGATCAGGGTTGTTGTCATCTAAAATTTTTATTTTTGACGACAAAGCCACTATTTCTGGGTCAGTATAGACCTCGCGCGTAAATCGCCTAGGATCAATATCTCCATCAATCAACATCAGCGGCACAATGAACAGCAAACACAATCTTGCATAAGAAGCGGTCATGTCGGATTCACGTGGACGCCCCACTAACAGCATAATAAGTGGCGGTACATAGACTTTGATCTCAGCGATGTCTTGGACGCGAACATCGCTGCCTTTTTGCCACTCTAGCATCATAGTCAACACCGCCTGCGTTGCGCGGCCCGCTGGAAACGGTTTATGGGCTATCTCGGTTACTTTAAAAGGCTTGCCCAAAGTGTCCATTAAACGCTCGTCGAAAGAAGCGTTTTCAAACAAAGAAAAAAAGTTAAATTGCCCGTCGATGATATCCACAGGACCCGTCATTCCAGCCGCGGCCATATCTACTGCAAAGTGTGCATTGCGTGCCACCGCACCCACTTGCATTGGCAGTGCCATAGAACCTTCCCAATGCGCCTGCATGGTACCGCAGGCTTGGCTGTAGGCTAAACCAAGCGCAGCTATTGTCTGCGTTTGATCTAATTTACGCAGCTTTGCTAACGCCATTGCCGCACCCATGCCGCCAGCCACGGAAGGGCGAAAGAAACGCGGTGAAGCGGTGCTTATGCCACCAAAAAAGACCGCTATTTCTACACCAACGACAAAGGCACAAATTAATTGTTCGCCGCTATATTGATCGTTATCGAGCTCGGCGAAGAGCGCGCCCATCGAGGCACATAAGGCAATGACAACACTTTCTTCGTGCAAACCATCCCATTCCAGCGCGTGAACTTGCATACCATTGACAAAAGCCGCCGCCGCCGCTGGCAAGGTAATCCCTGGGCGGCCGATAACTCGACTTGCTCCACCTGCGCCCCAACTCTCTACCGACATAAGTGCTTTATCAGTGGCATGATAAGTGGTCGCAGCAACACCGACCGCCATGGTATCCATAATGAATATATTGGCCGCTTCAACTACCGTGTCCGGCAGGTCTTTGAGCTGTAAAGTTAAAACAAGCTTAGTAAGTTGGTGCACCAACTCCGGACGCTGTAAGCGGTTATTGAGACAATCGGCGCTTTGATTAGCTTGGTCGGCCTTAAGCATCTTAATGTTAGGCATTTTATCTGTGGCCATGCTAGTCGACGCCATCTTTTTTGCCTAATATTTCAGCCATTTCGTCCATACTCTTATCTTGTTCTGAAGATTGTTGTAGGGCTTGTTGCAAACCACGAAAAATCCGTGCTGAATACTCTAACTGTGCTAACTGGCGCTGCTCTGCGGCTTCTTGATCTGGGATAAAGTTCTCGACATCCTGTATATCTAGAACGCCTTTATCTGCAAGTACACGCTCTAATGAGTCAATACGTTCACGTGCTACCGCCAACTCCGCAACCAAGGCCATGGTCATTGAAAAATGATTCTCCGCCATGGCATCGTTAAAATATTCGGGTCGCTTGCCCTTAGCTTTTTGATTGGCGAGATGGGCGACGTCAGTTGGGTCAAAGCCATCTTTAAAATCATCGCTCATTTAAACTGCTCCTTTTTCAAAACGACTCTTTCCTGGCACCTCTTTCCAAGCACCATAGGCATGCCAAGCAGGTGCTCGTCCATAATCTTCGTTTGCTTGTTCTACACCAGGAATTTCAACCGCTTTTAGTGCCGCATGAAATATAGCATCAGCTGCAAAGCCCGATTCGACTATAGCTTCATCTAAATCTGTACCATGCATCGCGGACCAAAATGGTTCGTTATTATTGTAAGCATCCCAATCACGCATAAATTGTTCAAAGATAGGCATCTGGTCATTGTACTGAGGTTGTTCTAGATGCAGTGTTAAGCCACCGTGGTTTAAAACTCGGTGACTTTCTGATAGCAAGCTAGGCAAGGCTTTGGCTGACAACTCATGCAAGAAAACACTACTTTGAACCCAATCAAAGTAGCCGTCATCAAATCGACTGAGGTCCTCGCCGGACATTTGTATAAAGCGGATATTGTCGGCGCCCAAAGACTTAGCTCGTGCATGCGCGTAGCGCAGCATCGGAGCGGACACATCAATAGCAACAAATTCTGTGTCTGGGAAAGCCAATGCTATTGGCACTAAACTATGGCCGGCAGCAACACCTATATCCAGCATTCTTTTGGGTTTAAAATCAGGATAGTTCTGTTTTAGCCAAGTCACTACCGCAGCACCGGCGCCGTCACAAAGTGGACCAATAGAACCAGCGGTAGTAGCGTAAAACCCTAGATCATAATTAGCGGCAGGCGCCACATCACCTTCGACTAGCTCGGTATAGTAACTACCCGGCATACAATGGTGATCAACTTCAGCAACATAAGACGGTAGCGCACAATCCTCATCGAGTTCTAAATCAGGAGACTGACTGTTTATTTTCTTAGCTATCTGGGCTAAACGCTTGTTTTGTTTTAGCACTACACTTCGACCTGTCTGCTGACGTATTTCCATCAAATTACGTCTCAAGGCACTCCAAGTACAATGAAACGGATCATTATTCATCGCCTGACGAACTTCTTGCCTGCTCTGTGGTTCACGTTGATTGTCGCGTACAAAGTCAACTTTAACCTTAGTTTCATAAACCTTTTCATTACCCGGCGTGAGAGCGTTAGCCGTCATCCGATAACAAGCCATTATAAAATTTAAGCGTGCTCGGTCGTCATGACCAAGCTCTGGATACAATGGGTGTTTCTGTGCATTAGATATCGCAGGCGGCACATCCATAGAGTGCGATGAATTAGACCTTTTAGATTGTGTCATATGAATTTTGCTCCTCTTTTAGCTGGCTAGACTAAGCGGTCGTATCCGAGCGCTCAAGCAGTTCAATTAACTCGCCATTAGAACCCTGGATTACGACGGATTTACTATCTTTATACAATGCTCCATCTAAACCATTTAGGGGTTTGCTACTTAAGCTCAAATCGTTTGGCAGATCCTGCAAACTATCAACCAAAATAGACACAATAGCATTACCTTTATTCAAACTATTTTCCGGTACTTGTCTCGCTTTTGCGCCTTTTGGGTACTGATCGACTTCGATCACAGGATGACGGGCGCGTTGCAGTAATGAAAGACTGTGCTTTGTTTCAACATCAAGATTAAATGCACGATTAATAAGACTGTATCTAAGAGACATAGTTAGCTCATCGCTAAGGTTTAATTGTCTGGACAATTCACGCACCGACGCACCGCGATCTTTCGCGGCCAAAACTGCGATAAAGAATTGATCTACTTCATATCGCGCCACCGGTAAGTCGGTATGTTTATCGGATGCAAGCACCTGATTCAAGTAAAGTACTTCCTGGTCAGGTCCAACTACTTGCATTGGAATTACATTATTAATGTTATCGAGATGTTTGGGGGGGCCGATAACATTAAACGCTGACTCGTTTAACTTTTTCTCCAACGCAAATACATCTCTTACGGAAATTTCAAACGCGCACCATCCAAAGGTGGTGGCGTGTGCATACGGTTGTGAATCATCAGGGCTTTGCAGCAACCTCAAATAGGATATACCTAAGTCTTCACCCGTGTGCTCAGCGGGCTTCAACAAACAATATTCGTGCCCTGCGAACTTTGTGGCGAACCACGCCTTTGCTAAGACCTCAGAAATTTCGGAACGCTCAATAGCAAGGTAGTTAAGCGCATGGCAATAAAGTGCGATCGATTTTTCTAGGTCGGAAACAACGATGGTTCCACAAACAATAGTGCCGTGCGAGAGAGTAGAAGGCTTCATGCAAAATCAAACTCGTAAAAACTCAAACTTTAGCAATCGAGCCAATCGCAACGAGAACGGCGTAAAATCTAAATGTCTTCAACGGGTGCTGGTGTTTGCTCTATGGCATATCGCTCCAAGCTCGATAAACTAGGCTCTTCAAACTTCTCCGGAGCAGAAAAGTATTTTGGATAATTTTCTTTAGCATAAGCAAGAACAGGGGCAGACACCACTTCGTCAATAGTATCTTCTTGGTAAGCGCCCATGGTACAAATATACGTCATATGACCTTCCGCTTGACCCATCAGCAGCCAAGGAAACCAAGGTGTAATACGTGACCATGTACCGGTGTAGTCTATTTGTGTGAGGTCTGGATTTTCCAAATCGTCTTTTCGAATTACATAGCGAAACATCTCTGAAACACGATTAAATTCGCCTGACGATTCGCGTGGCCATTTATCAGGCTGCAATGCAGACTTGTAATATAAGTGCAGGCCTGTTTCCAATACGACATTGCCGTTTGGAAATTCCTGCCACGGTAAGATAAAAGGAATATCAGGAATGTCTTCTGGGTTTAAACCACCGTAGGCAGGTGGCTTTGGATAAAAAGGGCCAACTTTATAGTTGAATGGGTCGTTGGCAATATGCACGACCTTTACTTCTTCATCAGTATAGGGGTTGGTATAGGTTTCTAGAACCTCTCCAGTCTTTAAGTCTGTGTAAAACCCCACTTCTCGCAATAACTTCTGATAAACGCCATTACCTAAGTCCTGCAAACGCGTAAAAGAAAAGCCTTCAAATCCAACAAGGTCTCTGACCTTCTCGCCTTGACGAACACCCATCGCTTTACCTTTAAACCAACCAAAACGTTGTTGACCAAAATCTAAATCGCCGACTAATTTTGCATAGGTATCACGATTCCACAAATTATCGAAATATCTCAAGTCAGCCGTTTTCGGCATTGCGGTTTTACCAACGGTGTCGTCCATAGCATGAGCTTGGCCGACACTCGCTCCAACCAGACCAGCAGCAAGCGCAGTCTTTCCTGAGTCAATCAGAAATTCACGCCGACTATTCTTATCTCTATTAGATTTGTACATTTAGGTTACCTCATTATTGTTCGAACCAGGTTTTCACTAAACAGTGGCACTGCCTTATGATAACCTATAGATATAATATTATATCATTTGACAATGTTAGTCTACTCAATGTGAAAGTAGCGGAAACAACGCTACAAACTATAAAACCATGTTCGACAATACCACCATCGTTGTTCTGACTTTACTAGCTTATAAGCTAGTTTTGATTGGCATTGGCCTATGGGCGCAACGCAAAAGCACCAGTATTGATGGCTTTCTGATCGGCAATAGACAGCTCGGTCCTGTGGTGGCTGCGATAAGTTATTCAGCAAGTTCGTCTTCAGCCTGGACTTTGTTAGGCATGAGTGGCATTGCATTTTCTTTAGGTGTCTCTGCCATTTGGTTTGTAGTTGGCTCTATTTTGGGCATGGTCCTTAGCTGGGGTTTTATTGCGCCCAAGCTTATGCAGTTAAGTCATCGACATCAGTTCTTTACACTTACCGATGTGTTGCTCATGGGTATGAAAGCAAGTGCTTGGCGTAAACTGATCGTTGTTATTGCCTCAACTATTACTATTATCTGTTTTGTCTTTTACGTCGCCGCGCAGCTACAAGGGGCGGGGCAAACCTTTCATCATGTTTTCTCAATCAGCGCCAATCAAAGTATTATTGGTGGCGCCTTTATTGTCCTGATTTACACGCTGCTGGGTGGTTTTTGGGCAGTGAGCATTACCGATACGATTCAAGGTATTTTGATGGCTGTGGCTGCAATAATATTACCAATTGCGGCCTTCTTGCAGTTTGGTAGCTTCAACGAGTTTTGGACTAGTTATCAGAATGTTGCCAACGACTTTCAACTTAGCTGGATCAACAACAAAGTCGGGCTCGCAGCTATCGGTTTTGTGGTCGCAATCGTCGCCGTCTCGCTTGGGACTTTTGGTCAGCCTCATTTACTCGTTAGATTTATGGCATTGCGTGACAAAAAAGCCTTAGTACAAGCGCGTTTAATAGCATTGCTGTGGTTTAGTATTGTTTTCTTTGGAATGTTCTTCCTTGGATTAGCTGGGCGCATCTTAGTCTCAGAGCTAGATAACCCGGAGTCGGTATTTTTGTCTTTAAGCGAACAATTATTTTCGCCGATTGTCGCAGCAATCATCATTGCCTCGCTATTGTCCGCAATAATGTCCACCGCAGACAGTCAACTACTTGCAGGCGCTACTGCGATTTCGCATGACCTTGGCTTCGCTCGAACTTTTAAAGACCGTGAAATTCTTATTTCTCGTCTTGCTATTACGTTCATGCTATTCGCATCCTGCGCACTTGCTGTGCTCATTCCAGCTACAATTTTTAGTCGCGCGCTACTGGCATGGAGCGCATTGGGATCTACTTTTGGGCCCATTATTATTGCCAGAGTGTGTAAATTAGATCCTTCAGATAAAGCCATTTGTTTAGCAATGGGCTTAGGGTTTAGTGCCACCGTGTGGTTTCACTTTAACCCTAATAGCCTGTCTTGGCTTATTGATAGCGCACTAGTAGCCGGCAGTATCTACGAACGCGTCGGGTCCTTTATGCTGGGTTTAGTAATACTATTAATATCGCATCGATCACGGTCTGGTTTGAGAACACCTTGAAAGAGTGTTACAAGACAAATAGCATGATTAATACAGCCACTTAAATATTCTTAAGATATAAAATAAAAATTGACGCATCCCTGCGCATGTCTCCTCCTTAGAATTTGCTTACGCACTCTCTCACCACTAAAATCTTACGCGGCCTGCTTCTTTGAGTTGCGCTCTCTTAGTTCGTTGTTAGATTCATTATCCATTCGATAAACCTTTCCAAAACGATTATTTATAAAATCTTTGTAGTCGACGTCTTCTTGACGCACAAAACCACACTGCGGGAGTTTTCCGTCACTCATTAAATCCAAAACGGTACAAACTCCCGCCGCCGTAGTCACTTGAATCGCACTGCAGTGTTTGTCATTTAAATTCTGGTGGTAAATCTTGTTAGCGTAACTCTCCTGTACCAATTCACCATTTTTTATTCCGCTGGCATTTATAAAAATTAATACAACGTCTTGATAAGTGATTGGTAAGGAGTTCTCAAATATTTCTTTTAGCGAATTTCGTCGATCAATAAACCTAAGATCATGCAGCAATAATTTCATAATATCGCGATGCCCCGGATAACGGACTGTTCGGTAATTTAAATTACGCACTTTACCTTTTAATGTATCGCAAAGCGTACCGAGCCCCCCTGAGGTATTGAAAGCTTCATACTCCATACCATCTAAAGAGAAACGTTCAAGTTCTTCTAATGGTGGAACTTGTATGAGATTTCCTTCGACTATCGCTTCGCAGGAATTACAATATTCATTAATCAAGCCGTCAGTCGACCAAGTTAAATTGTATTTAAGCCCATTAGAAGGATACTTAGGCAAAGCGCCAACGCGCATATGTAAATCGTGCAAGTCATCAAACTTCTTGGCGATGTCATGCGCGGCAATGGTAATAAAACCAGGAGCGAGACCACATTGTGGCATCAGTGCAGCTTTTGAACCCTTAGCGAGCTTTTTGACCAATTTGGTACATTTAACGTCTTCGGTAAGATCGAAATAATGAACACCAGCTCTAGCTGCGGCTCGTGCCGCCAAGTGAGTCAGTGTGAAAGGGCAGGCCGCAATTACCGCGTATTTTGATTTCGTCGCGAGGTTCAAATCCCTTTCATTAGACAAATCAAGTTGAAGTGTTTTAACGTGCTCATGGCCCTCAACTTGTTCTAAATTGGACGCGTCTCGATCCGCTACGGTAACGTGATAGTCGCCACTATGGCACAACATCTGCGCGATTGTACGCCCTATTTTTCCTGAACCTAATAGTAAAATTTGTCGCATTTTCAGCTCAATTAAATTATTAAAAACAGTTTACAGGCTCCTTCTACCAATTGAGATGGTATATAAATACATATTGATATGCTATTTCTTACAAATTGATAGAATTAACGACAAAATGATCATTAACGGCAAAGACAAGGAGTTGCTCGCACTATTACGTAATAACTCACGAAGCAGCACAACATTTCTCGCACGCGAACTTGGCCTATCGCGTGCCACAGTAACTTCTCGTATCGCACGTTTGGAGAAACGCGGCATTATCAAAGGCTATACCATTCGCTTTGATGATAATTATGAACGCGGCCAAGTCCGCGCTCATGTCATGATTCAGTCTCAACCAAAAGCGTCGGCTCATATCGTGCAAGAACTGAGAGCTTTGTCGGCGGTGACGGAATTACACGCGGTAAACGGCACGTACGAAATGCTCGCCATGCTCGAGTCTGAATCTACACAAGCGCTAGATGAGGTGTTAGATATAATTGGCAATATAAAAGGAATAAATCAAACTAACACGTCGATTATCTTGTCGACCAAGTTCTTACGCTAAGTCTTGGCGAAGTTATTATAAAAAAGCCTAATGCAGCTAACACTAAGGCTTATAATAGTTCGTCGATTAAACAACTTTATCTTTAAATAGCATGAGCTTTACCCAAAAACTCGCGAATGCTTGGGAGTCTAGCAACTCACTTCTTTGTGTCGGATTGGATCCAGATTGGCAAAGGCTGCCAGAGCACATTAAACACGAGCCAGAACCCATTTTTGAGTTCTGTAAGCGCATAATCGATGTAAGCCATGATTTAGTTTGCGCATTTAAACCACAAATCGCGTACTTTGCTGCCTTAGAGGCCGAAGATCAATTACTAAAAACTCTCAATTATTTATCAGAGACCTACCCTCATATTCCAATCATTCTCGATTCAAAAAGAGGCGATATTGGAAGCACCGCTTCAATGTACGCAAAAGAAGCTTTCCAGCGCTATGGTGCAGATGCGGTCACAGTCAATCCGTATATGGGCAAAGACTCGGCGCAACCTTTTTTAGACTACAAAGATAAAGGCGTTGTGTTTTTATGCCGAACGTCAAATGAAGGAGCGAAAGACCTTCAAGACTTGGAAGTAGACGGCGTGCCTATTTACCAAAAAGTGGCGCTAATGATCAGTCAAGATTGGAACCAAAATAACAATAGTTGCCTCGTCGTTGGCGCGACTTGGCCTGAACAAATGCAACGCTTACGAGAAATAAGCGGAGACATCCCTTTTCTTGTACCTGGCGTTGGCGCGCAAGGTGGTGACGTTCAAGCTTTAGTGGAAGCCGGACAAACCAATAATGGCACAGGCTTAATTATCAATTCGTCTAGAGCTGTTTTGTACGCAGATTCGAGTACGGGTTTCGAAATGGCTGCACGTAAGGTAGCACTGCAAACGAGAGATTTGATTAATCAATACCGGCGATGAAAGTCCTGTCTGAGGCGTCGATTAAGACTCTCGCGGGCGATGCCGCCTATCAACGAGGGCTCGACTATTACAATAATGGTGCCGTATCTAATTTAGAGATCGACGACACGATTGTGAAAGCACATGTTCATGGCACGAACATTTACCAAGTTCAACTTCGACACACAGCCAAGATATTTGAAGGAAGCTGCGACTGCCCAGCTTCAGATAATTTTGATTTTTGTAAGCATTGTGTTGCAGTGGCACTTAGCTACTATTACAACACGCAATCGAACCAAGAACTTGAAGACTCACCGCAAACAGATACCTTACTCCACTATTTGGGTACGCTAACAAAACCGCGCTTAAGCGAAGAGCTATATGCGGTGATACAACAAGACAAGCACTTGCATGAGTTATGGAAGCTTCGCGCGGAACTCGCTACGGGACGCTTAAACACTAAAGACCTACGCAAACAAATCACCAAAGCAATCTCATTTAAGCCCTCGGGAATATGGCGCTTTAATGAAGTCGCAAGTTATTTCGGCAACGCAGAACAACGAATAAGAGCGCTCTGCCCAGCCATCGATCGCTTACCACCGACAGAGGCAATCAAACTTCTCACCTATGCCTATGAACGCTTGGAAAAGACCCTAGAAACCATCGACGATTCATCTGGCTACCGTATTAGTTTACTGGAACTATTAGAAAAGCAACTTAAGGCCAAAGTTATTTCGACAGAATTTGATGAGGCCGCACGCATCAAATTTATCAGTAGTTTGTTCGTCAATGAAAAATATAACTACGAGCTTATTCGCAACAATGCTGAACTGTTTGATTCGTTAAGCAAGCAAGAGCACAAAACGCTGGTCAAAACTCTCGCCGACTATTGGAGTAAACTTCCGCCGCCCAACAAAGACGACTTTTATAAAGACACGCCGTTTTTTAGAATCGAGCGCGTATTAATAGACGACGCACAAAACAGAGGCGAAGCAAGTCGCGAAATCGAAATTCTAACCAAGGGTGCGGTAACTGTATCTCGATGTTTAGAATTGGTAGATCGCTGTCTCGACTTTAGAGATTTTGGCGAAGCCAATAAATGGTTGCGATACGCGAGTCAACTAGAGAACTTACGCCTCAGTGATATCAGTGCGATAGAACATGGACAAGTTAAGATATGGCTCAGCGAAGGTAACTATAAGGCGGCGCTTGAAGCGCAATGGGCTGTGTTTGTTGAAGACGAGTCTTTAACATCAATCCTCGCCTTAATGAGTAGCGCAGAGAGTATTGGGGAACGCAAAGAATGGGCTGAAAAATGCGTGGTTTACCTAAAAGCTCAATTATCAGATGACATTAGTAAGCCAAAGCATATTGAGCGTTGTGAAACATTAATCGCCTTATTGTTACAAGAAGGCCGCCAGCCCGAAGCCGTCGCGCTGGCGCACAAAGTCAAACTTAAAGTGGGTACATTGATGGCTCTAGTCAATCAGGCCGATCGACTAGGTAAAATGGAAATCAACTTAGCTAGCCGTGCTTGTAACTATTTAATTGCATTTGGTAACCACGATACCAATCAACGCGCTATTAATTTCTTAACAAAAATCAGAAAACAATTTGGTGATACGGATCAAGGCTTCGTAGAACTGATTAATGATGTTTACCATCGCCCAGAAAACAAGCGCAAAATTAATTTCACTAAAGAACTAAAACAAGATTTTGGTGGCTTAATAGAGTCTCGCTAAAACGAAACGCGACAACGACTAAATAATTTGGGGACTTATATGCTTAATGTTCCTAGAGTAATATAAGAAAGTGTTATTTAGGGGCATTAAGCATATAAGTCCCATAATTCATTAATAGAAGGAGCACGTAGCATGAAGAGCATTATTGTTATTGCCATCACATTTTTGCTTACGGCCTGCAATGCCAATGACGAAGTCACAGCCATTAGTGAGCTCGGTAGCCAAGACCGCGTGTGGGCTTATATGCAATTTAACATTCCAGAAGAAGGCGAAAAGATAGAGTCGTATTACTATTTTGGCGAAGTTTCTGAAGATTTATTTAACATGATTTCTGAGAATAAAATTAACAAAGGGTTTATCTCACTTAATAATGTTAAGTATTGGGGTGACAACGATAAAATAGTCGACTATGCCGATGATGAGTATTCCGGCAACTTGGTGTTCCGCATTGAAAACATCGAACGCATTGAAAAAATGAATGTCGAGCCAAACTTTGGTAACGAAGCAGACGCTGAGGATGGTGACAATGAAGCTCAAAAACAAGCACAAGAACCACAAGCAGAAAATACTAAAACGCTTGAAGGCAATATTAGCTCGCCATCCATCTCAAATTAACTATAAAGATAATAACTATCTGCAAACGAGATTGATAATGCGAACAAATATCATTTAAATAATGCAATTAAATCAATAAGTTATGTGATTTTTAATGAAAATATTTTTACGCTTGGTGTACACTCCGAATTCTATATCAGTCACCATTTGTACATACCATGAAACCACAAGAAGGCGTTCTCGAACATTTAAATCATGCTCTTAAACTTGAGTTAACAGCAATCAACCAGTACTTTTTGCATGCACGCATGTATAAAAACTGGGGCCTTGAAAAACTTAATGAAAAGGAATACCAAGAGTCCATCGAAGAAATGAAGCACGCCGATACGCTTATAGAGCGCATACTAATGCTTGATGGCCTGCCCAACCTTCAAGATCTTGGCAAACTTTATATCGGCCAAAATGTTCTTGAAATGCTTGAGTGCGATTTGCGCCTCGAGACCGAAGCAATTCCTGTTTATCGTGATGCCGTTGGCCATTGTGAAAAAGTAGGAGACTACGTAAGTCGTGATATTTTTGCCTCAATTCTCGAAAATGAAGAAGAGCACTATGATTGGCTCGAGACTCAAATAGACTTATTTAAGAAGGTCGGTGAGCAAAACTATTTACAATCAATGATGTAACACTAGGTGCATATAAAGCCATACATTGATAGAAGCTGTTTAATAGTAATCGTATATGCGCTTTAACAAAAAATTCGCGGCAATCAGTGGCGCCATACTTTGCTTTCTTGCGGTGGCAATGGGAGCATTTGGCGCGCACGCTTTGTCTGAATTACTACTGCAAAACCAACATAATCAGACCTATGAGCTTGCTAATCGTTATCATTTCTATCATGGGCTTAGTCTACTGCTTATTGCCTCGCTAGATAGTATGCGGTCGGAAACCTCAAACATGCCGCGGCGCATAGCCATCGCTTGCTTGTTCTTTGGCACGATAATCTTCAGTACTTCCTTATATGTTCTAGCACTTACTAAACTCGGTTTACTTGGTGCGATTACACCAATAGGCGGACTTTTATTATTGATTGGTTGGACATCTTTGGCTATTAGCTTTATTCGCGACTGAAGCGACTTATCTATATGCAACCATTGTGAAGCTGAATAAATTGCACACTTTACAAGGGTAGTTTGATTAATACCCAAAACATGGATGAATTTCAATGCAAATAATAATGATTACCATTTACTTTGTAGTTTTTTACCCATACAATGCGCAGCATGTTCGTATGTTTATGCAAAGCTGTTACCGATACCCAGATCCGCGACGCGGTCGATCAGGGGCATAATTCTCTGGAAGCCTTAAAAAATGAACTCCAGGTAAGTACGGCATGTGGTGCCTGCGCTTGTGAAGTTGATAGAATTGTCGAAAAGCGTATTGCTCAAACTCTGTCT
Source organism: uncultured Gammaproteobacteria bacterium (assembly GCA_964434375.1). Taxonomy (GTDB): domain Bacteria; phylum Pseudomonadota; class Gammaproteobacteria; order Arenicellales; family Arenicellaceae; genus Arenicella. The sequence continues at coordinate 14,708 of CAYSUU010000022.1, read as the reverse complement.
TTTTCTAGTACGTCAGGCAGAAAACCAATTAAGGAAATTCAGCTCTGTGTATAAACAACTGCCCTTAGGTTGAGGGATAAGCTAACAAAATAAAGTCGTGAGCTAATGCAAACTCAGAATCATTTGTATATCTTTGTGCGACAAACCCGCTAAAAGAGCTCTGTCTTGCTTACTCACACCTCCCGGCTCTTGAATATAAGCAATAAGTTGAATTGCAATTTCGCTGGTCGAGAGATAATAAAAGTCCGCATTTTTCTGGTTTAATTCCTGAACCAAGCGGTTTAATAATTTCCGTTGTTTTGAACTTTTTAAGTCCTTGCGTTTCTCTTCCATTTATTTGATCTCTTGCGCATGATCGGTAAGCTTCTCAACCAATGCACTCAAATCAGATCGCTCCCGTCGACTAAGTACCTCAAGTAATTTTTGTTCATATTGGTAGGACAAAGGAACAACTTGACGATAGATATCCATACCCGTCTTGGTGAGTCTTAGATGTTGACGTCGCCTATCGCTATTATCAACTTTTCGCTCGATTAAATGTCGTTTAAGCAAACGCTGTAATGCCCGACTTATCATCGACTTTTCGGTTCTTGTAGTTTTGCTAATCTCGTCGGCCGACGAATCGGGAAATTCACCTAATACCGCCATGATTCGCCACTCTGTGATCGACAAGGCAAATTTGTCTTGGTAGGCACGAGCAATCATCCCACTGACTAAGTTTGACAATATTGATAAACGATAAGGTAAGTACTCATCAAGTTTTAATTGCGAAGGTTTTGACTTAGGCATAAGAAATTAAAGTTGGTTACCGTATCTATTCATAAATAGTTTAAAGAACTAGTTGTGGCCATTCTGACTCGCGACCTTTGCTTAATTATTCTTCTAAATAAAACTGAGTTTTAAACCAGACTTAATGGGCTATTAGTTTGAATTGAAATAGTTGTTATTACAACTATAATGGTTGCATAAGCAACTATTATAGTGTTTTTATGTCACAAACATCTGAAAACCCGATGGGTCTATGCGGCTTTGAATTTATTGAATTTGCATCGACAACGCGAGGCGAACTTGAACCAGTCTTTGAAATGGCAGGCTTTACTAAAGTTGCAGTCCATCGCTCTAAAGACGTCTCTTTGTATCGCCAAGGAGACATAAACTTACTATTAAATTATGAACCAAATAGTAACGCCTCTTATTTCGCCCAAGAGCATGGCCCCTCAGCGTGTGGAATGGCATTTAAAGTTAAAGATGCGCAAGCAGCTTATGCACGAGCCTTAAAGTTAGGTGCACGAGCAATCGATATCCCAACAGGGCCGATGGAGTTGCGCCTACCTGCGATTCAAGGCATTGGTGGTGCGCCACTGTATTTAATCGATAGATTCAACGAAGGAAGTTCTATTTATGACATCGACTTTGTTTTTATCAAGGGCGTAGACCGTAAGCCGCAGGGTTGTGGATTTAAGGTGATCGATCATTTAACCCACAATGTGTATCGCGGCCGTATGTCGTATTGGGCTGATTTTTACGAACGTTTATTTAACTTTAAGGAAATTCGTTTTTTTGATATCAAAGGTGAGTACACTGGGCTTACCTCCAAAGCTCTTACTGCACCAGACGGCTTAATCCGTATTCCGCTAAACGAGGAAGCATCTAAAGAAACTGGCCAGATCGAAGAATTTTTAATGGCGTACAACGGTGAGGGCATTCAACACATTGCTTTCTCCTGCGACAATTTAATTGAATGTTGGGACAAACTAAAAGCACGTGGTATGCCTTTTATGAGCGCACCACCCGATACCTACTACGCCATGCTTGAAGACCGTTTACCCAATCACGGTGAACCAGTAGAGCAATTGCAAAGTCGAGGTATACTATTAGACGGAAGCACGGATGATGAGCCACGATTACTACTTCAGATTTTTTCTGACACAATTATCGGCCCTGTTTTTTTCGAATTCATTCAACGTAAAAAAGACGATGGCTTCGGCGAAGGTAACTTTAAAGCTTTGTTCGAATCCATCGAACGCGACCAAATAGAACGAGGAGTCATTCAAGCCGACTAAGTAAAACCAAACAAAGCGGTTTGATTTATATTGTTTCTTTATAAGAGTTTGGGTGGCTCCAAGCCACCCAAACAACTAAAATTACTCTATAAAGCTAAACTTAAGATTCAGAGTTCTTAAAACGCTCAGCTGATTGAAGGATCTCTTGACGGGCTTCGTCTTTACTTGCCCACCCTTCAATTTTCACCCATTTACCCTGTTCTAGATCCTTATAGTGAGCAAAGAAATGTTCAATTTTATCGAGCATTTCTTGTTGCACATCACGATAACTCGTCCATGTAGTATAAAATTTAGTAAGCTTGTCGATCGGCACAGCAAGAATTTTTGCATCACCACCTGCTTCATCTTCCATTTTTAACATTCCAAGCGGGCGACAACGCACTACCGAACCTGTTACCAAAGGAAACGGAGCGAGCACCAAAACATCAGCTGGATCACCGTCGTCAGATAAGGTTTGTGGAATGTAGCCATAGTTGCAAGGATAGTGCATAGCCGTTGACATAAAACGGTCAACAAACATTGCACCTGAATCTTTATCAACTTCATATTTAATCGGATCGCCGTAACGCGGAATTTCGATTATAACGTTGACGTCATCGGGTAATGAGTTACCTGGGCTCACCTTAGATAGTGACATGTTGATTGCTCCAAAAAATTGGTCTTAAAAAAAGGGCTGTATTATACTGCGTAAGCCAGTTTTATCAGCTAGGCAATGTCAAAAAGCAAAAAATAATAACACTTAAAAATAATCCCTTTTATAGGTGGGGTTGAGGAGAAAGTAGTACTTAGTTTGTGAAGTTCTTCACGCGTCTATGCCTTTCAAAGTCGTAAAAATTGTATGTGCATTCGTTGTGCCTTGTTGTTAACAAACTAACCTCGAATTCCGCTCATCTGAGCTCTTAGATTCTATAGACTTTTTTATAGATAAATTTGGGTTCCGTTAGGGATAAAACCAATGGAGTTCAAAGTATGTCCTTTTCACCTGTAATCGCGGTATTGCTTGGCCTAGTTGGCCTAACCATCGCGTTTGTTATCTATGGCGCAATCGCCAAACAAAAAGTATCTAACGAAAGTGTCGCCGAAATTGGCGATCAAATTCATGTTGGTGCTATGGCGTTTATGCGCAGAGAATATTCGATTTTAGCGGTTTTCCTAGCGGTCTTAGCGGTCCTCATTGCCATATCCGATCTTGGCATTCATACCATGATCGCCTTTTTACTAGGTGCTTTTTGCTCTGCCTTTGCTGGCTACGTTGGCATGTTCACTGCCACAAAGGCCAACACACGCACTACCTCCGCCGCGCATGAAAAGGGCGCTTCCGCCGCACTTACTACCGCCTTTTATGGTGGCTCGGTCATGGGTCTTACAGTTGCCGCTATGGGTCTTCTTGGCTTAGGCGCACTGTATTACTTTTTTGGCACCACGGCTGAAAGTGCGCACACCATTCATGGTTTTGGCATGGGAGGCTCAGTAGTCGCGCTGTTCTCGCGCGTTGGTGGCGGTATCTTTACTAAGAGTGCTGACGTTGGCGCTGACCTTGTGGGTAAAGTAGAAGCCGGTATTCCAGAAGACGATCCACGTAATCCGGCAGTTATTGCCGATAACGTGGGAGACAACGTGGGTGACGTCGCAGGTATGGGCTCCGATATTTTTGAAAGCTATTGCGGCTCAATGATTGCCACATTGGCAATCGCGGCTACCTTAAGCGGTGGCGCTTTGGCTTTATTAGGTGGCAATCAACAATCACTAATGACGTTACCTTTGGCACTATCGTCCTGCGGTTTGATTTGTTCAGTACTAGGTATTCTATTAGTTAAAATGATGAGCAACGCTTCCGCCGAGAAAGCACTGCGCGCTGGCACCATGGGTACCTCCATTATATTCATTATCGCTTCTTACTTTTTAATCGGCGCTTTGGGCGTAACCACAAATGTCTGGTATGCGGTATTGATCGGCTCAGTCGGAGGCATCATCATTGGTCTTGTCACTGAATACTATACGGCTGGCAAACCAGTGCGCGACATTGCGGCCTCAGGCGACACCGGTGCAGCAACGGTGATTATCTCTGGCTTAGCAGTGGGTATGCAATCCGTAACTATTCCTATCTTAGTACTGGCTGGTATCATCTATTTTGCCAATGTGTTCGCAGGTCTTTATGGTGTCGGTATCGCCGCAGTAGGTATGTTGGCCACAGTTGGCATCACTATGGCAATTGACGCCTACGGGCCGGTTGCGGATAACGCCGGGGGCATCGCTGAGATGGCAGGTTTAGGCGAAGACACTCGCAAGATCACCGATTCACTTGACGAAGTTGGTAACACCACCGCCGCAATCGGCAAAGGGTTTGCTATTGGTGCAGCTGCATTGGCGGCCTTAGCGATTATTTCCGCCTATATAGAAACAGTATCATTGCGCATACAAGACTTCTCATTAGAGATCAGCAATCCCGAAGTGCTTGTTGGTATGTTTATCGGCGGTATCTTTCCATTCTTAGTCTCTTCTTTAACCATGACAGCAGTGGGCGATGCTGCCTTTGACATGATTAAGGAAGTACGACGTCAGTTCAAAGAAATACCTGGCCTATTAGAAGGCACTGCAAAACCAGATACAGAACGCTGTGTTGAGATAGCAACAACAGCTGCTCTCAAGAAAATGATTCTTCCTGGCATCTTAGCGGTGTCAGCGCCGGCAGTTATTGGCTTTGGTATTGGCGCAGAAGCCTTAGGTGGCATGTTAGGTGGCGCACTCTTGGGTTGTGTTCTTTTAGCAATCACCATGGCCAACGCAGGTGGCGCTTGGGACAACGCCAAAAAATACGTTGAACGTGGTAATCATGGTGGTAAGGGTTCAGAAACTCATGCTGCGGTGGTAGTAGGCGATACGGTCGGTGATCCATTCAAAGATACGTCTGGTCCATCAATGAATATCTTGATCAACGTTATGGCGATTGTTAGTTTGGTTATTGCACCGTTATTAAGCTAACTGTTTCTCTCATTAAAAAAGCCCCTTCTCAGCGTTATATGAGAAGGGGCCTTTTTATTCATCACAGCTCAATCAATGCGCCTATTTAATTAAATTAATCGAGCTTAAATGCGTTTTTATAATCCTTGGCAAGCGACGGATCTTGCTTGTCTTTTCGTAGAATCAAATTACCAATCGCCAACACGTCCATCTCGGTACCCATAAAACATCTAAACGCATCTTCAGGCGTGCACACAATTGGTTCGCCGCGTACATTAAAACTTGTATTCACAACCACAGGGCAGTCGCTTAGTTTTTCGAATTCAGAGATGACTTGGTGATAAAGCGGGTTAGTTTCTTTGTGTACAGTTTGGATGCGGGCGGAGTAATCCACGTGCGTAATCGCAGGTATATCAGAGCGCGAGACATTGAGTTTATGAATGCCAAACAAGGCTTGTTGGTCATCACTCATGGCATGGCACTTGTCTTGCTTAACCTTGTCAACCAATAACATGTAGGGACTATCGCCATTAAGCTCAAACCAGTCGCCGACTTTTTCTCGTAATACCGACGGTGCAAACGGCCGGAAAGATTCACGGTACTTGATTTTCAGGTTCAGCGTTTTCTGCATGGCTTCTGAACGGGGGTCACCTAATATAGATCGGCCACCTAACGCCCGTGGGCCAAATTCCATACGACCTTGAAACCAACCGACGACTTTTTGATCAGACAATGATTGCGCCGCTTGTTTAAGCATATCGGCTTGCGAGTGTTCTTCAAACACCGCGCCTTCTTTGCTTAAGCGTTGTTTAATATCATCTGTTTCAAACACGCAACCTAGATAGGAGCCTTGCATATTATCTTTGGTTTTTACGGTTCGAGGTAAGTCATAGACTAAATGCGCAACAGCTTGCGCCGCACCAAGTGCGCCTCCAGCATCACCAGCGGCGGGTTGCACCCACATATTTTCAAACACGCCTGAACGTTCAATTTTGCCATTAGCAACACAATTAAGCGCAACACCACCCGCCATACATAGATTTTTAATGCCTGTTTCTTTAGCCAAAGACTCAGTTAGCTTTAGCACAATAATTTCGGTGACCTCTTGTACAGACGCGGCAATGTTCATATGAAATTGCTCTAATGCTTCTTCATCTGGTTTGCGTGCTTTACGACCGAACAAATCTTCAAATTTTTTATTGACCATAGTTAAGCCAGTACAATAGTTGAAGTAACTTTGATCTAGTCGATAAGAACCGTCGTCTTTAACGTCAATTAAATTGTCTAAAATAAGTTGTGTGTACTTTGGTTCACCATAAGGCGCTAATCCCATGACTTTATATTCGCCTGAATTAACACGAAAACCAGTGTAGTAGGTAAACGCAGAATAGAGTAGGCCAAGCGAATGTGGAAAATGAATTTCCTTAACAATCTCCAGCTGATTGCCACGACCAATGGCCACCGAGGTGGTCACCCATTCGCCAACTCCGTCTAACGTAAGAACAATGGCTTCTTCAAACGGTGAGGGATAAAACGCGCTCGCTGCATGGCTTAAATGATGCTCAGAAAATTTGAGCTTTGTTTCCCAATCAATAGTCTCAGCGTTTGGGAAATACGCCATCATCTCGCGAATTATTTTCTTTTGAAATAACTTTTCTTTTATCCATAAAGGCAGCGCAGACTTAAATGAACTAAAGCCGCGCGGGGCAAAACTGACATAGGTTTCTAACAAGCGCTCAAACTTAATAAACGGCTTCTCAAAAAAGACGATACGGTCGATTTCACCGGCACCCACACCGGCTTCTTCAAGGCAATATTGCACCGCATTGATCGGAAAAGAAGCATCGTGCTTAATACGTGTAAAACGCTCTTCTTGCGCGGCTGCGATAATATGTTCGTCACTAATAATCGCGGCGGCGCTGTCGTGATAAAACGCCGAGATACCCAGAATAATCATGAACTAATGGCCTAGAAGAGGGTATAGATAAATGGCGCCAGCGCAGAGCCTTGGGCAAATACTACCAAGCCGCCTAACAGCACGCTGAAAACGATTACAGGAAGTAACCAAAACTTTTTTCGCACTTTCATAAAGCGCCATAATTCTTTAATGAGGTCCATAATTTAGTCTCTATTGCTGACGCTAAAATTGATTATCAAAACTCTCTTTACTGACTTTGTCGTCGCGCTGTTGCCAATAAGTGGTGGCATTAACATCGAGCTTGCGACGCATTGGGTCTTTGCCAAAAAGTTTAAGCATAAGGCCTGTCGGTAGAACGGTTAAGAAAAATATTAGCCCCATTAGTATCGGGTTAACGATTTTATGCATAAACAAACCAAACTTTACCCATGCCGCGTTTAAAGGCGTAAGAACGCTTGGATAGAGTAAAGCCGGTAGGGCAAACAAAGCCGTAATAATGAGCGCCCAGGTTCTTGGCGATGCACCATTTATTAATGGCCATAGTGCGATCACTAAAAAAATAGCCGCAAAAATAAGGCCAAAAGCGCGATTGCTCAGTTGCTTGGGAGCTTGTTCAGTATTAATTGTCGCCATTGTTTAGCTGCCTTTTGCTTCACTTAAATTATGTTGATGAATCGTGTCTACAATATGCTCGATGATTTTATACGATCCTTTAGGATTAAGATGACAACAATTATCAATATAAAGTTCATCGGCAACATCCTTAAACATGAAGGTTAGATCTGTGGTGTTTACGCCATGTTCTTGTAACCATTTTCGATGCTCAAGTAAAAACGGATAACCTCGTTTATACCAGTAACCATAGCCTGATTGCTCTTTGACCACGAATGCGATACGACGTTCGTTTTCGCTCATTAATGGCTTGGCACCTTCGATGTATTGGTTGGGTTGAACAAATTGAAAGAATTCACCACCATTGGCAACAGTTGCCGCATGCGTAAGTAGGGTGCTCTTTGCCCATATCTGCGCCGAGTAATCAAACAATTCATCCCAATCAGTAAAATTATATTCTGGCCCAAGGCTCTCATACTGAAACTCACGTGGTGCATCTTGAATGTTTTGAGCTTGTTCTGTTGCTGCATGGTTTTCAGCGAGTTTTGTGTTATAGCCTCTCTGAAATAGTTTCCAAACGAAATTAGATAAGGGACTATTACGACACCACGGGTTACTCAAAAACGTCGCTCGCGATTTATGTTGCTCCTGAAAAACGAGTTTTTGAGCTTGCGCCTTAATTAACTCTGCAGACACGCGGCCCGCGATACGATACTGCCACCCTCTTGGGAATGCTGGATGTAATTTTTTATGATGATATTCCGACATCGCAATGGCAATTTCATTAAAGCCATCAAGGGCAATCACCAAATCATATTCCGCACCTAAGGAAATATAATAATTGAGCAACATCAACGACTGCGGTAGTCGATAACCACCCGCGGCCAATAGATGCAAATTAATAGTTTTGCCTGCGTATTCCGGTAATTGGCTAAGTAGTTTTTCGTACGCCGCATACTCGGTTCCCGTTATAGTGCCCACTGCAACGGAGCCACCAAGCAACGCAACATTTAAGCTGTTTGCATCGCGCTTAGGAAACGGTTTATCGTCCGCCAGTAAAATTCTCTCGTAACAAGCATGCCCGGTCGACGATTCAGAAGGATCGCAACCATCTTTCAGACGCTTGCCCTCCACCGTATAGCCTGCGTAGGGATGCAAAATTTCTCGCACGGTTTGCACTTCAGCATCAGCCGTCTGAGCCGTATCACCAGTAAACACGGGTCCAGACTCGATCGTTCGAATAGTTTGAATACGATCAAGCTGCATCGCTTGGCGGTCGTAGTCACCGAACACGCCACGAAATAAACCATAGGCTAAACTTTCGATTAGCAAATAGTTTATAGCAACAACAATCGTGTAAAAAAATAGTTTTTTAATGGGAAATACAGCCACTTAAGAAAGGGCCTGAACACTGAAAACACGTGGATGATAGCAAAAGCTAATAGTAAATTAAATGCGGTACTGGTTCACTGGTTCTTCGATCCAAAGGATTTATGTTACTGTAACGCATTTGGTCTATCGGGGGACAATAAGGTGCGGTCTAGTCTACTCTTTTTACTTTACGTAAGTGCGTTATTTGAAGCGCAAGCGGCGAATAAAGAACTGATTCTTTTTAAGAACGTCCAAGCACAAGCGAGGACTGATGCAGGCACAGCGGTGAGCATCAATAAATCAATTCAATCGGCTGAAGTTGAACAAACCATTAGGGTAGATCTTCCAAATGGTGAATCACTGGATCTGCGAGTCACCAAAAAAGAGCGTAAACCGAATCGCACGATCGTTATTCATGCGCGCGATTCTCGAGAAACTCGCATGATCCTAACCTTCGGCAAGCGCAGAATCTTTGGCAGTATCAGTAGTACAAACTTTAGCTACACGCTCGGCTTTAGCCCGTCATCCGGACAAATGTTAATGGACAACAGAAAAAGCGACGCGTCAAAGGTGAGGTTAGAAAATGACATGGTGTTTGCGCCGCGCGCGTCTAATAACATTAAACCCCTACCCCAAGAAAAGTCTGAGAAGCTTAATAGCGAGCAAGGCTCAGATTTTCTAGGCACGACCAATTCGGAACCACAAGCATTAACGATAGCGCCCGCGGATATGACGCTTTTAGCAGTCTACAGTCCTGAGTTTGCGGAAGGCTTTGGCAATGACCCAGAGGCTAGAATTGAACAGGCAATCGCATTCACCAATCAAGCACTTTCAGACACCAATATAGATGGACAATTTCGTTTAGTGGGTACACAAGAAATTGATTTTGATAATTCTCTTACGGCAAGCACATTACTGACTCAATCACAGGCTGGAAGTAATGCATTTTCTTCATTACCTAGTCTAAGAAACCGCTACGGAGCCGACATGGTTGCTGTACTAGCTTATCGCAGCGATTTCAGCCCTAATAGTGATTTTGCCGCTAATGGCATCGCTTTTGTTAATGGCAATAATCCTAATTTCGCGTTTTCCGTCAGCCGATTATCGCTTTTTTGCTGCGACTCAGTATTCGCTCATGAACTCGGTCATAATCTAGGTTCTGGGCATGAACGCGCAGTAGTCGCAGGCAACCCTGCAGGATCATGCGACAGTGGCTTTGCACCTGGCGGCTTCACCGGATTTTCTTGTGGCTATGCCGTTGAGGGCGATTTCGATACCATTATGTCGCGTAACATTGGCACCTCTATAAACCGATTTAGCAATCCTCAACAGAGCTGCAATGGGGTCCCATGTGGAATTGCTCAAAATTCTAACAATTCGGCCGATAATTTTAGTAGTTTTAATATCTCGGCATTTTTAGTTGAGCAATTTAGGTCAAATACAAGGTTAGGTAACAGCAATGTAGTAACGCCTATATTGCCGTTATTACTCGATAATGAGTAAACTCCAGCAACACTAAACAATGTCGTAGATAGCTGGTAGAAAAAACTCACTCACTAGGATTGTGTTTGTTCGATAATCATAGGGCGTTCGCCGAGCAACCTGCTGTCGATTATTGTGTTCAAAGAATAGATATTCACGTTTAGATACTCGGATGTTTCCATCAGTAAATAAAAGTTGTCCTAGTGGGGTGCTCCCTAATCCTACGAGGCCACTTGTATCGTCTTGCAACAAGCTCAACGGAATTATGCTACGCGCATACACCACCGCCTTAGCGTGCACAAAAAGCTCTACTTCACGAATCAGTACATCATCTTGAGGGTCTCTATGAAGCTTTATTTGTTCGTGTGGATATGCCCGACTTATCTTTTCACTTAGTACATTTACCGCAAAACTTGCTTCGTCGATAGCTTTTAAGGCGCGCGTCAAAGAACCACGGTCGGTCACTAAAGGGCGCAATTTTTCAGCTATCCTAGTTTCGGATACAAGCGTATCCGGCAGCCAAGACGAGTTTTGCGACCACCCAGAATAATCATTAGGCGTAAATTTCACAGTCTGGTCTATTTAGATGACGCTTGTTCAATAGTATGAAAAATCGGTAACGGCACATGTAATAAAGAACAAATAACCCTCATCATTTCTTGCTCAGCAGTGACAACTTTATCGTCTGCTAAAACAGTATTAGAAAGAGCCTGCACCAATAGTTCTTTTTCTTTCGCGCTCAGTTTACGTAATACATTCAAAGCTCGATCTAGGTCACCCTGCCAATCATCATTAAAGGTTAGATTAGTATGATTTATTCCAGCTGTTTCCATACCTGCACGGAACGCTCGTTGGGCGTCTTGTAGACCCTGTGCAGTGGTGCGATTAACGCCATGCGAAGCCAATACGCTAACCACAACACAAAGTTCTTTTACACAATCTTTAAGACGCTTTTTACCGTTGATAGCGCGTCGATTAGGAACATGTGCGTCGATCAGGTACTGCCTTATAAGCCTACTTAATAGATATTCAAATGAATCAACTTGGTTATCCGCCGCCGCCAACCTGTCCACGGTTTTTAATATTTTCTCGATGTCTGAAATAGGCCTACGTTTTAGAGTAGGGAAGCTCATTTCCAAAAGCGGAAGTCTATAGTCTACATTCGGCACTCCATTATTGGTAAACAAGTGCTGGAGCTTCTTCTCACTGATATCACCCATTTCTTGAACTACCGCTAAGAACTGCTGATTACGGGTGGCTTCGTCTTGATCTAATAGACAATAAAAAAGAACTTCCGGCGCCCACTCTAGACTATGCGCCGAGGTGACAAGGCCGTCCGGTATAGAAGACGTTAAAACCGCGGCCGCCATAATACGCTCCATATCCGGATTACCAATGTCCTGAATCATTGACTCAACATCAAAGAAACCGCTTTTTGTTTTACCGGCCTTTTTGCGAGCTTGTTCTGCTTCAGCTTCGCTGGCTTGCAGATGTTCACGCCGCTCTTGCTCTTTTAATCTAACCGCAAGTCGTTCTAGCTCGCTCGCATCAAAGCCTCGCTCTAAACGTTCTATTCGGCTTTCTAACGGAGGGTGAGTCGCAAACATCAAAGAACGATAGCCACTGCCAAATAACATATGGCTTACTTCTTCAGAATCGCTTTTTAGGTAGGACGAATGATTGTAGGCGGCAATTTTTTTAAGCGCACCAGAAATACCAATTGGATCTCGAGTAAATTGCACAGCCGACGCATCAGCAAGATACTCTCTTTGGCGAGACAGTGCCGACTTCATCCAGCGCGCAAAAAACAGACCAATATAACCAACAATCATTAGAGCCGCACCAATGGCGATGATGGCACCGGCACTATTATCGCGCGATGAACTAAGACGATAACGACTAGAATAAAGGAACTTTCGACCAACAATTGCAATAACCATAATGCCAAAAATAATGCCCATCATGCGTATATTAATACGCATATCACCATTGAAAATATGGCTAAACTCATGCGCGATGACACCTTGAAGTTCACTACGACTCAGCTTTTCTAAAGCTCCTTGGGTAACTGCAACGGCAGCATCGGCTGGCGTATAACCGGCCGCAAAGGCATTAATACCGGGCTCGTTCTCCATAACATAAACTTCAGGCACAGGTGTGCCCGACGCCAAGGATATTTCCTCAACAACATTGTACAAACGCCGCCTTAAGGCATCTCGGGTATCTGGAGTAACTAAGGTTGCGCCCATATCTCGAGCTACTTTTCCGCCACCACTTCGTAGACTTGCCATTTTGCCCAAGCTTGCTAAACCAATAAGTCCACCGGTTCCTACACTACTAGCCAGCAGCGTATTTGAATTAGCCAACCAAAATTGTACGTCGCTAAGCGATGTCAACAAACCTTGCGGATTCGCGCTTGCGACAGTATTTAATTGCGGAACCACACCGACCACGGCCAAGACTAATAGATTAACCGCCATTACGATTAGCAAGGCGACACCAATAAAGGCTAAAATAATCCAGCGCGACTGCTTACGAGCCTGTTCTTGGTGTTCAAAGAAATTCATAGTTGCCGGCTTAGTAAACGGAAAAGACTAAGGTGTATTTAACTCAGGATAATACCAAATTTAAAACTCTACCTTTGGCACTTGTTTCATAGCTTCATCTTCTAATTCTAGTAGTTCAGCAGAACCAAATTGAAACCAATTAGCAATGAAATTCGAAGGAAATTGTTCACGTAAATTGTTATACATCATCACCGCATCGTTGTACGCCTGACGCGCAAAAGACACTTTGTTTTCAGTGGTGGTTAACTCTTCTGAAAGTTGCATCATGTTTTCATTCGCTTTTAGGTCTGGATAGGATTCAGATAAAGCGAATAAGCGACCTAAGGCTCCATTTAACCCCTGTTGCGTAGCACCTAGGTTTTTCATCGCATCTGGATTAGTCGGATCAGCTTTAGCGTCATTCAGTCCACCAACGGCTGAGTTGCGCGCGTTAATAACAGCTTCTAGCGTTTCTTTCTCGTGAGCCATATAACCTTTGGCGGTTTCTACTAAATTAGGTATTAGGTCATGGCGCCGCGTTAACTGTACATCAATCTGTGCGAACGCATTTTTATAACCGTTGCGCGCAGCGATTAAACGGTTGTATAAGCTAAAACCAAAGAAAATTAAGCCAATAAATAATAGTAATAAAATGGTTCCAGTTCCCATCAGAATGCTCTCGTAATTATTGATTTAGTATTTATAACAGATAGGGGCAAATAATGGTAAATTCAAGTCAGGATATTTTTATGAAAGATAGACAAGGTTTCATTCAAATGCCGTGGCATGGCTTCGGCAAGGATCAGTTCGAGTTGCACACCAACCAGACCGATAGATGAAACTTAGGTTTATTTTCTTCAGACCGTTTTATGTTTCGTTTAACGGTTAAACAAGCTTAAATTATTTTGAGTTCGCGTGCCTGAGTAACGCAATAAGTGCGGTTCTTGGCGTTAAAAAGACTCATCAAAGAGGACACATGGGACTTAACTGTATTTTCCGAAATTCCCATTTTTTGTGAAATCGTTTTATTCGAATAACCGTTAGAAAGCATGACCAAGGTTTCAAACATTCGGCCGCTCAAGCCTTGTTTGATGTTCTTCAGCTCTAACATTAGACCGTCTCGATAGTATTTAAGCTGACTAGTATGTTTTTGACTCAAATAAAGTCTAGCCAAATCAATCGTCATCAAACAATCCTCATACATCACCGCGGTAGCGGCTTTGGATAATACGCCGTTCACGCCTTGTGACAAAGCTTGGTCTATTGTTTGCGCATCAAGCTCACTCGATAGAACAACAACTTTACAATTAAAAGTGTCATTATTTCGGCGCTCGGCTTGCTCCTGTTTTATTTTTTTGACTAACTCTAATCCGTTAATGTCAGGTAGATTGAGATCCACAAAGAGCCAATCAACAAACTTAGCCGAATCAAACACAGCGTAAGCATCCGCTCCGTTAGACACAGCAGTGAGTTCGGCGTCAGGGCGAATATCGTGTAACAATAATTTTATACCATCAAGGACCACCGGATGGTCATCGACAATTACGATATGCTCTTTTTTATTTGATGATTGCAAATTAAGAGCTTCCTAAAAAAGCAATAGCAGTTTTCAATTTTTCGGCCTCGAGCGGTTTATGCAGCATATACACACCACTGCGTTTCATCTTTACTAACAACTCAGGGTCGGTATCACCGCTAATAAGCATGGCAGGTATCTCATCTTTAAAATGTGCTCGCAGTTCGGCAATGGCGTCA
>CAYSUU010000021.1:0-41721 GCA_964434375.1 uncultured Gammaproteobacteria bacterium | reverse complement strand
TACCCACACCTTAATAAGCTATTATCAAGAGGCTTCTCAACACGGGTTTAAGGTTATAAATTGTTGATAATAAAGTGATTTTTTGGCTTGTTCGACTTATCCAGAACCCTAATAGAAACAACAATAAATATATAAAATATGAACATTAATATTAAAAAAGAGACCTTAGAAAAACCATTGTCTCAAATAATAGGCGTTGTAGAAAAAAGACAAACGCTACCAATACTTGGAAATGTGTTTATATCTTTAAACGATGGCGAGTTAACGTTAGTTGGGTCAGATTTAGAAACTGAAATAACCACAAGGATAAAAGGGGTGACAGGAAACTCTGGTAAGACGACAACGTCAGCGCGAAAACTTTACGATATTTGCCGCTCACTACCAAGTGAATCAATGCTCAATTTAGAAGTAGAGCAAGATAATAAGATGGTGGTAACCGCGGGTAAGAGCCGCTTCTCTTTGCAGACCTTAAGTGGCAGTGATTATCCTCGGCTAGAAGAGACGCAATGGAAACAAGAGTTTTTCTTAGAACAAAAGCAGTTATTTAGTTTATTAACTAAGACCGCGTTTTCGATGGCTCAACAAGATGTGCGTTATTTTCTAAATGGCTTGTTAATAGAGATACACGACGATCATATTGTATCGGTTGCAACAGATGGGCACCGGTTAGCAAAAACCTCTATTACGGTCGACAAACTAGATATTGATATGGTGCAAAGCATCATCCCTCGAAAGGCAGTATTAGAGATAGGTAAGTTTCTAGACGCCGGAAGTGATGAACAAGTAAAAGTTCGGTTAAACAGCAGTCACATCTCGATTGAGTCTGGTGATTTTTCTTTTATTTCTAAATTAATAGATGGTCGATTTCCTGATTATGAAAAAGTTATACCGGCGAATCTAGACAAACACGTAATAATAAACCGTGCACACTTAATAGATATTTTGGGTAGAGCCGCGATTTTAAGTAATGAAAAATTTAGAGGAGTGTCTTTAAGTGTTATCGCTGGTTTACTACAAGTACGTTCTCATAATCCAGATCAAGAACATGCGAAGGACGAAATGGAGGTTGGCTATGAGGGCGAAGCCTTAGAGATCGGCTTTAACGTTACCTATTTATTAGAGGCGTTAAAGGCGTGTGAATCTGAAGAAATTGATTTAGGTTTGCTTGATCCGAATACAAGCTGTACGTTTCATGCAAAAGGTTCGGATGAAACATTATACTTAATTATGCCTATGAGGCTCTAGAATGTGAGATAAAGAAACAAAAAGGTCGAACTTCTATTCGGCCTTTTTTATTTCCAATGTTTCACGTGGAACGTTTTTTCACCATGTTTCACGTGAAACATAGTTTGTTTTGGAACTACAAATAGCTGACTCCGAGCATGCGTTTAACACCGTATTTTGATACAATAGGACGTTGATAAATCGCCCCCACAGCATCAAAAAATATGAGCTACGATTCGAGTAGTATTAAGGTCTTAAAAGGCCTAGACGCGGTCAGAAAACGCCCTGGTATGTATATTGGCGACACCGATGATGGAACAGGTTTACATCATATGGTTTTCGAGGTCGTTGATAATTCAATCGACGAAGCATTAGCTGGTCACTGTACTGGTGTTAAAGTCGTTATAAACCAAGATAACTCAATCTCTGTGTCGGATGACGGTCGAGGTATACCAGTTGGTATATTGGAAGAAGAGGGGAAATCGGCAGCCGAAATAATTATGACGGTTTTGCACGCAGGCGGTAAATTCGATTCTAATTCTTATAAGGTATCTGGAGGCTTACACGGAGTGGGTGTTTCGGTGGTAAACGCTCTATCTGATTGGCTGAAATTGGATATAGACCGAGGTGGTAAATCCTATTCCCAAGAATACCACTTAGGAGTACCGCAGGCCGATTTAGCGCAGACAGGTACTACTGACCATACTGGAACTAAAATAACGTTTAAGCCAAGTGCAGAAATATTCTCTATCACAGAATACAGCTACGATGTTTTGGCAAAGCGATTACGAGAACTTTCGTTTTTAAATTCCGGCGTTCGAATAGAACTAATTGATGAGCGCAGCAAAAAGAGCGATGTTTTTGAATACGAAGGCGGGATTGCTGCTTTCGTTGAGCATTTGAATAAAATGAAAACACCGCTCAATAAAGACATTATTAAAGTAATGGGAGATAAAGACGGCGTTGTTGTCGAAGTCGCTTTGCAATGGAATGACTCTTACAAAGAAAATATTTTTTGTTATACCAACAATATTCCACAGAGAGATGGTGGAGCGCATTTGTCGGGTTTTAAAGGTGCTCTAACTCGAACGCTTAACCAATATATAGATGATTCCGGTATCGCTAAAAAAGAAAAAGTGAATGTATCCGGAGATGATTCTAGAGAAGGTTTAACCGCGGTTTTATCAGTAAAAGTACCTGATCCCAAATTCTCTTCGCAAACAAAAGATAAATTAGTCAGTTCTGAAGTTAAAGGCGTCGTTGAATCTGTAATGAATGAAAAGCTATCCGAGTTCTTGTTAGAGAATCCTGGGGACGCAAAACAGATAGCTGAAAAAATAGTCGATGCAGCTCGAGCGAGAGATGCTGCTCGTAAGGCGAGAGAGATGACTCGTCGTAAAGGCGCGCTCGATTTAGGAGGCCTACCGGGGAAGCTCGCGGATTGTCAGACAAAAGACCCAAGTTTATCTGAAATATATTTGGTGGAGGGAGACTCAGCGGGTGGTTCTGCTAAACAAGCCAGAGATCGATTCTTTCAAGCAATTTTACCGCTTAAAGGTAAAATTCTGAATGTAGAGAAAGCTCGTTTCGATAAAATGATTACCTCTGACGAGATAACCATTCTAATAACGGCTTTAGGAACAGGCATCGGTGCGGACGATTTTAATATCGATAAACTTCGATATCACCGAATTATCATCATGACAGATGCCGACGTAGATGGATCACACATCCGAACATTGTTACTTACGTTCTTTTATCGCCAAATGGGTGAATTAATTGAGCGAGGTTATGTCTATATAGCTCAACCGCCGCTTTATAAAGTAGGTAAAGGTAAGTCAGAACGTTATGTAAAAGATGATCAGGAGTTTGAAAACTATTTATTAGAGTTAGCCTTACAAAAAGCCAGTTTTACTGATAAGGAAACAAACACCATGATAGAGGGTGCTGAATTAGGCGCTTTATGTCGAGAATATCTCGCGGTTGAGAAAACGATAGAAAGGTTGAGCCATGATTATGACCCATTAGTATTAAAGGCCTTAATCGCGCACAGCGTAGATGCTGACCAATTAGACGAGGCCACCATAAAAAACCTTGAACAAGGTTTAAACAAGGAAGGTTATGAAGCACCACAATATAAATTAAACGTTATTAAAAATGGTGCAACTAGCTTAAAAGTGGAGCGTCGTTTACACGGAATGACGATAGAAAAGGAATTTGGAGCTGCATTTTGGTCGTCACCAGAATACACTTCTATTAGAAAGTTGGCGGAAAAGCTGCAGGTTATTTTTAGCGGCCCTATCATTAGTAAACGCGGAGAAAGCGAAGCTGAAAACTCAGAATTTTCTAAAGCCTTGGTTTGGTTAATGTCGTCGGCAAAAAAAGGATTAAATATTCAACGTTATAAAGGTCTTGGAGAAATGAATCCAGACCAACTTTGGGAAACAACGATGGACCCAGAAGTCCGAAGGTTGCTAAAAGTAGTGATCGAAGATGATGTTGCCTCAGACGATACTTTTACGATTTTGATGGGTGACCAAGTGGAACCAAGGCGCGAATTCATTGAAAAAAACGCCTTCACAGTTTCAAATCTAGATGTGTAAAAAGTTGTTTTTTATCAACAACTTAAGATGATTTTAAAGGCTATTTTAAGGTTTTAATGAGCGCTGTGACGATTCTTTTTTAGTTCACAGGGCTATGTGCCCTAATAGAGCGCGAAAACGAGATATAGGAGTGCTTATTTTTTAAGCACTCTTGATACAAAAACCTTAATGCAGAGTGCGAGGAATGCTTAGTAAAAATTTTGGTACTAACACTTCAAATTTATCCGTATTGGTTTTTTCTTTTTTGACCTCAATCATAAAATACTTTCCTTCCATGGTGCCCATTTCAGTTTCCAAAATAGCCCCTGAAGTGTAAGTGTAACTTTTACCAGGATTGATAATAGGCTGTTCTCCAATGACCCCATCACCATAGATTTCTTCGACTTTATGGTTGGCATCGTTAATTATCCAGTGCCTCGATAGAAGCTGGCACGCTGTTTCTGAATCGTTATTAATCGTTATCGTATAGCTAAACACATACCGTTTGTTATTGGTGTCCGATTGATGTGGAATAAATTTTGCTTGAGCGGTCACGGTAACCTTGGAGTTTGGTAGCATAAAGAACTAATTCCTTTCCTGATATATTGTTATAGGATCATCTAGGTTTTTGCCTAGTTTAACCATGGTAAGCTCTCGCCCCCACACACAGCCCGTATCAAGGCCTAAAAAGTTGCGTCGTAAAATAAAACCGGCCGCCGACCAATGCCCAAACACTACTCGCCAGTTGTCTAAGCTTGGGTTGTGATAGTCAAACCAAGGTATTCTATTATTACTTATTTTTGACGAATATCCACTTTCATTGAAATTCAGTCTGCCCTTGGGCGAACAAAATCTCATTCTAGTTTGAGCATTGATGATAAATCGATAGCGTTCAATACCTGTTAATTTATTTGACCAACGTAATGGTTTATTAGAATAGATCTTTGTTAGGAGCTCTTTACAACTATCTACATCCTTAAACAGTGTCTCTACTTCTGCAGATAAACGAATGGTTTTCTTAAGCGTCCACCACGGGTATACACCGGCGTGACAGAGTATTGTTCGGTTCTTTTTAGACCTATATATTAGCGGCCTATGTCGTAGCCACTTAGAGATTTCTTGCGCGTCACTTGCATGCAGAATCTTATCGATTGTATCGTTAGCTTTAGGTTGTCGTATACCATAGAGCATTGCGAGTAAATGAATGTCATGGTTACCCAGCACAGTGACGCATTGCTCGCCCAAGTTCATAAGAAAGCGCAGCGTGGCCAAGGATTCCGGGCCCCGATTAACTAAATCCCCAACACAAAAAAGAAAATCCTTTTCAGGGTTAAAACTTGCTTTGTCCAATAGTCGCATCAAGGGTTCATAACACCCCTGAATATCACCAACCGCGTAAGTGGCCATTAACTAGAAATCGTCGATGTCATCGACACCCGGCGGAGAACCATCGTAAATGGCTTTTATTCTGATGTCTTCAAACACAGTCTTGGTAAACAAATATGGGTCTATTTGTTCCTGTAAAGCTTGATCGCCAGTTAAAAACATTGACCGTTGACTGATCCCATTTAGGATAGACAGGCCAACTCTTCCGGCACGATCGTCGGTTACAATTCGGTTCGGGAAATACACCGCGTTGGAAGCAAGCGAACCAAGCCCATCCCTCAGGTTGCTTGGTCCGAGCAACGGTATTTGAATATAAGGGCCGGGTTTTACGCCCCACGAGGCGAGCGTTTGCCCGAAATCCTCACGCCTAACTTCAATTTTTTGGAGTTTAGCGATATCAATAAAACCCAGCACTCCTATGGTGCTATTAACAACAAAGCGGTAACCTGATGTCAGTGCTGAATTTCCTTTACCCTGTAATAGATTATTTACTAAGTTTAGGGGTTCGCGCAAATTAGAGAAAAAATTCTTAACACCAATTCTGGCGCGCCGCGGGACTACATTGCTGTACGTTTTTGCTACCGGGCGCAAAACCTTTTTATCAGCAGCCGAGTTAAACGCAAAAATACTACGATTAACGTTTTCAAAAGGATCTGGGCTTTTATGCTTGTTAGGATCATCAAGCGCCGACAAAGTAGAACAGCCGCCCAAGACAAGACAAATACCAAGTAAAACAGATAATTTAAGCCAATTGTCGCTACGGGTCATTTTCTAAAAACCTTATTTAAAGTGATTAGTTAGCAACCAGTATAGAGCGTCCGCTCGCGGCGCGCGATAAATATCCATTTCTTCATGCGGGCATTAGCCTTGCGAGGGGCTCTCTTGGTCTTGAGCCTCTTTTTTACTGGCCAGTTTCTTTTGATACAGCGATTCAAAGTTAATTGGCGCGAGAAGCAGCTGTGGAAAGCCAGCTTTTCCAACTAAGTCAGAAACGGCTTCTCGAGCAAACGGCAATAATACGTTTGGACACGCTATCTCAAGCGCAAGTGGCATTTCTTCCTTCGCTAGGCCTACAATGTGGAAAACACCTGCCTGATATACCTCTACAAGAAACGCTGTTTTGTCTTCAATTTTTGATGTTATTGTTATGCCTAGAACCACTTCGTAAAAACCTTCTTGCTCTAGAGTATTAACCTTAATAGTCGCTTCAACGTTTACCTCCGGTTTATTGGGGTCGGTAAGAAAAATATCAGGTGAGTTCGGTGACTCTAAAGAAGCGTCTTTGACATAAATTTTACGAATATCGAATGTTTGGGCGTGTTCGTCGGCCATTTTTTTAACTCTTACTTTTTTGTTCACTGTTAACGGGAAGGTTTTCTTTTGTCCAGCTCATAAGCCCCCCGCGCAGAATATTTATATTTGAGAAACCAGCTTTAACTAATTGTTTGGCTGCTTTGCCACTACGGCTGCCGTTTTGACAGCTCAAAATAATCGCATTATCCTTATGTTTTATAAGATGTTTATTGGATAAATCAAATGATTCTAAAGGCATATTAGTAGCCTCAGGAATGTGCGCCCTCGAAAAATCTTCAGCTTTATTGACATCAAGCAAAAGAAACTTTCCCTTACGTTGAAGCCTAGGAAGTTCGAGCGCAGACACCATGTTAGCGCCAGCGACTTTGCTTTGCATCACGGACCACAATAATAGGTTGGCAACGACCGCTAGGGCCAAAAACCATCCTATATTTTCATTAACAAATTCAATAAACATCTTTATCTTTATTACACCGTCAAAACTCGTAGTATGATGCGTTTAATTAAAGCCAGTTATTGTAGGCTTATCTCGGCACAGGTTTTTATTACGATCGTCACGGCAATTGTTGTGACGACCGAGCCGGATTATACCCTAGGAAACTAAGATTTAAACGCCCAACTTTTGAATGTCAAAATCAGCATCTAAAATAGCCTGCTTAGGGGGGCTTTGTTTTTATTTAAGTCTTTTTGCGCTGACTGTCCATGCGCAAAATAGTGCTCAAGAATATCAGCAGTCGATTGATAAAATAAATGCCGAAATTAAAAAACTCAGCCAAGATTTAAACACCTCAAAAGCAAGTAAAAAAAACGAGCAAGATAAGTTATTTCAGGTAGAAAAAGAACTTAAAAAGGTTAATAGCGATATTCAAGCCAAGCAAACACAAGTTAAGGAATTAGGCGAGCGTTTAATCGATTTAGAAAAAACCCTTGATAAGCAAACATCAGAAGTTGAGGAGGCGCGATTGGTACTAGCTGAGTTTATTCGTAAACGGTATCAAAATGGCCAAGCTGACTATTTAAAAAGTCTACTTAGTCAAGAAAACCCTTACGCCGTAGGCCGTTTAGAAAATTATCATGGTTATTATCGTCAGGCTCTTCGGGACAGCTATGAAGAGATGACACGAAAGATTCAAACAACATTAGAGTTACGAGCGCAAGTGAATGATCAAAGGGAAAAAAGAAAAAGTGAAGAAATAGCACTAGACGCCCTTAGATTGGAACAACAAGAAAAAGTAAAAGCGCGGGAGCAAGCTCTACGTCAAATAGATAAGAAGATTGACCAAACAAAAAAATCACTTGTTAGTCGTCAAGAGCGACGTACTCGTTTGTCAATGCTATTAAAGCAATTGAAAGTGCAAGCACAAAAGTTAAAACAGTTGGAGCAAAAACGCGCTCAAGAACAGCAAACAGCGCCGCCAAGACCAACGGTCGCTGGCGGTTTTAGCAAGCAGAAAGGCCGTTTGAATTGCCCTTTAGCGTCAAAACCAGAACGCAGTTTCGGTTCGCGCCTTCCTGAATCAGGAATGAGGTCGGAAGGCTTGTTTTATAATACGTCAGGCTCTAAAGAGGTGCGTAGTATTTTCAGAGGTCGAGTCCTCTTTGCTGACTTTTTAAAAGGTTATGGCTTGTTGATTATTGTTGATCATGGTGATGATCATATCAGTCTGTATGGTCACAATGATCGGCTTCTGAAAAAGGTCGGTGACACGGTCGAAATAAATGAGCACATTGCGCACACTGGTGTGACAGGTGGTTTAAAGTCGCACGGTCTATACTTTGAGATACGACAAAACACTAACCCAGTAGACCCCAATAAATGGTGTCGCTAGATTTAGCAAGCTTTATTAAAGAGAAGAAAATGAACAAATTTATTTACGCAAGCTGTAGGAACCTAACGATTGGTCTGTTATTGGCGTTTGGCTTAAGCTCAAACGGACTAGCTCAATCAGAGCCGTCGTCCGAAGAAGAAATTGTAATAGCGCCCGATGTCGTTGAACCGACCCCGTTGCCACTAGACCAAATTCAAACATTTGCCGAAATATTTACCCGCATACGAAATAATTACGTCGAGCCTGTGAGCGATGAAACCTTAATTGACTATGCGATAGAAGGGATGCTCAATGGTTTAGACCCGCATTCTGCGTATCTTAAAGATGAGCGTTTTGATGATTTAAATGAAGGTACTTCTGGGTCTTTTACTGGTTTAGGTATGGAAGTAGTGATGGAAAATGGTTTTGTAAAAGTTATTGCACCGATCGACGATACGCCTGCCGCGAAAGCGGGTATACAAGCGGGTGATGTCATTATTCGTATGGATGGTAAAACCGTGTCAGGTTTAAATTTAACCCAAGCAACGGAGCGCATGCGTGGCGAGCCCGGTACTAGTATTGTTTTAACAATTCTACGAGAGTCAGAGCCCGAGCCGTTTGATGTTGAACTCAAACGTGCGGTGGTGCAATTAAGCTCGGTAAAACGGCGTAGCCTGGGTGATCAGGTAGGTTATTTGCGCATCACTCAATTTCAAGTAGCTACTGCCGAGAGTTTCCGTAAAGAACTAAGAATGCTGCTCGAAAATGAGAAGTTTGGCGGTTTGATTTTAGATTTACGTAATAACCCAGGTGGTTTGTTAACCAGTGCGATTTCAATTTCTGATACTTTTATTAAAGATGGTTTGATTGTCTCGACTGAGTCTCGTCAAGAAGCAGACAGCGCTAAGTATTCAGCGACACCTACCGACCTACTTGAAGGGAAGCCGATTGTGGTTCTTATTAATGGTGGGTCTGCGAGCGCCGCAGAGATAGTAGCTGGTGCTTTGCAAGACCACGACAGAGCATTAATATTAGGCACTGACTCCTTCGGTAAAGGATCTGTACAAACGGTCTTAACGCTAGGTGAAAAGGAAGCCATTAAATTAACAACGGCGCGTTACTACACACCTGATGGCCACTCTATTCAAGCCCAAGGTATTGTTCCTGACGTAGTAGTCGAACCGAGGCGGTTTGCCGAACAAGAAGAACAGGGTTTCGCACGCCTTAAAGAAAACGATTTGCCCGGACGTTTAGATAACGACGAGGACATCGAGGTAGAAAAAAACGATCTGGACAATGAGGTTAAAGATCTACTAGCACGAGATTATCAACTTAACGAGGCGTTTAATTTACTTAATGGTTTAATTTTATTTCGATAAAACCAAAGGTAAGTTTAGTTTTATTCTTTGGGCATTAATTCGAGTAAAGCTAGAACAGTTGCTTCAACACCACTGGTTATTGATGGTTCGGGCTGTACCTTAAATAGAGGGCTATGGTGACTTGCTATCCCCGGCCCGCCATTTTCAGCAGCGCTAAAGTCACTTGCTGGCGTCCCACCAACAATAAAATAGACACTGGGGATGTATGGCTCGGTGGAGAAGAAAGGATAATCTTCAGCGCCCATACCTTTGGCGGGCCGGTCACCAAGAATATCTTCGCCCATATTTTTTACCCAAACACTGCGCAAACGCTGGGCCAACGGCGCATCGTTTATGGTTGGCGGTACACTTTCTTCAGAGACAATTACTTCAGGCAGCATGTCATCTGGGAGGCCTGCAACTCTGCCCATGTTTTCCGCTATGCGTTTGATACCTTCTAGTAAAGTGGTTCTGGTTTCCTGACTGGTATTGCGCACCGTTAACTGAAGTTCGGCGCGATCGGAAATAATATTGTGTTTAGTCCCCGCGTGAAACGAGCCAACAGTCACAACACCAGGGTCACGTGGAGGTAGCTCGCGCGCCACCAAGGTTTGTAAAGCCAGCACTATTTGACTCGCTAATACCACAGGGTCTTTACCCGCATGCGGTGATGCACCATGCGCGCCGATTCCATGAACGATAATATCGACCGTATCGGCACCGGCAAAAGGGCTGCCATCGGTAACACCAATCTTGCCCGCTTCTAAGCCACTCGATACGTGAAATGCCAAACCAAAATCTGGTGTGCCAAAGCGTTTGTACAAACCGTCTTCAACCATCGCTTTAGCGCCTATAACGCGTTCTTCGGCAGGTTGCACAATCAGCATCAAGGTGCCAGACCATTGATCTTTCATAGCTTGCATGCGCCGCGCCGTGCCGACTAAGCTAGTGATATGAACGTCATGGCCACAAGCATGCATAACGAACACTTCATTGCCTGTAATGGGGTCTATTTGTTTGGCGGTTGAGGCATATTCAAGCCCGGATTTTTCTTCTACTGGCAAACCATCCATGTCCGCTCGCATACTTACCATGGGGCCGTCACCATTTTTTAAAATGGCGACCACGCCGGTGCCACCCACACCTGTAGTTACTTCAAAGCCAGCCTTAGTTAATTCAGTAGCCATTCTTGCCGCTGTTTTGTTTTCTACCGTGCTTAACTCTGGGTTGGCATGGAAGTGTTTAAACAAGGGGCTCAGATAATTTTGGTAATCTTGGCTTACCTCTATGTTTAACTCACCGGCGATGACTGGAAAACTAGCGGCGCATAGCAATATTGCAAGTGATTTTTTCAACATAAAATTAATTCCTTAATGTAGCTTGTGTGTTGCAACCATTCAAAGGCGGTTTACGCATGCAAATCGGGAATGAGCTTGCTTTCTAAACGGTTTATTGAATCTTTGAGTCGAAGTTTAATTTTCTTTAGGCGTTTAATTTCAAACTGATTGTCAGTGACTTTAGCCGCGGTTGTCTCGATGGCTAGATCAAGTTCTCGGTGCTCTTGTTTGAGCTCCGCTAGGGCTTGCAGCAAACGCTGTTTTTCGATTTTGGTAATGGACATAACGTTCTATAGTTTCATTCTAACCACATTTTAATCAATGCTCAAAAAATAAGTGCTTAGACTTTCCCGCGACTTTGTTATCCTAGACCTAAAGTTGAAACATTCATAGGTCGGAGCATCGTTGCCCGACGATTAATTTTGAGGGAAGGGGAACATGACGATACGCAGTTTTATTGCATTACCTATACCCCAAGACGCAGCTAATGAATTAGGTGATTTAGCAGCTAAAATGTCTTACCAAGACAAAAGCAACGCGGTGCGTTGGCAAGATCAAGAGAATTATCACGTAACGTTGGCTTTTTTGGGCGAGCAAGAAGAAGAAGATTTAGAGCGTTTGGTAGAAAGTCTTGATCAACAAGTGCGACAAGAAGAGTTTCTCGCGAGCGTGAGTCATTTAAGCCCATTTCCTGAGTCTAAACCTAAATTGCTGGCTGCTATAGTGGATAAAACCGATAGTTGCTTAGCCTTACAGCAACAGGTGCTCGCGGCAGTGCGGGCTGCTGGTTTGGTTGCTGACAAAAAACGTTTTATACCGCATATCACCTTGGGGCGCCTTAGACATACACGTAATCGTTATGTTGGCACTATACCGGCACTCAATGGGCTTGAGTTTTTTGCACAAGAACTGGTGTTGTATGAAAGCATTTTGAGCGCATCTGGAGCCTCTTATGAGCCTTTAGTACGCTTTCCATTAGATCAATTTGTTTATGACGATGTCGCCTACGATTAATTACGATTTGCATACTCATTCTCATTTTTCTGATGGCGCGTTTAGTCCAACTGAATTATTAGAGAGAGCGGTAGAGCGCGAAATTACGCACTTGGCCTTGACCGACCATGACACGGTTAGTGGTCTTGACGAAGCCGAGGCCGCTGCGCGAAATCTAGAGATTACTTTTGTTCCCGGCATTGAGTTATCTTGCATGTGGCGACATCAATTATTGCATCTGGTAGGCTTAAATATTGACCCAAGTAATAACGCTTTATTGAATGGCGTAGCGCAAAATAAAGCAAGGCGGTGGCAGCGAGCTGAAGCTATTCACCAAGACCTTGGTGATCATGGCATCGATGTTCGTGATCAAGTGAATTCGAATTTAGTAAAAGACAGCGTGCCGACACGCCCACACTTTGCAGCTGCGTTAGTCGAGCAAGGCTTGGCCAAAGATAAGAAACAAGCTTTTAAGCGTTACCTCGTTAAGGGTAAGCCGGGCTATGTGGCGATCGAGTGGCCAGATTTAAGCGAGGCGGCCAGCTGGATTACACTGGCTGGCGGTATACCTGTACTTGCACATCCCATGCGATATAAGTTTACTCGTAGTCGGCTAATCAAACTGATTGCGGAAATGCGCAATTATGGTGTGCACGCAATTGAAGTTGCTACGCCTATAACCGATCAGCAACAAATGCAAATGTTGGCCCAGCTAACACGCGAGCATGAATTATGGGCTTCACGTGGCTCAGATTTTCACTCCTTAGAACAAGTTTGGGCCCGCCTTGGTGGCGCTCCCCAATTACCGGAAGGGGTCACACCTGTATGGCAACTATTTAACTCATAACCTTACGCATATGCTAGACAATAATACTTCACCCAGTGTGGACCAAAGCACGGTCTATTTAACGGACTATCAAGTTCCAGACTTCTTGATCCCAACTGTACGGCTCGAGTTCTTTTTAGAAGAGGCGACAACTCGAGTTGTGTCGACTATCGTGGTAAATCGAAATAGGGATCATGCTCGGCCATTAGTATTAAACGGCGAAAAAATGAGCTTGCTCAATCTGAGTCTAAACGGCTCGAGCGTTGAGTATAATTTAACCGAAAATAGCCTAGAGTTGGACATCCCGCAAGACTCGGTCGAGCTTGTTATAGAGACTGAGCTAAGGCCAGCGGAAAATACCCAGCTCTCTGGCTTGTATCAATCAAGTGGGAATTTTTGTACCCAATGTGAAGCCGAAGGTTTTCGCCGCATCACTTATTTTCTTGACCGTCCCGATGTTCTTAGCGTGTACGACGTTATAGTTCACGCTGATAAGTCAGCGTATCCGGTGCTTTTATCAAATGGTAATCAACACACTGCTGGCGATCACGATGATGCTAGGCACTGGGTGCATTGGCATGACCCACATCCAAAGCCGAGTTACCTTTTTGCTTTGGTTGCAGGGGATTTAAAACATATTAGTGATCATTTTGTAACAGCCTCTGGTAACTCGGTTGAGCTCAATATTTATACTCAGGCTCATAATATACAAAAGTGCGATTACGCCATGGCGAGTTTGAAAAACGCTATGAGCTGGGACGAGCAGTTTTACGGTCGTGAATATGATCTTGATATATACAATATCGTCGCTGTTGACGATTTCAATATGGGGGCAATGGAGAACAAAGGTTTAAACATCTTCAATTCAAAGTTTGTGCTGGCTGATCAGCAAACCGCAACCGACACTGATTATCACGGTATAGAAAGAGTCATCGGACATGAATATTTTCATAATTGGTCGGGCAACCGTGTGACCTGTCGGGATTGGTTTCAGTTAAGTCTAAAAGAAGGCTTTACTGTTTTTAGAGACCAGCAATTTAGTGCGACCATGGGCTCGCCAGCGGTTAATAGAATACAAGATGTAGAAATTTTAAGAGCCTACCAGTTTAAAGAAGATGCTGGACCGATGGCGCATTCAGTAAGGCCCGACTCTTATCAAGAGATTAATAACTTTTATACAGCCACTATTTATAACAAAGGCGCTGAAGTTATCCGTATGTTGCATAGCTTATTAGGCGAATTAAAGTTCCGAAAAGGCACTGACTTGTACTTTGACCGCTTCGACGGTCAGGCCGTGACCACAGAAGATTTTGTGCAGTGTATGGAGCAGGCTAATGATGTTGATCTTGGACAATTTCGACTCTGGTATACCCAGTCAGGCACGCCAAGCGTGTCGATTGAGACCGAATTCAAAAATACTAGCTTAAGCATAAAAGTCGAACAAATCCTCAGCGACACCCCCAATCAGCCGGCTAATTCCAAAAAACCGTTTTATATTCCTGTTTCGATTGCTTTGTTTGATCAGTTTGGAGAAAAAATAAAACAAGATGTTTTAGTGCTTGAAAAGCAGAAACAAGTTTTTACCATCGACGGGCTCGAGCAAAATCCTCTAGTGTCAGTAATGAGAGATTTTTCCGCGCCGATAAAGTTAACCATGCAGCGTTCTAGTAAAGAGTTATCACAACTTGTAGCGCGTGATGATAATGGCTTCGCGCGTTGGGAAGCTATGCAAGAGTTGTACCTAAGAGTTCTATTACCGGCAATAGATAAGGGAAATATTGATACTGATGCCTATCAAGACGTAATTAATGCAATAGACGCGCTTATCAAAAGTTCGCCGACTGATAAGGCGGTTTTCGCTAAGATGTTGCAGCTGCCTGACACCGCCTATATTGCAGAGCTATGCGACCCCATCAAACCGTTGGCGATTGCCGAGCAGCATGAACGTCTTTTACAGCGCATGGCGAGAGATCTAGAATCTCAATTTCATGCTATCTATGCCAATAACAATCACGGCACAGGGTTTGAGCAAACCGGCGAAGCCGTTGCAGAGCGAGCCTTAAAAAATACCGCTTTGCGTTATTTAGTTGCCACTGAACAAGCTGCGTATCACGCTCTCGCCAGTCACCAATATCATGTCGCTTCAAATATGACTGACCGCTTAGCCGCGTTTAGTGCTTTATTAAATTCCGATTACTTTGACCGCGGTCCGTTGCTTGATGGGTTTTATCAAACCTGGAAAAATGAGACCCTTGTTTTGGATAAGTGGTTTGCCTTACAAGCCATGGTTAAAAGTGATGACGCTATCGAAAAAGTAAGCGCGTTGGTTAGCCACCCAGCTTTTTCAATCACTAACCCCAATAAAGCACGCGCGCTTATCGGAGCGTTTACTAATAACTTGAGTGGTTTTCACCATACAAGTGGTTCAGGTTATCGCTTCGTCGCTGACAAGGTGATTGAGCTCAATTCAATAAACCCCCAAATGGCAGCGCGGATTGTTGGTGTTTTTAACAATTGGCGTTCAATGGTTGAGCCTCATTCTCAGTTAATGCGCGAGCAATTAGAACGTATAGCGGGTGCCGAGGGTTTGGAGGTCGACATTAAAGAAATTGTCGTTAAAACACTCAAAGAGGCTTCAAATGTCTAAGCTTGCTTTGGTCACGGGTGCTTCTTCAGGTTTTGGTCGAGCCATCGCCATAGAGCTTAGTAAGGTAGGTTATGAGTTAATTTTGTTGGCGCGTCGCGAAACAAAATTACTGGAGCTTAAAGATCAGTTAAATACGCAAGCTCATTGCTTGGTGGCTGACGTTAATGATCGAAAAGCGTTGGTAAAAAAATTAGCGTGTTTGCCCTCTGAACTCAAAAACATCGATCTGTTGGTGAATAATGCAGGGCTTGCCTTAGGTGTATCAAGCGCCCAGGAAAGTGACTGGCAAGATTGGCAAACCATGATAGAAACGAACTGCATGGCTTTGGCTTTTATGACGCGGCAACTTTTACCAAATATGGTAGAGCGTAATTCTGGGCACGTTATTAACATAGGTTCGACGGCCGGCTCACATGCCTACAAAGGTGGCAATGTTTATGGCGCCAGCAAAGCCTTTGTGGATCAATTTTCTGCAGGCCTGCGTTCAGACCTACTCGGCACTATGGTTCGGGTTACCAATGTAGTGCCTGGCTTAGCAGGTGGTACCGAGTTTAGTGATGTTCGTTACCACGGAGACCAGCGTCAAGCGCAAGAGGTGTATCGAGGTTGTGAACCTCTAACGGCGCAAGATATAGCGCGTAGCGTATGCTGGGTAGCACAGCAACCAGAACATATGAACGTTAACCGATTAGAAGTGATGCCCACTTGCCAAGCATCAGCAGGTTTGGCTGTTCACAAAGAGTAATGGCCGCGATGATTTAGTTATCTTTATTGTTCTTAATAACCAAGTAAATAATAAAGATTGGTAAGCCAAAGATAAATAAAATGATCCCGACTTTTAATAGTGTGTTCGCGTCCATCTTATCTGAATAAACCCTTAGGCCTTTAAAGGGCGCTATTAGCGTTTGAAAGTAAACCTTGTTGGCTTAAGAATTTTCTAAGCTTGAAATAAACATCAAACACAAGTGTGTCGCCGAGATGTTCGACAATGAAAAACGGAGCGCGTTCGACCTTGTGTTTATTTGCTAAGCGCATGCCACCGGAGTTGGCGTCGCGTATATCGGCGACAACGATTTCATTAATAAACTGAGTAACCTTATCGGTGTCTAGACGCTCACTGACCTCGCGACATTTTTTACAGAGGCTGCCATCTTCGAGTATTTTTTTTACGAAGGTAATGTGCATTAGTGGGTGGTCCGTCGTCTTGCAAAAATTAAGCGGCCATTATCTGCAGAAGGCTGATATACCTCGCTAAACTCTGAAAATGCTTGCAGCGCTGCTTGATAATCATCGCCTTGGTGTAATTCAAAAGCATTACAACCAACCCGACTTAAAAAGCCTAGTTGATCGAGGCGCACGTAACCAATAGCCCTGATTTGTCCTTGATAGTTATAACGTTCGCGTAATAGAAAAGCGATTGAGTAAGAGCGGCCATCAGTCTGAGTCACCATAGGTAAAACAATCATAGGAATATTGGCTAAATGGTTCGCTAGCTCAGCGGCATCTTCATCGGCTGCCACTTGCACCGCGACCATGCTCTCATGTTTCATAAGCACCGCACTATGTTCGAGCCAAAATGAAAGCGGTACGCTTATATCGCCTTCTGGCAAGCTGTTAACTTTAAGTTCTTCTGATTCGGCAAGATGGTGTATTTTATTTTCGACGATCGATTGATCGACGATCGCCATCGCATTAATAATATCTTCTTTTATTCGGTCGGGAGACGCCTTTGTACGCGCTTTGATCGCACGGTTTGCAGTGTTAGCAGCCATTAGTGTTTCTCCGCATAAACACGGTCTTTAAAAGGAGCGATGCCGACCCGACGAAAGGTATCGACCAACCGTTCTTGTTCTTGGCGTTTATCTTTATAGACCTTAAGTATGTCACTGATGGCATCGCTTACTTTGTCTTTCGCGATAGCTGGACCCAAATGTGTGCCAAGCTGCGCGCTATTACTTGCATCACCGCCAACCGTGAGTTGGTACCATTCCTCGCCCTTTTTATCCACACCAAGTATGCCGATGTGACCGACATGATGGTGACCACAAGCGTTCATACAACCCGACATTTTTAGTTTCACTTCTCCAATATCATAAAGTTCATCAAGGCTATCGAAACGCTCGTTTATTTGTTTAGCAATGGAGATGGAGCTGGCGTTGGCGAGTGAACAAAAATCGAGCCCAGGACAACAAATCATATCGTTAACCGAGCCGATATTGGCGGTTGCTAAATTGTGCTCATCGAGTGCTTTCCACACCTCTAATAGGTCTTGCTCTCTTACATCGGCAAGTACTAGGTTTTGTTCATGTGTGGATCTGATTTCGCCGAAGGAATAACGTTCGGCAATATCCGCCACGCTTTCCATTTGTGTTTCGTTGATATCGCCCGGTGCGACGCCATGTTCTTTCAAGGAGATATTAACAATCCGATAACCGTCTTGCTTGTGCTCATCGGTGTTATTGTCGTACCAGTCACGAAACCGAGAATCAAGTTGTCGCCACTTTTCAACACGCGCATCACCGCGTTCTAAACTCTGGTATGCGGGTGCGGGGAAAAATTCGTCTAAGGTATCAAAGTCAACGTCATGCAACTGCAGCTGGCTTGCTTTGATGTGTTCCCATTCGTCGTCTACTTGTCGTTTAAATTCATCAATGCCTAAAGACTTAACTAAAATCTTGATCCGCGCTTTGTATTTATTATCTCGTCGGCCATGCAAATTATAGATTCGCAACATAGCTTCGCAATAGGATAGAATATGTTCGCGTGGCAAGAATTTTCGAATAACTTTTCCAACGATTGGTGTGCGCCCTAAGCCACCACCTACATATACCCGAAAGCCGATTTCACCGGCATCATTTTTAACTACTTCCAAGCCAATATCGTGAAACTGAACGGCTGCACGATCATTGCTAGCGCCAGTCACGGCGAATTTAAATTTTCGAGGTAGCCAGTAGAATTCTGGGTGTAAGGTCGACCATTGACGTAAAATCTCACAATAAGGACGTGGATCGACAATTTCGTCTCGCGCGACGCCCGCGTATTGATCCGAAGAAATATTGCGAATGCAATTGCCGCTTGTTTGCATGGCATGCATCTCTACTTCGGCTAAATCTTCAAGAATGTCCGGTACGTCTTTTAGGTTTGGCCAATTGTATTGAATATTTTGACGGGTGGTGAAGTGACCGTAGCCCTTGTCGTACTTACGCGCTACGTGTGCTAAGGTGCGCATTTGTTCGCTATTGAGCATGCCATAGGGAATTGAAACGCGCAGCATGTGAGCGTGAATCTGCATATATAGTCCATTTCGCAAACGCAGGTGTTGAAGATCAACTGCGCTTAATTCACCAGCCAAATGACGCTCAACCTGACTGCGAAACTGCGCTACCCGCTGTTTAACGATAGTCTTGTCAACTGAATCGTATTTATACATGTTAAATCCCACTATAAATAAAAAAGAGTAAGCAAAAAGCACACTCCTTTGATTATGATGGAAAACTATAATGGCTCTCCTTCATAATTAAAAAGAATAAGAACTTATACGCTTATTGGCTTATGGGTATAAAAGCTCAGCGATGAGTACGCATAATTCGTGAGAATTGTAGCAAATGTGGCCCAAGTAATGGAGTTATGAGAGTTTATTTATTGATAACAATTATGATTAAGAACATCCATTTATTCGCTACTATTCGGTTTTTTTGATCCAACCTTAGGTGATATTTTGAACTTAACGACAGACCAGTCAAGCAAAATGACAGAGCTTGAATACCCTTTTGGTAAGCGCTGGTGCCCTGAGCTAGCCGAGCCTTACGAAGTCTCTGATGGCGTGTTTTGGTTGCGAACCCCTTTACCCATGGCGCTTGACCATATTAATTTGTGGTTGTTGCGTGACGGTCAGCAATGGGTAATTGTTGATACTGGTTTTGATTATCCTGGCGCTAAACAAGTTTGGCAGCAGGTGTTTAAAGATTTTATAAAACCGCAACAAGTTAGCCGTATCATTGTGACCCATTTTCATCCAGATCATATAGGCCTAGCCGCGTGGTTAAGCCATCAATGCGAGTGTGAGGTATTGATTAGCCATGGGGAGCTTGAGCAGTATCGATCTATGCTTGAGCGCGATCAGGAATTATTCAACAAGGATGTCAAACAATATGCCAGACAAGTTGGTTTTACCGAAGATCAAATAGAGCAGCATATTAAGTTTATGAGCGTTGAAAAACGACCAGACGAGGATCGATTGCAACGCCAGCAAACCCAGATTATAAAAGAGGGCGATACATTAGTAATCGATGATAGTCACTGGAAAGTAGTGGCTGGTAATGGGCATTCACCGGAGCACAGCTGTCTTTACAATGAGTCAAAAAAAATACTCATTTCGGGCGATCAGGCGATAGCTAGAATTTCGTCAAATGTTAGCGTTTACCCTTCGGTTTTGTCTGTTAACCCGCTTTACGACTGGTTAACTTCTTGTAAAAAATTGCGCGATACCATTGCCAATGACAGCCTTATTTTACCCGCTCACCAAGAGCCATTTGTTGGGATCTATCAGCGAATGCAAGTAATGATTGATGAACATCTTGATCAATTAAACGAGCTCGTATTGGCGTTGGGAGAAAGCATGAATGTAAGTGAAGTAAGGAAGGTATTGTTTAAGCGAGAGCTGTCGGTAGTCGAGACTCTACTGGCTACCGGTGAGACTCTCGCACACTTAAATTATTTATTAGCACAAGATAAAGTGAGTCTTTCTTACGATGATATAGGTGTCGCTTGGTATCAGGCTGTTTAGCACATTAATACAAGTCAGGTATTTTTAGCACGACGCACAATGCATTAAAGTGACTCGGGTGGCAGATCGATTTGCTCTAATGCGCCGCTGGACTGAAGGCGTGCAACAACGCTCCTTGCACTTTCTCGATACTTAATAATATCGCTTTCCTCATTTGTTAATAAGCTTGCTTGTGCGAGGTCTTCAAGAGCTTTTATATATTGTTCTTTAGCTTTATGAATTTCACTGCGTAAAGAGAAAAAACGGTGGTCTTTTTTGTGATGTTTAATGGCTTTGTTAACAGAAACTAATGCATCATCGTAGTGCTGATCCAAAAATTTTTGAGAGGCAACTTTAAAAAGATAATAGGGGTTTTTTCGCCGCGCTTTTTCGGCTTTAGCTGCATAAAGCTCGGCCTTCCTTGAGTTTCCTAATAAACGGTACAAACGTTCTAGATTACTAGCGGCTAAATTATTTTTATCGCGTAAGCTTAAAGCGCGTAAATAACTGGCTTCCGCTTCATCATACTGGTGCTGGGCTTTATATAGTGCGCCAAGATTAATCCACATGTCAGGGTTGTCGGGAAAATGAGAAACCGCTAATT
Source organism: uncultured Gammaproteobacteria bacterium (assembly GCA_964434375.1). Lineage (GTDB taxonomy): Bacteria > Pseudomonadota > Gammaproteobacteria > Arenicellales > Arenicellaceae > Arenicella. Next base: position 20,877 of record CAYSUU010000021.1, on the reverse strand, counting down.
TAAGATAATGGAGTGCGGTCTCAAAGTCTTCAATTGCCAGCGCCTCAACGCCCTTATTACTGTACATCAGACCGGCTGATTCTATGCGCGATATAATACGCTGTGGGTAGCCGTAGTCGTATTCGCTTATTGCAAGGTCAAGAATTTGAGTTTCCAGGCCATGTTTCATAATGGCGTTTACGTGCCGATAAAAGACTAAATCTTCTTGACCGTTTTCACCCCACTCATCCGGCACATCTACTTGATTTGCCTCTATCTTGATATCTAGATTTTTGCCTAATTCAATAATTAATAAGGTAAACGATAAGCAATTACCGCGTTTTTGTTCGATTGCTTCACTGGGTGTTAGATTGGCTTTTATGTCGTAAGCCAAGCCATAACCGTCATCGCTCACTAGCCATTTTGCAATTTTATTTGCCGCTCGTATTGAATCAAGACGACCGAAGCGCTCTTGAAGTTCAGATGTGAAGCCTTCAGGCACATAAAAAAGCTGGTTTAGATGATCGGGGTGATTTTCATCTATGGTCTCCTTATAATTAATTGCCTCTGTTAAGAGAGGGTCTACAGAGGATGTTTGGGATGTACTAATGCAAGCCTGTAACAACAAGCTAAGCATCAGCAACGTCAAATATTGAAATCGTTTCAATTAAGCCTCCTACTCCACGGTATCATAAATTTGCCACGCTCATCAAATAGTCAAGAGAGAACAGCATGCATGAACACGAAAAAATAAATTATTTGGAATACCCCTCAAATGACCTCGCGGCTACACAGTTGTTTTTTGAGCGAGCGTTTAGTTGGTCATTTACGCCGTATGGTAACGACTATATAGCGTTTGATGATCAAGGTTTGGAGGGTGGTTTTTTTAGATCAGACTTACTAAGTCGAACCGAAACTGGAGCGGCCTTAAGTGTCTTTTATAGTCAGGACTTAGAAGCCACGTACGCCAAAGTATTAAAGTGCGGGGGCCACATTGTTCAAGAGATTTTTGACTTCCCAGGAGGGCGCCGCTTTCATTTTTTCGAACCCGGAGGGAGCGAGTTTGCTGTATGGGGCCTGCCTTTGGATATTTAGGGCGTCGTGATTTGAGTTTGATATCGTCGTAATTTCACTGGAAATTTATTTTTGAGCTGCCTATAATCAGCTCGGCTCGAGGAGCGTTGCATCGTTTTACACGGCAGGCTTGAGCACCGTTAGGTTTTTTCTAAACCTTACAAAAATGTCAACGACGCTCATTTTTCATTAACTTTATTAACGGAGATGAAAGATGAGTACTAATCCATCTATCCCAGAATTTGTTGACTATTACGTTAAAGATATAAACGATGCTGAGTTTGGTCGCAAAGAAATTGCGATTGCTGAAACTGAGATGCCAGGTTTGGTGTCTATTCGTGAAGAATATCGAGCAGAGCAGCCGCTTAAAGGCGCTAAAATTGCGGGCTCCCTGCATATGACAATTCAAACAGCCGTGTTGATAGAAACCTTGGTTGCTTTGGGTGCACAAGTCCGCTGGGCTTCTTGCAATATTTATTCAACTCAAGATCATGCCGCCGCCGCAATCGCAGCGCAAAATATTCCGGTCTACGCTTTCAAAGGCGAGAGCTTGGAAGAGTACTGGGAATACACACATCAAATCATGTCTTGGGAGGGCGATACTGGCCCTAATATGATTTTGGATGACGGTGGTGATGCAACCTTATTGTTAATTCTTGGCAGCAAAGCTGAGCAAGACGCTAGTATTTTAGACAATCCAGGTAGCGAAGAAGAAACATTTTTGTATGCGTCTATCAAAGCACAGCTTGCTAAAGACAATACTTGGTATTCACGTCGCTTAGCGGAAGTTCAAGGTGTGACTGAAGAAACTACGACAGGCGTTGCGCGCCTCTATAAAATGGTAGAAGACGGTGTATTACCATTTCCAGCCATTAATGTTAACGACTCAGTTACTAAATCAAAATTTGATAATTTGTACGGCTGTCGTGAGTCATTGGTTGATTCAATCAAGCGAGCAACTGATGTCATGATCGCTGGTAAAACCGCGGTTGTATGTGGTTATGGTGATGTCGGCAAAGGCTCTGCAGCCTCTTTACGCGGTTTAGGCGCAATTGTTAAAGTTACTGAAATAGATCCAATTTGTGCATTGCAAGCGGCTATGGAAGGCTACGAAGTTGTAACTTTGGAAGACGCTGTCAGCGATGCAGATATTTTTGTTACTACCACCGGTAACTTCAATATTATCCGTAAGGACCACATGGAGAAAATGAAGGACCAAGCGATTGTTTGTAACATCGGCCACTTTGACAATGAAATTGATGTTGCTGGTTTGGGTGATCTAGAATGGGAAAACATCAAAGATCAAGTTGACCACGTGATTTTTCCAGATGGTAAGCGCATTATTTTATTGGCTCAAGGTCGTCTTGTAAATCTTGGTTGTGCCACAGGTCATCCGAGCTTTGTGATGTCAAACTCGTTTACCAACCAAACTCTCGCACAGATCGAGCTTTGGACAAAAGGTAAAGACTATAAAAACGACGTGTATATTTTACCAAAACACTTGGACGAAAAAGTCGCGCGCTTACACCTTGAAAAAATCGGTGTTAAGTTAACTGTGTTAACCGAAGAGCAAGCGGACTACATCAACGTTAAAGTCGATGGTCCATACAAGCAAGAGCATTACCGCTATTAGAGAATAGCGACTTGGCAGTCATGCTTTTAAGCATGACTTTGTCATTATGCTTCGGGGTTTTAAGCGATAGGCATACTGTTTTAGTTTGTCTATCGGTTCTTGATTGTACCTATTGCTAATGCCGCCGCTTATCATTCCTATTAGTTCTACCTTTCAACCGCGTGATTGTAGAAAGACTGTGTAGAGCCTAAATAAGATGGAGTAGACCCATGAACGATTATTATCCAGAGTTTCCTAAACCGGAAATTAGTTTTGAATTTTTTCCTCCGCGTTCTGCTGTAACCAGTGAACGTTTACTAGACGCTTATAATGGTTTAAGTGTGTTTCAACCAAAATTTGTTTCCGTTACCTATGGTGCCTTAGGCAGCACTCAAGAAGGTACTTTAGAGACGGTTACAAAGCTTCAAGCCGTTGGCGCTAGCGTGGTCCCGCATATCACCGGGATTGGCAGCACTGAGTCTCAAATTAGCGCCTTAATTAATACGTATCTCGAATTGGGAATAGAGCGCTTTGTTGTGTTGAGAGGCGATCTACCAGAAGATCGTGATGATAAAGGTGCCTTCGCTTACGCTGAACAGCTGATACGTTTTTTGCGACAAGAGTTTAGTGCCGACCTACATCTAGAAGTTGCAGCCTATCCAGAAATGCACCCTGAATCGACCGATCCTACTTCTGAGCTGAGCCATTTTAAAGCCAAGTTTGATGCAGGTGCGACTTCTGCAATTACTCAGTATTTTTACAATGCAGACAGCTATTCTAATTTCGTTTTAGAAGCAGAACGTCTAGGCGTGGATGCACCGATTGTGCCAGGAATTATGCCTATCGTTAGTTACGACATGATGCATAGTTTCGCGCAACGTTGTGGCGCTGAAATACCTCGCTGGCTTGATCTTCGTTTGCAACAATATAAAGACGACGATGCAGCGTTCAAAGAATTTGCCACAGAGGTGGTTACCCAGCTTTGCCGAGACCTCATCGATAGAGGGGTTCCAGGTTTGCATTTTTATACGCTTAATCAGATTGAACCAATTGCACAAATTTGTGAGCGTTTAGGTTTCGTTGAATCAGATTTGCAAAAAGCCTGTCAGCTATAATCTGTAATCCCTTAGTCTAATCATGAACTAACGGATTTTAAGATATCTCGTTAGTCCGCTTTACTACGGATACGATAGTCGGTACAAAGCAGCTCGCCAATGCTATTATTTTATCAAACACTCTCAGTTAAATTATGATTTAAGGAATTATTACTATGAAAACCTTACTTGGCCTTTCTCTTGTTTTGTTGTTTTGCGCAAACGCTCACGCTTTCGATTATGACAAGATGTGTACCAAGGTCAAAAGCTGCGCACTAGAAGAAATAAAGAAAACCACTGAAGTGCCTGAAGGCATGGAGCAGGTATTTGAGCAACTATTTGACGCTCAGTGCGCTACAATATTGACGGCTTATACGCAAAAATTTGAAGATGCGAACATAGAAGCCCAAGCCAACGCTTGTGCTGATACTATTTTCGAGATGTCTTGTGAAGACTTAGTCGCATCTAAAGGTGAGCCAACCTCTCAGGTGTGCAAGGATTTCGAAGCGGCGGCGAAAGAAGCTGGAATCGATTTAGATACGCCTCAGCTAAGCCAATAGCACGATTATGTTTCAACGCGCCGACATCGTATATTGTCGGATTTCACCTGCCTCATTAATCTAAGAAGGTTTATTTGTTGTGCCCGAATCTAGCCCTTTGTTAAAGTTCTTGGCCTGTGAAGCGCTGGATAAAAACTTGTTCCGAGGTCAAAGCCGTGACTTTAAAACAGGACAAGTTTACGGCGGCCAGGTTTTAGGTCAGGCAATTAAGGCCGCCTATGAAACCTTAGATGAATCTCGTTCGATCCATTCCGCGCACGCGTACTTTTTACGCCGTGGTGATGTAGATGCACCGATTATCTATGAGGTAGACCGTAGTTTAGACGGTGGTAGCTTTTCCAGTCGCCGTGTTGTCGCTATTCAGCATGGGCATCAAATATTTCACTTATCGGCTTCCTTTCAACGCCAAGAAGAAGGCCTAGATCATTTTGGCTCTACGCTCCTACCCAAGGAGGAATTGGCTTGCGCGTTAGAGTCAAAACTGCCACGACAGCATGATTTCCAGAGTGACTATTTTGAAGCCTATTTTTTGCCTAAAGAAAAATTAAGTAGTGAATACGCTGAGCAATTTTGGATGCGAGCAAAACATCCGTTACCCGATGATCAAGCTTGTCATCATTCAGTCCTTGCTTATATTTCAGACATGGGCCTGCTGGGTTCGGCCTTAAAGCCTCACGCAGTGACACGAGATTCGCTTAAGCAATCACAACAAAAATTGATTATGGCATCACTCGATCATGCTATTTGGTTTCATCGTGAGTTTCGCGCTGACCAATGGTTGTTCTACGATTGTCGCCCACAATCAAACAGTGGTGGCCGAGGTTTTACTGAAGGAAAAATATATCGCGAAGATGGCGTATTAGTCGCCTCAACTGCACAAGAAGGATTGATACGTTTGCGCCCAGAAGCATAGCGATTATTCGATGAACGACTATGTTTTTTTACTTGGTATTGCGGCTGTCTTATTTTTTGGCGCGATGAGCCCCGGGCCTAGTTTTTTGGTTGTCGCACGAAACTCTTTAGCGAAATCTAGAGCGCATGGTTTGGCAACCGCAGTTGGTACTGGTCTTGGAGTTTCGATTTTTGCGATGCTAGCTGGTTTAGGCGTCACCGCACTTTTAAGGACTGTGCCAGTAGTCTTTTTGATTTTTAAAATCGCGGGCGGTTTATATCTTGTTTATTTAGCTTATCTGATTTGGCGTTCCGCTAAACAACCATTGTTAAGTGCCGAGCAGGCTGTAGATAGTACAGAGACTCTTTGGCAGGCATTTTACCAAGGACTGATCGCGCAAATCAGCAACCCCAAAACGGCACTAGTGATCGCGGGGATATTCGCGGTTTTTATTCCGGCTGAGCCGCCCGTTTTTACCGTGCCATTGATCGCATTGATCGCGTTTGTCATCGATTTCTGTTGGTACGCGTTCGTCGCACTAAGCTTGTCGGCGCAGAAGTCCAGGCACGTTTATGCGCGCTTGAAGGTTTGGTTGGATAGAACAGTCGCCTGTCTGCTTGGTTTAATTGGGCTAAGACTTATTTTTTACTAACTATTTTTACCCTGAGCGCTAGGGCCAACATATCCTTAACGCTTCATGGACGATTTATTAATGCCTAAAGTGGCGCATGCCGGTAAACACCATGGCAATGCCGGCTTCATTTGCCGCCGCGATTACCTCGTCGTCACGCATTGAGCCGCCAGGTTGAATAATGGCTTTAATACCTACCTTAGCGGCATTATCAATGCCGTCTCGGAATGGGAAAAATGCATCTGAGGCCATCACCGACCCTTCAACAGGAAGTTTCGCATGCTCGGCTTTAATGGCCGCTATTCTGGCCGAATTAACACGGCTCATTTGTCCTGCTCCAACGCCAACGGTCATTAGATCTTTTGCGTAAATAATGGCATTAGACTTAACGTACTTAGCTACTTTCCAAGCAAAAAATAGATCGGCCATTTGTGCTTCACTGGCTTGGTTTGTCGTTACTGTCTCTAATTTATGCGTTAGAAGCTGGTCGTTGTCTTGTAACAGCAAGCCACCATTTACACGTTTATATTCCAGGTGGTTATGGTCAGTGTCGCTCCAATTTCCACATTCTAAAACGCGCACATTCTTCTTACTGGCTAAAATATCTTTAGCTTCACTATCGACACTCGGTGCCACGATAACTTCAACAAACTGTTGTTCAATAATCGCTTGAGCGGTCGCACCATCAAGCGGCATATTAAAGGCAATAATGCCGCCAAAGGCCGACTCTGGGTCTGTGCTATAGGCTTTTTGGTAGGCGCCTAAGACACTACTATCGACTGCCACACCGCAAGGGTTGGCGTGTTTAACGATTACGCAGCAAGGCGCGTCACTAAATTGTTTAACGCATTCTATGGCCGCATCAGTATCCGCAATATTATTATAAGACAGTTCCTTACCTTGCAACTGTCGTGCGGTGCTAATGCCGATTGGTGCATTATCTTCAATATAGAACGCCGCACGTTGATGTGGGTTTTCCCCATAGCGCATAGTTTGCTGATGCTTAAATTGCACATTAAAAGTATTAGCAAAGTCGGACGACGTACCGTCTTCCTGAACGGCGCCAAGATAGTTCGCTATCATTCCATCGTACTGTGCTGTATGTTCAAACGCCTTGCTAGCAAGCTGGAAGCGCGTGTTGCCACTTATTCCATTGCTTTGTACTTCATTGAGCACGCTCGCGTAATCACTAGAATTAACGACGATGGCCACGTCCTTATGATTTTTGGCGGCTGAACGTACCATGGCTGGACCGCCGATATCGATGTTTTCAATTGCCATCGCTAAATCGCAATCTGCTCTTTCAATCGTTTGCTTAAATGGATAGAGATTAACGATCACCATATCAATTGGTTTGAGGTCGTGCTTGTCCATGACCTCATCGTCAGTACCACGACGACCTAGGATCCCGCCATGCACCTTCGGGTGAAGCGTTTTTACACGCCCATCCATCATTTCTGGAAATTGGGTATAGTCCGAAATTTGCGTTACGGGAATACCTGATTTGGCTAACAAATGAGCGGTGCCACCAGTAGATAGCAGTTCGATTCCTGATTCGTGAAGGCCTTGAGCGAATTCAACAATACCAGTTTTGTCAGAGACGCTTATCAAAGCGCGCGCGGGTTTTATAGCGGGTAAGCTCATACGAGATTGTAACTCTTAAGTTTTTTGCGAAGTGTGTTGCGATTAATGCCAAGCATGCTAGCGGCTCGAGACTGATTGCCATCTACCTGTTCCATTACCACTTTTAAAAATGGGCGTTCGACTTCCGCTATAAAAAAGCTATGTAAATTGCTCGGGCTTTGGCCATTCATGTCTTCAAAATACTGGCGCATAGAATGCATTACGCATTCAGAAAGGGGGTCTGACTTTGTCATTATTATTTATGTGCGGCCCTGAGGAAATTAAGCGGCATATAAGACTAAGCTGGAGTATAAAAATTGTTCCAGTAGTGCTGCTTGATGCTCGGTTTCGTCTGTTGTTGTTAGCTTGTTTCGGTGGTCTATGTCGCACTTGATTGGCCAATGCGCTAGGTACCATTTAATGTGTTTACGTGCTAATCGCACGCCCAAACGTGCGCCATAAAACTGATGTATGGCGCGAATATGATCAACCATACTTACTACTCGGTCGTTCAAGTTTGGAGCTTCCCCATATTCTCCAGTTTGTAAGTAATCAGCCACCTGTTGAAACAGCCAAGGTTGCCCTTGCGCCGCGCGGCCAATCATTACCGCATCTGCGCCGGTGTAATCCAACACTGATTTGGCTTTTTCAGGCGAATCGATATCGCCATTAGCGATCACCGGGATCGCTATATTTTGTTTAACTTGTTTAATACTATCGTATTCCACTTGACCCACGAAACGACACGCTCGTGTGCGCCCATGAACGGTAATAGCACTAACGCCTGATTGTTCTGCAATACTGGCTATTTGTACCGCATTACGTTCTTGTGGTGAAGATCCAGTTCTAATTTTAACGGTAACCGGTACGTCCACTGCATCCACCACGGTCGTTAAAATTTGCGCAACTAATTCTTGGTTAGCAAGAAGTGCCGAGCCCGCTGCCTTTTTGCACACTTTCTTTGCAGGGCAGCCCATATTTATATCGATTATTTGCGCCCCGTTATCTACGTTGTATTGCGCTGCCTGTGCTAGCAATGCCGGTTCGGTACCGACAATTTGAACCACAACTGGTTCCGGCTCACCGGCTAAATCATGGCGAAACTTACTCTTGGTTGTGGTGCGTAACTCGCTACGGCTAGTCACCATTTCAGACACCACCATGCCGGCACCGTGTTGCCTACATACTTTGCGATACGGCTTGTCGCTCACGCCTGCCATGGGAGCAGCAACGACTGAATTAGCAAGTTTGTATGGGCCGATTTGCATTGGAGGTATAAGTTTTCTGAAAAGTAAGGAGCAGGCTAAAATTTAAGACGATAAATAATACTTACCGGCTTAGTATCGGTAAAGACGAACAATTAAAATAATTGTCTAAATATGGAAAGATTAGCGACTTAAAAGTTTTAATTCGTAGCCTGTCGCGTTTTTTGGAAAGCTTAACAGCTCTATCGATAAACGACGGTATTCCTTTGGCGTCATTACTGCAGCCGTAGTATTGTTATAAGAATAATGCTCGGGAGATAAATTCCGGCGTGAGATCAACGAGCCTTGTTGCGTAAATAAGGTAAGTTCAAGCCATGGCATTTCCTGCGCAATTTTTGCATGATTAATTAAACCCACTTCAAGTAGTATGGTTGAGGCACGGTTTGGATGAGCCTTAGCGCGCGCAGAAACCAGCTCTAATTTGCTCAGATCTCTGCGTAAAGGTAGAGCAATACTTCGTGAGCCAATCTGTTGATTGAGCTCGCTTGCAACGCTGGTAATAACACGGTCGCCTTGCGAGTCTGTATCAAAAAACACCACTTGCCGAAACCAGAGTTGGTAAATCAATACAGCAACTAAGCATAAACAGGCCGCGCTTAGTATTGGCAACATAAACCATTTGAAAAAGCCTGTTTTGGTCTTTTTAGGTTTTAGGGAAAAGGTATCTTCTACTTCAGTTTCGGGAGTTTCGACACTGTCATCTTCAACTTGTGCCTTTAGTTCTTGCTCTTGTTTTAAGTCTAAGTCTTCTAGCTCAAAGCCTATTTTTTCTTCTTCGGCATTTACAATATTTATACTTGTTGGCGTTTCATTGACTAGTTTTTCATCGATTAACTCATCCATTTGATCAATGAGCTGAGTATCTAAGTTGTCCGCACTAGCATCTATTTGTGTATCTGATTCTTGCACGTCCAGTGATTTCGAAATCCTAGCCTTGCGTCGTTCTTCTTTAACCTCAATACTGTCAACAATATCTTGGGTGCTAAGTTCGGTGGTGTTGTCTATCTGAGTAGAATCGTATTCGTCAAATGTGAGGCTCAGTTCAGAGTGCATGGACTCCGAACTTACTTCGACTAAACGTTTTATTTCGTCAAATGAGATAGGCTTATGAGATTCTTCTAAGTCTGCCACATCAGTCTCGCTCTCGCTCTCGATTTCTTGGCTGATTGGTTCTATATAAATGCTATTTTGATCCAGTCTTGGGATGGCCGTTTGTGGTTCAAGGCGCGCTTTAAAACTTTCTCTACAGGTGCCGCAGCGTACAATTCCATCAGACACACGATATTGTTCTTCACTAATAACATAGGTAGTGAAACAGTGGGGACATTGAGTATTGTGTAGCGCCATTGGCGTATTACATCCAGTCGTGTCTGGCTAAAGTTTTTTTCGGCGCCCAATTAGTAAGCACCATTGTTCTTGTTCGCGTTTTATAAAGTCTATCTCTGTAGCGAACGCATTAATCACCCGGTTTGCTTGACAGTTAAGTATGCCTGTCAGCAATAATGTGCCGTTATTATCTAAATGTAGCAGCAAGGTATTATGTAATTCAATGATTACTTCCGCAAGGATGTTGGCGATCACCAAATTATAGCGTTTGGACGCCTCAAGTTGTCTTGGTAAGCAGGCCTGAAGTTGGTAACTCACGTTATTGCGTCGCGCGTTCTCATTACAAGCGGTAACCGAAAGTGGATCGATATCAACTGCATCCGCGTGTAGTGCCCCACTAAATAAAGCGCCTATCGCCAGTAGGCCAGAGCCGGCCCCATAATCAAGCACCGTTTGAGCGCTCAGATCTTGATCTGCTATCCATTGTAGGCAAAGGTGGGTTGTGGGATGAGTGCCTGTTCCAAATGCCAAGCCAGGGTCTAGAATAATATTTCTTGCTTGTTTGTCTGTCGGCTCACACCAAGACGGGCATACCCATAAGTTTTCTCCTACTTTTATCGGCTTGAAAGAAGCTAACCAAACACGTTCCCAATTTTGATCTTCGAGGTGCTCTATTTGTACCGGTATTTCTGATTCAAAATAATTTTGTACAAAGCTAATGATATCGCTTAGCTCGATCTTCTCGTTGAATAAGGCTTTAAGTTGTACGACTTGCCAGTCCGGTTTGCCCGGAAATGCGATTTCATAGAATTCGTCTTCACCGGCATTTTCAGTGGTAATGGCTTGCGCTAAAAAGCCCTCAAGCATATCTGATAAGGCATCTACTTTATCCGCCGCGACAACAAACGTTGCTTGTTGCCAACTCATTCAAGGTAATCCTTAAGCCATGTTTCAATATCTTGTTCATGCACCTGGCCGATTTTTTGTTCGACTACCTCGCCGTTTTCATTTAGCAATAAGGTATAGGGCAGAAGCTGAGCAGGATTGCCGTTTTCTTCCATTAAAACCATGCCGGTTTGTTTGGCGTATAAAATCGGATAGCTGATCCCCATAGAGTCCAAAAATGGTAGTGCTTTAGTGGGGCTATCAATCGCGATTCCAACTACTTTAAAGCCGTTGTTTTGATGCAGACGATACATTGTTTCAAACAATGGCATTTCTTGGCGGCAAGGCGCGCACCAAGTTGCCCAAAAATTGACCATGGTTAGCTTGCCGAGGTGTGCGTTGACCGCTACGCTTTGCTCTTGTTCGCCAGGTTTGGATACGACTAGCTCAGCGGATAATAGAGAACTAACTTCGCTTGTTGTTTGTGCAGTGGGTCGACTTAAAGCGCTGCCAATAATAAACGCGGCCACCGCGACAACACCGATCAGTACTTTATTTTGTGCATTCATCGCCACAATCTCATTCTTGCGTGCCGTTTAGGCGTTCTAAAAATTCTGTCTTAGTCATATAGCCATATTGGCGCGTTTCTGGGTATTCGCTGCCGTCCGGCGCAACAAATAGTGTGGCCGGTGGGCCAAATACGCCAAAGAATTTTTTAACCGCTTCACTGTCTTGATTAGTATCGGTTACGTCTACTTCGATCAGTTGCCAATTATCCAACGCGGTGTGTACCTCGGGTTCGCTAAAGGTAGTGCGCGCCATGCGCACGCAATCTAAACACCAGTCCGCATAAAAATCCACAAGGGTAGCTTGTTGCGCTGTCTTCGCTTCACCCAGCAACGCTTGTGCTTGTGCGACTGTCGTTACGCGCTTAAACGGTACTTTTTGTTTGTTGATTGTGCCTGTATTGCTGAGGCCGCCCGCACTAATCGCTGAAAGGTTGCTTAATGGTTTTAATACATTGTCGCCACCTGTACTGAAGCCAATCAGAGATAGGCCACCCCACAATATTGCTCCCGCGCCGATGGCGCGCATAAAGGCCAAAAATCCAGCATGTTCACTTTGTCCTGCTAATCGAAAAACGTAGAAGCCGGACCACAACAATAGTGCCGACCAGAGTAACAGAGTGGGGGTTATGGCGACAAAGCTAGCAAGGTATACGGCCACACCTATAACCATAAAACCAAAGATAACTTGGATCTCGTTCATCCATGAGCCAGCGCGAGGCAGTAACCAACCAGCGCCAAAACCAAAAACTATTAATAGTAGCCCCATGCCTAAGGCCATAGCGCTCATAATGCTGGCACCGAGAACTGGGTCACCTTGGGCGATTGCCGCACCTAGGTTGATGATGAGTATTGGTGAAACACAGGCGCCGACAACAAGCGCTGAGATCACACCAAGAATAAAAGTAGAGATCGATGCAGAACGAGAAGACACAGATGTAGTATTGAGCTTAGTTTGTATTGCCGAGGGTAATTGAATCTTAAATACGCCAAATAAAGAGGCTGCCAACAGCAACAACAGGCAACAAATAAAGCCAATTACCCAGGGGTTCTGAAAGTGGGCCTGTAATTGAGTACCCGTAGCTCCAGCGACCCACCCTGCCGCCGCATAGGTAAGCACGGTGCCTGCTACATAACAAATAGCCAACCAACCAGAACGCATGCGCGACGGGTTTTCTTGCCCAGCGATAACACCTGCTAAAATCGGTATCATGGGTAATACACATGGCGTAAAGCTAAGCAAAATACCTGCCCCGAAAGACGCAATAACGTAGGCCCAAAAACTACCACTGCTGCTTTGTTGCGCGCTTTTAAAAACACTCGATGTTTGTTCGCCTACAGGACTACTGGGGGGCTCAACGCTACTTAGATCGACGTTACTTAGATCAACCGTTACATCCCTAAACTGAGGTGGATAGCACACACCAACCGGTTTATTACACCCTTGCGCGATCAGCTTTAGTGAGACTTCTTTAAGTGGCTTGGCAAGTTTTTCTATCGCCAGCCTGTAGCTAACTCTATTAAAGTAAACTTCTACTTTGCCAAACTCTGGGTCGTCTTCAATGCTACCAGTCGGGAAAATGGGCGCGCCGAGTTGCAAGCCACTGTCACCCACTTCAAGCATGAATTGGTCGCGATACATATAATAGTCATCTGCGATTATCCATTCCACTACCAGCTCGTTGCCATCAGGCCACACAGAATGTGCGAACGCTTGCTCGCCGCTTAACAAGGCGGGTTGCTTTTGTTTCCAAAATTGTGCTTGTGCACTTGAGCCTATAAGCAGGCTTACGAGCACTAATATACTCATTAAGGCTCTTATAAAAACAAGCTTTTTGCTTGTCGACTGTTTTATAGAACTATGTGTCATGTAATTAAAATACGTTGCGAAATACGGCTTATTGCTGCCTATGACCGTGAAGTGCTGACATGTCTGTCATTAATAGTTGTTATTGTGCCATTATTGCTATGCTAACTCGATCAACTCTGTCGATTAAACTTATAAATGAATAAAGCCGTAGACGCGCCGGCGCGCTTCCTCGAGATAGAGGGAATAGCCAATTTTCGAGACATCGGTGGATATACCGGGCTTAATGGTCAAACTGTGCGTTGGGGCAAAGTATATCGAGCTGGACAGTTAAATAAACCATCAGCGAGCGGTGTTGATAGTTTAAAAGCATTGAATATAGCGACCGTGGTTGACTTGCGGTTTAGCGAAGAAACTCAGCGGTATCCGACTTATTTGCAAGCCTTACCGGGCGCACAAGTTCTGCAATGGCAGACATTTCACAAAACGGGTGATTCCAACAGCGAAGCTAAAAGTGATAAAAAGTTGTCATGGAAAGATGCTCTTGAAACGGGCGACCCACAAGCTGTGCGCACTGCAATGCGCGATAATTACCCGGATAAGTTGTACTCCCATCAAGGCATCTACAAAGCGATGATACAGAGTTTAATCGAAGGCGATACGCCGTTGGTCTTCCATTGCGCGGCCGGTAAAGACAGAACTGGCGTCGGTGCGGCGATCATTTTAGGCTTATTGGGAGTCTCAAATGAAGACATTATTGAAGATTATTTGCTTACTCAAAAGGAAATTGGAAAGTTGTATGAGCAATTTAGAGCGGGTGGGGCTACCACACACCAAGAACACAGTGATTTTCAAAAACGCTTAGCCAGCTACCCACCGTCGTTGGTTGCACCCGTATTTGAAGCCGACCCTGATTATATTCTTACGCTGCTTGATTACGTTGCTAAGAAATATTTAAGCTTTGATGCCTACGCTGAACAAGTATTAGGCTTTGGCGGGCAAGACATTAGGCAGCTGCAAAGCCAGCTTTTACAAAGCTGAGCTTGGTGAGTTAGAAAGGCTCATGAAACATTCAAGATAAGTTGTCGCTCTGGAGTAGAGTTTCTAGGCAGCTTAATAACGCATCCATGTCTTGATCGGTACCAATGCTGATACGCACATAATTCTGGATTCTTGCTTGGTCAAAGTATCGCACTAGAAAGTTATTTTCGCGCAGCGCTTGATAAATCCGCGCTGCTTGATATTGGGGATGTGTGGCAAACACAAAGTTTGCCTTTGACTCAAGCACCTTAAAACCTAGCTTTTGTAGAGATAAACTAAAGCGCTCGCGCGTATTAATGATTTTTCGGCAACATTCTTTAAAGTAATCTTGGTCTTCAAATGCGGCGCTCGCGCCAACCACAGCCAATGTGTCTAAAGCATAGGGGTGAAAACTATTCTTAAGACGTTCAAGCGCTTCAAGTAATGGAGGTTGCGCCAATGCCAAGCCGACTCTCAAGCCCGCTAAACTGCGAGACTTGGACACCGTTTGCGTAATAAGTAGATTAGGATATTGTTCGATTAGGCTTACCGCGCTTTCAGTCGAAAAGTCTGCATAGGCTTCATCCACCACCACGACCGTAGAGGGTTGGCTTTCTAATAGTTCTTTTATTTGTTCACGTTTTAAAGCAATGCCTGTGGGTGCATTGGGGTTTGCAAAAATAATTGCGCCTGCATTGTCTGCATAATCGTCTAGCGCGATACTAAAGTCATCCGCCAATGGTATTTGTCGGTATTCAATTTCATATAAGGCACAATACACTGGATAAAAGCTATACGTGATATCAGGGAATAATAGTGGTTTGTCGTGCTTTAATAATCCACGAAAGGTGTGCGCTAACACTTCGTCTGAACTATTGCCGACGAACACTTGATCTAAGTCCAACTTATAATAGTCGGCAATACTTTGCTTTAGCACAGTGGCGCTAGGGTCAGGATATTTGCGCAGCGAATCATGTGTGGCGGCCCTAATAGCGTCTAGTACCTTAGGAGATGGACCATATGGATTCTCATTTGTATTGAGCTTCACTAAGTGGTCAACCTTGGGTTGTTCTCCCGGCGAGTATGGCGTGAGATTATTTACAATGTCTGACCAATATTGGCTCATGAACAAGATGTGTTAGATTATTCAGTGATGGTTAAGTTTATCATTGTTATGGTCTGTTAAACTAAGCCGATGGTGTTAAACACCGAGCAAAAGCCATAGGAAAATTTTATATGAACTACATAATCAAACGCTCTCTTTTCAGTCTTTGCGCGCTCGCCCGATCAAGTATGCTCGGCGCTGTACTAGTCACTACGTGTTTACTAAGTCACACCGCGTTCGCGCAATCGGGCGTTCAAGTGTATGACAACTGTAATTTTGATGGTGACAGCGCTTATGTGAGTGAAGGTGAGTATGCCTCGATGAAAGACATCGATTTTAGAAATGATCGTATTTCGTCCATTCGAGTGCCCGACGGTTTTGAAGTTCGTATTTACGAAGACCGTAAGTTTAGGGGTGACTTCGCCACCATTACCTCAGACATTCGTTGTTTTGACAGTTTTTGGGACGACCGTGTAAGTTCGCTTAAGGTAGTGGTCACACGGCCTGTGCAAGAGCGCCAATTTGAGCGTCAGAAACGTCCTTCTATTAAACAACCAGGGCTCAAGAAAGCCACCGCAAGTAACGTAGGTTCGGTGTTTTTTGAGGGATCGGCCTTAAGACAAACGTCAGAAAACACATGGCGCTTAGTTAGGCCAAATAAATCAAGGTCCGAGCTGAGCGAAGTGCGGCGTAGCGACGACAGTGTGTTTCTCAGAGATGAATACACCGGCGAGCGGATACGAATTGATTTGTTCGCTAATGAAATTACGATGGTGCAAAGCAATGGCCAAGTAGAACGTTTTGAGATCACTTCGGCACGCGCGGCGTCGTCGGCTGGGCCCCGCAACAATGCTGCGGCTGCGGTCAATAATAGTACGCCCAAAGTACTGCGGCTAAATCAACGCTGCGTTGATTATCGAGCTTATACCGCAGGCGGTATTGGTGGTCTGCGCGTTTATGGTTCGGTTGAATTTCGTCAGTTTGGTAAAAAACCGATCAGTGGTAAATTTTGCATTGATGACGCGACGACCTTAGAGCTACAAAAAAATAATAAAAATACAGATGTTTATTTAGAAATAGCCGGTCAGTCATACCGATTTGCACCGGGTGAAGCGCATGATGTTTTTAAGAACACGTGGTATCGGCGAAAAACACAATTGCTGTATCGCGCACGATAGATATTGAGCCAGCAAAAGTGACCGCCAATAAATTCGTCAAGGTCTATACCGGTGCCTCTACCATAGACGCCGGTTTGTTCAATAATTTGTTAGAACAACACGATATACCGGCGCAAATGCGTAACTACCATAGTTCTTCCGTTATAGGCGAGTTGCCGTTTGTCGAAACCCACCCTGAAGTTTATGTGCCGCAATCGTATGTTGCACAAGCCAAGCGCTTGTTGAGTGAGTTAAACGAACCGCGCGGTGATGGCGTTGACTGGCTGTGCCTTGATTGCAAAGAAGAAAACCCAGCCAGTTTCGATTTGTGTTGGCAATGCGGGAGCTCGCGCCAAGCTTGAAAAAAACTGCAGCGACTCTATATAGTCTAGATATTCACTGAATTTATCAACCTGACAACTAGCCAAACTATAAGCCAAAAGAACCTTATGCCTTTTCTATTACTTGTTGCCTTGTTTATCGCCGTTCCGATTATAGAGATAAGCCTGCTTTTGCGCGTCGGTTCAGCGATTGGTGTGTTTAACACTATAGGCTTCGTTATTTTAACGGCCGTATTGGGAGCCTATCTTGTGCGCCAACAAGGCTTTGCCACACTTAACAAAGTACAACAAGAAACCAATGCCGGCCGTGTTCCGGCCATGCCGATGGCTGAGGGGCTTGCCTTATTATTTGCCGGCGCTGTACTACTTACTCCAGGCTTTATGACTGACGCAATTGGTTTCGCCTTACTAGTGCCGCCAGTACGCCAGAGTTTTATTCGATGGGCCGCTAAAGGTTTTTTTAAAGGACGAGTACAAACCTATCAAGGACAATCACAAGCGCACCGGCCAATTGCTGATGACGTGATAGAAGGCGAAGTGGTTTCCGAGTCAGACAATACCGATAAAAGCTATTAAAAAGCTTGGCCAAGGGCTTGACTTTAAATGCTTCATCCATATTATTAGCACTCCTTAGGGTTGAGTGCTAATAATAGTTTTCAACTTATACAAATACTACTATCTTAATTTTTGGAGGCTATACGAATGGCTATTCGTCCACTTCATGATCGTGTCCTTGTTCGTCGTAACGAAGAAGAAGAAACTTCAGCAGGCGGCATCATCCTTACAGATTCAGCCAAAGAGAAACCGGTTCACGGCGAAATTGTCGCAGCGGGTAATGGCAAACTTTTAGAAAACGGCGATGTACGTCCTCTAGAAGTAAAAGTTGGCGACACCGTACTATTCGGTAAGTACGCTGGCACCGAAGTAAAAGTAGAAGGTGAAGAACTTTTAGTAATGCGTGAAGACGACATCGTCGGCATCGTTGAATAAGTTTTTAATCTATTGAATAAATTAACCTAACTGCTGTTTAGTTTTTAAATCTATATAGCTCAACACAGTTCAATAAAGACAAGAGGAATTTAAAATGTCAGCAAAAGACGTAAAATTCGGAGATGACGCACGCACCAAAATTTTGGCCGGTGTTAATCTTTTAGCCGATGCGGTTAAAGTGACACTAGGCCCAAAAGGTCGTAACGTCGTACTTGATAAAGCATTTGGTGCACCCACTGTTACTAAAGACGGTGTTTCTGTGGCCAAAGAAATCGAACTTGAAGACAAGTTTGAAAACATGGGCGCACAATTGGTAAAAGAAGTTGCTTCTAAAACCAATGACGTTGCCGGTGACGGAACAACCACTGCAACGGTACTTGCTCAAGCCATGGTAAAAGAAGGCTTGAAAGCGGTAGCCGCTGGTATGAACCCAATGGACCTTAAGCGCGGCATCGATAAAGGTGTTGTTGCTGCAGTTACTTCGCTACAAAAGCTAAGTAAAAATTGTAAAGACGCCAAAGAGATCGCCCAAGTAGGTACGGTTTCGGCTAACTCTGACGAAACCGTTGGCAGCATCATTGCTGAAGCAATGGACAAAGTTGGTAAAGAAGGCGTTATAACCGTTGAAGAAGGTCAGTCTCTTGAGAATGAGCTTGACGTGGTTGAAGGCATGCAGTTCGATCGTGGTTATTTGTCTCCGTACTTTGCTAACAAGCAAGACACAATGACTGCTGATTTAGAAAGCCCAATGATCTTGTTGCACGACAAGAAAATTTCCAATATCCGTGATCTTCTACCAACTTTGGAAGCCGTAGCAAAAGCTGGCCGACCATTGTTGATTATTGCTGAAGACGTTGAAGGCGAAGCATTAGCAACCTTGGTGGTTAATAACATTCGCGGCATTGTAAAAGTATGTGCTGTTAAAGCACCTGGTTTTGGCGATCGTCGTAAAGCAATGCTAGAAGACATCGCGATCTTAACGGGTGGCCGTGTTATTTCTGAAGAAGTTGGTATGTCTCTTGAAGGCGCAACTTTAGAAGATCTGGGTTCTGCTAAGCGTGTTCAAATCTCTAAAGAGAACACTACCATCATTGATGGTATGGGCAAGGCTAAGCAAATCAAAGATCGCGTTGCTCAAATCCGTGCGCAAATCGAAGAATCATCTTCAGACTACGACAAAGAAAAAATGCAAGAACGCCTAGCTAAACTAGCTGGTGGTGTTGCGTTGATCAAAGTTGGCGCAGCGACCGAAGTTGAAATGAAAGAGAAGAAGGCACGTGTTGAAGATGCATTGCACGCAACTCGCGCAGCGGTAGAAGAAGGCGTGGTTCCAGGTGGCGGTGTCGCTCTTGTTCGCACTATGGCAGCTGTTGCCAAAGTTGAAGGCGACAACGACGACCAAGACGCTGGCGTAAAAGCTGTGTTAAACGCGATTGAAGCACCACTGCGTCAAATCGTAGATAACGGCGGTGATGACGCATCTGTGGTATTGAACGAAGTTCGTAACAAAAAAGGAACTTACGGTTATAACGCAGGCACAGGCGAGTACGGCGACATGATTAAGATGGGTATTTTAGACCCAACTAAAGTGACGCGTACTGCACTGCAACACGCAGCGTCTATCGCAAGCATGATTATCACTACAGAAGCCATGATTACTGACGCACCGCAAGACGCGGCAGCAGCGCCAGCGATGCCAGACATGGGCGGCATGGGTGGTATGGGCGGCATGATGTAGACTGTTTTACATCATCGCGCTCAGCGCAAAATAAAAAGCCCCAGCAATTAGCTGGGGCTTTTTTATGCAGATTCTAAATTTATCAGAGTCTAACTAAGCATAAACTGCTGTTGGTTCACGAACCTTATCTAAGGGGCTCAAAGTACCTGCATAATGCTCGCCAATAATATGGGTATAAATTTGCGTAGTCTTAACATCCGTGTGGCCCAATAATTCTTGAACCGTGCGGATATCAGTACCGCCTTCTAACAAATGAGTAGCAAAGCTATGCCGAAAGGTATGGCAGGTAACACGCTTATTAATGTTAGCCGCTTGCGTCGCACGCTTAACCGCTTTTCTGATAACACTGGTATGCAAATGATGGCGGCACAATCTATCTGTGACGGGGTGATAGCAAAGTGTTGTCGATGGAAAAACAAACATCCATGCTGACTGTTTAAAGGCATTCGGATATTTACGTCCTAGGGCAACTGGCAAGGAAGGGCCAACATTTTTTTGATTGTCTTCGACCTGTTTATCTAAAGCAATTTCGATTTGTTGTGCTAGCTCATGCTTTAACGATGTACTTAACAAGCTAACCCTATCTTTGCCCCCCTTACCATTTCTAACTGTCACACTATTGGTTTCAAAATTAATATCTTGAATTCGTAAGCCCAATGCCTCTGAAACGCGTAAGCCACTACCGTACATGACTTGAACAATTAGCTTGTGTAACCCTTCTAACTCATCTATTACCCTGTGAACTTCATTTGGAGTAAGAACCGTAGGAAGATAACGTTTCCTTTTCGCCAACGAAAAATTTAGGTTTTTAACCGGACTCTCTAAGAATTTATTATAGAGAAACATGATTGCATTAAGAGCAATACGTTGAGTGTTTGCAGTAACGTGTCGATCGTTGGCAAGATGGTCAAGAAACGCGATTATTTCATCATTAGAAAGTTCACTAGGGTGCTTATAGCGATGAAATCGAATGTAGTACTTTATCCAATACACATAGCTCTTTTCCGTTCGAATACTGTAACCCCACAACCGCATTTTTCTGCGAATTGAATCAATAAAAGGGCTTCTTTTAGGCATAGTCTTAATCCTTAAAAACTGTATGTATATACAGTATATCACGGAAATATGAAGAAAACAGTCACTTTCACAAACATTAAATGCTCGTTTCCATTCCTTGAAAACAAAAGAAGTTAACAAATTCAGTCACTTAGT